>NZ_CP017755.1:0-677717 GCF_001854325.1 Cupriavidus malaysiensis
ATCTACGGACTCGGGGCCGGCCTCTTCTTCATCGGCTATTTCTTCTTCGAAGTGCCCAGCAACCTGCTGATGCACCGCATCGGCGCCAAGGCCACCATCCGCGCGCATCATGATCCTGTGGAGCCTGATCTCCGCGGCGATGATGTTCGTGCAGACCCCCCTCCCAGTTCTACGCGCTGCGCTTCCTGCTGGGCGCGGCCGAGGCCGGGCTTCTATCCCGGCATGATCCTGTACCTGACCTACTGGTTTCCCTCGCACCGGCGCGCACGCAATGGTGGCGCTGTTCATGGCCGCGATCACCGATCTCGGGGATCTTCGGCGGCCCGCTGTCCGGCTGGGTGATGCAGGCCATGCACGACACCCACGGCCTGCGCGGCTTGGCAGTGGATGTTCCTGATCGAAGCCGTACCCTCGCTGCTGACCGGGCTTGCCGTGCTGCGCTACCTCGACAACGGCATCCAGTCCGCGCGCTGGCTCAGCGCCGAGGAGAAGGCCGTGCTCGAACGCGGCATCGCCAGCGAGAACGCGCAGAAGTCCGGCCACATGTCGCTGCGCATGGTGGCCACCGATACGCGCGTGCTGAAGATGACGCTGATCTGCTTTCTGCACGGTGATGGGACAGTACGGCCTGACCTTCTGGCTGCCCACGCTGATCGAGCAGACCGGCGTCGACAGCGTGCTGCACGTGGGCCTGCTGACCGCGATCCCCGTTCAGCGTGGCGGTCTGCTCGATGCTGCTGGTCAGCCGCAGC
Source organism: Cupriavidus malaysiensis (assembly GCF_001854325.1). Classification (NCBI taxonomy): domain Bacteria; kingdom Pseudomonadati; phylum Pseudomonadota; class Betaproteobacteria; order Burkholderiales; family Burkholderiaceae; genus Cupriavidus; species Cupriavidus malaysiensis. The sequence continues at coordinate 753 of NZ_CP017755.1, forward strand.
TCCGACCGCCTGCGCGAGCGCCGCTGGCACCTGATCGTGCCGTTCTGCTGCGGTGCCGCCGGGCTGGCGCTGAGCGCCGCGTTCAGCCACGACACCGCGCTTTCGCTGGCAGCGCTGGCACTGGCCGCGGGCGGCAGCCTGGCCACCTCGCCGCTGTTCTGGAGCCTGCCCACCGCCATCCTGTCGGGCGTGGGCGCCGCCGCCGGCATCGCCCTGATCAACTCGGTGGCCAACCTCGCCGGCTTCCTGAGCCCTTACCTGATCGGCCTGATCAAGGACACCACGCACAGCACCCGATGCCGCGATGTACGTGCTCGCCGCGGTCCTGCTGTGCGGGCGCGCTGTTGACCCTACACCGTGCCGGCCAGGCTGGTCGACAAGTAGCCGCGCCGGGGGCCGCGCGGCGGCACGGGCGCGCCGGCGATGTGGGCTAAAATCGCGCCAACCCATCCTGCCCCACCGCCCTTGCCCCGCATGACCGGACCGCTCTCCACCGTCGCCAACCAGGCCGTCAGCCTCATCCAGCAATGGGTACGCGATGGCGTGTTTCCCGCCGGCACGCTGCTGCCTTCGCAACGGGAGCTGGCGGTCCGGCTCGGCATCAGCCGCGCCTCGCTGCGGGAAGCCATCTCGACACTGCAGGGGCAGGGCATCGTGGTATCGCGCCCGGGCAAGGGCGTCTACGTGGCCGAGCCGGGCGAAGCCGGCACGCCGCCGCCCTGGCGCTTCGCCGCCACCCATTCGCTGATCGACATCTACCAGCTGCGCTTCGCGCTGGAAGGACTGACCGCGCGCCTGGCGGCGCAGGCGATCTCGGCCGGCGAGATCGCCGCCCTGCGCGAGAATGCGCAGGCGATGCAGCAAGCGATCGAGGCCGACGCCTTCGACGTCGCCTCGCAGCTCGACTATGAATTCCATGCGCTGATCGTCACGGTCGCGGGCAACCAGGTGATCGGCGAGATCCTGCGCGAAAGCGCCGAGATGATGCGCGAGAGCCAGCGCCTGCCCTACTACCGCCGCGGCGCGCGCACCGCCACCTTCACCGAGCACGGCGCCATCATCGAGGCGCTCGCGGCACGCCAGCCGGACCAGGCCCAGCAAGCCATGCAGCGCCACATCATGCTGGCCGCGCGCCGCGCCGGCGTGCACTTTCCCACCGGCGACGAGCGCGACGACTGAGTCCCCCGGCGACCGGCGCAAGGGGGAACGACGGGCCGCCGGCGCGGGCACGGTGCGCGTGGTGCGCACGGTGCGCGTGGTGCATGCGGTGCCGCCTCATGCCAGCCCTTGCGTGCCGCCCCGTGCGTCAGTACGCCTCGCGGTAGAGCGCCAGCGCGTCGGCCTCGCTCACTTCGACCGGGTTATTGACCAGCAGGCGCGTCTGCTTCATCGCGTCGGCAGCCAGCATCGGCAGGCTGTCCTCGCTGACGCCGACGTCGCGCAGGCGGCGCGGCGCGCCGCTCTGGTCCATCAGTGCCTCCATCGCGCCGACGAAGGCCGCCGCGCGCGCCGTCGCATCGGTGCCGGCGGCACCCGCAGGCACCCCCAGCACATCCGCCAGCTCCGCATACAGCGCGGCCGCCGCGCGTGCATTGAAGCGCAGTACCGGCCCCAGCATCAGCGCGTTCGACAGGCCATGCGGCACGTGGTAGTGGCCGCCCAGCGGATAGGCCAGCGCGTGCACGGCCGCCACCGGCGAGTTGGCGAAGGCCTGGCCCGCGAGCGTGGCGCCCAGCAGCATGGCCTCGCGCGCGGCGCGGTCGGCGCCGTCGCGGCAGGCCGCCAGCAGGTTGCCGCCGAGCAGGCGCAATGCCTCGCGTGCCAGCGCGTCGGACAAGGGGTTCTTCTTGTGGCGCCCGGTGTAGGCCTCGATGGCATGGACCATGGCGTCGAGGCCGGTGGCCGCCGTGGCCAGGCGCGGCAGCCCGAGCGTGAGCCGGGCGTCGAGCAGCACGTGGTCGGCGTAGAGCTGCGGCGCGACCACGCCCATCTTGCTGGTCTCGCCGGTGGTCAGGATCGAGATATTGGTGACTTCCGAGCCGGTGCCGGCGGTGGTCGGCACCAGCACCAGGGGCAGGCGGCCGCCGCGCACGTTGCCGATGCCGTACAGCGCGGACAGCGGCTGCTCCGAGACCAGCAGCACGGCGGCCAGCTTGGCCACGTCGAGCGGCGAGCCGCCGCCCAGGCCCAGCACGAGATCGGCGCCGGCGGCGCGGCCCTGGGCCACGCAGGCGTGCAGGGTCGCCTCGGGCGGATCCGGCACCACGTCGTCGAACACCGTGACGGTGCAGCCCGCGGCCCGCAGGCTGGCCTCGATCGGCGCGGTCAGGCCGTGCCGCACCAGGCCGGCGTCGGTCACCAGCAGCACGCTGCGCTGCGCCTGGCGCGCCGCGAGCCACTCGCCCAGGCGCGCGGCGGCACCCCACTCCACATGGATGGACGGCACCGTCCGGAATTCAAAAGCCTGCATCGTCACGCTGGTCTCCTCTGCTGTGTTCTCTGTGCTGTCCCGTCGTGCGGGCGGCGCGGTCGCGGCGACCGCACGGATGCGCACGGCGCCGCCCCGGCGCGCGTGCGTCAGTGCCGCCGGCACGGCATGGCATTGCGCCGGCTGGTGCAGCGTTGGGCTATGCCGGGCTACGCTGGGCTATGTTGCGCTGCCGCTCAGCGGATGGCCGAGCACAGGTACTTCATCTCCAGGTACTCGTCGATGCCGTACTTCGAGCCCTCGCGGCCCAGGCCCGATTGCTTGACGCCGCCGAAGGGCGCGACCTCGTTGGAGATCAGGCCGGTGTTGTGGCCGACCATGCCGTAGTCGAGCGCCTCGCCCACGCGCCAGGCGCGGCCGGCGTTCTCGGTGAAGAAGTAGGCGGCCAGGCCGAACTCGGTGTCGTTGGCCATGGCGACCACCTCTTCCTCGGTATCGAAGCGGAACAGCGGCGCCACCGGCCCGAAGGTTTCCTCGCGCGCCACCCGCATCGACTGCGTGACGCCGGTCAGCACGGTCGGCTCGTAGAACAGGCCGCCGAGGGCGTGGCGCCTGCCGCCGGCCGCCACCTGCGCGCCCTTGGCCAGCGCATCGGCGACGTGGCTTTCGACCTTCTCCACCGCCGCCTCGTCGATCAGCGGCCCGATCTGCACGCCCGGCTGCGTACCCGCGCCCACCGGCAGCTCGCGCACGCGCCGGGTCAGCTTCTCGGCAAAGGCCTCGTAGACGCCGGACTGCACGTAGAGGCGGTTGGCGCAGACGCAGGTCTGGCCCGCATTGCGGTACTTGGAGGCGAGCGCCCCCTCGACCGCGGCATCGAGGTCGGCATCGTCGAAGACGATGAAGGGCGCGTTGCCGCCCAGCTCCAGCGACAGGCGCTTGATGGTCGGCGCGCACTGCGCCATCAGGAGGCGGCCGACCTCGGTGGAGCCGGTGAAGGACAGCTTGCGCACCTTGTCGCTGGCGGTCAGCACGCCGCCCACCACGCGCGCGTCGCCGGTGGCGATCTGCAGCACGCCGGCCGGCACCCCGGCCTGCTGCGCCAGTTCGCCCAGCGCCAGCGCGGTCAGCGGCGTCTGCTCGGCCGGCTTGACGATGATGGTGCAGCCGGCGGCCAGTGCGGGGCCCACCTTGCGCGTGATCATCGCGGCCGGGAAGTTCCACGGCGTGATGGCGGCGCAGACGCCCACCGGCTGCTTGATCACCACCAGGCGCTTGTCGGTCTGCGGGGCAGGGATCACGTCGCCGTAGGTGCGCTTGGCTTCCTCGGCGAACCACTCGATGAAGCTGGCCGCGTAACGTACCTCGCCCTTGGCTTCGGCCAGCGGCTTGCCCTGTTCGGCCGTCATCAGCGCGGCGAGATCGTCGGCGTTGGCGAGGATCAGGTGGAACCAGCGCATCAGCACGGCCGCGCGCTCCTGCGGCGCCAGCCGCGACCACGGCTTGAAGGCCCGGTCGGCGGCGGCCACCGCCGCCTCGACGGCCGGCGCGCCCAGCGACGGCACACAGCCCACCAGGCTGCCGTCGGCGGGATTGCGGACTTCGATCACGGCACCGTCCGCGGCACCTTGCCAGCGTCCGTCGAGAAGGCATTGATCGCGCAGCAGCGCGGGGGATTGCAGCGTCAGCAAGATTTCACTCCGTTTGGTGACCGTGCCGGTCGGGGGCTGGGCGGACCCGGTTCGCTTGCCGTGACATCGGGCTCGCCAACCTTGCCAAGTTCAATAGGTTGAACTAAGATCCGCATATTGAACTATCAGTGTGCCTTTGTAGTGCGGCCGGAGGGAGTTTGTCAAGAATGAGCGAGGCACTGCAGCCGTCCGGCATGGACGCTCCCGGACACGGGCAGGAAGACAATGCGGCGGCGCAGGCCGAAACCGTGCCGGCGCTGCGGCGTGCCGTGCGCATCCTGGACTTCGTCAGCGCGGCGGGCGCGCCGCCCACCGCGGCCGACCTCGCGCGCGCGCTCGGGCTGCCCAAGAGCAGCGCGCACGGGCTGCTCGCCACCATGCTCGAACTCGGCCTGCTGGCGCGCGCGGGCGACGGCACCTTCCGCCTGGGCGCCCACCCGATGCACTGGGCCAACGGTTTCCTGGCCCAGTTCGACCTGGTCGGGGAGTTCCAGCGCTACTTCGCCGAACAGGCCGAGCTGAGCCGCCACACCATCACGCTCAGCGTGCTGGAGGGGCGCGACGTGATCTACCTGGCCTGCCGCAACAGCGCCGACCCGCTCGGCTTCACCTTCCGCATCGGCATGCGCCTGCCCGCCCCCTTCACCGCAACCGGCAAGATCCTGCTCAGCGCGCTGCCGGACGCCGCGCTGCGCCAGCGCTTCGGCCAGCACTGGCCGGCTGCCCTCACTCCGCACAGCGTGGCCGGCCTGCCGGCCTTCCTGGCCGAGATGCGGGACACGCGCGCGCGCGGCTTCTCCATCGACGAAGGGCAGGTGCGCGAAGGCATGCATTGCATCGGCGCCGCCATCCGCGATTTCTCGGGGGAACCGGTGGCCGGCATCGCCGTCAGCCTGCTCGAGCACGAGGCCACGCCGGCGGCAGTGCAGGCCACCGGGACCCAGCTGGCGGCGGTGGCCGCCGCGCTGTCACGCCGGCTCGGCATGCCGGGCTGAGGGCGCGGCCAGCACCGCGGGGAGCCCGCGGCTCCGGCAAGTTGCCGTCCGCGTGGCAGCGGGCGCGGGCCAGGACGGGAGGGGTATACGCTGGTTGTGCACGCAACTATTATCGACATATAGTTGAGCACACAACCAGATTACGGAGACTTCCATGCCACCCACATCCCAGCCCTGGCCGGAGCGGGTCCCGGTGCTGATCGCCGGCGGCGGGCCGGTCGGCCTGGCCCTGTCGGCGCTGCTGGCCCGGCATGGCATCGCCTCGCTGGTGGTCGAGGCGGACGAGGGCTACTGCAGCGGCAGCCGGGCCATCTGCATGTCGCGCCGTTCGCTGGAGATCCTCGGCTGGGCCGGCGCGGACGCCGCCACCGTGGCGACCGGCCTGGCCTGGGTGGGCGGGCGCAGCTACTACCGCGACACCGAGGTGCTGCATTTCCGCATGCCGAGCGAGCCGCACGAGCGCTTCGCGCCGATGGTGAACATCCAGCAGTACTACATCGAGGAATACGCCCACCGCGCCGCCCAGGACGTCGGCACCTTGTCCGACGTGCGCTTCGGTGCGCGCGTGGCCGCGGTGCACGCCGCCGACGATGGCGTGACGGTGGAGATCGACACGGGTGGCGGCAGCGCGCGCGTCGCCGCGCAATGGCTGGTGGCCTGCGACGGCGGGCGCAGCACGGTACGCGAGCAGCTCGGCCTGCGCATGGAAGGCATGCAGTACGAGGGCCGCTACGTGATCGTCGACATCGAGCAGGACACGCGGCGCGAGGTCGAGCGGCTGGCCTGGTTCGACCCGCCCTCCAATCCCGGCTCCACCATCCTGATGCACCGCCAGCCCGGCAATGTGTGGCGCATCGACTACCAGATCCGCGATGACGAGGATGCCGACGCCGCGGTGCGGCCGGAGAATGTGCTGCCGCGCGTGCAGAGCCATCTCGACATGATCGGCGAGAGCGCCCCCTGGAAGCCGCTGTGGATCTCCATCTACAACGCCAAGTGCCTGACGCTGCCGCGCTACCGCTACGGGCGCGTGCTGTTCGCCGGCGACGCCGCCCACCTGGTGCCGATCTTCGGCGTGCGCGGCCTCAACTCCGGCCTGGACGATGCCGGCAACCTCGCCTGGAAGCTGGCGTGGGTACTGCGCGGGCACGCCGAGGCCTCGCTGCTGGACTCCTATTCGGATGAACGGGTGCACGCCACCCGCCAGAACATCGCCTACGGCGCCAAGAGCACGGAGTTCATGGCGCCGCCCGATTTCGCCTTCCGCCTGATGCGCGAGGCCGCGCTGCGCCTGGCGCTCGACCATCCCGAGGTCCGCTCGCTGATCAACCCGCGCCAGTCGGCGCCGATCGACTACGCCGGCTCGCCGCTCAACGGCCCGTCCGACTTCGACGACGCGCCCGGCGCGGCGCCCGGCTGTCCCGCGCCCGAGGCCAGCCTGCTGCGCGGCGCGGAGACGGTGCACCTGAGCCAGTCGTTCGGCCGGGCCTTCACCCTGCTCTGCTTCCAGGCGGACGGCGCCGTGCCGGACGCGCTCGGCGCGCTCGCTGCGGGCAAGGCCGGCCCGCCGGTGCAGTGGCTGGTGGTGGCCCCGGCCGCCGCGCCGGGCGGCGACGGCGTGCTGCGCGATGCGCACGGCCAGGCCTGGCAGCGCTACGGCGCCACCCACGGCACCCTGTACCTGATCCGGCCCGACGGCTATGTGCTGGCGCGCTGGCGCCAGCCCGACCCGGACCGCGTGCAGGCCGCGCTGGCGCCCTTCCTCCTCAACCTGCCCGCTGGAGCCTCCGATGCAAGCTGACGACCTGGACCGTGCCTACACGCAGTTGTGCCGCACCATGGCCGAAGTCGGCGAGGCACGCACGCCGCTGCTGCTGGCCGCCCTGTGCCTGGCCCTGATCAGCCGCGAGGCCGAAGCCGCGCCGGTGCTGCAGGCCATCGAGGATGCGCGGCGCGCCTGCGGCGTGTAAAGTCGCAGGCGCCCGACCCGGAATCGCCGACATGAAGCCGCTGCCCCGCCTCGACCAGTTCCTCACCTACCGCCTGCACCAGGTCAACAAGCTGAGCGAACGCGAAAGCACCGAGGCCTATCTCGTGCAATGCGGGCTGCCGCTGGGCGAGGGACGCTGCCTGGCGGCGATCGGGGCCTTCGAGCCGGTCTCGGTCAACACACTGGCACAGCGCGCCAACCTGACCAAGGGCCAGGCCAGCCGCAGCGCGCAGGCGCTGGTCGAACGCGGCCTGGTCAGCAAGGAAAGCAGCGACGAAGACGGGCGCGGCGTCGTGCTGACCCTGACGGCGCGCGGGCGGCCGCTGTACCGCAAGGCGATCGCCGTCATCGCCGGCCTCAATGCCGAGCTGTTCGGCTGCCTCGACGCCGCCGAGCAGGCCCAGCTGGGCAGCCTGCTGGACCGGCTGGTGGCGCACGCCGGCACTCGCGGCAAGGACGGGGACAGCACCGGGGAATGAGATGAGGATGGGTCCGCCGTCGCGGGCCCCGCAGGCCCCGCCCCGCAAAGCGTACCCATTTCTGCGAGGCTGCCGCAAGGCACCTGCGAGCGGCATGGTGGGGCCGGATCACCCAACCCGCCCGTGCGCGACGCCTGTACGGCACGGCCGCCCCTGCCGCCCGCCGTCTTCCCTTTTTCCGGCCCGCGATCCGGCCCAAACCCCGCGATTCAGGCCCGGCGGCATCTGCTGCCAGTGTCCGGACCCATCGGTGACAGGCGTGCGGGAGCCTGGGCGGCTGCCTGCCGCCGCCGGTCCTGCGGGCCCGGGTGAGCGTCACCGGTCGGGATCGCTCCGGGCCCGGGCGTACCCATTTCTGCGTACCCCCGTCCGCGCATCCAGGTCCGCATCCAGGTCCGCATCCAGGTCCGCATCCACATCTGCGTACCCGTTTCTGCGTATGCGCCCCCACCCGGCGCCGGCGCCCGGCAGCGCGCCTCAAGCGATGGTGTCCACCACCCCGCCATCGACCCGCAACGCCGCGCCGGTGGTCGCCGAAGCCTGCAGCGAGCAGGCATAGACCACCATGTTCGCCACCTCCTCCACGGTGGCGGCACGCTGCAGGATGGAGCTGGGCCGCTTGGCCTTGACGAAGGCGGCGGCGGCTTGCTCCACGCTCACGCCCTGGCTGGCGGCCGCCTCCTGCAGCATGGCGGCCACGCCCTCGGACAGCGTCGGTCCCGGCAGCACGGCGTTGACGGTCACGCCGGTGCCGCGCAGCCGCTTGGCCAGCCCGCGCGAGATGGCGAGCTGGGCGGTCTTGCTGAAGCCGTAGTGGATCATGTCCTCGGGGATGTTCAGCCCCGACTCCGAGGAGATGAAGACCACGCGCCCCCAGTCGCGGGCCTCCATGCCCGGCACGTAGGCCCGCGCGAGCCGCACGCCCGACATCACGTTGAGCTCGAAGTAGCGGCTCCAGTCGGCGTCCTCGAGCGCGAAGAAGTCCTTGGGACCGTAGATGCCGGCGTTGTTGACGAGGATGTCGACCGCGGGCACGGCGGCCACCAGCGCGGCACAACCGGCCGCATCGCCGACGTCGGCCGCGACGCCGCGCACCTTGGCGCCCGGGACGGCGGCGCGCACCGCCTCCAGCGCGGCCTGCAGGCTGTCCTGGTGGCGGCCGTTGAGCACGACTTCGGCGCCGGTGGCGGCGAGGCCCTTGGCGATGGCCAGGCCGATGCCGGCCGTGGAGGCGGTGACGAGCGCGGTCTTGCCGCTGAGATCGATCTGCATGGAGAGTCTCCGGTTGGCGTGCGCGAGCACGCATTCACTACCACGGGAAAAAGCGGAAACAGGCGCGCGCCCGGCGGCACGATGCCGCCCGCCGCGCGCCTGTCCTCAGGCGATCGCCCCGCCGCCGTCGACCAGCACGGTGGAGCCTGTCACGTAGGGGGTGCCGGCCAGGTACAGGATGGCATTGGCGACGTCTTCGGGCTGCCCCAGGCATTGCGCCGGCAGCCGCGCGGCGGCGCCGTCGTACATGGCCTGGCGCGCGGCCGGATCGAGCTTGTCCCACAGCGGTGTGGCGATCAGGCCGGGCGAGACCGTGTTGACGCGCACCGGCGACAGCTCCAGCGCCAGCCCGCGCCCGAGCGCATCCAGCGCCGCGTTGATCGCGCCCTGCAGCACCGAGGCCTTGCTCGGGCGGATGCCGAGGTAGCCCGATACCAGCGTGAGCGATCCGCGCGCGCGGATCGGCACCGCGCGCGCCACGCGGTAGGCGCCCCAGAACTTGCTGTCGAGCGCGGCATAGGCATCGGCCAGTGGCAGCTGGCGCACCGGCCCGGTCGCGGTCTGGGCGGCGGAGATGACGACATGGTCCCAGGGCTCGGCCTGGGCGAAGAAGGCGGCCACGGCTGCGTCGTCGGTGACGTCGAGCACCTGGCCGGCGACGCGCGCGCCGGCACCGGCATCGGCCGCCCCCAGCGACGACAGCGACGATAGCGACGCCAGCGCCGCATCCAGCCTGGCCTGGTGGCGCGAGGCGATGGTCACCTGGGCACCGCGCGCGGCGAAGGCCCGGGCCGCGGCCAGGCCGATGCCGGAACTGCCGCCGACCACCAGGACACGCGCCGCATCGAAATCGGGAAACATGGGAAGGACTCCTTGCTGGGGCCGGCACCAGCGCCGGCATCGCTGTCGATTATGGACAGCGGGCGCGCCCGCATCATCCATCCGGCATTGGAAGCATTGTTGTCCAGGATTTGATAATCGGCGGGCACGGGCGGCCTTTGTGCAGTGCGGCTAGAATGCCTCGATCCGGCCCGGCCCGCCGCCGGGTCCGGCTCTCTCCCCAGCCGCCACGCCATGAAACCCGACCTCCTCCTGCTGATCCACGTCTCGCCCAAGCATCTCGAACAGCTCGGCACCGCCTTCACCGTCCACTACGCCCCCGATGCGGTCCGCCGCGCGGCCTGCGTGGCAGCCGAAGGCGCGCGCATCCGCGCGGTCCTCACCAACGGCTCGACCGGGCTGCGCGCGGACGAGATCGACGCCATGCCGGCGCTGGAACTGCTGGGCGCGCTGGGCGCCGGCTACGAGAACCTGGCGGTGGCCCATGCCCGCGCGCGCGGCATCGCTCTGTTCAACGGCGCCGGCACCAACGATGCCTGCGTGGCCGACCATGCCATGGCCCTGCTGCTGGCCGTGGTGCGCGCGGTGCCGGCACTCGACCGCGCCACCCGGGCCGGGGTGTGGCGCAACGACCTGCCGCTGCAGCCCAACTTCTCGGGCAAGCGCCTGGGCATCCTCGGCCTCGGCACCATCGGCCGGCGCATCGCCCAGCGCGGCCAGGGTTTCGACCTCGAGGTCGGCTACCACAACCGCCAGCCGCGCGCCGACGCCCCCTTCCGCTATTTCGACAGCCTGGCGGCGCTGGCCGACTGGGCCGACTACCTGGTGGTGGCCACGCCCGGCGGCGCCGGCACGCGCCACCTGATCGACGCCGCGGTGATGCGCGCGCTCGGCCCCACCGGCTACCTGGTCAATATCGCGCGCGGCAGCGTGGTCGATACCGAGGCGCTGGCCGCGGCGCTGCGCGCGGGCGAGCTCGGCGGTGCCGGCCTGGACGTCTATGAGAGCGAGCCGGCGCCGCCGGCGCCGCTGCTCGATTGCCCCAACGTGGTGCTGACGCCGCACATAGCGGGCTGGTCGCCGGAAGCGATCGATGCCTCCTTCAACCAGTTCCTGGCCAATGCCGCGCGGCACGCCGCGGGCGAGCCGCTGCTGACGCCCATTCCCTGAGCGGGCAGTCTCAAAGGCGCTTCCAGGGCAGGTCCAGGCCACTCAAGGCCACTTCGGGTCCACCTCAGGCCGGCGGGAACACGATGCGCACGCGCAGGCCCGGCGCCGCGTCCTCCAGCGCCACCCGGGCACCGTGCGCCTGCGCGATCTCGGCGACGATGGCCAGGCCCAGCCCGCTGCCGCCGGTGGGCGCGTCGGCCAGCCGGTAGAAGCGGTCGAACACGCGCGCGCGCTCGTCCGCCGGGATGCCGGGTCCGTTGTCCGACACCGCCAGCTCCACGCCGCCCGCCTCGGCCCGGCGCAGGTGCACGTCGACGCGGCCGCCGCGCGGGATGTAGCGCAGGGCGTTGTCGACGAGGTTGGTCAGCAGGATGCGCAGGGCATCGGCATCGCCCTTGACGGTGAGCTCGCCCGGGTCCGCGTCCAGGCCCAGGTCGATGTCGCGGTCGATGGCGGCCTGGGTCAGGTCGGCCACCACCGTGCCGGCCAGCGCGCGCAGGTCCACCGCTTCATGCGGCGGCGGCGTCGCGCCGGGCTCCTGGCGCGCCAGCGTCAGCAACTGGTTGACCAGGTGGGTCAGCCGCTCCAGTCCCTGGCGCAGCCGCGCCACCGCCTCCTGGCGGGCCTCGGCGCCGTCGGCGCGCTCGACCAGCTGGGCCTGCAGCTGCAGCGCCGCCAGCGGCGTGCGCAGGGCATGGGCGGCATCCGCCACGAAGGCACGCTGGGTGTCGATCGCCTGCGCCAGCCGCGCCAGCAGCTGGTTCAGCGCCTCGCTCAGCGGCGCCACCTCGGCCGGCATGGCGCGCGTGGCCAGCGGCGCCAGCGTGGCGGCATCGCGCGCGCCCACTTCCTCGGCGATCTCGCGCAGCGGCCGCAGGCCGCGGCCCACCGCCAGCCACACCAGCCAGCCCAGCAACGGCAGCAGCAGCAGCAGCGGCGCCACCGTGCGCAGGGCCATGCGCGCGGCCAGCGTGCGGCGCGCGCTCATCGGCTGCGCGATCTGCACCACGGCCGGCCCGAGCTGCACGCTGTAGATGCGCCATTCGCCCTGGTCGGTCCTGACGTCGGAGAAACCCAGCTCGGCCTGCGGCGGCAGCGCCGGATGGGCGTGCGACAGGTAGAGGCTGCGGCCCGAGCCGTCCCAGATATGGATCACCACGTCCTCGTCGCCATGCAGCAGCCCCACCGTGGGGCCGGCCGTCAGCGGCGGCGCGACCGGGTCGCTGAACTGGCTGGGCAGGGCCGCCGCCACCTGCTTCATCTGGTAGTCGAACAGGGCATTGGCTTCCTGCCGCGCCTGTCCGTAGATCAGCACGGTGGCAATGGCGATGCCCGCCAGCAGGCCGGCGGCCAGCCACCACAGCAGGGTTTGCTGGATCGAGCGCATCAGGGGGCCGCCTCTGCCTTGCCCGCCACACCGTCGCCGTCTTCCAGGCGCGGCACCACGTAGCCGACGCCGCGGATGTTGCGGATCAGCGCCGCGCCGAGCTTCTTGCGCAGGGCGTGGACATAGACTTCCACGGTATTGCTGCCGACCTCGTCGTCCCAGCCGTACAGGCGCTCCTGCAGCTGCGGCACCGACCACACCTTGCCGGGCCGCGCCAGCAGCGCGGCCAGCAGCGCGAACTCGCGCGCCGACAGGTGCACCGCCTCGCCGGCCAGCGTCACCTCGCGCGTGACCGGGTTCAGCACGATGTCGCCATGGCGCAGCAGCGGCTCGGCGCGGCCTTCGGCGCGGCGGGCCAGCGCGTGCATGCGCGCGGCCAGCTCCTGCAGGTCGAAGGGCTTGACCAGGTAGTCGTCGGCCCCGGCGTTGAGCCCGGCGACGCGGTCGGCGACAGCGTCGCGCGCGGTCAGGATCAGGACCGGCGTGCGCACGCCGCGCGCGCGCAGCGTGCGCAGCACCTCCAGCCCGGAACGGCGCGGCAGGCCGAGATCGAGCAGCACGATGTCGTAGCAGCCCGCCTCGCCCTGGCCGCCTGCGGCGACCAGGCCGGCCTCGCCGTCCTGCACCCAGTCGACCGTGAAGCCCTCCTGGCGCAGCGCCAGCTTGACGCTGTCGCCGATCATGGCATCGTCTTCCACCAACAGTACACGCATGGTCTTGTGCGAGAAATCCTGATCAAGAAAACAAGAAAAGCAAGGGGAGCGGGGAAAAACGGGGAGCGCGGCACGACGGCCGCACGCGCGCCTGCCTCAGCCCCCGTCCTGCAGCGCCTGCGCCAGCGCCGCCGACAGCCCCCACAAGGCGGGATATTCCGCCGTGATGACATGGATCGGCAACCCCGACAGGTAGTCGCGCATGCGCCCCTTGCCGTCGAAGCGTTCGCACAGGGGCGAGACCCGCAGCGCATCGACGAAGCGCGGCACGATGCCCCCGCCGAGATAGACGCCGCCGCGCGCGCCCAGCACCAGCGCGATATCGGCGGCCACCGAGCCGAGCAGCCCGCAGAAGACACGGAAGCTGCGCTGGCACAGCGGGTCGCCGCGCTGCAGGGCGCCGGCGGTGACCTGGGCCGGCGACAGCGGCGCCAGCAGGAGCGTACCCGTTTCTGCGGCCAGCGCGGCATGGATGCGCGACAGCCCGCTGCCGGACAGCAGGCGCTCGGCCGAGATGTGGCCGAAGGCGCGCTGCGCTGCGCGCCATGCCACCCATTCGTCGTCGGTCTCCGGCGTCAGGCCGATATGGCCGCCTTCGCCGGCCAGCGCCACCGGCGGCGCGCCGGCATGGCCGGGCACCAGCCCCGAGACGCCCAGGCCGGTGCCGGGCCCGACCAGGGCGCAGGGCGCGCCGAGTTGCGCCGCGCCGGCGCGCAGCTCGGCCAGGCCCTGCTTGGGCAGGTGCGGCAGCGCCAGTGCCAGCGCGGTGAAATCGTTGAGCGCCAGCAGGATGTCCAGGCCCAGCGAGCGCCGCATGCCTTCGATCGAGAAGGCCCAGTTGTGGTTGGTCAGCTTGACCTGGTCGCCGGTGATCGGATTGGCCAGGCCCACGGCGGCATGGCGCGGCGCCGCACCGCCGGCGTCGCTGGCGAGGAAGCGGCGGATGGCGGCTTCCAGCGAGGGGAAGTCCGCCACCCGGTAGGCGCTGACCGGGCCGAAGCGGCGCGGCGCGCTTTCCAGCACGAAGCGCACATTGGTGCCGCCGACGTCGGCCAGCAGGCGCGGGAAGTCGGCGGCAGAGGTGGCGGCAGAGGTGGCGGTGGTCGTCATGGCGCCGCCCGGCTCAGGCTTGGAAGACATCGAGGCCGGGGCGGCGCCGGGCCAGCACCAGGCTGACCGGCAGCGCCGGCGTGGCCTGCTGGCGCGCGCGCGCCAGCACGGCCGCCTTGGCCGGGCCGGAGACCGCCAGGAAGATGCGCTCGGCAGCCAGCAAGGCAGCCAGGTTCAGCGTGATGCGCGCGTGCGGCGCCTGCACCGGATGGGTGACGAGGAAGCCGGGCCGCGGCTCGCTCAGCCCGGCCTGCAGTTCCGGCGCGTCGGCGAACAGCGAGGCCGTGTGGCCGTCCTCGCCCATGCCCAGCACCACCACGTCCGGCTGGCGGTAGGCCGCGTTCAGGCGGGCCACGGCGGCGGCGGGATCGGCGGCATCCGCCGCGTCGGCCACCAGCGGCTCGAAATGGGCGCGCCCGGCATCCTCGCGCAGCAGGTGCTGGCGCACCAGCGTGCCGTTGCTGTCGGCATGGCCTGGCGGCACCGCGCGCTCGTCGACCAGCGTGACCGTGACGGATTCCCAGCGCACGTGCCGATGGCGCAGACGCTCGAACATCGCCACCGGCGAGCGTCCGCCCGACACCGCCAGCACCGCCCAGCCCTTGGCGCCGATGACCAGCTCCAGCGCATTGCCCACGGAGATCGCCAGGGACTCCGCCTGGTCGGCCGCCGATGCATGTTCGAAGCACCGCATCGATGATTCCTCCTTTCGTCCTGTCCTCACGCCTTCCGGTCTGCCTCCGGGCGGCGGCGCATCGCTGCGCGCCGGGGCGCGCAGCACGCCCGCCGCACCCGCTACACCTCTTCGTGCCACAGCGCGCCGTCGCGCGACAGCAGCGCCGACGACGAGGCCGGTCCCCAGGTGCCGGCCGTGTAGGGCTTGGGCGGCACCAGGCTGTCGCGCCAGGTCTCCAGGATCGGCTCGACCCAGCGCCAGGCCTGCACCTGCTCGTCGCGCCGCACGAACAGTCCCAGGCGGCCGCGGATGACGTCCAGCAGCAGGCGCTCGTAGGCGCCGGCGCGGCGCGCCTTGAAGGAGTTGGCGAGGTCGAGGTCGAGCGAGGTCTGGGTCAGCGTCACGGTATCGCCGGGCTGCTTGACGAGGAAGTACAGCCGGATGCTCTCCTCCGGCTGCAGCCGGATCACCAGCCGGTTCTGCGGCGACAGGCCCAGCGGGCGCGGGAAGATCGCATGGGGCACGTCGCGGAAGTGGATCACGATCTCGGCCACGCGCGCCTGCATGCGCTTGCCGGTGCGCAGGTAGAACGGCACGCCGGCCCAGCGCCAGTTGGCGATTTCGGCCTTGATGGCGACGAAGGTCTCGGTGCGGCTGTCCGGCGCGATGCCGCGCTCGTCCAGGTAGCCCGGCACCGGCCGGCCGCCGACGGCCCCGGCCCGGTACTGCCCGCGCACCGTCTTCTCCGCCACCTCCTGCGGCGTGATCGGCTTGAGCGCCTTCAGGATCTTGATCTTCTCGTCGCGGATGGCGTCCTCGGACAGGCTCGCGGGCGGCTCCATCGTCACCATGCACAGCAGCTGCAGCAGGTGGTTTTGCACCATGTCGCGCAGCGCGCCGATGCGGTCGTAGAAGTCGCCGCGCGTCTCCACGCCCAGTTCCTCGGCAATGGTGATCTGCACGTCCTGTATCCACTCGCGCCGCCACAGCGGCTCGAACAGGGCGTTGCCGAAGCGGATCGCCATCAGGTTCTGCACCGACTCCTTGCCCAGATAGTGATCGATGCGGTAGATCTGGTCCTCGGCGAAGTCGCGCGCGACCTCCGCATTGATGGCCTCGGAAGATTCGAGGTCATGGCCCAGCGGCTTTTCCAGCACCACGCGCACGCCCGGGTGGTTCAGGCCGGTGCGGCCGAGCTGCGCGCAGATCGGCGCGAACAGCTGGGGCGCGGTCGCCAGGTAGCACACCACCACTTCCGGCGCCCGCTGCAGCACGCGGCGCGCCAGCACGTCGAAATGGGCCGGCTCGTCGGCGTCGACCTGCACGTAGTCGATGCGCGCCAGGAAGGCGGCCCAGGCGTCCGGCGGCGCGTGCTCCAGGCCCGGGCGCACGCTTTCTTCCAGCGCCGCGAGGTAGGCCTCGGTGGTCGACGCGCGGCTGCCGGTGGCGAGGATGCGCGCAGCAGGATGCAGCAGCCCCGCGCAGTGGGCATCGAACAGGGCCGGCAGCAGCTTGCGCCGCGCCAGGTCTCCGGTGCCGCCGAACAGCACCATGTCGAAATCGGGCATGCTCACCCTGGACTCCTTGTCTTGCACGATCCCGTGCGACGCACGCGGCATAGAACACGCGGACATAGAACTGAGTGCGAGTCTGCGCCGCATAAGTTCCAGCCAGTTTACGTGAGTCGCCTGCGCTTGGCGAGCGCGGCGGCTGCGGCACTTCGCGGGGTCCGGCGCCGGGTTCAGTCCGCCTCGGATTGCAGCAGCGTCTCCCAGATCGCCAGCGCGCCGGCCTGGTAGGCGCGCGTGGCGTCGATCAGGGCGTGGCGCTCGGCGCCGGGCTGGATGGCCTCCGGCAGCAGGGGATCGCGCACGATGGCGCGGATCACCGCGCGCCCGACCAGCAGGGTCTCGCGCGCGGCCGCCGCCGGCGACAGGCGCGCCAGCCGCGCCGTGCTGCGCGCCAGCAAGGCGTGCGCATGGCGGTAGCCGGCCAGGATGCCCGGCACGTTCCACAGGCCGGTCATGCGCTGCGCGCTGGCAGGGTCGAACTGCCGTGCGCTGAAGACCAGCGCTTCCCGGGCCAGGCCGAGGCGGCGCAAGGCCGCCTCCATCGTCGGCGCGCCGCCGTCGAGATTGTCAGGCCTCACCCACAGCGCGGTGTCGAGCATGCGGAAGCCGTACAACTCCAGCGCGCGCTGGTGGTGCCGCCACAGCGTCTTGGCGCTGCGCGCCACGGCGGCGTCATGCACCACCAGCCAGTCGCCTTTCCAGTCGCGCAGGCGGCTCTCCTTGTCGAACCAGTACTGCACTTCGTGGTGGGCCGGGTTGCCTTCGAGGCGCACCGCATAGCTGCCGCGGCCGGTCTTGGCCACGCGGCCCTGGCGCTGCAGGCGCGTCAGGGCCACGCGCACGGCGGGCGTGGCGATGTCCATCACTTCGGCGGCGCGCGCCAGCGCCTGCACGGTCAGCGCCTGGCGCGGATGGGTGAACAGCAGGTCGAGCACCAGGTCGGTGGCGGACGGTGCTTCGATTTTGATACCAGCCTTGGCGGCCATGGTGGTTCGGTCGATCGGTCGATGTGTCGGAGGGAATGCGGGGTCGCAGGCCGGATTGTGACATGTGCCGCACGGCCGCCGGCATCGCCGCGACATAGCGCCGGCATCGGGGGGCAGGCCGGGGGGCGGGTAAACGATGAATATTTCCTTAAAATATGAAAATACCCATTTCATGTAATATTTATGGCAGCGCGATCCCATGTCACGGCCGTAGGGCGGACCTCGAAAAGAACGGCACGGATCACGTCAAGAATCATCGAGAATCATCGAGAATCATCAAGAATCAGGAAGGAGACGATGCCCGATCCCTATGTCAGGACCGAGACGGATGGCCCGGTCTGCACCATCATCCTGGACCGCGCCGGCAAGCGCAACGCGGTCGACGGCGCCATGGCGGCCGCGCTGCGCGAAGCGTTCGAAGCCTTCGAGGCCGACCCCGCGCTGCGCGTGGCGGTGCTGTGGGGCGCCGGAGGCCACTTCTGCGCCGGCGCCGACCTGAGCGCGGTGGGCGACCCCGCGCGCCGCCATGAACTGGACCCGGCCGGCGGCGGCAGCGGCCCGATGGGGCCGACGCGGCTGGCGCTGTCCAAGCCGCTGATCGCCGCGGTGAGCGGCTACGCCGTGGCCGGCGGCCTCGAGCTGGCCCTGCTGGCCGACCTGCGCGTGGCCGAGCGCGACGCTGTCTTCGGCGTGTTCTGCCGGCGCTGGGGCGTGCCATTGATCGACGGCGGCACGGTGCGCCTGCCACGCGTCGTCGGCATGGGCCGCGCGCTCGACATGATCCTCACCGGGCGGCCCGTCGCCGCCGAGGAGGCGCTCGCGATGGGGCTGGCCAACCGGCTGGTCGCGCCGGGGCAGGCGCGCGCCGCCGCCGAGGCGCTGGCGCACGAGATCGCCGCCTTCCCGCAGCGTTGCATGCTGGCCGACCGCGCCTCGGCGTACACGCAGTGGGGCCTGCCGCTGGAGGCGGCGCTGCACGCCGAGGGCGCGGCCGGGGCGCCGATCGTGTTCGCCGAGGGTATCGACGGCGCCCGGCGCTTCGTCGACGGCGCCGGGCGCCACGGCCAGGCCGACCGCCCCGGTCCGGCCGGCTGACGGCGCGCCCGCCCCGCTTTCCCCCTCCCGGGCCGCGGGCGTACCCATTTCTGCGAACCCCGTTCCCCCCCTGCAAGGACTGCGAATCCCGACCATGTCCGTCACCACCCTCGAACTGATCCGCCGCGGCGCCGCCCAGCATGGCGCGCGCACGGCCCTCGTCCACGGCGAGCACCGCCTCAGCTTCACCGAGGTCGATGCGCTGAGCGCGCGCCTGGCCCACGCCCTGATCGCGGCCGGCGCCGGCCGCGGCGAGCGGGTCGCGCTGCTGGTCAACAACGGCCTCTACAGCGTGCCGCTGGACTTCGCCTGCGTGAAGGCAGGCATCAACCGCGTGCCCCTGAATGCCCGCCTGTCGCTCGCCGAGCACGCGCGCATGCTGGAGGAAACCGACTGCCGGCTGCTGGTATTCGGCGCCGACCTGGCCGAACGCGCCGCCGCGCTGCGCGCGGCGCGCCCCGGACTGGTCTGCCTCGGGCTCGACGCGAGCCTGCCCGGCGCCATCGACCTGGCTGCCGATGCCCGCGCCCGGCCCGCTACCGACCCGCAGGTCGCGGTGCACGAGGACGACGTGATCCTCACGCTGTTCACCTCGGGCACCACCGGCGTGCTCAAGGCCGCGCGCCACACGCAACGCTCCTACGCCGCGATCTGCCGCAACGTGCTGCTCAACCTGCTGCCGGCCACGCCCGACGACGTGATGCTGCACGCGGCCTCGCTGATCCACGCCAGCGGCGTCTTCGTGCTGCCCTTCTGGCTGCGCGGCGGCAAGACCGTGGTGCTGCCGGGCTTCGAACCCGCCGCCTTCCTGGCGGCGCTGGAGCGCGAGGGCGTCACCGCCATCAACCTGGTGCCGACCATGCTGCAGATGCTGCTGGATGCGCCGGCCCTCGCGTCCACCCGGGTCGATGCGCTGCGCTACGTCATCTATGGCGCTTCGCCGATGCCGCGCGCGGTGATCGAGCGCGCCATGGCAGTCTGGGGCCGGCACCGCTTCTGGCAGTACTACGGCCAGACCGAGGTGCCGCTGTGCCTGGCCGTGCTGCGCCCCGAAGACCACCAGGGCGAGCGCCTCGGCGCCTGCGGCCAGGTCGCGCTGGAGGTGGAGCTGCGCCTGGTCGACGAGGCCGGCCATCCGGTGCCGCCGGGCGAGCCGGGCGAAATCGCCGTGCGCGCGCCCTCGAGCGTGGCCGGCTACCACAACGCGCCCGAGCTGACCGCGCAGACTTTCCTGCCCGATGGGTGGGTACGCACGCGCGACGTGGGCGTGTTCGACGCGGACGGCTTCCTCTACCTGAAGGACCGTACCTCGGACATGATCATCAGCGGCGGCTACAACGTCTATCCGAGCGAGGTCGAGAACGCGCTGCTGAGCCACCCGGCGGTACGCGAATGCGCGGTGATCGGCCTCCCCGACGACAAATGGGTGGAGGCCGTCACCGCCGTGGTGGTGCTGCATGCCGCGCCGGACGCGCAGCGCATGGGCAGGGAAGGGCAGGAAGCGCTGGCGGCGGCGCTGGTCGAGCACGTGGCGGCGCAACTGGCCGCCTACAAGAAGCCGCGCGCGGTGCGCTTCGTCGCCGACATCCCCAAGACCGCGGTCGGCAAGCTCAACCGCCGCGCGGTGCGCGAGCGCCTGCGCGACGGCGGCGTCTGAGCCGCCTGAGCCGCCCGAGTACCTGAGCGGCGGGTCGCGGGCATCGCGCCGCTCGCCCTGCTCGCTCAGGGACCCGCTCAGGGACCCGCTCAGGCGGGATCGAAGTTCCGCCGCCCCTCGGCCACGCAACGCTGCAGCAACGGCGCGGCGCCGCTGCAACCGCCGGCAAAGTGCGCTAGTCTGGAACCTCCCCCCGCAGGAGAAGCCCATGCCGCGCCACCCCGTCCTCGAACGGGTCACGTCCCGCATCGTGGCCCGCAGCGCCGCCACCCGGCAGGCCTACCTGGCGCGCACGCGCGCCATGGCCGGCCGCAAGGTGGAGCGCTCGCATCTTTCGTGTACCAATCTCGCCCACGCCATGGCGGCGATGCCCGACCAGGCCAAGTTCCGCCTCAAGGCCGAGGAGCGGCCCAATCTCGCCATCGTCTCTGCCTACAACGACATGCTGTCGGCCCACCAGCCGCTCGCGGCCTTTCCGCAATGGCTCAAGGAAGCCGCGCTGGAGTCGGGCGGCACCGCGCAGTTCGCCGGCGGCACGCCGGCCATGTGCGATGGCGTGACGCAGGGCCAGGAGGGCATGGACCTGTCGCTGTTCTCGCGCGACGTGATCGCGCTGGCCACCGCGGTGGCGCTGTCGCACCAGATGTTCGACGGTGTGCTGTGCCTGGGCGTGTGCGACAAGATCGTGCCGGGACTGGTGATGGGTGCGCTGTCCTTCGGCCACCTGCCTACGGTGTTCGTGCCGGGCGGACCGATGACCACCGGCATGGGCAACGAGGAGAAGGCGCGCACGCGCCAGTTGTATGCCGAAGGCAAGATCGGCCGCGCCGAACTGCTGGAGGCCGAGATGCACTCCTACCACGGCCCCGGCACCTGCACCTTCTACGGCACCGCCAACTCGAACCAGATGCTGATGGAGATGATGGGCCTG
Organism: Cupriavidus malaysiensis; assembly: GCF_001854325.1. Classification (NCBI taxonomy): domain Bacteria; kingdom Pseudomonadati; phylum Pseudomonadota; class Betaproteobacteria; order Burkholderiales; family Burkholderiaceae; genus Cupriavidus; species Cupriavidus malaysiensis. The sequence continues at coordinate 21,744 of NZ_CP017755.1, forward strand.
CACCTGCCCGGCACCGCCTTCGTCAATCCGGGCACGCCGCTGCGCGAGGCGCTCACGCGCGAGTCGGCGCGCCAGGCGCTGCGGCTGGTGCACGGCGGGCCGCGCTATACGCCCATCGCCGACGTGCTCGACGAGCGTGCCTTCGTCAACGGCATGGTCGGGCTGCTGGCCACCGGCGGCTCCACCAACCATACGCTGCACCTGGTGGCGATGGCGCACGTGGCCGGCATCCTGCTGAGCTGGGACGATTTCCACGAGCTGTCGGCGGCGGTGCCGCTGCTGGCACGCGTCTACCCCAACGGCAAGGCCGACGTGAACCAGTTCCAGGCCGCCGGCGGCCTGCCGGTGGTGATCCGCGCCCTGCTGGCGCTGGGGTTGCTGCACGACGACGTCACCACGGTGGCAGGCCGGGGCCTGGTGGACTACACGCGCGAGCCGGTGCTGCGCGACGGCGCGCTGACCTGGATCGACGGCCCCGAGGCAACGCTGGACGACAGCATCGTGCGCGGCGCCGACGCGCCCTTCGCGCCCGACGGCGGCATCAAGGTGCTGGTCGGCGAACTGGGCCGGGCCGTCATCAAGACTTCGGCCGTCAAACCCGAGCACCAGGTGGTGGAGGCGCCGGCGATCGTCTTCGCGCGCCAGGACGACCTGCTGGCAGCGTTCAAGCGCGGCGAGCTGGAGCGCGATTTCGTCGCCGTGCTGCCCTGGCAGGGGCCGGCCGCCTGCGGCATGCCCGAGCTGCACAAGCTGACGCCGACGCTGACCCTGCTGCAGGAACGCGGCTTCCGCGTCGCCATGGTGACCGACGGCCGCATGTCGGGCGCGTCCGGCAAGGTGCCAGCCGCCATCCATGTCTGCCCCGAGGCGATCTCCGGCGGCGACATCGGCAAGGTACGCGACGGCGACATCGTGCGCGTCGATGCGCCGGCCGGCACGCTCACGGTGAAGGTGCCGCCCGACGAGTGGGCGGCGCGCGAGCTGCGCCGCCCCGACCTGGAGGCCAACCGCCATGGCGTCGGGCGCGACCTCTTCGCCACCTTCCGGCGCCAGGTCAGCAGCGCGGAGACCGGTGCCTGCACGCTGTTCTCGGCGGAAGACTGAGGACGCTGGAGAGCACGGATGGCGCGGATGGCGCGGCGGCCGGGAACGGTCAGAAGCTGTGGCTCATGCCCGCGCCATACAGCGTGGCGCTGGGAGCGTGGCGGCTGTGGCGGGTCATGGCGGCACCGTACAGCGTGGTGCGCCTGGACAGCGCATAGTCGAAGCCGGCCGACACATAGTCGGTGGCACCCGCCTGGCCGTAGCCCTGGAAATCGCGCGCGGCGGACACTTTCAGCGTGGTGGCGCCGAGGCGCCAGTCCGCACCCAGCGTGGCCGCGCTGCGGTGCGCGCCGGCCTCGCCCAGGAAGCGCTGGCTGGCCGCGCCGAGCCGTGTCTGGCTGTACGAGGCCATCAGCTTGAAGGCGCCGCGCAGGTAGGCCAGGCCGGCGAACCATGTGTTGTCGGCGGCCGCGTTGCGCTCGGCGGCGACCATGGCCGACCAGGGTCCCGCGTCATAGTTGAGGGATGCCGCCAGCGGCCGCGCCTGGTCCACCTGGCCGTACGCATCCGGCACGGCCGAGCGCTCCACGCCCAGCGCGGCGTGGAAATGCAGCCCGCCCCAGGTCGGCGAATCGTAGAAGACGCCGTTGTTCAAGCGCGAATACTCGCCGGCCGGACCGTTGCGGTAGGGGTCGCTGCGGTAGGACGGATGGAATACGTACCAGGCCACGGATGCCACGCGGTTGAAGTTGGACCAGTTGTCGTAGTTCCAGTCGTACTGCCACATCGGGGTCAGCGCGCGGCCCAGGCGGACATCGCCATAGGGGCTCTTGAGGCCGACCGTGGACTCGCCCTGGAAGAACGGCGTGGCGCCGCTGGCCTCCAGGCTTCCATTGCCGGCATCGAAGCGGGTCATCAGGTGGAACGTGGCGGCCCAGCCCTGGCCGAGGGCTTCCTGGCCGCGCAGGCCGACGTAGCTGCGCTGGATGGTGCCGAGCCGGGCCTCGCTGCCGGGGCCGGTCTTGAACAGGCCGGCGTCGACGAAACCATAGAGGGTCAGGCCGGATTGGGCGTGGGCTGCGCCGGCGAGGGCCAGCAGGGCCGGCAGGCAGCGGCGGATGAGCCGGCGTGGTGAATATCGATGGCGTGAAAAGCGTGGATGGCGTGGATGGCGTGATGCAGGCAAATTCAGCAGTCCTTTCGCAAATCGTCGAGGGAAGGGAAAACGGGAAATGAAGGAAGGGGGGTGCAGCGCGCCCTCGGAACCTGCCCGGGCAGGTGGAGCAGAAGGGAGAGTACGCGGGTGCCGCGTCGCGGTCCCGGCCGGCCGGCACAGGCCTGGCCGCGACCGCGCCTGCTCAGCGTGGCGCAGGCGTGCCAGCCCCCGGGTCGGCGGCGCCGGCAAGCGGCCCGGCCCCGGCCGGCATCCGCAGCTCCTGCAGCGGCAGCGCGAGCGGGTAACCGGCCGCCGCCAGCGTCGCCTCGATGCGCCCGTAGAAGTCGAAGCGCACGCCCCAGTAGTCGGCACTGGCGGTCCAGCAGCGCACGTTGAGCGTGATGCCCTGCGGTGCGTAGTTGATCACCATGGCCTCGGCGCGCGGCTCGGCCAGCAGGCGCGGCTCGGCCGCCAGCATGGCGCGCAGCGCCGCCAGCGCGGCCTGCAGGTCGCTGCCGAAGGCCACCGTGGCCTCGATGTCGAGACGGCGGGTGGGGTTCTCGCTGTAGTTGGTGATGGCGCTGCCCCACAGCTTGCCGTTGGGCACGCGCAGGCAGACGCCGTCCGCGGTGGTCAGTTCGGTCATGAACAGGCCGGTCTCGCGCACGGTGCCGGCCACGCCCTGCGCGTCGATGTACTGGCCCACGCGGAAGGGCCGCAGCAACACCAGCATGATGCCGGCGGCGATGTTCTGCAGCGTGCCCTGCAGCGCCAGGCCGATGGCCAGCCCGGCCGCGCCCAGCATGGCGATGATGCTGGCGGTCTGCACGCCGAACTGCGACAGCACCAGCACCAGCGTCAGCACGCGCACGATCCACTGGGTGGCGCTGGCCAGCATCGGACGCAGCGTCACGTCGATGCCGGAACGCTCGAAGATGCGCCGCACGGCGCCGGCGGCACGGGCCGACAGCCACCAGCCCACGATCAGGATCAGCAAGGCGGCCAGCAGGTTCAGCCCCTGCTGCACGGCGGACTGCAGCAGATAGGTCCAGGCGGCCTGCAGTTTGTCGGCTTCGATGATGTTCAGGTTCATGGGAGTCGGCTCCTGGCGGGAAAGAGGGTGGGAAGGAAGGGCGGCGGCGCGGTGGTCCGCCCACGCGCCCCGTACCCGTTTCTGCGTTGCCGCATGGCGGCTGCGCTGCGGGCCCGGCCTTGGCGGCGGCCGGCGGGAGTATGCGGAAATGCCAGACGATCAAGCTAGGTTGACCGTCTTTGACATATGTTCAGGACAACAGGCGGCGGCTTTGGTTTCATCACGGCACCGGTGCGGCGCGGCGAGAACCCGCGCCAGCCCTGAAGGAGCAAGGGCTGGCACCCGATCGGCTTTTTTTGTGGAGAGACCATCGGAAAGGCCGCTGGGCAGGCTCCGGCCGGGCCAGGGAGGGCGGCGGCCAGGCCCGGGAGCACGCGCCAGGCCTACGCAGAAATGGGTACGCTCCGGGCACGCGTGCGGGCCCGGAGAGGCGATCGGCCGGATGGATCGCCACCGAAGGCAGCGGAGAGGAAGAGGGGAAAGGGAGCGGAAGGAGGGGGAGAGCGCGGCGGCCGGCCCCGCGGCCGCCCGCCCGGTGTCAGGCGACCGCGGGCCGCTCGTGCAGCGCGTCGCGGCCGGCCAGCGTCGGGAACAGGCGCACCCACAGCACCACCACCAGCAGGGTGCCGAGACCGCCCAGTAGGACGGCGCCGACCGGGCCCAGCAGGGCCGCAGTCACGCCGGACTCGAATTCGCCGAGCTGGTTGGACGCGCCGATGAAGACCGAGTTGACGGCGCCGACGCGCCCGCGCATCTCGTCCGGCGTATCGAGCTGGACCAGCGTGGAGCGCACCACCACGCTGATCATGTCCGAGGCGCCCAGCACCACCAGCGCCGCCATCGACAGCGGCAGCCAGTGCGACAGGCCGAAAACCATGGTGGCCGCGCCGAACAGGGCGACCGCGCCGAACATGATGCGGCCCACGCGGCGCTGCAGCGGATGGCGCGCCAGCCAGAGCGCCATTGCCAGCGCGCCGATGGCGGGCGAGGAGCGCAGCAGGCCGAGGCCCCACGGGCCGGTGTGCAGGATGTCGCGCGCGTAGATCGGCAGCAGCGCCGTGGCACCGCCCAGCAGCACGGCGAACAGGTCGAGCGAGATGGCGCCCAGCAGCACCGGACGGCTGCGGATGTAGGCGATGCCGGCGAACAATGTCTGCAGGCTGACCGGCGTGGTGATACGCGGCGCCGCCTGGCGCAGCGTGAGGCCGGACACCAGCACCGCCGCCATGCAGAACAGCACGGCGCTGATCGCATAGACCACGCCCGGGCCGGCCACATAGGCGAAGCCGCCCACGGCGGGGCCGATGATGATGGCCGACTGCGCGGCCGAGCTCGACAGCGCGACCGCGCGCGGCAACTGGCGCGGCGACACCACGCTGGGCAGGGTGGCCTGCAGCGTCGGTGTCTCGAAGGCGCGCAGCGCGCCGATCAGCGCGACGAAGACGAAGATGTGCTCGCGCGCCACCCAGCCCGACAGGCTGGCCACCGCCATCGCGCAAGCCACCAGCGCCTCCAGCGCCTGGCAGGCGCGCACGATGCGGCGGCGGTCGAAGCGGTCGGCCACGTGGCCCGACATCAGCAGCAGCACCACCGACGGCAGGAACTGCACCAGCCCCACCATGCCGAGCATGAAGGCATCGCGGGTCAGGTCGTACATCTGCCAGCCCACCGCGACGGTGAAGATCTGGTAGGCGATGGTGGTACTGAAACGGGCAAGCCAGAAACGGCGGAAGGCGGGGTCGCGGAACACGCTGTCCGCATCGGCGGCCGGCAAGGGAGCGGAGGTCGACATGGGTGGTGGAGTGGCTCGGGAAGCGCGGCGGCAAAGGCCGCCGGCACGCCGGGGCCCCATCGTCGAAGCCTTGCGGCCGACTCGCCGCAGGGTCTTGACGGGCCCGGAAGCAGCGATTCTAGCCGAGCGCGCCGATGCATGCAGGCGCATGCATCGGCTTCCATGAATCAAAGTTGATACATTGGCACAATGTGAAAAATGCCATCCCGGGAAAGACCTTCATCCGATGGCAATGGCGTCGATATGCGCCCTTAAGATCACATAGATCGCCCGCAGCCCTATCCCCGCACTGCGGCGGCGGCCGAAGGCCCCAGTCCTTGCCGCAGCCGCCGTGCCAGCGCCGCCGCGGCGGGGCCGGAATCGCGCCGGGACAGCAGCACCACGCGGGTCTCGCAACCGGGATCCGACAGCGGCACGAAAGCGACCCCGGGCGGTGCCAAGCGGCGCAGCGAGGCCGGTACCAGCGCCACGCCGAAGCCGGCCTCCACCAGCGCCAGCTGCGCCAGCTTGCGCGAGACTGCGGCAGCGGCGCGCGGATAGAAGCCGGCCTCCAGGCAGCATTGGGCGACCCGGTGGCTCAGTCCGCCGCGGTCGGGGTGCGGCAGCGAGACGAAGGCCTCCTCGCGCAGCGCGGCCAGCCCGATGCCGGACGCGCCGGCCAGCGCATGCGAGGCGGCCACCGCCAGCTCCAGCCGCTCCACATAGAGCGGGTCGACCTCGACCTCCGGATAGCGCCGCAGCACCGGCTCGCGCGCCAGCCCCAGGTCGGCGCGGCCCTCCTCGATCTCGATCGCCTGCTGCTCGCTCGAGGCCTGCGAGACGTCGAAGCGCAAACCCGGATGGTCGGCCTGGCAGGCGCGCAGCAGCGCCGTGCAGGCCGGCGTGAGCGGCACCGAGCTCGAATGCAGCAACCGCACCGTCCCCTGCTCGCCGCGCTCGACCTGGCGCGCCTGCGCCGAGGCCTCGCCCAGCGCATCGAGGATGCGGCGCGCCGAGGCATAGAAGGCGCGGCCCGCCGGCGTCGGTTCGACGTGGCGCGGCTTGCGCTCGAGCAGGGCCACCTGCAGCGTCGCCTCCATCTCCTTGACCTGCCGGCTCAGCGCCGGCTGCGCGATGAACAGGCGCTCGGCCGCCAGGCTGTAGCTGCCGGCGTCGACGATCTCGACGAAATAGCGCAATTGCTTCAGGGTGGGGTGCATCGGGAACGGAACCAGGGGAGCGGAAAGGATGGCCTGCGGGGCGGGTACGCGGGTACGCGGGTACGCGGGTACGCGGGTACGCGGGTACGCGGGTACGCGGGTACGCGGGTACGCGGGTACGCGGGTACGCGGGTACGCGGGTACGCACGGCAGTTTGCCATGGCGGCGGCATGCGCTGCCATGCCGCTTTGCGATCGATCGCTGTCCGATTTGATATTGGCCGGCGTCCCCCGGCCGCCTTACCCTGCCTGCAGAGGCGGTCCGAGGCGCGGACCGCCGTCGCCGATCCCGCCGGCCGCCGCCGCCGGCCAGCCACCTCCTCGATCCCGCATGGAAACCTCACCGCTTCTCGATCTGCCCGGCCTGCTGCTGCCGGGCCTGGCGCCCGCCGAGTTCTTCGCCATGTGCGCGGCCATCGCCTGCGCCTACGTCATCTTCGGCATGGCCGGCTTCGGCACGGCGCTGGTCGCCTCGCCCGTGCTGGCCTGCCTGATGCCGGTGGCGCAGATCGTGCCGCTGCTGGCACTGATGGACTGCAGCGCCTCCGCGCTGAACCTGCTGCGCGATGGCCGCAACGCCGACCGCGCCGAGTTGCGGCGCGTGCTGCCGTGGCTGCTGGCGGGCAGCCTGGCCGGCGCCGCGCTGTTGCTCAAGCTGCGCGCCGACCTGCTGCCGCCGCTGCTGGGCCTGTTCGTGAGCGGCTATGCGCTGTGGTCGCTGGCCGGCAAGCGCCCGGCGGCGCGCTTCACGCCGCGCGCGGCGCTGCCCTTCGGCTTGTTCGGAGGCGTGTGCTCGGCGATGTTCGGCAGTGGCGGCTTCCTCTATGCCATCTACCTGTCCGGACGCCTGGGCAAGGACGCGATGCGCGTCACGCAGTCGACGCTGATCGGTGCCAGCACCCTGACGCGCCTGTTGCTGTTCCTGGCCGCCGGGGTCTACGCCGGCGCTGCCCTGCTCAAGCTGGCCCTGGCCCTGGCGCCGGCCATGATGCTGGGATTGTGGGCGGGCCGGCGCATCACGCTGGGCCTGTCGCGCGAACAGTTCCTGCGCATGGTCAACCTGGTGGTGCTGGCCTCCGGCGTGGCGCTGCTGGCACGCTGGCTGCTGCGCCTCGCATGAGGCATAGGACGGAGCGGGGGCCGTGCGGCCGGACGGCCGCGCGGCGGGACGGGATCAGACGATCTCGCGCGTTTCCAGGAACTTCAGGTTGGGGAAGCGCTCCTGTGTCAGCCGCAGGTTGACCATGCTGGGCGCCAGGTAGACATGGTCGCCGGCACCGTCGAGGGCGACGTTGTGGCCGGCCTTGTCGATCAGCTTGTCGAGCTCGGCCGCGTCACCGTGGATCCAGCGCGCGGTGGCGCAATCATAGCTCTCGAAGATGGCGTCGACGCCGTACTCGTGCTCGAGCCGGTGCGCCACCACGTCGAACTGCAGGATGCCGACCGCGCCCAGTACCAGGTCGTTCGAGCCGAGCGGGCGGAACAGCTGCGTGGCACCTTCCTCGGCGAGCTGCTGCAGGCCCTTCTGCAGCTGCTTGACCTTGAGCGGGTTGTTCAGGCGCGCGCGGCGGAAGAATTCCGGCGCGAACGAGGGGATGCCGGTGAACTTCAGCCCCTCGCCCTCGGTGAAGACATCGCCCAGGCGGATGGTGCCGTGGTTGGGCACGCCGATGATGTCGCCGGCGTAGGCCTCCTCGGTGGTGTTGCGATCCTGCGCCATGAAGGTGATCGCGTTGTTGATGGCCACGGTCTTGCCGGCGGCCACGTGCAGCAGCTTCATGCCACGTTCGAAGCGGCCCGAGCAGACGCGCACGAAGGCGATACGGTCGCGGTGGCGCGGGTCCATATTGGCCTGGATCTTGAACACGAAACCGGTGAACTTCGGCTCCTGCGGCCCGACCTCGCGCGTCTCGGTCTTGCGCGCCAGCGGCGGCGGCGACAGTTCGCACAGCGCGTCGAGCAGCGACTGCACGCCGAAGTTGTTGATGGCCGAGCCGAAATAGACCGGAGTCTGCTTGCCGGCCAGGAAGGCGTCCTTGTCGAAGGTGTGCGAGGCGCCGCGCACCAGTTCGATCTCCACCCTCAGCTCATCCGCCTGGCTGCCGAGGATGCGGTCCAGCTCGGGATTGTCGAGCCCGTCGACGATGGCGGCGGTGCCCTTGTCGCCGTGCGGGTCGAACAGTTGCACCTTGTCGTCGATCAGGTGGTACACGCCGCGGAAGGCCTTGCCCATGCCGATCGGCCAGGTCATCGGCGCGCACTGGATCTGCAGCACGTCCTCGATTTCGTCGAGCAGTTCGATCGGCGAGCGGCCCTCGCGGTCCAGCTTGTTGATGAAGGTCAGGATCGGCGTGTCGCGCAGGCGGCAGACGTTGAGCAGCTTGATGGTCTGCGCTTCCACGCCGTTGACGGAGTCGATCACCATCACCGCCGAGTCGACCGCGGTCAGCGTACGGTAGGTATCTTCGGAGAAGTCCTCGTGGCCCGGCGTGTCGAGCAGGTTGACGATGTTCTCGCGGTAGGGGAACTGCATCACCGACGAGGTCACCGAGATGCCGCGCTGCTTTTCCAGCTCCATCCAGTCGGAGGTGGCGTGCCGGTCCGCCTTGCGCGCCCGCACTTCGCCGGCGACCTGGATGGCGCCGCCGAACCACAGCAGCTTCTCGGTCAGGGTCGTCTTACCCGCATCGGGGTGGGAAATGATGGCAAAGGTGCGCCGGCGCGCAATTTCGGATACGAGCGAACTCACGGATTCGACTGGCAGGAAAGGGGGGAATCGGGCCCGGAATGCGGCCGCCCGGCCACGCGGCGCGATCTTTGCGCCGCTGGCGGCGCATGGATCGGGCGGTGGCACCGGAGGCACGCACGGGGAATTGGCCGCTATTCTACCGGGTTCGCCGTCGGCGGCTGCGGTCCCTGGCCGGGCTCGCGCCGGCCAGCGCGCACCGCCTCCGCGCGCAGGCTGCCGAATTGCAGCGCGTACTGGTGGGTCAGCTCGGCGCCGAAGAAGAAGATCTGGGCCGAGTAGTAGATCCACAGCATCAGCGCCACCACCGAGCCGGCCGCGCCGTAGGAAGAGGCCACCGCGCTATTGCCCAGGTAGAGCCCGATCAGGCGCTTGCCGACGCCGAACAGCAGCGCCGTGACGACGGCGCCCATGGCCACGTCGCGCCAGGCCACGCGCGCATTGGGCAGCATCTTGAAGATCACCGCGAACAGCAGCGTCACCACACCGAGCGAAAAGGCGCTCGACAGCGCCTCGGCCACCGGCGCGAACCAGGACTCGGTCCAGATCGCGCCCCAGAAGCGATCGACCACGGCCAGCGCTGCGTTGACGATCAGGGAGACCAGCAGCATGAAGGCCAGCACCAGCACCAGGCTGAAGGACAGCAGGCGGGCGCGCAGCAGCTTGAGCCAACCCGCGCTGTGGTCGACCGGCGCCTGCCAGATTTCGTCGAGGCTGCCCTTGAGCTCGGCGAAGGCGCTGGTCGCGCCGACGAACAGGATGCCGGTGGCGACCACCGTGGCTACGCCACTGCCGCCGGCGCGGTGGGTGGCGGCCAGGATCTGCTGGATGGCGGCCGCGCCCTGCTCGCCGACGAGGTCGCGCAGTTGCGCGAAGATCTCGCCGCGCGCGGCCTCGGCGCCGAAGAACAGGCCGGCGATGGAAATCACCAGGACCAGGATGGGCGCCAGCGAGAACAGCATGTAGAACGACAGCGCGGCGCCCTTGCTGGCGGCGCGGTGTGCGAGCCAGGCGCGCACGGAAGCGCCCAGCACCACCAAGGTGCGCGCCAGCGTCAGGCGGTTAGGCAGCCATTGCGCAAAGCGCCGCCGCCAGTTCCCGGTACTCATCGGCATGGGCGGCCGCGCAGGCAGCCGGTTGGTGATGCGCGCATGGTCGCGGCTCCCTCCAAGAAGCGTGTCCCGCCCGGGCGGGCGCATGACGGGCGGGCGAGCGGAGCCGGCCCGGCGAAAGTTCATGATAGCGCGCATCGCTCGCCGCGCCCAAACGCCGGCGGACGCTCCGGATCGTCGCTTGCGGTCCGCACGGGCCCGGCTGGGGATGCGCCGGACCGTGGGGGCCGGACCGTGGGGCTGCTACAGTACCGACGAGGGTGTCGCTGCGCACGCGCTGCCAGACTGCGCGCCCCGCAGGCGACACCCGATTTCGCGAGGAGGACGCCTCATGAACCGCTCGACCCGTGGACGGCTGGCCGCCGTCATTGCGCTGGCCCTGTGCGTGCTCGCCATCAGCGCCTGCGAGCGCGACAAACCTGGTCCAGGTCCACAGCCCATCTCAGGCCAGCCGCATTCGGCCGCCAGCCAGCCGGCGCCGGCGCGCTGAAGCGCGGCCGGAACGCACGCGTACGCGTACCCGTTTCTGCGAGCACTGGCGGGCCACCGCACGGAGCGGACCGCCCACGCCTTGCCTGGCGCCGGCCGCAGCGCCCAGGCCGCAACAGCTGTTTCGGCAACGCAACCATTGCACCGCCCGGTGGTAAGCACGGCGCCCCTGCCGGCGCGGGCGTGCGGGCCGCCTCCCGCGTAGCCTCGTCACCCCCGGGGCTGCCGGCAGCGCCGACCATGCGGCGCCAACCCGGTTGCAGGGCCGCAACCGATCGGGCGCGGCCATCGCGGAATGTGTCGGTGGCGGCCCGTCAATCCTTCACAAATCAAGCATTTGCGCACTCTGGCATGTTTGTCGCTCTCCCTGTGACTGTCAGCCAACAGGCATGACACGCGATCAAGACCAAGACCGACCAGGACCGAGAAGAACATCGTTTCGGGGGGAGTTCAGAGCCATGCGTCAACCGGCTGCATGCATGACGGCGCGCAGGCGCTTGCTTCGCCTCGGGCGCTTCGCGCCCGCGGTGATGCGTCGTCCGCTGCAGGATTCTTCCCCCCCGCGCTGGCCAGCGCGGAATGCACAGATGTGTTGCCCGGCGTCCAGCCACCCTCTTCCGCTGTCGTCCTATCGCGGCAGGACACCGCGATAGTCCGGCGGCAGCGCGGGACTTACCCGCACCGGGCATCGTCCGCTTGTGCTCCGTCCCCCGGCGGGCACTTTTTTATCGGCACCAGGGAGGCAGGCCATGTACCTTCGGCTCTGCAGCGGCGTACGGACGGCCTGCCTCCTGATCGGGACGGCCGAGCCGCCAGGCGGGGGCGGGGGCGGGAAGACGCGGCAATGCCGCCGTGCGGAGGGCAGGTGGAGCGCTGGCTGCGCGCGCACCGGTGCGCGGCCGCGGATGTGCGTCCGGCACGGCGACCGGCGAGATCGGGATGGCCGGCGCGGCGGCGACGTTGGTCGCGCCGTGCCCGCCCGGCCATGGCGTGGCCGGGCGGGCACGGCGCAGCGAGGCGGACCTACTCGCCGGTCACCGGCAGGCTCTCGACGCGGATATTGTGCTTGTGCATCAGCCGGTAGAGCGTGACGCGCGAGACGTTGAGTTCGCGCGCGGCGGGCACCACGTGGAAGCCGTGGCTCGCCATCACGGTGCGGATCGCTTCGCGCTCGGCTTCTTCACGGATCGCGTCGAGCGTGCGCCGCGGGTTTTCCGCGCTGCCGTGCAGCTGCAGGTCGTCGGCCGTGATCTTGCGGTTGTCGGTCATGACGATGGCGCGGCGCACACGATTGATCAGCTCGCGTACATTGCCCGGCCACTCGTACTGCATCATGGCCTGGGTGGCGCATGGCGAGAAACCGCGGATGCGCCGCCGCGCCTCCTGCCCGTGCTGGGCCAGCACCGCGTTGGCGAGCAGCAGGATATCCTCGCCGCGCTCGCGCAGCGGCGGAATCGCCAGCGTCAGCACGCACAGCCGGTGGAACAGGTCCGAGCGGAAGCGCCCCTCCGCCTGCGCGGCCACCAGGTCCACGTGCGTGGCGGAGATGATGCGCAGGTCGAGCGGAATCGACTGGTGCCCCCCCAGGCGCGTGATGGTGCCCTGCTGCAGGAAGCGCAACAGCGCCACCTGGCTTTCCAGCGGCAGGTCGCCGATCTCGTCGAGAAAAAGCGTGCCGCCCTGGGCCTGCTCGATCCAGCCGATCTTGCGCTGGTTCGCGCCGGTGAAGGCACCCTTCTCGTAGCCGAACAGTTCGGACTGCACCAGATGGGAAGGGATGGCTCCGCAGTTGATGGCGACGAACGGTCCCTTGCGCCGGCTCGATGCTTCGTGGATGGCCTGCGCCGCAAGCTCCTTGCCGGTGCCCGACTCGCCCGAGATGAAGACGGGCGCTTCGTTATGCGCGACCTTGGCGAGCGAGCGGAACATGGCCCGCATCGGCGCGCAGTCGCCGATCATCTTGCCGTGGCCGACGGCCTCGCCGACCTGCCCGCCGTGCAGGCACGCCATGCCATGCGCGTGCTTGAGCGTGTAGAGCAGGTTGTCGAACGAGAACGGCGTGCGCACGTAATCGATGCAATAGTCGCGGATCAGGCGCCGCACGCGCTCGTCGTCCAGCATGCGGCTGTTGGTGATGGCCACCCACGCGACCTGCGGATGCTGCAGGCTCTGCTCGAGCAGCATGTACTCGGCATCGCTGTAGTCGGCCTCCAGGTCGATCACGCCGGCCATCGGCGTGCTGGCGCGCACGATGCGCTCGAGCTCGCGCAGCTGGTGCACGTGGCGGATATCCCAGCCGGCGCCGAACTGCGAAGCTTCGATACTGTAGTCTTCATGGCGCGACACGACCAGCACCTGCGCGGTGCGTGTCGCAGCCTTGCATAGCCGCTCCATGACGTTCTCCCGGATGTTGGCCTTGTTGTGGGATCCGGCTCGCGCCGCCGGCACGCCCAGGCGCGGGCGCGGCGTGACGGCGGCCGGATCGGGCACGCGCTGGGGGAACGTCATGGCTTGGACATGCGGCACGTTTGATCGCCGGGCACGGCCTGGTGCTCGCTGCCCGCGAACCACTGCTCGCGGATGTGCCGCCGCACCATCTCCTTCTCCTGCATCAGTCCTGCATGGGGAGCCTCGGGGCGCTGTCCGGAGTACTGGAAGTAGAGCGCCTTGTAGGTGAGCTGGCTGAGCATCCACTCCTGCAGCAGCGCGCGCAGGCGCATCAACTCGGCCTCGAGCAAGCGGTTGCGCTGGCGCAGCGCATCCAGCGTCTGCCGAACGCCGTCGGACGGCAGCGCATCGCGCGTCAGGATTTCGCCGAGGTCGACATCCTGCCCCTCGCCGGCGGCGTCGAAAGCGCCGCGGCTGCCGGGCTCACGCGGTGCGGCCCAGACTGGGTGAATGGAAAGGTTGGCTGACTCACTGCTGGGCCCGATTGCGGGTTGCTGAACTTCTCCTGCACTCATGGTGGATCCCCGTTTTACAACACCCCCGGCACTGCTCGTTCGCGATTACCACTTGTCTTAATTTGTATTCATCTGGCGCGCGTATGTTCGCGAGCGCTCTTGGTGGTGGCGAAGCCGTCTTTGCGACGGTCATTGTCTGGACCTGCTGCAGGCGGCCTGGCTTTGGCATCGCGGCAAGGCGCACCGGAGACTGCCGGAAGACCGGGAGTCAAGAAAGGGCGCCTGGAAGCGCCCTTGTATGTTTGCCACGTCTTTAGTTCAGTGCATTTGCTGGCGTTTGTCCAGCCTTCTCGGCACCGCTCGCCCGAATCTCATCCTTAAGGATGACGCTCATCCGGGGGGCAAATCCCCCCTACGCGATGTAATTGAGCGCTTACATCGCACGCAGAAACGGGTACGCCCCTCAATCGGGTGATGCGCAGAAACGGGTACGCTCGACGCGGCGGAACCGCCGGGCGGCGCGCAGGCGCGCCGCCCGGCCGGTGTCAATGGCCCGGCAGGTAGTAGAACTTGAAGACGAACACGAGGGCGATGATCCACACGATCACCGGCACCTCGCGCGCTCTGCCGGTCAGCAGCTTGAGCGCCGCATAGGTGATGAAACCGAACGCGACTCCGTTGGCCACCGAATAGGTGAAGGGCATGCCGAGCGCGGTCAGCACGGCCGGCACCACCTCGGTGGCATCGCTCCAGTCGATCTCCACCAGCTCGCGCAGCATCAGGCACGAAACATAGAGGAGCGCGGGCGCTGTCGCGTACGCCGGCACTGTGCCGGCCAGCGGCGCGATGAAGAGGCAGGCGAGGAATAGCGCGGCGACCGTGACCGCGGTCAGCCCGGTACGTCCGCCGGCCTGGACACCGGATGCGCTCTCGATATAGGCCGTGGTGGATGAGGTGCCCAGCAGCGAGCCGGCCATGATGGCGGTGCTGTCCGCCATCAACGCCTTGTTCAGGCGGTCCATGCGCCCCTGCTTGAGCAGGCCGGCGCGGTTGGCCACGCCCATCAGCGTGCCGGTCGCGTCGAACAGTTCGACCAGGAAGAACACCAGCACGACGTTGACGATGCCGATCGACAGCGCAGCCGGGATATCGAGCTGGAGCAGCGTCGGCGCGATCGACGGCGGCGCGGAGAAGACGCCGTGGAAGGTGTTGTCTCCCACCACGAAGCTCAGCACGGTGGTCAACAGGATGCCGATCAGGATGGCGCCTTTGACGCGCAGGTGATCGAGCGAGACGATCGCCAGGAAGCCGATCACCGCGAGCAGCGCCGGACGGGCGTGCAGGTCGCCGATGGTGACCAGCGTGGCGGGACTGGCCGTGATGATGCCGGCGTTCTTCAGCGCGACGATGGCAAGGAAGAGGCCGATACCTGCGGTGATCGCGACACGGATCGCATGCGGGATGCCGTTGACGATCATCTCGCGCACGCGCAGCAGCGTCACCAGCAGGAACAGGCAGCCCGAGATGAACACCGCACCGAGTGCGGCCTGCCAGGGCAGGCCCATGCCCTTGACCACGGTATAGGCAAAGTAAGCGTTCAAGCCCATCCCCGGCGCCATGGCGATCGGATAGTTGGCGAAGAAGCCCATCACCATGGTGCCGAGCGCGGCCGCCAGGCAGGTGGCGACGAACACCGCATCCTTCGGCACACCGGCATCGCCGAGGATGCTCGGATTGACGAAGATGATGTAGGCCATGGTCAGGAAGGTGGTCAGGCCTGCCAGCACTTCGGTGCGGACGTCGGTCTGGTGCTCGCGCAGCTTGAACAGCCGCTCGATCGGCGAGGTCGCCGCGGCGCCTTCGCGCGGCGAATTGGACACAGGTTCGGGAAGGGGCATGATGGTCTCCTGGCGCCGTCCGGTCGCATGCGCGGGTGTCGGCTCATGATGACACGGCGCGCGCGCGAGGCGATCGGCGAGGCCGGCGCAGACGCGACGAAAAAAGGCGTGATGATCCCACAGCGTGGCACGCATGCGAATCCCCGCAGGGATCACCCCGGCTTGACGATGGCCACAATCCGCCGTATAAAGTTCCGCTAGATTCAAGCGACGAGGCAACAGCACATTCGTTAGCCACCGTCTTGGTACTTCGGTTGTCCATGGTGTCCTTTCCTTGAGTTTCAGTTCTCGGCAGGCAGTAGCGCCCAGCCGTTCGTTTCTATATTTTTTTGGAAAGCAATCCCATGCAAACCGGTATCGTGAAATGGTTCAACGACGCCAAGGGTTTCGGCTTCATCAAGCCGGACGCCGGCGGTGACGATCTGTTCGCCCACTTCTCCGAAGTGCGCGCCGACGGCTTCAAGTCGCTGCAGGAAAACCAGCGCGTGCAGTTCGAAACCCGCCAGGGCCCGAAGGGTCTGCAGGCCGCGAACATCACCCCGCTGTAATCGGTCGCGGAGCGAGGCGCCTTAGCAGACGCTTCATCCACGCAAGAAAACCCGCCCTCGAGGCGGGTTTTTTTTCACCTCGATTTCGCCCCGCCTGGCAGGGTGCGCTGCGCGCCGGGCCCGATGCCAGCATGACTGGCGGCGCGCCCAGGTCGGGCCAGGTCGGCCACCGGTCGGCCACCATCTGCCCGCGCTGGCCGGTCGCGGCCGCCCCAAGGGCCGCAGAAACGGGTACGCCCTAAGGCGGCCCGAAGGAAAGGGGCGCAGAAATGGGTACGCCTCCCGCCTCCCGCCTCCCGCCTCCCGCCTCCCGCCTCCCGCCTCCCGCCTCCCGCCTCCCGCCTCCCGCCTCCCGCCTCCCGCCTCCCGCCTCCCGCCTCCCGCCTCCCGCCTCCCGCCTCCCGCCTCCCGCCTCCCGCCTCCCGCCTCCCGCCTCCCGCCTCCCGCCTCCCGCCTCCCGCCTCCCGCCTCCCGCCTCCCGCCTCCCGCCTCCCGCCTCCCGCCTCCCGCCTCCCGCCTCCCGCCTCCCGCCTCCCGCCTCCCGCCTCCCGCAGAAACGGGTACGCCCCAGGCATAACGGGACCAGCCCCTCTCCAGGTTCTCGCCCGCAGCCTCGCAGAAACGGGTACGCCCGCGAAGCCGGGAGCTCTTCGAGAAGCCTGCTTGGCGCCAGTCCCTCGCAGAAATGGGTTCGCGCGGCAGCGCACCGCTCTCTCCCTCGCAGAAATGGGTACGCCCAGGCCCACGCGGGCGTCTCCGCCTCGCCGCAGAGGCGACCCGCCGTACCTGTTTCTGCGTGAGATACGCCATGGCGCAGAAACAGGTACGCCAAGCGGGGGGCCGCAAGCGCGTTTTTGTCCGCAGAAGTAGGTACGCATGGCACGAACACTGGACCGGCGGCGAGCGGACGAGACGCCGCGCTGGAGGAATGGCGCGCAGATTTGGGTACGCTCCACAATGCCCACGCACAGTCACCTAAATATATGACGTGAGTACTAGCTTTCAATACTAAGCTTATGTATAATGGAAAAAGAATTTCCCCTGACAGTCGCGATGCAAGCGAATCACGCAGAAACAGGTACGCTTGCCTGACTCGGTCCGGAGTTTTCCACGCAGAAACGGGTACGCCGACGTAAACAGGGCGACGTATACGGCATTCGCAGAAACAGGTACGGCGCAGAAACAGGTTCAGGAACGTATACGTCGCGTATACATGAAGCGGTCCGCAGAAACAGGTACGCACCACCTCTTCCAGTCCGCAGAAATGGGTACGCCGCGCGAGCCAGAGGGCAATTTCCAGGCGGTCTGCGGGCTGAATCCGGCAAAAAATCGCATTTCCGGGCCATCTGGCGCAGGAGTGCTCGCAGAAACGGGTACGCGGGGCGTCCACCGCCTGTGGACAACCTTGTGAGTCACCCGACTTGTCCCCGCAGAAAACGGTTCGGCCCCGGCGCTGAAACAGGTTCGGCCTGGCGCAGAATCAGGTTCGAGGGTTCGCAGAATCGAGTTCGACCCTGCGCAGAATCGGGTTCGGCGGGGCGTCGAGAGGGCAAGTGAATCAGGGACTTAGCCCCTCGTATACGGTTTACGAGTAGTTAACCCATACGCTTACTTTCTACCGGTAGTGGATGGATTCCGTCCGTGGACAACCCTCGCGGGTTGCCCACCGCCTGGTCTCCATGCCAGCCAGCAAGACAGCCAGACCCCCCAACCCAAGGGCTCTGACGAATTTCCTCGTTGTACCTGTTTCTGCGTGACAAGGCCGATAGCTTCGAGTACAAAGGCGGGTAATCCGAAGCCAGCCACCTATGCCTATCAAACGCTCCCCGGTCACCGCGGGGGATCGCCCGCAACCGGATGCGGACCGCGAGCCTCCCCGAATCATCGTTCCCGGCAACGAGAACAGCCTGATTCCGTCCGAGAAATTTCAGCGCCTGTTCGACGAAGCTCAGGCCATGGAACGCGAAGACGCCTGGCAAAGCGGGGAAGTCGGCTTCCTGAGTCGTGCCAGTGTGCAGGTCACGCTGCCTTATCGGGCGCCCAAGGGCGCTCCCCCCGTATGGACCCGCACCAGCGGCAATATCTCGCTGATGATCCAGCCGGGTTACTTCACGCAGCAGCGCTCTGAACGCGCCAGCAATGGCCGGCAGAAGCTCGTGTCGGAAACCGTTTCGCTCGGCTATCCCTATGGCTCCTATCCGCGCCTGATGCTGGCGTGGATCGGCAAGGAGATCATGGCGAAAAAGAAGCGCGGCGAGTTTACCGGCACAGTGGAGGACCGTCGGATCTCGCTCGGGAATTCGCTGTCGGAATTCATGTACAACCTGGGCATCCCGATGGCCACGGGAGGCAAGCGCGGCACCATGACGCTGGTTCGCCAGCAGATGATCCGGCTGTTCTCCGCCACGATTGCCATCGTCCAGAACAAGTCGACGCCGAACCCCAATCCGAACCAAAGCCACGAGCCGCTGGCGATCGACCGCGTCGGCTACCTGCTGGCCGACCAGCTGTCGACCTGGTGGGATCCGATGCAGCCAGGGCAGGGGTCGATGTTCGAGAGCTTCGTGGTGCTGTCGGAGCCGTTTTTCAACGAACTGGTGAACCGGCCGGTGCCGGTCGACATGCGGGCGCTGAAGGCGCTCAAGCAGTCGCCATTCGCACTCGATGTCTATTCCTGGCTCACCTATCGCTTTTTCACCATCCAGCGCCGCACGGAAATCCCGTGGGAGGCTCTGCAGATGCAATTCGGTACCGAAACCGAAAGCGAACGGAAATTCCGTGCCCTGTTCCGCAAGGCACTGAAGGACGTGCTGGTGGTCTACCCGGACGCCAAGGTGGATGCGGACTCATCGAAGGCGCTGATTCTCCAGCCTTCCAAGACCAGCGTGCGCAAGCTTTCCTGAGCCGCGCGGGGAAGCCCGCGCCTCAGGAAGCCGCAAATGAGAAAAGGCAAGCGCCAAGCGCTTGCCTTTCGCGTTTCAGGATCCGCGCAGCTCGGCCGGGTAGGCTTTGCGCGCGGAATCCGGCCAGGCACCGAGGATCAGGCGGGCTTGATGCCCGAGGCCTGCAGGCCCTTCGGGCCTTGCTTGACCTCGAAGGTAACGCGTTGCCCGTCTTTCAGGGTCTTGAAGCCGGAGCCTTGGATTTCAGAGAAATGCGCGAACAGATCAGCGCCACCGTCATCCGGGGTAATGAAGCCAAAGCCCTTGGTCTCGTTGAACCACTTGACCGTACCGGTTGCCATAGGGATTTCCTTTTTCGAAGCAAGTTCTTGTACACGACGTAAACAACCGTTCAAGCACGTTGAGTTCTCGTAGATACCGAACGGAAGCCGACGAGGTTGACACGACTTGACTCGACTGTCTCGGGCATCATAACCAGTTTGTCTGGTTGTGTCATGTGCGCCAGAGAGCGCACACCAGAATACTCTAGGCGGAACGGGGGCAAAGAGGCAAGTCCCCGTCAGGGGGAGGCCGTGAGAGGCTCGCCTGGAGGACGGATAAAAAACTCTGTATTTTTTATGAATCTGAATTCATAACGTGGTTGAATCATCGTGCCGCTTTGTCTAAAGTGGCGGCTAACGACAAACATACTTTCAGCGCTGAAAGAGAGGTCTCAGTGGCAGCGAAGATCATCACTGTCTTTAATCAGAAAGGCGGATGCGGCAAGACCACGGTCAGCATGCATCTGGCCGGCACCTTGGGCTTGCGCGGCGCCCGTTCGATGCTCGTGGACATGGACGAGCAGGGTACCGCGACCCGCTGGGCCGCACAGGCCAGCGACGAACGGCCATTTCCTGCATCCGTCATCGGTCTGGCGCCGTCCGGCGGCGCCATGCACCGCGAGGTGCGCAAATTCGTCCAGGATTACGACTACATCGTCGTCGACTGTCCGCCGGCAGTCCATTCCGCCGCGCCTTCGAGCGCTCTGCTGATTTCGGACTTGGCCATCATTCCCGTGGTCCCCTCGCCGCCCGACCTATGGGCGGCGGTGGCGGCCAAGAAGCTGGCCCAGCATGCCCAGGTCCAGAATGAAACGCTGCTGATCCGGGTACTGGCCAATATGGTCCAGCGGCGCGTATCGATTGCCCGCCAGGCCATCGAGATCCTTGGGGACGATGCTGACGTCCCGCTGATGCATTCGATGGTCGGGTCCCGCTCGGCCTTCCGCGAATGCCAGGCGATCGGTTGCACCGTTCATGGCGTGGCGGGCGCGCGCGAGTCCGTGCAGGAGGTCGACCTGATGGTTGACGAAATACTGTCCTTGATTGAATGAGCATTAGGCATTGGGTATGGCAACGAAACTGAAAAGTCTGAGGGCAGGCATGCTGGCGGGAATGGCAGCCGAGAAGAGCCGCAGCGATGGCCTGGACAGGTTTGCGCGCGCGGAAGCCGCCATCGCACAGCATCCCAACGGCCTGTTGCAGGGCAGGGCGAATGAGATCGCCGCTGTTTTCAGCGCTGAAAGTCCGCTGCCGACGGAATCCGGCGGGCGGATCCTGAAACGGATTCCGCTGACGGAGCTGCATGACAATCCCTTCAATGCCCGCCGCATCTACGATCCGGCCGTGGTGCAGGAACGTGCGGCCTCGATTGCCACCCACGGGCAGAAGACGCCCGGCCTGGCGGCGCCCGATCCCGCGCGTCCCGGCCATTACATCCTGATCGACGGCCACTACCGCAAGCGCGCGCTGGCTTCGGCCGGCAAGCTCGAGATGGAGTGCTTCGTCGAGGATGACCTCAGCGACCTCGATTTCTACCGGCTGTCCTTCCTGCTCAACGAGCAGCGTTCTGACCAGTCGGCCCTCGACAATGCCATCGCCTGGCGCCAACTGATCGACGAAGGCAAAGTGCAGAAGGAGGAGGAGATCTGCGAACTGACCGGCATGTCGGCTGGCACGGTCAACAAGACGCTGGCCTTGCTCAAGCTGCCGGAGAGCGTCCTCGCCGTGATGCGGGAACGCCCCAGCGCCATCGGTATCGCCGCAGGCTACGAGCTGACCCTGTATCACAAGACGGCGGGAGAGGAACGTACGCGCGAACTGGCGGTGCGCATCATGAACGACGGCCTGTCGAGCCGCGAGGTCGAGGCCATCCGCAAGCAGGCCCAGGAGAACAAGCCGCGCAAGGTCAAGGAAATCAGCCGTCAGTACAAGATCCGCGCGAGCGGCGGACAATTGCTCGGCACCATCAAAGAGTGGGATTCCGGCCGCGTGATGCTCGATGTGCAGATTGCCGACCGCAGCACCCGCGAGGCGCTGGTCGAAGCCTTGAAGACGCGCTTCGGCCTGGACCAGACGGCCGGCTGACGCCAGCGGTGCCAGGTCCGGGATGGCGCCGGGACCTGGCCAAGACAAAAGCGGCTTCGCCCGCGCCGTCCGCGCCGGTTAACGCAGCCGTTCCCCTTCCGGGCCTCCTACCCCAGGCCCCTCATTCCCTGCCACCCCGGACCAGCGCGCGCGGCGTAAACCGCGCCGCGCCGGCGGTGCTGCCGCCATCCTGGCGGACGAATTCCCCCCACATCGCTCGCAACAGCGTCTCCAGCCCGCTGCCGGAATAGGCCGCGAGCGCGCCGGCCAGGGCCTTGGTGCGGCCGCGCTGCGTGTCGGGCTGCTGCAACGGCCCGACCAGGGCGCAGTGCGAGGGGATATCGTCTTCGCCCAGGCCGCGATCCTGCCAGTGCGTACGCAGCACCGCGAACGTTTCCGGATCGAGCGGACGCCGTCGCCGCAGCGGATTGCGGGCCTCGATCTGGATCCAGGTGGCATGGCCCTCCATGCTGAGCTGGCTCCAGCGCAATGCGGCGATCTCCCTGACACGCAAGCCGCTGCGGCGCATCAGCAGGGCGACCGCATGCGCGGCCCGGTGCCTTGCGCCATGCGCCGGCTGCCCCAGCCAACGCACGAAGGCATCCAATGCATCGGCTGCCGCCATGCCGCTCGCGCGCGTACCTGCCGCCGGCACGGGGCTGCCGGCAGGCGCGGCCATGTCGGCCACCGGATTGCGCTCACTGTGGCCTTGCCGATACAGGAAACTGTAGAGCGCATGCAGGATACGCAGCGCCGCGCGCCGGGATGGCTGGGACAAGGCGCCTTCGAACGGGCGCCAGTGCAGCCGGTCGCGCGGCCCTGCCGGGCCTTGCCAGAAATCCGCTGGCTGGGGATCAGCAAGAAATCTGTCGTATTCCTGGATATCGTCCGCTGTCAGCCCGACCAGATTCCTGCTGCCCATGGCGCACCATAGCAGCAGGCGCTCGCATTCGCGCCGGTAGCCCTGGTAGGTGCTGGCACTGCGGGCGCGGTGGGCCAGCCATTGCCTGACCAGCCGCAGCGGCTCGGCATGCCCGGCCGGTCCGCCGGCCGGGCGGCCCGGCAACATGAACTCGAGCGGCACGGGATGCGCCATGTCCGCTGTCAGCGGCAAGGGCTGCAGCCGTGGCCTCGCCGCATGGGCACTATTCGGCATAATATGTGGAGCAAGCGACACTTTTCCTCCGGCGGAGCGGAGATAGGCTTTCTGTGCCAGCAGCCATCGCGTGACCACCTCGCCGGATAGCGCGCCGATCCGCGGGACTGCTCGCCACCATCCCGCGCCACGCCGGTTAGCCAGTGCCACCAGGTCGGCGATCCTGCCGATTCCCGCGGCGTGCAGGCGCCGCGCCAGGCTGGGCCCGAACCACAAGCTCACCGCATGCTCCATCCGCGGCGTGCCCTGACCGAGCCGTTCCAACTGCGACAGGGCATCCACCCGCCGCCCCATCCCGGTGTTCGATCGCCCCTTGAGCGCGTCGAACATCTCGGCGATATCCTGGCGCTCATGCTGCAATGCAAACTGGATCAGGCGGTCGCGCAGGCCGAGGATGCGCTGGATGGCCTGGTGTTCGGTCAGTTCGCCATCGTCATCCGGATCGAGCAGGTAGCGGTTGGCGATGTCCACCGGGCGCATACCCTGCGCATAGGCCCGCACGACGGCGAATTCGGTGCGTGTGAGCTTGGTGGCGGCGGCATCGTGGCTGGTGGACATGGGCGGGTTCTTTGCTAAGTGATTGACGCAAAACCTTTTTTTCCAGGATCAACTTCGATCCGGTCGATTTCGTCACTTGAAGTGCAATGTAAATTATTTTCGATCCGCATGGAAGCCTGGATGGGCGGGCATAGGCCTGATCCAGGCCTGCTTGCGCCACGCCGGCGCCGGAGGTTTCCACGCATTTATCTGCCGCATCGTTCCTGCCTGGGTCTGTCATGATGCACTTTTATGGCGATTCCGACAGCACCCGGGCCCCATTCGGATACAGTCCTGCAACATTCTGCCGCCGGGAATCCTTGAACTCGATGGGGTCAATGCCTATCCTGACCTCAAGAATTAGATTTCCTTAAATCTGATTTAAACAGTTCGAAAGCGCCGTCGAGGCGCACCGGGGGGGCCGGAAGTCGTCCCGGAGGGAGGCAGCACGGCCGCACCACGCAGGCGGGGCCGCCATCCCGGATCGCAACCGGCCGTTGGGATGCGCAGTCGCAGCATAGCGGCGCGTCTCCAGTCGCGCCCGATATCGCAATGCGATGCCGGCGTGCCAAATAAGAAAGAGAGCGGCCATGGCTTCCATCCTGTTGATCGAGCCTCATCCACTCTTGCGCCTGGGTCTGCGCCATCTGCTGGCGCAATCGCGGTTGCATGACGTCATCCTCGACATCGATCCCGACCAGCAGCTTCCCCTCCCCGCCGATGCGTGCGGTGCGGACCTGCTGCTGCTCGGCCTGCCGGCCGGGTCGGCCAGCGCAGGCACCATGCTGCTCGAGGCCGTCGCGCGCTTGCAGCCGAAGCGCATGCTGCTGCTGGCCGAATCGGTCGACGGGCTGGACCTGGGCGAACTGCCCGAGGGCGTGCGCGGCATCTTGAGCAAGCACAGCAGCGCCGATCTCCTCGACGCCGCGATCCACCTCGTGCTGGCGGGAGGCGAATGTTTCCCGGGGCATGTCACCGCCCCGGCCGCGCCGGCCGCCGAGCCCGCCCGCCACCCTGCGCCGGCTGGCCCATCGGCATCCGGCAGCGGCGAGACGGAGACCGAAACGCCGCTGTCGGGCTCGCACCTGCTGAATATCACCGAGCGGCAGTACGAAGTCCTCGTGCTGCTCGCGCGCGGCTACCCGATCAAGACCGTCAGCCGTGTCCTGAACATCTCGGTGGCGACTGCCAAGACGCATGCCTGCACGCTCTACCAGCGCCTGCAGGTGCGTAACAAGGGTGAGGCTGTCTACGTGGCCCTGCAGCGGGGCGCCACGCTGAACTGGCCGGGCCCGCAGCTATCGCTGCTGCCGCAGTCCTGCGTGCGCGAAGCGGCCTGAGCCGCGGCGGCAGGGCCCGGCCGCCGCCTCGCGCAGAGGCGGGCAGCGCGCGCCGGGCCAGCTCCTGCCTCATCCATTTGTCGGAGTCCTCTCGGCCAAACGCACGAAGCGTCGGCGGCTGCCGCTTGCTAGTCTTCGGACAGATCGCCCCGCTGCGCCGGCGGGGCGCGACACCGCCGTCCGTGCCGTCCGCCAGGCGCGGCCCCTGGTGCGGCCCCTGTCGAGAGAACACGTCAATGACGATCCTGCTGCTCGCCCACAATCGCCTGCTGTGCCAGACGCTGATGCGGCGGCTGCGCGCCGTGGCGCCCGCCGGGCCGGTCGCCCCGATCGCCCCGATCGCCCCGGTCGCGCGGCAGGAGCCCGAATGGCTGCTGGGCGCCGCCGCGGCAAGGCATCCCGAGGTCAAGGTGGACTTTGCCTTGCTGGACTGCAGCGATGCGCGCGCCGATCCGGCGGTGCTGCTGCGCGCCCTGCAGGCCCGCGTGGCACCGGCGCGCTGGCTGGTGCTGCTGCCGGCGCCGGACGTGGCGCTGATGCGCCTGGCGCTGGCACTGGGCGCTGGCGGCTGCATCGTCGGGCCGGCCCCGATCGAACGCGTCTGCCGGGCGAGCGATCTGGTGCGGGCCGGCGGGCAGTGCTTTCCCCGTGCGCTGCGGGGCGCGGGCGCTGCCGGCACCATGCCGCCGCATGCCTGCGCTGGCACGATCTCCTCCGTTTGTGCGAGGGGCGCTCCACCCCTCGGATGAGGCGGACCGGAGCATCGGCGGCTATGCTGTATTCCAGGTTGTCAATGAGGCAGCGCCCGACAAGCAGGCGCGCCCGGGTTGTGGCAGGGGGTCACATGAACGGCAGTCTCGATGTGCTCGTGGTGCGCGGCTTCGCCATGCGCGAGGGCCGCGGCAAATGGGCGTGTTGCTACGAAGTCCGGCTCGCCACCGCGCGTGATGAGCCCTTGCTGTATCGCGGGGAACTGCACGGCAGGTCCTTCGCTTCGGAGTCGGCCGCCGTCCTGGCAGCGCGCGAAGCGGGGGAGCGCGAAGCCTTGCTCCGGGTCGACTCGATCCGTGCGCAGATGCTGGCTTTGCACGCGTATTGCAGCATCAACGACGGGTGACGGCGGGTGCGGCAGCCTGGACTTCAGGCGGTATCCGGGACGTCACCGGCAGGAATCTGGAGGGGCGATAGATAGCGCGTGTTCGGGGGACCCGGAGCGATCCGGGAGCGCAATCGCCAAGGGCGATGCGCACATGCGCACTTCGGCGGCAGTGCCAGGCTGCGCCGGACCTCGGTGGCCGCGGCGGAGCCGGCAGCGACAAGCCGGTACGCCGTGGCCCATTTCTTTTGTTTCCGTCCCCAGCGCGGCCGCTGCGGCGAGTCCGCCTCTGCCCGGCGCCGGATGCGCGCCGCCCGGCTGCGCACGCTTCGGCGCGCCGGCAAAAAAGAAGCCCGCCGACCGGGGGACCATGCGGGCTCTGGAAAGCGGCGGGCATACTGCACGCCCGGCCGCTTCATCGAACATAGCGAATCGCCGCCGGCGCCTGTATCAACCAGAAGCAGCATGGCGGTTCAGGCGCGGATGTCAGGAGGGGCCTGCCCCGCCGCCGGCACGGCGCCTCTCATTCTTCTGGCTGGGTCATGCGTTCGCGTCCCCGCACAAGGGGGCGCCGGCGCACGGAGCACGGCCCGCTTCCCGTGCTATGTTGGGCCCCGCTTCGATTGCCATACGCGCCACGCTTCCACCACGCGCTCCGCTGCCTTCGTTTCACGCGTCCTGCTTTTCGCCTTCATGCACTTCTGGCACCTTGTCACCCGCTTCGGCGAGAGTACCTACCTGCTGCCGAGCGCGCTGCTGATCGCGCTCTGGCTCTGCTATCGCCGCGCACCGGGCAGCGCCGTGCGCTGGCTGCTGGCGATCGGCCTGGCCGCGGGCCTGACGCTGGCGTCGAAACTGGCCTTCATGGGCTGGGGCGTGGGGATCGAGTCGCTCGACTTCACCGGCTTCTCCGGCCACAGCGTGATGTCCGCTGCCACCCTGCCGGTCCTCTTCTACTTGTGTACGCCTTCGTCCAGTCCGCGCCTGGCGCATGCCGGCACCGTGCTCGGCATTGCGCTGGCGCTGCTGATCGGCGTCTCGCGCCTGGCCGTGCACGCGCACAGCGTGTCCGAGGTGTTGGGCGGGCTGGCGCTGGGGCTCGGCGCCAGTCTGGTCTTCCTCGCCTGGCCCGGCCGTGCCGCCCTGCCTCGCAGCGTGGTGCCGCTGGCCGCCGCACTGGCGGCCTTCACCGCGTTGCACACCTTGCCGGTGCCAGGCCTCGGCGGCGCGACGCACCGCTGGGTGGAGAGCGTCGCAGTCTACCTGTCCGGCCGCGACCGCCCCTTCCATCGCGGCGAGTGGCGCGCCTTCGCGGCGGATGTCCTGCCCCTGCCGGCGGCACCCGCCTGAGCCGACGCCAAGCCGCCGCGCTCGCCATGCCCGGCGCGCGCCTTCCGAGCGCGCGCCTTGTGTGCGCGGCCCCACAGACACCGGTCAACCGTGACCGGAGCATGACGCCATCGGACCTGACTGTCGGGATGGAGATGGAATCATGGCGACCATCACCTCGCCTGCCGCGGAGCGCCGCACGGCCTTGGACTACCTGTACCGCATCGGCGACGGCGTCTGGGTGGCCACGTGCGGCATCCTGCTCGGCGCGCTGTACTTCCCTGACGGCTTGCGCGGCGCCTCGCCGGTACACGGTTTCCTGACGCTGTTGTGCGCCGTCGGCACGCTGCTGGTGTTTCCCGCCTTCGGCCTGTATGACTCCTGGCGCGGCCGCAGCCAGGCGGTGCTCGCTCTGCGGGTGCTCGCGGCCTGGAGCCTGGTCTATGTCGCAGGCCTGGTGGCAGCCTTCCTGATGCACCAGATCGGCCTGGTCTCGCGCTTGTGGTCGCTCGGCTGGTTCGCCAGCGTGGCGTGGGTGCTGGTGCTGACGCGCGTGATCGCCTTCCGCATGCTGGCCAGCGTGCGCGAGCTCGGCATCAACGCCAAGCGGGTGGTGATCATCGGCTATGGCCCGCTCGGCCACGAGCTGTTCCAGCGCGTGCTGCTGGCCAGGGATACCGGCTATCGCGTGGTCGGCATCTACCACGAGGGCCAGGGGCCGGTGCCGGGCGGCGTCGCAGCCTTGCATACCCTGGAGGACGTATGCGCCTTCGTGCGCGCCCAGGGCGTCAGGGAGATCTGGCTGACGCTGCCGATGGCGGCCTGCCGCGACCTCTACGACGTGGTGCGGCATTTCCGCAACGACCTGGTCGACATCCGCTGGGTGCCGGACATCATGTCGGTCGAACTGCTCGGCCATCGCTTCAGCGAGTTCCTCGGGCTGCCGGTCATCGACCTGAACAGTCCGCCGGTGTCGGGCATCACCGGCACGTTGAAGAGCGGCTTCGACCGCGTCTTCGCCGCCGCGGCACTGCTCGGGCTGTCGCCGCTGCTGCTGCTGATCGCCTTGCTGGTCAAGTTGACGTCGCCAGGTCCGGTGCTGTTCTGCCAGACGCGCCTGGGCATGGACGGGCGCCCCTTCGAGGTCTACAAGTTCCGCACCATGCGCCTGCATGCCGACCACGGCGTCACGCAGGCGGTGCCGGGCGACGCGCGCGTGACGCGCATCGGCAGGATGCTGCGCCGGACCAGCCTGGACGAGCTGCCGCAGTTCTTCAACGTGCTGCGCGGCGACATGTCGGTGGTCGGTCCCCGTCCCCATGCGATCGAGCACAACGAGCTGTACAAGGAGCTGATCGACCGCTACATGCTGCGCCACCGCGTCAAGCCCGGCATCACCGGCTGGGCGCAGATCAACGGCCTGCGCGGGCAGACCGATACGGTGGAGAAGATGCGGCGGCGCATCGAGTTCGACATCTACTACATCCAGCACTGGTCGTTCCGGCTGGACCTGCTCATCATCCTGCGCACCGCGCTGCACGGCTGGACGGGCTCGGAGGTGTTCTGAGCGGCGGCCGGCCCTGGCGTGCCGCCTTGGTGCGGCAGCACACCGATGGGTGCGGCTCCGGTAGGTTCAATAAGACACGGGATTCCACCAGGAGGTCAGCAATGAAGGCAACGATCCGCAGCATCCTAGGCGAAGTGGCCCGACTGGACGTGCCGCTCGACTCCCTCGAGGACAAGTCGGACCTCTACGAGGCCGGTCTCTCCTCGCTTGCCACGGTCCACGTCATGCTCGCCATCGAGAACGCGTTCGATATCGAGATCCCCGACCGCATGCTGACCCGGCAGCTGTTCCGCAGCATCGATTCGCTGGCCGCCGCCGTCGAGCAGCTCAAGCAAGAGCAGGAGGCAGCATGAACGCACCCATTGCCAAGGACGAACTGGCGCAGGTCGGCGGCGAGTCCGCGCCGGCCTCCGCCCTGCTCAGCGCGGCACATGCCGCGGCGGCCGAAGCCGCCAGGCACGTCGAGCAGGTCGATCGCGATGCCTCCTTTCCGCACGATGCCTTTGCCGTGCTGCGCACGCATGGCCTGCTGGGCGCGATGGTGCCGCCCGCCTTCGGCGGCCCCGGGGCTTCGCTGGAGACGATTGCTGCCATCTGCCGCATCCTCGGCGCGGCCTGTTCGTCCACCGGCATGATCTACGCCATGCACCAGATCCAGGTGGCCTGCATCCTCGAGCACGGCGCCGGCAGCCCCTGGCACGAGGCGCTGCTGGCGCGGCTGGCGGGCGAGCAGCTGCTGCTGGCCTCGGCGACTTCCGAGGAAGCGATCGGCGGCGCGCTGCGCAACAGCGGCTGCGCGGTCAACGCCGAGAACGAGCGCTTCCGCCTGCTCAAGATGGCCACCACGATCTCCTACGGCGCCCATGCCGACGGCATCCTGGTCACGGCGCGGCGTCACGCCGACGCCGCCCCCTCGGACCAGGTGCTGGTGTGCGCGCTCAAGCCGGATTACACGCTGCAGAGCCTGAACGCGTGGGATACGCTGGGCATGCGCGGTACCTGCAGCAACGGCTTCCGCGTGGAAGCGGCCGGACACGTCGAACAGATCCTGCCGGTGCCCTTCGGCGAGATCGCCGACCTGACCATGACGCCGGTCTCGCACATGCTGTGGAGCGCGATGTGGATCGGCATTGCCGGCGATGCGCTGCAGCGCGCCAAGGGCTTCTTCCAGGGCCAGGCGCGCGCGCGTCCCGGCGCGCTGCCGCCCTCGGCCGCGCGCGTGGCCGAGGCGGTCAGCCTGCTGCAGATGATGGAAGGCCGCCTGGAGATGGCACTGGCGCACCAGCGCCAGCGGCGCAGCGGCCAGTCCACCCAGGGTGCGTTCGCGCTGGCCGCGGAGATGAACGGCCTGAAGACCGCGGTGTCGACCATGGCGCTGCAGGTGGTGCAGCAGGCCATGCTGGTGTGCGGCATGGCAGGCTACAAGCACGGCACGCCATTCAGCCTCGGGCGCCACCTGCGCGACCTGTGGTCGGCGCCGTTGATGATCAACAACGACCGCATCCTGAGCAATACCGCCGGCCTGCTGCTGGCGGACCGTTCCGATCGTCCCTGAAGGAGCCGACATGGATGCCAACCTCTCGCGTGGCGAAGCCCCCGCCGGCGGCTCGGCGTACGCGCCCGCCTTCCTCGACGCGCTGGTCGGCGCAGGCCTGCTGGTGCCGACCGGCGTGCAGGGCCTGTACGGGCGCAGCGCCGTCTTCGAAGCGGTCGGCGACGGGCTCAACGGGGCCATCACCGCACTCGGCGCCGACCAGCTGGCGGAGGTGCTGCGCTTTCCGCCGGCCATGGGCCAGCGCGATTTCGAGACCAGCGAGTACCTGCAGAGCTTCCCGCAGCTCGCCGGCACCATCCACAGCTTCTGCGGCGACGAGCGCGGCCACCGCCGCCTGCTGGCGCGGCTGCAGGACGGCGAGGACTGGACCGACCAGCAGCAGCCCAGCGGCGTGGTGCTGACCCCGGCGGCCTGCTATCCGATCTATCCGGTGATGGCGCGGCGCGGCCCGCTGCCGGAGGCGGGCAAGGTGGTCGACGTGCTGTCCTACTGCTTCCGGCACGAGCCCTCGCTCGAGCCGACCCGCATGCAACTGTTCCGCCAGCGCGAGTACGTCTGCCTAGGTTCTCCCGAGCGCATCGTGGCCTTCCGCCAGCTCTGGATGGAGCGCGGCCAGCAGCTGGCCCGCGCGCTGCAGCTGCCGCTCGAGGTCGACGTCGCCAACGACCCCTTCTTCGGCCGCGGAGGCAAGATCGTCGCCGACAGCCAGCGCGAGCAGAAGCTGAAATTCGAGCTGCTGATCCCGGTCAACGACGGCGCGCCGCCGACGGCGTGCATGAGTTTCAATTACCACATGGACCATTTCGGCGCGCTGTGGGATATCCGCCAGGCCGATGGCGGCGTGGCCCACACCGGCTGCGTGGGCTTCGGCATCGAGCGGCTGGTGCTGGCCCTGCTGCGCCACCATGGCCTCGACCCCGCGCGCTGGCCGTCAGGCGTGCGCGCCACGCTCGGGAGTGCCTGATGTACGGCGGCGCGAAAGGCAAGGCAGGCGCAGGCGCGTCGCTGCACGACGGCAACCCGGTGTGGTCCCACGCCAACCGGCACGTCGACCTGTGGGTCGAACTGTTGCACGGTTGGGAACTGGAGCCCATTGCCGCCTTGCCCTTCACGGTAGCGCAGGATTTCGAAGGGGACCAGTTCACGCTGTCGAGTTTCCCCGCCAGCGACCTCGAGCGACTGTACGGCATCACCATGCACGAGCTGTCCGTCTACGGTGATCTCGAGTCCCATGTGGTGGCGCAGACCTGCCGCGGCAACGTGGTGCTGCTCGAAGTCGACAGCTACCACCTGCCGCAGCCGGGCGCCTACCGGCGCCAGCACGGCCTGTCGAGCATCGCGGTCGACGTGCTGGTGCCCGAGGCGGCCGCGGTCGGCTACTACCACGCGGATGGCTACCATACCGCCAGCGGTCCCGACTATGCCAACATCTTCCGCCGCCGCGGCGGCCTGCGCGACCCCGACGCGACCGCCCAGCCGCACGCCGAGGTGGTGCGGCGGCGCTTTGCGCCGCAGGACGGTGCTGCCATCCTGCGCGTCTCGCTCGACCTGCTGCGCCAGCACCTGGCGCACCGGCCGCAACAGAACCCCATCGCCACGTTCCGACGCGCCTTCCCGGCCCACCTGGAGCAGCTGATGGCACACGGCGAGCCGAACTTCCAGAGCTATGCGGCGAGTGTGCTGCGCCAGCTGGGCGCCAACTTCGAGCTGCTCGGATGCTACCTGCGCTGGCTGGCCGGGCAGGGCCAGCCGCTGCCCGCCGGGCTGGCGGAGGCCTGCTACACGGTGGCGTCGGAGGCCATGGTGATGCAGTTCCGCCTGATGCGCGCCGTCATCAGCCACAAGCCCGACCCCTGCCACGATTGCCTGGAGCAGCTCGAGCTGTCCTACCAGGCCAGCGTGCCGGCGCTGGCCGCGCATTTCGGCGTGGGGGCCGGATGAGCGCACGCGACCCGGCACCGGGCCCGCTCCAGGACGCGCCGGACGTTCCCGCCGGCATCGCCCTGGCCGACGCCACCTTGCGCGGCGAGTGGGGCTGGCTGCAGACCCTCGCCGGCGCGGCGGCCTCGCCCGAGGCGCTCGATGCACAGGCTGTCTGGCTGCCGGCGCCGGTGCCCGGCACCGTGGCCACGGCCATGCGCGCGGCCGGGCGCTGGGACGATGGCGCGCCGCCGCCGCTGCACCAGCACGATCACTGGTACCGCATCCGCTTCGCCGGCCACGGCCGGCGCCTGCTGCGCTTCAACGGCCTGGCCACGCTGGCCGAGGTATGGCTCAACGGCCGCCTCGTGCTGACCGCTCGGCACATGTTCATCGCCCACCAGGCCGAGGTGGATCTGGCCGGCGACAATACGCTGCACCTGTGCTTCCGTGCGCTGTATCCCTGGCTGCGCACGCAACGCGGCCGCGCGCGCTGGAAGCCGCGCATGATCACGCCGCCGTCGCTGCGCGCCGTGCGTACCACCCTCCTCGGCCATATGCCGGGCTGGTGCCCGCCGGTGCACGCGGTGGGGCCTTGGCGCGGCGTCGAACTGCTCGACCCGGCCGCCTGCGGTTCCTGGTCCGGCGTGCGTGCCGAATTGCGCACCAGGCTGGATGACGGCGGCGACGGCAGCGTCCGCCTGCTGCTGCGTTTTCCGGGCCCGGCGCCGCTGGCCGGCCACTTCGCCGTGCGCTGCGGCGCCGACGGCAGCGGCGGTGCCGATGGTCCCCTGCACCGCCTCGACTCGCATACCCTGGCCGGCGAACTGCTGCTGGCGCGGCCTCGGCTGTGGTGGCCGCACACGCATGGCGAGCCCCACCTGTACCGCGTCACGGCACGGCTGCCGGGTGGCGAGCTGGACTGCGGGCAGGTGGGCCTGCGCACCGTGGCGCTCGACGGCGACGCCGCCCAGGGCGCTTTCGCCCTGCGCGTGAACGGCGAACGCGTGTTCTGCCGCGGGGCCTGCGTGTCCAGCCACGACCTGCCCGGCCTGGCCGACACGGCCGAGGCGGTCGGGCCCTGGCTGGCGCTGGCGCGCGCGGCCGGCATGAACATGGTGCGTGTGAGCGGCGTCACCTGCTATCCCGGCGAAGCCTTCTACCGCCATTGCGACGAGGCCGGGCTGATGGTGTGGCAGGACTTCATGTTCGCCAATTTCGACTACGGCGACGACCCCGAATTCATGGAGGCGGCCGCGCGCGAAGTCGGCCAATGGCTGGTGTCGACTGGCGCGCATCCGAGCGTCGCCGTGCTGTGCGGCGGCAGCGAGGCCGAGCAGCAGGCGGCGATGCTGGGGACCGCGCGCGCCGACTGGCGCCAGCCCCTGTTCGACGCGCTGATCCCGCGCCTGGTGTCGGAACACCGTCCCGACGCCGTCTACGTACCCAATTCGCCGAGCGGCGGCGCCTGGCCCTTCCAGCCCGACACCGGCGTCAGCCACTACTACGGCGTGGGGGCCTATGAGCGGCCGCTGGCCGACGCACGCCTGGCCAATGTGCGCTTCGCCTCGGAATGCCTGGCCTTCGCCAACGTGCCGTGCGCGCGCACCCTGGCCGAACACGGCCTGACCCAGCCGCTGCACGATCCGCGCTGGAAGGCGCGCGTGCCGCGTGACGCCGGCGCGGCGTGGGACTTCGAGGACGTGCGCGACTACTATCTGCGCGAGCTGTACGAAGTGGATCCGCCGCGGCTGCGCTACGAGCGGCCGCAGCGCTACCTGATGCTGTCACGCGCGGTGGTGGCGGAATTGATGAGCAGCGTGTTCGCCGAGTGGCGCCGCGCCGGCTCCACCTGCGCGGGTGGCCTGGTCTGGCAGCTGCAAGACCTGCTGCCCGGCGCCGGCTGGGGCATCGTCGATGCGTGCGTGCGCCCCAAGTCGGCCTGGCATGCGTTGCGCGACGTGTGGCAGCCCTTGCAGGTGCTGCTGAGCGACGAAGGGCTCAACGGGCTGCATGTACACCTGATCAACGAAGGGCCACGGGCGCGGCGGGTGCGCCTGGAGCTGCGTTGCCTGCGCCAGGGCGAGACCGTGGCCGCCGAGGCGCGGCGCGAGCTGGAACTGGCGCCGCGCGCGGTGTGCCGGCTGGAGGCCGCCGCGCTGCTCGACCGCTTCTTCGACATGACCTATGCCTACCGCTTCGGCCCGCCCGCGCACGACGTCGTGCTGGCGGCGCTGTACGAGCCGGCGCCGGACGGGAATGCCGGGGCCGCCGGAGCGGCCGGGGCGGCTGCGCCGCTCAGCCAGTCGGTCTACCTGCCGGAGCGGCGCGCCGATGCGCTGCTGCCGGCCGAGCTGCGCGCCGAACTGGCCTGCGAAGACGGGCAGTGGTGGCTGACCGTGGCCACGCGCCGCTTCGCGCGCTGGGTCCATGTCGAGGACCACGCCTGGCGCGCCGAGCAGGATTGGTTCCACCTCGGCCCGGGACAGTCGCGCCGCCTCCGCCTTTTGTATGATGGCCCGGCCGGCGCGGCGGCGCGCCTCATGCCTTCGGGCGAGGTGCGTGCCCTCAACGATGGAGGCCGCCCAGCCCGCTACGATGCCTAGTCCACTGAAACCCTGAAACCGGTCGATGCCTGCCATGCCATGCGGGCGCATCGCGTCGTTGCAAAGGCCGCCATCGCCGCGCTATGGCTGCGTTTTGCGCCTAACCGTGCGACATGGAGGCACCGCCGCCCGGGTGCGCTTGCCCGGGCGCAATGGACCAGCGCCGCAAGCGGCGCCCGCAACCCCGCCCGGGGCCGCATCGCGCACAGGGTCGCGCCGGGCCTCAGACCTACCGATGGAGGAGGCGGTATAGGCCTTATGCCTACTAACGCCGGCCCTTGGCTTGCCCCTTAATACAGTCAACGGCGCCGCCGCAGCGGGCGGTGCCGGAACGGAAACAAGGGCCGCCACGGCGCTGCCCGGGACATGCGGCGGCGCCTGCAGGCAAGGGGGCATCATCATGATCACGCATCGTTCTGACCTGCACGTCAATCACCTGCTCGGCGCGATTCCGCGCGCGGAATGGGAGGCGCTCGCTCCGTACCTGGAACTGGTGCGGCTGCGCGGCGGCGAGTTGCTGACCGGCGCCGGCCAGCGCATCGTCCATGTCTACTTTCCGACCACCGGTGTGGTGTCGCTGCTGTCGCTGCTGGAGGACGGTGCCACCGTCGAGTTCGCCGCGGTGGGCAACGAGGGGCTGGTCGGCATCCCGGTGGTGACCGGGGGCGACACCATGCCGTGCCGCGTCGAGGTGCGCAGTCCCGGTT
Organism: Cupriavidus malaysiensis; assembly: GCF_001854325.1. Classification (NCBI taxonomy): domain Bacteria; kingdom Pseudomonadati; phylum Pseudomonadota; class Betaproteobacteria; order Burkholderiales; family Burkholderiaceae; genus Cupriavidus; species Cupriavidus malaysiensis. Next base: position 56,844 of record NZ_CP017755.1, read on the forward strand.
TCGCCTACCGCCTGCCGGCGCGCGTGCTGCGCGGCGAACTGGAGCGCCTGCACGTGCTGCAGCGCGTGACCCTGCTTTACGTGCAGGCGGTGCTGACGCAGATCGCGCAGACGGCGGCCTGCAACCGGCACCACTCGCTGAACAAGCAGCTGTGCCGCTGGCTGCTGCTCGCGCTCGATCGCATGGACTCCAATGAGCTCGTCATCACCCAGCAGGTCATCGCCAACATGCTGGGCGTGCGCCGCGAGGGGGTGACGGAAGCCGCCGGCAAGCTCGAAGACCTGGGCCTGATCCACCACAGCCGCGGCCACATCACCGTGCTCGACCGTTGCGGCCTGGAGCGCCATGCCTGTGAATGCTACAAGCTGGTCAAGCGCGAGTACGACCGCCTGCTGCCGGCGCTGGGAAACGCTTGAAGCGCCCGGAGCGCCCGGAGCGCCCGGAGCGTACCGCCATCTCAGTCCGGCGCAGGCGTGCCGAAGTGCCGCACCAGGCCATCCATCACCTGCGCGTAGGCGCCCTCCAGCGCGTCCAGGCATTCGTGGCAGCCGTCGTGGCGGCGGCGCGCCACGGCGCGCGCCAGGCGGAACTGCAGCACCTTGCACTCCTCGGCGATGGTGCGCGCGGCCTCGGCCACCGGCGCGGGCACGGCGTGGCCCTGCGCCGCCAGCCATGCCAGGAAGTGATGCAGCATCTCGAAGTTGGCGCCGAGCTGGCGCGGCAGGTTGAAGCCGTAGTGATGGAAGTAAGCGTCGCCGCGCTCGAGAACGGACGCCACCTGGCCGTCGAAGACCTGGCGCCAGCGGCTCAGCGGATTGTCCGCCGGCCGTCGCGCCAGATGCAGCCGCAGCAGGTCGAGCGCGCCGTCGGCGAGCGCCTGGCCGCGCAGCGCCGGACGCACGCGCTTGACGCATTCGGCATAGGGAAAGAGCACGTCGCCGTTGCCGCTCAGCGCGGGCGTCAGGCGCAGCAGCCCCTGGTAGTCGTCGCCCTCGGCACGGTAGTGGCCCAGGCTGTGGTAGTAGTCGAGCCATTGCGCGCCGGTATCGATGGCGTCGACCGCCGCCGTGGTCTTGACGTGGGCGCTCCGGTAGGACGTGGCGCGCGTGTCGGGCAGGTAGAAGCTGTCGAACTCCACCAGCACCACATGCCCGCGGCCCACCTGTGCGGCGACGTGGGCCTCCAGCGTGTCATAGACCGCCATCTCCTGCACCACGGTGCCGTACAGCCGCTCCAGGTCCATCGGCGGATACTTGAAGAAGGTGAAATGGTCGCCTTCGAAGTCCTGGGTCACGGTGAAGGGCAGGGCCGCCCGCGGCTCCAGCCGCCAGCCCTGCAGCAGCTCGATCCACAGGTCCATGTAGCAGTTGGTCTCCTGCCAGACCGCGTCGGCGCCGTGCAGGCTGCCGGTGGCCTGCGCGTCCTGCGGACTCTCCGCGCGCGCAGGCTCCAGGCAGCCGGCGCCCCCGCCTTGCTCGATCACCGCGTTCCGCTCCATCTCGCGCCTCCGCACAGTTCGGCTCCGCCTGCACCCGCTCCGGGCGGGCGCGCGGCAGCCTCCATTGCAGCCCGCGGCGCGGCGTCCTTCGGTGCGCTGTCGAACACTGGCGCACGCCTGGATGCCGGCGTTGCCGGCCGCGCGCGGCGGCCGGCAGCGTGTGCGGAAGCGAACAGATTCCGGCGACGCCACTTTCTACACTGCCTTTCATCCGCCGAACGCGCCGCGCCCGCGCCGGACGGCCCTGCCGCCGCTCCCGCCCGCTTCCTGCCCACTGCTTCCCTCGCGCCGCCGCCGGCAAGCGTACCCAATTCTGCGAGTGATCGCGCGCTGCCGGGCACGGCCGAGGAGGCATGATGAAGGCAAGGATCGGAGACAACGCCGCAGGCCAGGCGCAAGCAGGCGCGGCCGAGACCGCCCGGCTGCCACCGGTGCGCCCGGTGATCCTGGCCGGCGGCTCGGGCACGCGCCTGTGGCCGCTGTCGCGTGAGCAGTACCCCAAGCAACTGCTCAACCTGGTGGCCGAGGACACGCTGCTGGAAGCCACCGCGCGGCGCCTGCAGGGCATCGCGGAACTGGCGGGGCGCGCGGCCGGCGCCGAGTCGCGCGCCATCGTGGTGTGCGGCGAAGAACACCGCTTCATGATCGCGCAGATGCTGGCGCATGCCGGCACGGGTGCCAGCATCCTGGCCGAGCCCTGCGGGCGCAATACCGCGCCCGCGCTGACCATGGCGGCGCTGCATGCCGTCGCCGAGGGCGGCGAAGGGGGCGATGCCGTGCTGGTGGCGGCCCCGGCCGACCACGCGGTGGCCGACACCGAGGCCTTCCGCCGCGCCGTCGCGCTGGCCGTGCGGCATGCCGACTGGGGTGCCATCGTCACACTGGGCGTGCGCCCGCTCGCTGCCGAGACCGGCTATGGCTACATCCGCACCGCCAGGCGTGAACGCATGGGTGCCTACCGCCTCGAGCGCTTCGTCGAGAAGCCCCACCTGGAGCTGGCCAAGCACTACGTCGAGGCCGGCGGCTACTGGTGGAACAGCGGCATCTTCGTGGTGCTGGCCTCGGTCTGGCTCAAGGCGATGCGCGAACTGCAGCCGGAGATCCTGCGCTGCTGCCAGGCCGCCTACGGCGCCGGCGCGAGCCAGGGCGATACCGTGCGCCTCGGCGCCGAAGCCTTCAGCGCCTGCCCGTCCGATTCGATCGACTATGCGGTGATGGAGAAGCTGCACGGCCAGCATGACCTGCACGCGATGCTGGTGCCGCTCGAGGCCGGCTGGTCGGACGTGGGCTCATGGGCCGCGATCTGGGACATCGCCGCCAAGGATGCGGCCGGCAACGTCGGGCGCGGGCGCGTGGTCTTCGACGGCGCCAGCGCCTGCCTGGCCCATTCCGAGGGCCGCCTGATCGCCTGCGTGGGCGTGCAGGACGTGGTGGTGGTGGAGACCGCCGACGCGGTGCTGGTGGTCGCCAAGTCGCGTGTGCAGGACGTCAAGAACGTGGTGCAGCGGCTGCGCGCCGAGCACGGCAGCGAAGTGGTCAACCATCGCAAGGTGCGCCGGCCGTGGGGCTGCTTCGACGCGATCGATCGGGGCGAGCGCTTCCAGGTCAAGCGCATCGTGGTGGATCCGGGCGCGAGCCTGTCGCTGCAGATGCATTACCACCGCGCCGAGCACTGGGTCGTGGTGCGCGGCACCGCGCGCGTGACCTGCGGCGACACCGTCAGCATCCTGTCGGAGAACCAGTCGACCTATATCCCGATCGGCACGCTGCACCGGCTCGAGAACCCGGGCCGGACGCCGCTGGAGATCATCGAGGTGCAGTCCGGCTCTTACCTCGGGGAGGATGACATCGTGCGCTTCGACGACAACTACGGACGACGTTGAGCGCGACGGCATAGCGCGTGCGGGAAGGAGAGGCCGGCGCCCCGGGGGGCGTCCGGCGCGGAGTACAGCAGGAGTGGGGATTTGCCGTGAGCAGACTATCGCATGCCGGCGTGGGGCCGGCCTCGGACAAGGCGGGCGGCGCGCAGTCGCATCCGGCGCGCCTCCTGGTCGATCATGCCGGCACCATCGCGGCGGCCGGCGTGTGCGGCATGCTGGCGGCCGCGCTGGTGGCCTTCTCGATGCCGTCGCAATACCGCGCGCAGGCACTGGTGCAGATGGAAGCGGCGGATGCCGGCCAGGGCGCCGGCCCTGCGCCGTTCGAGCCCGACATGCTCAGGAGCCGTACCGTGGTCGGGCCGGTGGTGGAGCGGCTGCGGCTGGACATCGTCGCCCTGCCCCAGCGCGCGCCCTTGCTGGGCGGACTCGCCGCGCGGCTGGCCGAGCCGGGCCACAGGTTCGGCCCGTGGCCGGAGAGCCTGGGCTATGCCTGGGGCGGCGAGCGCATCGCAGTGGACAGCCTGGCGGTGCCGGAGCGGCTGCTCAATGTGCCGATGCTGCTGGAGGTGCTGGCGGCCGGCGAGTACCGGGTATCGGCCGATGGCCACGAACTGCTGAACGGGCAGGTCGGCAAACCTGCCGCCGGCAACGGCGTGGAGATGCTGGTGGGCGCCATCGACGCGGCACCCGGCACCCGCTTCACGCTGGTGCGGCAGGACCTGCAGGGCGTGGTCGACCGCATCGCCCGCGAACTGCAGGTGGAAGCGTCGGCCGGCGCCGCCCGCACGGTGCGCATCGCCTGGGAAAGCGCCGACCGCCGCAATGCCGAGGCCCTCGTCAACGGCGTGGCGAACTCCTACATCCTCGGCCAGGCCACGCTGCGCCGCGACGACGTGGCCAGCACGCTGGCCTTCCTCAGCAGGGAATTGCCCCTCGCCAAGGCCGAGCTCGACCGCGCCGAGGAGGCACTGACGGACTACCGGTCGCGCTCCGGCACCTTGCAGCCGACCGCGGAGGCACAGTCCTTCCTCAACGGCAGCATGGATTACCAGCGCCAGATCGCTGCACTGCGGCTGCAGCGCACCCAGTTGCTGCAGCGCTTCACCACCGACTCCAACGAAGTGCGTACGGTGGACAGCCAGATCCAGCAGCTGGCCCAGGAACGCCGCGACATGGATGCGCGCCTGAAGAACGTATCGTTGTCGGAGCGGGAGGCGGTCGGCCTGACGCGGGACGTCAAGGTGGCCGAGGAAACCTATATGCAGCTGCGCAACAAGGTCCAGCAGCTGTCGCTGCGGGAGTCGGACAGCACCAGCGCGATGCGCCTGGTCGACAGCGCGGTGGCTTCGATGACGCCGGTCGGCGTCGGGCCGTGGCCGCTGACCGCCGGCGGCGGCCTGCTGGGCCTGGGCCTGGGGATGATCGGCGTGAGTGCGCGGCGGCGCTGGAAGCCGGCGGTGGCCGATGCGGGCGAGGTCGAGGACGAGTTCGGCGTGCCGATCCTGGGCGAGGTGGTGTTCAGCCGTGAGCAGGTCGAGCTCGAACGCCAGGTCGAAGCCAAGGCCAGCCTGGCCGGCGTGGCGGTGCTGGGCGGGCCCGATGCGCATGCGCTGGCACGCCTGGGCGATGCCGTGGCGCTGGCGCGCACGCGCGACGGCGTCGGCGAGGACGAGCCTCTCGCCGGACTGGAAGAGGACGGCAGCATGTCCCTCGCCGGCGACGAGCCGTGGCGGCTCGGCTTGCATGACCGCTTCCTGCTGGCCCGCTGCGCGCCGCACTCGCTGGCGGTGGAGGGGCTGCGCAATGTACGCGCCGCCTTGCACTTCGCTGTGCGTGGCGCGCCCGACAAGGTGGTGGCCGTGACCAGTCCGGCGTCCGGCGCCGGCAAGACCTTTGCCGCGGTCAACCTGGCCGTGCTGTTCGCCGAGGCCGGCCAGCGCGTGCTGCTGATCGATGCCGACCTGCGCCGGGGCAAGGTGGCGCGCTGGTTCGACCAGCCCGCCGAAACCGGCCTGGCCGAAGTGCTGGCGGGGCACACGCCGTTCATGCACGCGGTGCGCCCGACCGCGGTCGGCAACCTGTCGCTGCTGACCGCCGGCGCAATACCGCTCAATCCCTCCGAGCTGCTGATGCTGCCGCTGCTGGGCGATTGCCTGCGCGCGGCCAGCGCCTGCTTCGACCTGGTGCTGGTGGACACGCCCCCGGTGATGGCGGTGGCCGATGCCACGCTGGTCGCCAACCTCGCCGGCTCGACGTTGCTGGTGGTGCGCGCCGATGTGACGCCCCCCGAGCAGGTGCAGGAGACCCTGAAGCGGCTCGCGCGAGCCGATGCGCGCCTCGGTGGCGGCATCCTCAACGGCGTCACGCCCCGGCGCAGCAACCGCACCGACTTCGACGCCATGAATCCCTACCTGAGCCTGCCCCTGCCCCCTGCCGCGCAGCAGCGGCTGACGCAGACCCGGGCGATCGAGCGCAAGCCCTGAGCGCGCGGCCCGCGGCGGCGGGTCGGCGTACCCATTTCTGCGGGCACGTCCCGCCGGTGTGCGGCCCGCCAGCGCGCACCGTCCGCCAAGGAGCCGGCATGAAGCACATCGTCTTCGAGGGCTGCACCGGATGGCTGCATGGCGCGGCCGGCGACACCGGCGTCGTGCTGTGCGCGCCGCCCGGCCATGAGGGCATGTGGTCGCACCGGGCCTTGCGCCACCTGGCCGACGATCTTGCCGCCGCTGGCGTGCCGGTGCTGCGCTTCGACTACCACGGCACCGGCGATGCGGCGGGCAGCGACGAGGCGCCCGAGCGCCTGGCCTGCTGGATCGGCAATATCGTGGCCGCGGCCGCGCAGTTGCGCGCGCGCGCAGGCGTGCGGCAGGTGGTGCTGTGCGGCCTGCGCCTGGGCGGCAGCCTGGCCGCGCTGGCGGCCGAGGCGCTGGCCGGGCGCAACGAGGCGCCGGCCGCACTGGTGCTGCTGGCGCCGGTCGTCAGCGGTCGCGCCTTCCTGCGCGAGATGCGCGCCCTGCACGTCAACTGGCTCAACAGCATGGCGCCGGACCTGGCCTCGCGCGCCCCGCGGGAAGGCACGCTCGAGGTACTGGCGTATCGCCTGGGCGCCGACACGGTGCGCGCGCTGGAAGGGCTGCGCCTGGACCGCCGCGCCGGCTGTCCGGCACCGCGCGTGCTGGTGCTGGACCCATGGCCGGGTGCCGCCTCGACGGTGCAGGCCTTGTGTGCGCACTACCGCGCGGCCGGCGCCGAAGTGGAGGAGGAGGGGTTCGCCGAGTATGCCGCGCTGATGCAGTCGACCGAGAATGCCGCGGTGCCGGAACAGGCGTGGCGGCGGGTGGCGGCGTGGATCCGGCAAGCTGCGGCCACGGCCGCCGAAGCTGCCGCCGGCCAGGCGATCGCCGACGCGCCGGGGCCTGATCGGGCCGACGACACGGAGTTCGCCGTGGAGGGCGTGCGCGAGCGCGCCGTGTGGCTGGACGCGGGCCGGCAGTTCGGCATCCTGTGCATGCCGGCCGGAGCCCGCCGCGCTCCGCTCGGGGTGATCTTTCCCAATACCGGCGGCAACCATCACGTCGGCGACGGCCGGCTCTTCGTCTCGCTGTCGCGCCGCCTCGCGCGCAGCGGCGTGGCGGCGCTGCGGCTCGACCTGGCCGCGCTGGGCGACAGCCCGCAGGCGCGGCGGCGCATGAGCATTCCGGAGATCTACGCGGTCGCACCGCGCGAGCAGCTTGCCGCAGCGGTGGAGTGGATGCACGGGCAGGGCTTCGAGCACATCGTGCTGGCCGGTGTCTGCTCCGGCGCCTTTCTCAGCCTGCATGCCGGGCTGGCCAGCGACAAGGTCTGCGGGCTCGTGCTGGCCAACCTGCTGAAGTACACCTGGGGCGAGCAGGACGTGGCCACGCTCGGCCAGGCCGAACAGCCGCTGAGCCTGCTGTGGTATGCCGCGCGCCGGCCCGGCAACTGGCTGCGGCTGCTGCGCGGCGATATCCGCCTGCTGCCCTTGCTGATGGGCTGCGCGCGCCGGGTACGCGCGCTGGTCGCCTACCGCCTGGAGCGCGTGCAGGCGGCGTTGCGCGGCGGAGCATCGCGCAAGGCGGCCGGGGAGGACGATGGCGAGGCACGCACGGCGCGCGAATTCGCCTGGGCCGCGGTGCGCAAGCTGGACCGGCGCGGCGTGCGCACGGAGTTCCTGTACGGTGCCACCGACATCGGCCTCGAAGAGACCGCGCAATGCCTGGGCCGCAACCTGGAAGCGCTGCAGGGACTGTCCCACGTCGCCGTGCAGCGCCTCGATTGCCTGGATCATGCGCTGTTCCTGCGCGAAAGCCAGGACAACTTCGGCGACCACGTGGTGCGGCACGTCGAGGCGCTGCTGGCGCGCCAGGCCGACCCCGGCCGCCCGGCCGAAGGCACCGCCACGCCGCCCTTGGCGGCGCGGGCGCAGTCATAGTCCGCGGAATCGCGGAACCACGGAATCATGGAACGCCCGCACGCCGCCCCGGCGCGCCGCGCGCGGACCCGGCGGGCGGGCGCAGCGTACGCTGTCGCACCGAATCCCGCGCGCCACGCCGGCACCATGAGGAAGGGCGCAGAGGCCGCGCGCCGCGAGGAGGGCGACATGATTGCCGACACCGTGCAGGACCGCATCAACAGGAAGGCATGGACCAGCTGGGGCGCGCGCCACTGGTTCGCCGTGGCGGCCGATGTCACCGATCCGGGCGAGGCGGCGGCGCTGGCGCTGGTGGCCGATGCCGCGCGCGGCGCGCCGCTGCTCGACGTCGGTGTCGGCGGCGGACGTACGGTGCCGATGCTGCGCGCGCTCAGCCAGGACTACGTGGCGATCGACTACACGCCGGAGATGGTCGAGATCTGCCGGCGCAACCATCCCGGCGTGGCCGTGCACCAGATGGACGCGCGCGACCTGTCGGCCTTTCCCGACGACCATTTCGGCCTGGTCATGTTCAGCTTCAACGGCATCGACGCGGTGGATCCCGCCGGACGCGCGGCGATCCTGCGCGAGTTCGCCCGCGTGCTGCGTCCGGGCGGCCTGCTGCTGTTCTCCACGCACAACCTGCGCGGCCCGAGCTACCGCGAGAACCTGACGCGCTTCCTGCGCCTGCCGCGCTGGTCGCCCAATCCCCTGCGGCTGGGCTTCGACACGGCGCGCATCGTCGTCAACCTGCCGCTGGCCACCATCAACTACCTGCGCCACTCGCGGCTGAACCGCGAGTTCGATGGCTATGCGCTGCGCGTATGCGCTGCCCACAAGTTCGGCATCGTCATCCACTACATCGAGCTGGCCGCGCAGCAGCGCGCCCTGCTCGAACTCGGCCTGCGTACCGAGGCCATCTTCGGCAACCTGGACGGCCATGCGCTGCGCGGGCAGGAGGATCTCAGCCAGGTCTACTGGTTCCACTTCGTCGCCAGGAAAGGTTGAGGGGCGGGCGTCGGCCATGAGCGGCATCTCGGTCCTGATCCTGACCAAGAACGAGCAGCAGGACCTGCCAGGCTGCCTGCAGTCCGTGGCCTGGTCGGACGATATCCATGTCTACGACTCGATGAGCACCGACCGGACCGTGGAGATCGCCCGCGCGCACGGTGCCAAGGTAGTGCAGCGTCCGTTCGACAACTGGTCCGCGCACCAGAACTGGGGGCTGCGCAATATCCCTTTCCGCCACGAGTGGGTCTACTACACGGATGCCGATGAGCGCGTGACGCCCCAGCTCGCCCACGCCATGCAGCTGGCCGTGACGGACCCGGGCGATGCGGTGGCCTTCCGCGTCTCCCGCCGCGACCACCTGCAGGGGCGCTGGCTGCGCCACGTCACGCCGACGTCGTTCTACATCCGCCTGTTCAAGCCGGCCAGCGTTCACTACGAGCGGCTGATCAACCCGGTCACCATTGTCGACGGCGAGGTGCGCGACCTGGCCGCGCACATGGACCACTTCCCGTTCAGCAAGGGGATGTCGCACTGGTTCGACAGGCACAATCAATACAGCTCGCTGGAAGCCCGCCAGATCGTGCAGAACCGGCAGCAAGGCACGTCGTTCAGCGTGCGCAGCGCCCTGCTCGAAAAGGACCCCGGCCGGCGCCGCTATCACCAGAAGGAACTCTACTACCGGCTGCCGATGCGCCCGCTGCTGATGTTCCTGCTTCTCTATGGCTTGCGGCGCGGCTTCCTCGACGGCTCGGCCGGCCTGACGTACGCGCTGCTGCGGGCCTACTACGAATACATGATCGTGCTGAAGGTACGAGAACTCGATCGCGCCGACGGCAGCCAGGACAGTCAACGCAGCCAAGGCAAGCAAGGCAGCCAGGGCAGCCAGGGCGGCTGACACCGGATGATACCTGAGCGCGGTCCGCCGCGCATGCGTGGCCGCGCCTTGTCTCGCCTCGGACGGCGCCGCATGCCGGCGGCGCCGGATTGCCGCGGCCTCAGGCCTGCCTGCTGCCGGTGCCTCCGTACTGGTTCAGGTAGCGGTACTTGCCGAAGCGGTAATGGGCCCGGTACCAGCGGCCATCGACATTGAGGCCGTTGAACAGCACGCCCTTCACTTCTCCGCCCGCCTGCTGGATGGCCCGCTGCGAAGCGATCAGCTCGTCGGGCGTGGTCTTGTCCGCGCGCGCGACGAGGAAGACGGCGCCCGCCCGTGCGGCCAGGATGCCGGCATCGGCGGCGGCGAGGACAGGCGGCGTGTCGAGCAGGACGATGTCATAGCTTGCCTGCAGCAGGTCGAACAGGCGGTCCATGTTCGGGCTCTGCAGGAGGTCCGCGGCCTGGGGCGGCTGGGCGCCGGTCGCGATGAAGTCGACGCCCGGCAGCACGTCGCGCTGCAGCACGGCATCCAGCGCGGTCCCGGCCAGGTACTCGCTGAGTCCGGGGCTGCGATGCGTGCTGAAGCGGTGGTTGAGCCCGCCGCGACGCAGGTCGGCGTCGACCAGGACCACCCGGCGTCCGCTGCTGGCCATCACGGCGGCGAAGTTCGAGCACACGAAGGACTTGCCGACGTCGGGGGCCGGGCCGGTGACCAGCACCACGCGGTTGCGGCTGTTCAGCAGGGCGAACTGCAGGGCCGTGCGGAAGCCGCGCAGGCTTTCCAGGGCGGGGTCGTCCGGGCTGTCGCGCGCCAGCAGGCCGCGCGACGGCGCGTCGCCCTGCCGCCTGCCCTGCTGGGGAGAGAACGGGATCGTGCAGTAGACCGTCATGCCGGTGAGCCGCTCGATCTCGTCCGCGTCGGTGATGCCGCCGTCGAGCGTGCGGCGCAGGACCACCGCCAGGACGCCGGCGACCAGGCCGAGCACGATGGCGGCACCGCCGATCATCAGGCGCTTCGGCCGCACCGGATAGAGCGGGACGTCGGCCATGTCCACCAGGCGCGAAGTGCCGATCTTGCTGGCCCGCACCAGCCGCAGTTGCTGCACGTCGTTGAGCAGGGACTGGTACAGGTCGGTGCTGACCTTGACGTCACGCATCAGGCGCAGCACGTCCTGCTCGACCTCGGGCAGCTTCTCGATCTTGCCGGTCACGCCATTGAGCTGGGAGCTCAGGCTGGCGATCTGGCCGTCCAGGATGGCGATGATGGGGTGGTTCGGCGTGAAGCGGGCGATCAGTTCCTGGCGCTTCTGGCGCAACTCCTGCAAGCGCGTCTGGATCTGCACCGATTGCGTCAGCACCAGCTTGGATTCCTCGCTCAGGTCGATCGTGCCGCGCTTGTTGCGCATGGCGTTGTAGCGGCTTTCGGCGTTCTCCACCTGCTGCTTGAGCAGCGGCAGCTGGGCCTCGAGGAACTCGAGCGATTTCTCTGCCTCGGCGGCCTTGCGCCGCACGTTCTGGTCGACATATTCGGTGCCGATCGCGTTCAGGATGGCCGCGGTGCGCTCGGCGGAGCTTCCCTCCAGCGAGATGCCGATCACGCCGCTCTGCTTGCCGCGCTCGAGGATCACGAGCTGGTTCTGCAGGTTGTCGATGGCCACGCTGCGGGCAATGTGGCGCACCACGAATTTCGCGCCCGGGCGTCCGTCCAGCTGGCTGATCAGGATCGTCACCGGGCCGCCCGGCGTCGGGATGACGAGCGGCGTTCCCACGGTGCCGGTGGCCGTCACGCCCTCGCTGTGCAATTCGGCACGGAATTGGTCCGAGGCCAGGGCGGTCACCATGATGGGACGCCCCTCCACCCGGACCGGCACGTCGAGCCTGGCGACGGAGATCGCTTCGGCACCCCACGCAAAGCCGCCCCAGCCGAGCAGGCCCGGCTCGGAGAGCACCGGGTTGTAGCGCGCGATCGCGGTCCCGAGCAAGGGGAAGTAGCGCGGCGCCGCCTCGATGTTCAGGTGCAGGGAGTCGACCGCCTTGCCGACCACCATGCGCGAGCGCAGCAGCTCGATTTCCGCGGCCGCCGCCGGCTTGACATCGAGCGCGGGGGAGACGCTGGCGACCAGCTTGGCGGTGCTGCTGGGCGTGGCGCCTTCCTCCACCTGGATCAGGATATCGGTGCGGTACACGGGCTTGGCCAGGAAGGCGTACGCCAGTCCGGAGCAGGCGATGACGCCGACCATCAGCAGGAAGGTCCAGCGGTAGCGGACCAGCACATCGAGGCACTCGGTGAGGTCGATCGGCCTGCTGTCCTGGCCGGTCGGCTCGTAGTCCCGGCCCGTCGCATTCTCTGTGCTCATGATGTCTCCCGGAAGCCAGCCGGAGACGCATCCCCGGCGATCTTGCCCGCCCACGAATCGACGCCCTGACGGATCAGGCTGAAGGCGAGGAGGAACAGGCCGTGCGTGCCGCCGTAGGGGTCGGGAACATCGAGGTCCAGCGACTCGCACAGGCGGAACGTCCTGCCGTGCGCGGCAGGAAAGCTCTGTTCGACCATTTCCATCTGCTGCGCCTCCATCACCAGGATCAGGTCGGCGAAGTCGACCATGGCCGCGTTCAAGCGCTGCGCCCGATGCTCGTCCATGGCGATGCCTTCGAGCGCCAGCAGCCGGCCGGCGCGGGGATCGACCAGGGCGCCCACCGCCGGCGCGATGCCCGCGGAGATGACCTGGCACGCGGGCAGGCTGCGCCGCAGCAGCGCTGCCGCCATCGGGCTGCGGCAGCGGTTGCCGAGGCAGACCACCAGGATGGATCGGATCATCTACCGTTCCTTCAAGGCTTGATGAAGCTGGAGGTGCCCACCACCGGCTGCACCAGCAGGCTCATCACGCGGCTCCAGCGGACCACGCCGCGCGCGTCCACGTAGACCACGTCCTTGGGCTGCAGCTCGAAGCCTTCGGCGATGGCCAGCGCGGCGGGCGACGTGCCGTCCAGGTGATAGACCTTGGGGGCGTCGCTCAGTCCCTTGCGGATGACGAAGATCTCTTCAGCGTTGGCGGTGGCCGGATTGACACCGCCGGCATCGCCCAGGGCCTCGTTCAGCGTCATGCGGCCGTTGCGCATCAGCAGCGAGGTCGGGCGCACCACCTCGCCGGTGACGAAGATCTTGCTGTCTTCGCGCTGCTCGACGCGGACGATGTCGCCGGACTTCAGCAGGATGCGCGCCGGATCGACGCCCTTGGCCAGCAGGGCCGGGATGTTGACGTACCAGCTGCGGTCGCCGCGCGTGACGCGGATGCGGCTGTTGTCGCCGGTCTGGTTGAGCACGCCGCCGGCGCGGTTCAGGGCCTCCACCAGGGTCATCGGCGCATCGTCGATCGCCAGCATGCCCGGCGTCTTCACTTCGCCGTCGACGTAGACGCGCTGGCTGCGGAAGCCCAGCACGCGCACCGTCATCTGCGGATCCCTGACGACGCGCGACAGCACGCGCGCCATCTGTGCGCGCACTTCGTTGGCGGTCTTGCCGGCGACCCGCATGACCCCGGCGTACGGGAACTGGATATCGCCCTGGGGACTGACCACGTACCCCGGCATGTTCGAGCCGCCGGTCGAGGTGGGGATCTCGAAGGCCGCGCCGATGCTGTAGGTCTGCGTCGGGAAGACCAGTTCCGGATGATCCCAGACCACCACGGAGATGATGTCGCCGGTGCCGATCCGGTACGGCTGGGGCTGGCCGAACAAGGCTTCGACGTCCTGGTTGGCGACGGGGGCCTTGTTGCGCAGTTCGCGCACCAGCTCCAGCGTGATCGGGGTGACCTCGGGAATCGCGTCCGGTCCCATGGCGCTCACCGGCGCGCCGGCGCTGAAGTGCATGCCCGGAGACGCCGCGCAGGCGCCCAGCAGGACGCAGGCGCCGAGCGCGAGGCAGCGCGCGCGCGCCATGGCCCGCGCCGTGCCGGCGGCATCTGTGCTGGAGAGCGAGCGGCTTGGATGCATGACGGTACCTCCCTGCTGAGGCAACGGCAGCATGGGCTGGGCGACCACGCTGGCCTATGGGAGCAGAGTAGGCGGCCGTTGGCGCCGTTTCGGTGCGCTTTCGCACAGTTTCGTGCGCGCGGAGCCGCACCGTACCGCGCGGCGCCTGCGCCGGCGCCGGCGCAGGGTGCCGGGCGCCTTGCGTGTGCCTGCGCACCGAAGGGGGCAGCGGGCCGGCCATAGTCTGGAGCAGCCTGGCCGGCGCACCGGCCGGTCGACCCCATCCGAGCGAGCCAGCGAACATGAAGATCCTCCATGTCATATCGTCGATCGACCCCGCCTCCGGAGGCCCGCCGGAAGGGCTGCGGCAGTTGCGGCAATCGCTGACGCTGCAGGGCGTGCAGTCCGACATCTGCTGCTGCGACCCGCCCGATGCCGGTTACCTGGCGGCGGGCAGGCCGGGCCTGGTCGCACTCGGGCCATCGCAACTGCGCTATGCCTTCAATCGGCGCCTGTTCGGCTGGCTGGCGCGCTACAGCGCCGGCTACGACGCCGTCATCGTCAACGGCATCTGGCAATTCCACGGACTGGCGGTCTGGCTCGCGCTGCGCGGCGGGAACGTACCGTACTTCGTCTTCACGCACGGCATGCTCGATCCCTGGTTCAGGCAGCGCTATCCGCTCAAGCATGCCAAGAAGCTGCTGTACTGGACGCTGTGCGAGCGGCACATCCTGCGCGATGCCCGCGCCGTGCTGTTCACCGCCGAGGAAGAGCGGGTGCGCGCGCGCCAGTCCTTCCCCTTCTATCAATGCCGGGAACTGGTGACCTCGTACGGGACCGCGCTGCCGCCGCAGGACGGCGAGCGCCTGCGCGCGGGCTTCCTCGCCGGACATCCCGGGCTGCGCGGGCGCCGGCTGCTGCTCTTCCTCGGCAGGATCCATGAGAAGAAGGGGGGCGACCTGCTGGTGCAGGCCTTCGCTGCCGTGGCGGGCAGCGACCCCGCGCTGCACCTGGTCATGGCCGGCCCCTGCGATGCCGAGATGCGCGCACGGCTCGAACGGATCGCCGGGCTGTGCGGGGTCGGCGCAAGGATCACCTGGACCGGCATGCTGGAGGGCGATGCCAAGTGGGGAGCCTTCTACGCGGCCGATGCGTTCTGCCTGCCGTCGCACCAGGAGAATTTCGGCGTCGCGGTGGCCGAGGCGCTCGGTTGCGGCCTGCCGGTGCTGATCTCGGACAAGGTGAATATCTGGCGCGAGACAGAACGGAGCGGAGCCGGCCTGGTTGCACCGGACTCGCTGGCCGGGACCATCGACGTCCTGCAGCGCTGGCTGGGCCTGGACGCGGCACGGCGGCGCGCGATGGGCGCCAACGCGCGCCGCGCCTTCGACGAGTCCTTTCACAGTGCCCGGGCCGCGGCCCGGCTGCGCGAACTGATCGAAGCGGAAACAGTGGCCGCGCGGGAAGAGCGGCTCATGCAGTACAGCCGGTAGTGGCAAGCCGGCAATGGCGGGGGGCAAAGGGAGCGTCTACGCCGCATGACGGTCCGCCGGTGGCCGCCGAGCCACGTCCCGGGCCCGACCGGTCTGTCGGCTTGGTCAGGCCTGCCGCCGCCGTTGCCCGATCGGCCTGGCCGGAACGCCCCCATATACCGTCCAGGCGTAGGGCAGCGACTTCGTCACCACCGCGCGGGGCGCGACCACGGCGCCTTCGGGTACCGTCACGCCGGGAGACAGGAAGGCCTCCGCGCAGATCCATGCGTGCCGCTGGACCACGATCGGCGCGGCGATCAGCTGGAACGTCGGATTGTTGTAGTCGTGCGAGCCGGTGCAGAGATGGGCGCCCTGGGACACGATGCCGAATTCGTGGATGGTGATGGGGCTGATGTTGTACAGGGTGGCGCCGTCGGCGACCGCGGCATGATCGCCCATGCGCAGGTTCCACGGAGCCCACACCTTGGCCGAGGGATAGACGTGCACCTGGCGCCCGAGCTGCGCGCCGAACAGCCGCAGCAGGCCGGCACGCCAGCGGTGCAGCGGGCGCGGGCTGGGACGGAACAGCAGCAGCCAGGCACAGTTCCAGAGCTGGCGCACGGCGCGGTTGCCGAGGGGGAATGACGGACCGGCGACCCGGTCCCGGCGTTCGATGATCATATGACGGCCCCGCTGTAGTCTCGAGGATGATGCCGGGCGTGCTGCCCCTTGCCTTGCCATCCTGCGCCGGCGCGCCGCGCGGCTCGGTGTGGAGGCCCACATTGGGCCCGGTGCCGGCGCCGGCCTGCTTCTCGCCGGCCTACTTCTCGCCCAGCCCCTCGAGCGTGGTGCCGCGCGTGCCGGCGCCGCCGCCCTCGGTCAGCCGGCGGAGTTCGCTTTCCAGCCGCGCCAGCACGGCGTGCCGGTCGAGATGGGAGGCGGCCCACGCTTTGCCGGCGGCGCCGAACAAGCCGCGCCGGGCCGGCCGCTCGGCCAGGGCCTGGAGTGCCCTGACCATGGCCTGTGCGTCGCCGGGAGGCGTGACGATGCCGAATTGCGAGACCAGGCTGGCCAGTTCGGTGCCGGCCTCCGCCGTGGCGATCACGGGCCGTCCGCTCGCCAGCATGCCGGCCAGCTTCGAGGGCAGGACCAGGTCCGCGGCGTCGGCGCGCTGCGGCAGCAGGTGGATATCGGCGGCACCGAGCAGTGCCGGGAACTGCTCGGCGGGCTGCAGCGCCAGGAAATGCACCTGGGGCAGGTCCTGGCAGCGCTGCTCGAGCAGCGCCCTGCCCGGCCCCGCGCCGCAGAAGATGAAGTGGATCCCGGTCTCGCCGGCGAGCAGGCGCGCGGCCTCCGCGAGGATCTCCAGGCCCTGCTTGTTGCCCATATTGCCCGAGTAGAGCGCGGCCACGGCATGCGCGGGGATGCCGAGCGCGCTGCGCAGGGCGACGCTGCTGGCCGAAGGGGCGATGGCAAGATCGGCCCAGTTGGGCAGGTAGACCAGCCGTTCATCCGGCACGGCCTTGCGGCGGGCCAGTGACAGCATGGACGAGGAGATCGTCGAGATGCGGTCGAAGTGCATCAGCGCGTGGCGTTCCAGCGCGCTCGCCGCCAGTTCGAGCCAGGGATGCTTGAGCAGTCCCAGGGCGAAGGCGGCCTCGACCTCGTAGTCCTGGATATGGAGCCAGGCCTTGCAATGGCGCAGGCGCGCGAAGGCGAGCGCGGCCGGGCTGCAGGCGAGCGGCGGCTCTACCAGGAAGATCACCTCGGGACGCCAGCGCCACTGCGCCGCGAGCAGGGGCAGGCTGCACAGCGCGAAGCTGGCCAGGTGGAGGAGCCGCTTGATGCTGGATGGCGTGTGCGGTACCCAGAGCGGTGCGCGGAACACCGTCACGCCAGCCCGCTGCTCGCGCTGGTAGCGCCAGCCGCAGTGGTCGTCTGCCACGCGCCATGCGGGATAGTAGGGGTGCGAGGTGATGACCCTGACATCGTGTCCGTGCATGGCCAGCCACTCGGCCTGCTCGGCGGCGTACTTGCCGATGCCGGTCAGTTCCGGGGCGTAGTTCAGGCAGTAGATGAGCAGTTTCATGACGGCGATGGACGTGGGGTTGGCTGACGGCCGGGCCGTGTCGTCGATGAGGCGCGCGGTGGCAAGGCGCGGCTCATGCCACCTTACGGCCGCGCGCCGCCCGCCACCGTTGGCTAACGCACGCACGCAGACTGGCGTGGCGCCGCGCCCGCGCCGGAACCGGCGCCGCGCCGATGTGCGCTAGCGAACCGAGGGGCCCGGGCGGCAGCCGCAAAGTGGCGTGGTCCGTGCCGTGCTGCCGGCAAGCGCGCGGCGGCCACGGCCGGGGGATCACGGGGGAGCCATGAATCGAATCGCCCGCAGCATCGGCGCCAACGTCTTCGCCCAGGCGTCGACGGTGGCGACCCAGTTGCTGACTGTTCCCCTGCTGCTGATGGCGTGGGGGCCGGAACGCTTCGGCGCCTGGATCATGATGGCGACCATCGCCGCCTATCTGTCGCTGGCCGACCTGGGCTTCACCGGCGTGGCACTGAACCGCATGATCATGTGCATTGCCGCGGACAATGCCAGGTCGGCGGCCGTCAGTTTCCAGTCGGCCCTGCTGCTGCTCGTCGTCGTCGGCACCGTGTTGACCGCCGCCGCCGTGCCGATCGGGCTGCTGCTCGGTGCGCCGGTGGCGGGCTGGTTCGGGCTGGCGCGTGCCGAAGTCGCGCCCGCCCTGGTGATGATCGCGCTGCAGTCGAGCCTGCAGATGCTGGCGGTGCTGCTGTGCGGCGTGTTCCAGAGCGAGCGGCGCTATGCCGAGTCCACCCTGTGGATGAATGTGGCCCGCCTGCTGGAGTTCGCCCTGGTGGTGATCGGGGCGCTCGTGTTCAAGGCGGGTTTCGCCGTGCTGCTCGGCGTGATCGCCGCGGTCCGCGTGCTGCTCGTGCTGGTGCTCTACCTGCGCTCGCGCACGTTCGCCGCCTGGTCCGTGGCGGGGTTCGCGCTGGCGTCGTGGCGGGAGCTGCGCGAGATGCTGGTGCCGGCGATCGCCTTGCTGGCGTTCTCGCTGGGCGGCGCGCTGAACCTGCAGGGCATCGTGCTGCTGACCGGCACGCTGTTCGGCCCGGTCGCGGTGGCGCACTTCAGCGCCATGCGCACGCTGGCGCGCGTGCCCTACCAGCTCTCCCAACTGGTCAATCTCGCCCTGGCACCGGAGATCGGCCGCCTCTACGGCGAGGGCAAGGCGCACGCGCTGCGTTCGCTGTACCGGCGCGCCACCGCGGGCTGCTTCCTGCTCGCGGCGACCTCGAGCCTGGCCCTGTATCTCGCCGCGGACGTGATCTGCCGCTACTGGACGCATGGCAAGCTGCAACCGGTGGAGCCGGACTTCGGCCTGCTGCTGGCCGCTGCCGTGGTCAACTCGCTCTGGTACACGGGTTCGTTGATGTTCACCTCGACCAATAATCACGTGCGCTACGCGGTGGTCTACCTGGCGGCCAATGCCAGCGGGCTCGCCATCGCGCTGATGGCGGGACCGCTGCTGGGAACTGCCGGCGCCGCGCTCGGCGTGCTGGGAACCGAGGTGCTGCTGCTGGTGGCCCTGCTGCCGCGCCTGCGGGGATTCTCGCGCGAAGGCATGGCGGCGCCGCGCTCCGCCTAGCGCGGGCGCGGCAGGACGCACGGGATACGCGAGGCGCGCAGGGGCACGAGGCGGGCGCGCCGCCGGCCGGCATCCCTGTCAGGATGCCGGCGCATCCTTCCAGGCGCCTTGCTCCGCTCCGGGCGGCGCGGCCGGACGGACGCCACGGCCCCGGGTGGGCGCAAGCGAGCGCATCAGGTTGTCGAACCACAGCGACGGGTGGAACTGCATCGCCAGGGACAGGCTGCCGCGCGACATCCGTAGCAGCGCCTCATCGTGCTGCGTGGCGACCGCCGTCATGGCGGCGAGCAGCTCGTCGACGCTGCCCTGCGGGAACTTGTAGCCGTTGAAGCCGTTCTTGACGAGATGGACCGAGGCGCCGCAGCGGGTCGTGCAGACGATAGGCAAGGCCAGGGCGGCGCCTTCCTGGATCGCCACGCACCACGGATCCCGATCGCTCGGCATGAGCAGGACCCGGTGGCGCGCCAGCGCCGCGGGCAGGTCCTCCGGCTGGACGAAGCCGTGCCGCACCACGCCCGGCAGGCGTTCGGCCTCGCCCAGGCTGCCCGCGCCGTAGACGTGCAGGTTCCAGGGCGCTTCCTGGTTCGCGCGATAGGCCTGATAGGCCGCCATCAGGGTAGCGAGCCCTTTCTCGGGGGACAGGCGGCCGACGAAGACGAAGCCTTCGCCGTCGAGCGGATCGCGCGCCGCGCCGGTCTCGTAGAAGCGCTTGTCGCAGGTGAACAAGCCGTCGATGATCTCGCCGTCGTCGAAGCCCAGCCTGCGCGCGAACTGGTACTGCCGCTCGCCGGGCACGAAGGCGCGGTCGAAGTAGGGCGCGATCAGGAAGCGGGACAGCAGGCAGCCGCCGATCTGCTTGAGGCGTGCTTCCCACGGGTTGTCCATGGCGAGCACGCGGACCGTGCGGCCCCGCATCGCCGTGCAGATCTTCAGGTAGGAGCGGAAGTTCCAGCCGGATACGATCATCACGTCCGGCGCGAAGCGCGACACCTCGTCGAGCAGACTGGCGTCGTCGATCTGTCCGCGCGTCCATTCCAGCAGCCGCACGCTTTCCCGCCGCCCGCGCGCCAGCGCCTGGTAGGGCGAGGCCGGATGCGGCGTGAAGCAGGACAGCAGGACGGCGGCACCGTGGTCACAGGCGGTGTTGATCGCAGCGTTCAGGTATCCGGAGCCTTGTGGCCAGAGGATGGCAAGACGGGTCGGCATGTCGGGGTCATCTCCAACGGGACGGCAGTCGGGTGAGCAGGTGCTTTTCCAGCAGGAACACGCCGGCGGGGATGCAGTCGTACAGGCGGCGCTCCCTGTGCATCGCTTTGCGGAACAGGCGCTCGCCATCCTGGCGGTAGGACTCGACCAGTCGTCCGGTCCCCGAGATGGAGGCATCGTGGATGCGGAACAGGGCCAGCGGCCTGCGGGTGCTGCGGAAATGCGCGCCTTGCAGGGCCATGTCGAGGATCAGCTCGCCGTCCCAGCAGGTCCGGTTGTCCACGTTGAAGCCGTTCACCTGGCGGAAGCTGCCGGCGCGGAAGAACATGCCTTGCTGGAAGAAGTTGACGGCCCCGTAGGCCAGGCGCAGCAGCGAGAGCGGCGAGGCGCGGATTTCCCGCAGCGTGCGGTCGTCGCCGTCCACCTTCATGCCGCTGCCGCACAGCACGTCGACACGCGGATTCGCCTCGAACACAGACGCCACGTACGCGAGCGAACCGGGCAGCAGCGCGTCGTCCGCGTTGAGGAAGTGGAAGATGTCGCCGGTGGCGCGCGCGAAGCCGCGGTTGAGCCCGTCGGCGGGACCGCGGTCCGGCTCGTAGATGCGTTCGACGCGGTCGCCGCAGGCATCGATCAGCGTCCTGCTGGCATCGCTGCTGCCCGGGTCGACGACGATGTACTGCAGGTCGGGATAGTCCTGCGACAGCACCGAGTCGAGACAACGCTTCAGGTAGTCTCCCTGGTTGTAGGAAATGGTCACCACGCTGATCTTGAGCACGTCGTCATTCCTGGGCGGGTCTACGGGAAAGAGCCGGCCGGCGCTTCGGCGTGCGTGGCTGCGCGGCCTGCCGGCCGCGCGGCCGGGGCCAGGTCCAGGCGAACAGCAGGCCGATGTAGAGCGCCGCCAGCCAGCGGTTGTCGGCACCGAAGGGGGAGAAGAAGGCATCCCAGAGCAGCTGCGGCATGCCGACGCAGAAGTAGACCGGCAAGCGCCGCAGGTGGAGCAGGAAGGTGCGCAGGCAGGAGCCCAGCAGCCCCGCCCAGAAGATCCCGCCGGTGATGCCGGCCCAGACCATCGCGCTCATGATGAACGAGTGCGTCGGGATCAAGGTGGAATCGAGCTCCGGGAACTTGTCGGTCAACGACATGCCGAGCTGGTGCGACAGCAGGTTCAGCTCATCCACGTAGCCGCCCGTGTCGAGCGCCCACGAGCCGTGGCCGAGCAGCGGCGCGTCGGCGAAGGCGCGCAGCGAGACCAGCAGCTCCGGCCTGCCGCCCAGCAGGATGCCGAGATCGCTGGTGGCCTGCACGGTGTACTTGTGCGCGGCATCCTGCGACAGGAAGCCGAAATCGGCGGAGTGAGCGAAGAGGAAGGAAAAGACCTCGTTGAGCAGGTAGATCCCCATCGCGAGCGTGAGCGCGATGACGATCATGCCGCCGCTGGCGCGCGCCGCGCGCGCGAGGTAGGCGGCGGGTCGCGAATCGCGGTACAGGTAGGCCATGGCGCCGAACAGCGGCAGCGCGGCATTGCTGCGGAAGTCGAACACGATGGAGACGGCGCTGAACATCAGCAGGCAGACGAGCACCTTCATATTGCTGGCGCGCCTCAGCGACAGGTACGCCAGCAGCAGGCTCAGCACCGGTATCGCGTAGCCCCACTTCCACGGATTCTCGATCGCCACGTCGATCGGGTTGAAGGTGGTGTCGTAGAGCCGGTAGAGGGTGGTGCCGGCGACGAAGAACCACAGTGACTTCTCGTGCCGGCTGTCGAAGCCGTTGCCGACCGCGTAGATGGTCGCGAAGAACACCAGGGGCGCCAGCACGCCCTTCATGGAGGTGGAGACATCGGTGCCGTTCTCGAGGTCGGAGAAGATCTGCGCGATCGACCACAGCAGCGTGAGCCCCAGGATGCCGGCGAACCTGCGCTCGACCTGCAGCGAGCAGAGCAGGTAGATCGTATAGACGGCCGCGATGAACTCACCCATGTAGATCTCGCCCAGCAGGTTGAGCTTGATCGAGGCGATGCCGCCGAGGATCAGGTAGGCGATGGGGTGTTCCGAATCCGCGGAGCGCTTTCGGATGGAGGTCTGTTGCAGCATCGCGTCGTCCACTTGCCATCCGTCGCGCCTTCCGCCGGAACGCCGCCGCGCGGGCGGCGCCGCCGGTGCGCCGGGGTGGCTGGCCACTGGGTCCGGCCGCGCCCGGCGTGCGGCCGGTACGCGTCCGCCTGCCGCGCCTGGCGGCCGGGCTCCTGCGAGGCCGGGCTGTGGCGGGCGGCTCGCCCTGGTTCGATGGGAGCAGCATTCCACGAACCGGGTCGATCCATCTGTGCGTCCTCACACATTGGCGTGCGGGGCGGCCGCATGGCCGGCGGCGCCGCATGCCGCATCCGGCGCCGCCTCGGCCGGGCAGGAGGCCAGGGCAGCCGAGCGTACCGCCTCGGCATAGGTGCTGCGCAGGCCCGCTTCCAGTCCGATGCGCGCTTGCCAGCCGAGGCGGCGGATGGCGCCGCTGTCGAGCAGCTTGCGCGGCGTGCCGTCCGGCATCGATGCGTCGAAGTCGATCGCGGCGCGGCAGCCGACCACCGCGGCGATCATGCCGGCCAGGTCGCGGATGCTGATGTCGTCGCCGCTGCCGACGTTCAGGTGGGTTCCGTCCGGTCCGGTGCAGTCGCGATAGGCCGAGACCGGCGCGCGCATCGTGAGCAGGCAGGCACGTGCCAGGTCATCCACGTGCAGGAACTCGCGCCGGGGCTGCCCGCTTCCCCAGATCGCGACGCGTTCCGCGCCGTGTTGCCGCGCTTCGTGGAAGCGCCGCAGCAGCGCCGGGATCACGTGGCTGTGCGTCGGGTGGTAGTTGTCGCCGGGACCGTACAGGTTGGTCGGCATCAGGCAGCGGAAGTCGGTGCCGTACTGCCGGTTGTAGCTGTCGCACAGCATCACCCCGGCGATCTTCGCCAGCGCGTAGGGCGCGTTGGTGGGCTCCAGCGCGCCGGTCATCAGTGCGCCTTCGGCGATTGGCTGGCTGGCGAACTTCGGGTAGATGCAGCTCGAGCCCAGGAACAGCAGCCGCGCGACGCCCGCGGCGCGGGCCTGGTGGATGACGTTGGCGGCGATCATCAGGTTCTGGTAAAGGAACTCCGCCGGGAAGCTCTGGTTGGCATGGATGCCACCGACGCGGGCGGCTGCCACGTAGACCTGATCGACGCGTTCGCGCGCGAAGAAGTCGCGCACGGCCTGCTGGTCGCAGAGGTCGAGGCCGGCATGCGGGCGGGTGACGCACTCCACATCGCCCTCGGCCTGCAGGGCGCGCACGATGGCCGATCCGACCATGCCCCGGTGGCCGGCGACGAAGACGCGCAGCGAGCGGCTACTCATGATGATCGTAGGCGCGGAAGCCTGCCATGCGTACCAGTGCGTCGCGCCGCGCGGCGGCATAGTCCGCCTCGGTCATCTCGCGCACCAGCTCCGCGAAACCGACGCGCGGGGTCCAGCCGAGCCGCTCGCGCGCGCGACTGGCGTCGCCCAGCAGCGTTTCCACCTCGGTGGGGCGGAAGTAGCGCGGGTCGACGCGTACGATCACGTCCCCCACCTTGCACGCGGGACGCGTGCGGCCGTCGCGCACGTCGATGGCCTCCACGATGCCGACCTCGTCGCTGCCGTTGCCGTGGAAGGCCACGGCAATGCCGAGGACGCGCGCAGCCTGCGTGACGAATTCGCGCACGCTGTGCTGCTGCCCGGTGGCGATGACGAAGTCCTCGGGCTGCGGCTGCTGCAGCATCAGCCACTGCATCTCGACGTAGTCGCGCGCATGGCCCCAGTCGCGCAGCGCCGACAGGTTGCCCAGGAAGAGCGTGTCCTGCAGCCCCAGCGCGATGCGCGCCAGGGCCCGCGTGATCTTGCGGGTGACGAAGGTCTCGCCGCGCACGGGGCTCTCGTGGTTGAACAGGATGCCGTTGCAGGCATACATGGCGTAGGCCTCGCGATAGTTGACGGTGATCCAGTAGGCGTAGAGCTTGGCCGTGGCGTAGGGGCTGCGCGGATAGAAGGGCGTGCTTTCCCTTTGCGGCGTCTCCCGTACCAGGCCGTAGAGTTCCGACGTCGATGCCTGGTAGAAGCGCGCATGGCGCTCCATGCCGAGGATGCGCAGCGTTTCGAGCATGCGCAGCGTACCCAGCGCATCGGTGTTGGCCGTGTACTCCGGCTCTTCGAACGAGACATGGACGTGGCTCTGCGCGGCGAGGTTGTAGACCTCGTCTGGCTGGGCCAGCTGGACCACGCGCAGCAGGCTGGCGGTGTCGGTCATGTCGCCGTGGTGGAGGATCAGGCGGCGCTCGGGTTCCTGCGGATCCTGGTAGAGGTGGTCGATGCGTTCGGTGTTGAACTGCGAGCTGCGCCGCTTGATGCCATGCACCTCGTAGCCCTTGGCCAGCAGCAGTTCGCACAGGTAGGAGCCGTCCTGGCCCGTGATGCCCGTGATCAGCGCGCGCCTGGGGCGTGATGGCTGGCGCGTGTCGGCGTCGCTGATCCCGGCAAGGGGTTGGAGGTCGTTGTGGAGGTCGTTGGCACCCATGTTTTCCGTCGCTCCCCGAGTGGCCCGCAGGCGTGTGCATGTCGGCGGCGTACCGCGCGTGTGTGAACCGACTGTAGGCCGGCGCGGAGCGCGTCTCTGTTGGCTAGCCCACAGTGGCGGAGAGGGGGGAAGCCGGCCTCGCAGGCGCGCATGGGCCGGCTGGAATGCCTACGCAGAAACAGGTACGCCGGGGGCGCGTCGGGCGCAGAAACGGGTACGCCCGGTCCGTTTGCGCCGGCGGACTAGACGACGGCGGCGTCGGCGCCGTGGCGCGCGGCCTCTTCGCGCCGGCCCGGCGCCAGGCGTGCCGCGTGCTCGTCGCCATTGACCCAGTCGAGCGTGGCGCCGCGCTGCAGGGCGGCGTACACGGCCTCGCCCTTGTTGCGTACCTTGAGCCGCTGGTAGAGCGTGCAGGCGTGGCTCTTCACGGTGGCCACCGAGATATTGAGCATGCGGCTGACGGTCTTGATCGGGTAGCCGCGCGCGAGCAGCACCAGCACCTCGTACTGGCGCGGCGTGATCTTGAGCATCTCCGCTTCGTCATAGCTCGGCTCGTCGTCCATCGACGCCGCCGGCGCGGCGTGCACCGGCAGCACGGCGTGGTGGCCGGTGCGTGCCGACGACAAGCGCGGGTCGCCGCCGGTGGCCGCCGGCAGCGGCAGGGGCACGGAAGAGGCGAGCGACGGCGTGGCTGGCAGCCCGAGCCGCGAGGCGGCTGGCGGGCTGGCGCTTTCGCTCGCCATCACCAGGGCCTGGCTGCCGGACACCGCCAGGCGGATGGCAGCCTCCAGCACCGCCAGCGAGGCGGTCTTGGGCAGGCAGCCGCAGATGCCGGCCGCGCTCTCGGCAGACGGGGCATGCAGCGGCAGCGCGTCGGCCAGCACCAGGATGCGCACCGGTGCGAACAGTTCGCGCGCCTGGTCGAGTTGCCGCCAGCCGTGCGCGGTGTCGCCGGTCATGCCGAAGATCATCAGGTCGATATTGCCGCGATAGCTTTCGTACGGGGCCATTTCCGCAGGCGAGAGTGCGAAGGCCTGGTCGCAGCACTGGATGCTCCCGAGCATCTGGTAGAGCCCGAGGCGGAGCAAGGGATGCTCCTCGATCAGCAAAGCGTTCATTTTGTTGTTGCTCCCCGTTCAACCGGTTGGAGGCGTTTGGTGCCTTGCTTGACGGAATATTGGATGACGTGGCAGACCTGCGCGCCACGACTGCGGCAACCCCGTTGCGTCCATGACCGCGTGCCGCCCACTATGGTTGGAGGCTGTCGCTCTGCCTGGAGGCCTGACCCGACCCTTACCCGGAAAACCTAGCTGATAAATCAGCGTAAAACCATCTTATGGGCTGATTGAAATGAATGCAAGCGAGCCTAAATCCCTCATTCGGGGGTCGCAGAAAAATATTCCTGATGTGGCGAAAAGCCTTTGCTGTCGCGGGTTTGCGGTGTCGGCTATGCGCCATCCGTGGTGCCTGGAAATCCGTTTCATCGCTGCAACAGATTGGCCAGGATTATGTTTCAGCCATGAAACTGATTATCGGGAATTCTGCTGGAGATGCCGTGATTAATGACCCGCATGGGGGAGCCAGGATTATCGGTGGCGGCAATCCTGCTGCATTTCTGAAACGAACCGGCCGGGTGGGGCGCGTGTGGCCCGGACTGGACCGTCAGGGCCCGGCGAGGAGGGCGGGGAGGGCGGGCCTCATGCAAAAGGACGATGCCCCCTCCGCCTTGTGGGGGAGAGGCTTGGAAGGGGTCCGCAGGGGTGGAAAAGGGCGCCAAGAGGTGGAAGGCGGGGTGGACGGCTGGCGGCGCCGACCCGCCTGCCCGGGGCGGGGCAGGCGCCGGGCGCTCAGCGGGTCCAGCGGCCGGGGCGCAGGACCCAGCCGTGCGGTCCCCTGACCCATTGTTCGGGCACATAACGGTAGCCGGGGCGGCCGTGCGCCCAGTAACCGCCGGCCCAGGTGTAGCGCGGACCGTCGGCGCGCCAGTGGCCCGGCACCCAGACCTGGCCGGGCCGGGCCGGCGGGCGGTGTTCATAGCGCGGCGGCGGCGGGCCGTCGCGCCGAGCATAGGGCGGGGGGCCGCCCACGGGTTGCGCCTGGGCGGGGGCGACCAGGCCGGACAGATTGCCGGCGGCCAGTACGGCGGCGGCGAGCATGAGTTGACGCTTCATCATTTTCTCCGGATCGGCTTTGTCATCGCTGCCGCGCCATGGCGGCAGGCTCTGCTTCCCTATGTCCTTCCGCTTGCCGCATCAGTAGCGGTAGTAGTGGTAAGGCGGCGGGCCGCCGCGCGGCGGTACCACGATGCAGGCGGAAAGCATGGCGGCTGCGCCGGTCAGCAGCACGACGAGGGCGAGGGCGCGTTTCATGTCTTGGCTCCGAGAAAGGCTCGCGTTGAACATGGCTCCAATCTAGCGGGGCACGCGCGGTGCCGGCGTTAGCACTTGTAAGCCGCGCCGGCCATGCCGCCGGGGCTGTGCGGCCCTGCTGCGCTCCCCGGCAACGCCCGCGGGGCCTTGCGGGCGCTGGGCTGGCGGGTGGCGCAGGGGGCCGGTTGGGGGCCGGCGGGGTCTCGCGCGCGGCGCCGCGTCTTAATCCGGCGTTACATCGGAAATGATTGCCGCAACGGTTGGCCGTCCGTGCCCGCCGTGCGCGGGCCGGAAGTCACCGTTTTGCGCACGCAGCAGGTACGCAGAAACGGGTACGCCCGGGGGTGTCCGGGCAGTGGCGCGCGGTGGTGTCGTTGTTCGGCCTGCCCGAGGAGGCGCTGCCGTGGCTGATGCGGGTGCCCTGCAAGGGGTCGCTGCCGGGCGCGGTGCCCACCGACCCGCTGATCTACCGTTTCTATGAACTGGTCAGCGTCTACGGCACCACCTTCAAGGAGTTGATCCACGAAGAGTTCGGCGACGGCATCATGAGCGCCATCGATTTCCGCATGGACCTGCGGCGCGAGGCCGATCCCGCCGGCGACCGCGTGCGCATCGAGATGTCGGGCAAGTTCCTGCCGTACAAGACCTACTGAGTCCGCGGAGCCCGCGGCGCTCGCTGAGCCTGCGAAGTGCCGGTGCCGCCGGCGCTGCTGCCGCGCACTATAGTGGTTAGCGCGGGCGCCCGCGCCGCAGCCGCGGCGGCGGATTGCGCCACGCAGCCATGCCGGAGTGTGCCGATGCCCGTGCCGCCCTGCTTTGCCGACCGTTGCGAGGCCGGCGCCTACCTGGCGCGGCGGCTGGCCGAACTCGGCCTGGCGGCGCCGGCAGGCGGCACGCCTCCCCTGGTGCTGGCGCTGCCGCGCGGCGGTGTCCCGGTGGCCTTCGAGGTCGCGCGCGCGCTGGCGGCGCCGCTGGACGTCCTGCTGGTGCGCAAGATCGGCGCGCCAGGCTATCCCGAGCTGGCGCTGGGTGCGGTGGTGGAAGGGGTTCCGCCGACCGCCGCGCCGCACACCGTGGCCAACGACGACCCGTGGGCGCGCCGGGCCATCGACAGCGGCGCCTTCGATGCCGAGCGCGGGCGGCAGCTCGATGAGATCCGGCTGCGGCAACGGCGCTACCGCGGCGGCGCACCGCTGCCGCCGCTGCAGGGCCGCACCGTGATCGTGGTCGACGACGGCGTGGCCACCGGCGCCACCATGCGCGCCGCGCTCGAAGCGGTGCGCGCGGCCGGCGCCGCGCGCGTGGTGGCGGCGGTGCCGGTGGGGGCACTGGACGGGCTGGCGGCCCTGCGCGCGGCGGCCGACCAGGTGGTCTGCCTCAATACGCCTGCGGTGTTCGGCGCGGTCGGCGCCTTCTACCTGGATTTCACGCAGACCGGCGACGAGGAGGTGCTGCGCCTGCTGCGCGCCGCCGCCGGTGGCGCCGCGCCATAGGGAGTCGGGAGTCGCGGACGGCGCGGCTCAGCCCGCGCCGGCCAGCCGGGCCTTGAGGTGTGGCATCAGGCCACCGGCGCGCAGCAGGTCGAGCAGGAAGGCGGGGATCGGCTCGCAAGCCAGGCGCCGTCCGTCCTCCAGGGCCAGGGTGGCGCTGTCGAGGTCGAGCCGGGCCATCGCGCCGTCGCGCAGGGGCGAGGTGTCGTGGCAGACCAGCACCGGCAGGCCCAGGTTGATGGCGTTGCGGTAGAACAGGCCGGCGAACGAGGGGGCGATCACCGCGGCCACGCCCAGGTGCTTGAGCGCCTGCGGTGCCTGCTCGCGCGAGGAGCCGAGGCCGAAGTTGCATCCCGCCACCAGCAGGTCGCCCCGCCGCACGGCGGCGGCGAAGCCGGGGCGCGGGCCTGCCAGGCAATGGCGCGAGAGCTCTTCGATGCCGGCCTTCATGTAGGCACCGGGTGCCATCGCGTCGGTGTCGACGTTGTCGCCGAAGCGCCAGATGCGGCCGCCAGGCTGGGGTTCGGGGAGGGCGGTGGTCATGCGAGCAGGGAGCGGGGATCGGTGATACGGCCGGTGACGGCACTGGCCGCCACGGTCATCGGCGAGCCCAGCCAGACCGCGCTGCCGGCGCCGCCCATGCGGCCGGCGAAATTGCGCGCCGTCGACGCGATGGCGCGGCTGCCGGCGGGGAAGCGCGAGGGCCCGTAGCCGGCGCAGGCATTGCAACTGTTGCCCAGCAGGGTCGCGCCGGCATCCAGCAGCACGCCCAGCGTACCCTCGGCCTCGGCCTGGCGCTGGTCGCGCAGCGATGCCGGCGCCACCTGCAGGCTGATGCCGGCGGCCACGCGGCGCCCGCGCAGCACGCGCGCCGCCATGCGCAGGTCTTCCAGCTTGGCGCCGGTACAGGCGCCCAGGTAGGCGATCTGCAGCGCTTCGCCCTCGGCCTGTGCCACCGGCACGCTGTTGGCCGGCGAGTGGGGGGCGGCCACGTGGGGCGCCAGTGCCGCGGCGTCGAAGACATGGCTGGCCAGCAACGGGGCCTCGTCATCGCTGCGCCAGTGCGCCAGGTCGATGCCGGCCAGCGCGCCGGCATCGACGCCGGCGGCGGCGAGCCAGTCCAGCGTGGTGCGGTCGGGGGCCACCAGGCCGGTCTGCGCGCCGAGCTCGGCGCTCATATTGGCCAGCGTCATGCGTTCCTGCATCGGCAGCGCCGCCACTGCCGGACCGGCATACTCGACGGCTTCGTAGCGGCCGCCGCCGAGGCCGAAGCGCGCGCACAGGAACAGCATCATGTCCTTGGCGCAGACGCCGTCGCCGAGGCGCCCGCTCCAGTGCACGCGGATGGTGTGCGGCACGCGCAGCCAGATCTCGCCGGTGGCCAGCACGCTCGCCATTTCGGTGGCGCCGATGCCGAACATGTAGGCACCGAAGGCGCCGCCGGTAGGACTGTGGCTGTCGCCGCCGACGATGAAGCGGCCCGGCAGCACGTGGCCGTGCTCGGGCAGCACCAGGTGGCAGATGCCCTCGCCGTCGATGAAGTGGGGCAGGCGCTGCTCGCGCACCCAGTCGCGCGTGAAGCGCACGATGGCCTGCGCCTCGGGGTCGACGGCGGGCAGGTAGTGGTCGGTCACCACCACGTAGCGCTGCGGGTCCCACACCTGCGCGCCCAGCTCGCGCAGCAGCGGCGCCACGCGGCGCGGGCCGCTCGAGTCGTGCGACATGGCCAGGTCGACCCGGCACATCACGATGCTGCCGGGCTCGACGTGCGTGCGGCCGGCAGCGCGTGCCACCAGTTTCTGGGCGAGGGTGGCGGGGACCGTCATGCCTTCATTCGTTCCTTCGGGTTCCGTCTCAATCAGGGCTCGCGCCCGAGTAGCGCACCACCTTGGCCCAGCGCTTGATGTCCTCGCGCACGAAGCCGGCGAAGGCCTCGGGCGTGCTGCCCACCGGCTGCGCGCCGTCGTTCTCCAGGCGCTTGCGCACGGCCGGCGAATCCAGCCCGTGCCGCACTGCCTGGTTGAGGGCCTGCGTCACCTCGCGCGGCAGCCCGGCCGGGCCGAACAGGCCGAACCAGGCATTCGACTCGAAGCCCTTGACCGTGTTGCCGATCGGCTCCGCGCCGGGGAACTGCGGCAGCGGGCCGGGACTGGTCACGCCGAGCACCTTGAGCTTGCCCGCCTTGACGTGCGGCATCACGTTGACCGTGCTGGCGAACATCAGGTCGACCTGGCCGGCCAGCAGGTCGGTGATCGCCGGCGCGGTGCCCTTGTAGGGGATGTTGACGATGTAGGTGCCCGTCATCATCTTGAACATGTCGCCGGCCATGTGCAGCGAGGAGCCGACCGAGCCGATGGCGAAGTTGTACTTGCCGGGATGGGCGCGCGCCAGCCGGATCAGCTCGGCCACATTGCTGGCCGGCAGGCCGGGCGTGGCCACCAGCACGCTGGGCACGGTGGCCACCAGCGAGATGGGGGTGAAGTCCTGCACCGGATCGAAGGGCAGCTTCTTGTACAGCGAGGCGTTGATGGTATGGCTGGTGAAACTCATCAGCAGCGTGGTGCCGTCGGGCGTGCTCTTGGCGACCTGGTCGGCGGCGATGTTGCCGCCGGCGCCGGGACGGTTCTCGACCACCACCGGCTGGCCGAGCTCGCGCGAGATCTCCAGGCCGATGGTGCGCGCCATCAGGTCGGTGGTGCCGCCGGCCGGGGCGCCCACCAGGATGCGGATCGGCTTGCCACCGGCGATCTCGGCGCGCGCGGCCGGGGCCGCGAGGGCCAGGCCGGCGAGCGCGGCGAGCGCGCCGAGGGCTGCGGAGACGGCGCGCCGGCGGCGTGCCGCCGGCAGCAAGAACATCGGACGGAAGCGGCGTGAATCACGCTGGCTGCGGATCGGCATGCGGATGGCTCCTTGTTCCGGGATGGTTGGAACCGTGCAGTATCGCCCATCCGCCGACCGGCAGGGCAGGGCCGGGCCGGCCCGTTCCCGGCGGTCCTCAGTCGTTCAGGCCCGCGCGCATCTCGCTTTCGACCCAGACATTGGCGCTGTCGCCGCCGGCCGGCGACAGCTCCATGCGGTATTCGTAGCGGTCGGGGCGGTACTGGCCCAGCAGGAACTGCACGGGACGTCCCTGGCTGTCCTTGACCACGCGGCGCACCGCCAGCAGCGCGCCGCCGACGGGCACGTCCAGCAGCGGCGCGACCACCACGTCGGCCAGGCGCGCGCTCAGCACCTGGGTGGCCCGCCCCAGTTCCACGCCGCCGGCTTCGAGCAGGCGCAGCATCGGCGTGGTCTCCAGGTCCTTGCGGGTCAGCGGCCGCCCCAGCGCCGCCGGCAGGTAGGCGGTGATGTGCGACAGGGGGCGGTTGCGGTAGTGGCGCACGCGCACCACCTTCAGCACCGGGTCGCCGGGCTGGAGTTCGAGCGCCTCGGCGACCTCGGGCGTGGCATGCACCTCGTCGATCGAGATCACCTTGACCGAGGTCTTCTCGCCCATGTCGATGATGTTGTCGAGCAGGCTGCTGGTGCGCTCCTCGGCCGTCACCGCGGGCTTGGGCGGTTGCGGGTTGACGAAGGTGCCCAGGCCGCGGTGGCGCCGCACCAGGCCTTCCTGGACCAGCCGGTCGAACACACGGCGCATGGTGACGCGCGATGCCTGGAACTGCTTGGCCAGGTCGATTTCGCCGGGCAGCGGGCCCTGGCCGAAGCGGCCCTCCACGATCTGTTGGCGGAGTACCACGTAAATCTGGTGATACAGGGGGACGACGGCTTCACTCATGGCTTACCTTGCAGACGCTGGCAGGGACGGAATGGTGTAATGTACGTTGCATCATACATGGAGCCGGGCGCCGTTGCACGAAGGCCGCACTCGGGCGCCTATGCTAGCGCGTATCCTGCTGTCGGCGAGGCGGGATGCGACCGAAAAACAACATCTACCGCGGTGCGCGCCCGTGTCTCCGCCATACCCGCGCCAGGGTCTCTCAACCGTGTTGCAGCCGCGAAACAGCCGCCATGAGCCTAGGCGGGCGCTCGCCCGCTTCTGCTAATGCGCTGAAAGTGAAGGGATTTTCCTCAACCGCCTGGCGGGAAAACCATGGCCCGAAATTCCCATCTGTCACGCTGATGTGACACGGGGCCAGCATTTTCCCGGCCGCGGGACCCGGCCACCTTGGCCGGGTCCGCGCCCTGCCATTCTGCCCCGGCGCAAGCTCTTGTATCTGTTGGGTTTGCGCCGGTATCGCGCACGGGCGGCGAGAGCTGGCATCGAATATGCGGAGTGTGTGGCCGGTCCGGCAATGCGCGGACCAGGACCGGTTGCCGCCAATCCCCGAAAACGGCGTCAACCGGTGATGTGGAAGTCTAAAGACGTTCCTGGGAGCACTTCATGAACAAGACTCTACTAGCGTCAGCCATCGCGCTCGCGTTGGGCGCGGGCGGCCAGGCTATGGCGAACCCAACGGCCACCAATACGGCAGGCAGCAACAACAGGGAGACCGCAACCGCAACGTCGGCACAGTCCGGTGCCGGCGCGTTGGCGAATGAAAATTCCAGCGCATCGCAGGACAACAGCCAGCACAACTCGGCCGCCATCAACGTGACGGCCAACCGGACCAAGACCACCACCACCACCACCACCAAGACGAAGGGCTGGAACACCTTCAGCGATGCCTATGGCAACGCCGGCGCCAACAACGGGAGCACGGCCGTTGCCAGCTTCAGCAACGCATTCAATACCAGCAAGGCGGTGGCGATCAGCAAGCTGCAGGGTTCGGTCAGCGGCCTGTCGATCAGCAACATCGGTAACTGGGCGCAGAACAACGGCAACGCCAACGGCGCGCGCGGCGGCATGGGCGGTACCGGCAACGGCGGCATGGGCGGCACCGGCAACGGCGCAGTCGGTGCGGTGGGCGGTGCTGGCGGAACGTCGACCAATCATGGCGCACAAGCCGGCAATTCGACCAACGGCGGCGCAAGTGCCGGCAATGGTGGTGCCGGTGGCGCGGCGTCCGGCAGTGGCGGCGACGGCGGTTCCGGCCGCGGCTCCGGCGGTGACGCGCTCAGTGCCAGCGTCGGCGTTGGCGGCAGAGGCGGGAGTGGCAGCGGCACCGGTGGCGATCCGCAGGCCGCGACTGGATCCGGCAGCGGTGGCGCCGGTGGCGGTGCGGGCAGCAGGGGCGGCGGTTCGCTTGGCGTAAGCGCTGGCGCAGGTGGCGATAGCGGCGCTAACGGTGGTGTTGCCCTCGGCGGCCTGCTCGGTGGTGCGAACCATCACTCCAGCAGCAGCGGCACGGGCGGTTCAGCCAACTCTGGCGCGACCGCTGGCAACGCCGGTAACGGCGGCGGCGGCGCGGTCAGCACCGCAGGCGGCAACTCGGCCGCAGGCGGCGGCGCAGGCGGTGGCGCCACCGGCGGTTCGTCGATGGCCAGCGGCGGCAACGCTGGTGGTACTGGTGGCACTGGCGGCAATGGCTCCGGCGGTATGTCCGTGGCCACTGGCGGTGCCGGCAGCGGCACCGGCGGCGCTGGTGGCGATCAAGCCAGTGTCGGCGGCAACGGCGGCGCGGGCGGCTCGGCCAGCAACGGCAGTTCGTCCACCATGGCCAGCAACGGCAGCGCGACGGCCGGCAATGGCGGCAATGGCGGCAGTGGCGGCTCCGGCGCGGGCGGTACCGGTGGCGTAGGCAATGGCGGTGTGGCAGGCGCCGGCGGCGCGGGCGGCTCGAACTCCGTCAACGCCGGTACCTTCAACATGTCCAGCACCATGTCCGCGGTCGGCAATGCGGCGGCCGGCATCATGGTGGTCAGCCAGAACAGCGGCCTGGCCTCGCTGGCGCAACAGGCTGTCACGGTGCAGTCGAACCTGACCGTGGGTCACTAAGCGGCAGGTGAGACAAGGCGGGATCCCGGAGGATGGCGGGATCCTGCCCATGCCCGATGTCATGCAGTGCGATGCACAGGCCGCGGTACGCGCGGGAAAGCGGCGCGTGCCGCGGCCTGTGCCGCCGCGGTCAAATGCCATTACCAGGGCGCGGTGCGGCGCGCGTGCCGGCGGGCGGTGGTGGCGGAAGGAGAGAACATCATGCGCATGTTCCGAATCGCCCTTGCGACGCTGAGCGGGGTTGCCTTGAGCTGGCCCGCGGCGTTCGCCTTGGCCGGACCCGCCGCGATGGACGCGGCGCAGGGCCAGGCGGCGGCCTTGCAGGCACCCGCGGCGGGATCGGCCGAGGGCGGCGCGGCGGCGAGTGCCGACCCGTTCGGCAAGCCCGTGGCCAGCGATCGGCTCGGCGATCTGCGCGGCGGCGCGCTGACGATCAGCGATATGGATGTGGCGGGCACGGTGGCGAACAATACCGCCAACCGGGTGATGACGGGATCGAACGCCATCAACGAAGGTTCGTTCGCCAATGCGAGCGGCCTGTCGACCGTGGTCCAGAACACCGGGGCGAACGTGCTGATCCAGAACGCGACGATCCTCAATATCCAGTTCAAGCCATGAGACTGGCACGCTCTCTGCTGATCGCCGCGCAGCTCTCGCTGGCGCTGCTGCCGGCCGGCGTGGCATATGCGGATATCGCCAACTTGCAGGGCAGCCAGGGCGAGAATTACCAGGTCCGGGTGGTCAGCCTCAAGCAGGCGCGTTTCAAGACGACCATCCAGCAGCAGTATGACTTCAGTTGCGGCTCGGCCGCAGTGGCCACCCTCCTCACTTACCAGTACGGCTACAAGATCAACGAGGAGACGGTGTTCCAGGAAATGTACCAGAGCGGCGATCAAGCGAAGATCCGCCGCGAAGGATTCTCGCTGCTCGACATGAAGCGCTTCCTCGAATCGCGCGGCTTCATGGCGGACGGCTACGAGCTGCCCCTGTCAAAGCTCGAGGAAACGCAGATACCGGCCATCGTGCTGGTGATCGAGAACGGCTACCACCACTTCGTTGTCGTCAAGGGCGTGCGCGGCTCCCGTGTGCTGATCGGCGATCCCGCCACCGGCACGCGCGCGATCTCGCGCGAACACTTCAACGCGATCTGGGACAGCCAGTTGCTGTTCGTGATCCACAACCACGAGGAGGCGGCGCGCTTCAACCTGGCCGCCGACTGGCGGGTCGCACCGAGCGGGCCGCTGGAGATGGGGGTGAACCGCGACAGCCTGTTCTTCACGGTCATGCCGAAGCATGGCCCTGGGGATTTCTAGGAATCGAGATCATGTTGCGAACCCCACTGCCCCGCCCGCGCTCCGGCGCCGGTGCGCGGGCCGCTGCGGCGCTGCTGGGCCTCGGGCTGGCCTGGTGCGGCGCCGCGCAAGCGATCAATCCGCTGCAGCGTGAAGACGGCACTGGCGATGCGATGGCTGGCGCGTCGGCCAGGACCGGGCAGGGCAGTGCGCTGTCGCGCGCTCGAGACGGCATGGCGGCCTGGGAACCGGTCGCGGCCGAGCGTCTGGAAGCGCTGCGTGGCGGCTTCGATGTCGGCGCGGGCTTGCAGGTGTCGTTCGGCATCGATCGCGCCGTGCTCATCAATGGCCAGCTCGTGGTGTCGACCAGCCTGAACATTCCCGATGTCAGCCAGATCACGGCGGCACAGGCCAATATGCTGGCCTCTCTGCTCGGCAATGTCAGCGCCGTGGTGGCGAATGCCAACAATGCCGCAGCCGCGGCGGGCAGCAATGGTCGCGGCGGTAATGGCGCCAATGGTGGCAACGGTGGCAGCGCAAGCGTGCCGGGTACGTCCGGCGCGGCCGCGGCGGCGGCACTGGTCGGAGGTGCCGGCCTGCCGACCAGCGTGTCCAGCAATGGCACCACCACCGTAGCCACCAACGGCCTGCTGACGCTGGTACAGAACGGCGGCGGCAACAGCATCGCGCCCGGAGCCATTCCCGCCTCGCTGGCTGCCACGGTGATCCAGAATTCACTGAACAACCAGGCCATCGCGAGCCTGACCAGCATCAATGCCGCCGTCAATACCCTGGGCGCCTTCCGTGCGATGCAGGCTGGTGCGTTACTGAACAGTACGCTGATCCAA
Organism: Cupriavidus malaysiensis; assembly: GCF_001854325.1. Classification (NCBI taxonomy): domain Bacteria; kingdom Pseudomonadati; phylum Pseudomonadota; class Betaproteobacteria; order Burkholderiales; family Burkholderiaceae; genus Cupriavidus; species Cupriavidus malaysiensis. The sequence goes on from NZ_CP017755.1 coordinate 93,314, forward strand.
TCGGCGGTATCACGGTGATGGTTTGATGCAGTGAAGCCCGAACAGGCGAGCAGGTAGCGGACGCCTGCGCAATCAGTCCGCCGTCCTGGGGAGGAGAGACGTGATGAAGACTTGGTCGTTACGGGGGATCGGCCTGGCCGGATGTTCCACCTTGCTGCTTGGCTCGCTGGCGCATGCGCAGACGCAGCCTGCAGTGGAAGACGTCGACACATCGGCCACGAAGCTGGAGGCGCTCAAGCGCGAGGTGGCCGAGCAGGCCGCGGCGCTCGATGCGATGAAACAGTCGATGGCGCAGCAGGAAGCGACCATCCGGGAATTGCGCGGCGTGCTCGGGCTCGATGTGCTCGCGCGCAAGCGAGGCGGCCAGCGTGCCGGCAGCGGCACGCCGGTGACGCCGAGCGATGCCGCGACCGCGGCCACCGCCGGCGCGGCGGCGACCAGTGCGACGCAGTCCGTACCCAATTTGCCAGCCAATGTCGTGCAGGGCGCACAGCCCGGCAGCGCGCAGGGCGACGGCATGCCGCTGGCCGGCGATCCGGAGCCCGTCGGCGTGGCGCCGCAGCGCGACGCGCGGCCGCCGGAGGTGGCGCCGATCTTCGACCAGCCCGGCGTGCTGACGCCAGCGAAGAAGCTGGTGATCGAGCCCTCGTTCCAATATGGCTATTCCTCAAGCGATCGCGTGGCGCTGATCGGCTACACCATCATTCCCGCCATCCTGATCGGCCTGATCGACGTGCGCCAGGTCAAGACTTCGACCTATGTGTCGGCGCTGGCTTTCCGCTACGGACTGACCAACCGGCTCGAGATCGAGGCCAAGGTGCCCTATGTGCATGCGACCACCGACACGATCAGCCGCGAGATCTTCACGGGCTCGGCCAATGACAACGCCTTCGGTGCCTCGGGCTCGGGCCTCGGCGACGTCGAAGCGACCATCCGCTACCAGCTCAACCAGGGCACCGAGCGCCTGCCCTACTTCATCGGCTGGCTGCGCTACAAGTCGCGCACGGGGCGGGACCCCTTCGAGGTCACCACCGATTGCGTGACGCGCTGCGTGGCCAATACGACGGGCACGGGGCTGCCGCTGTCGATGCCGACCGGCACCGGCTTCCAGGCGATCCAGCCCGGCATCACCTGGCTGTTCCCGAGCGACCCTGCCGTGTTCTTCGGCACCTTCAGCTATCTGCACAATTTCACGCGCAGCAATGTGAGCCGCACCGTGCTGGGCGGGCAGCAGGAGTTCCTCGGCGACATCCGTGCAGGCGACATCTTCGAGTTCAGCTTCGGCGTCGGCCTGTCGCTCAACGAGAAGGCATCGTTCAGCATCGGCTATGACCAGAGCATCATCTGGCCGACCAAGCAGAACGGTGCGACGGTGCCGGGGTCGGTGCGCGTCACCCTGGGCACCTTGCTGGTGGGTTACTCGTACCGGTTCAGCAAGCGCTATACGCTGAACGTGTCGGTGGGCGCGGGCCTGACGCGCGACACGCCGGACCTGCAGGTCACGGTCCGGCTACCGATCACTTTCTGATGGCGCGTGCCGCACCGGGTGAAGCGTGCGAGTCTTTCCCCGGATGCCGCCTTGCGCCGGCCATGCCGCTGGCGTACAAAGAAGTCAGCCACTCTTCCCGAGCGGCGCAAGCCGGCGGGGTGCAGAGGAGGCAACGTCCTCAAAGGAGGAGACGACCATGCGCAAACGTATCTTCTGGTTGTTGCCGGACACGGCTTGCGCGCGTCGCGCAATGGACGACCTGCTGCTGGCCCGCATCGAGCACAGCCGCATCCATTTCGTGGCGCGCGAGGACACGGACATGACGGGCCTGCACGAGGCCAATCTGTTCCAGACTTCCGACATCGTCCACGCGGCCGAGATGGGCCTGATGGTGGGCGGCGGCGTGGGCATCGTGGCCGGGGTGGTGGTGGCGATGTTCCCGATCGTCAGCGATTCGCCGCAGTGGGGCCTGGTGGGGGTGCTGGCGGTCCTGGGCGCGATCATCGGAGCCTGGGCGTCCAGCATGATCGGCAGTTCGGTGCCCAACAGTCGTCTGCGCTCGTTCACGACCGACATCGAGGCCGGCAAGATCCTGCTGATGGTGGACGTGCCGCGCGGCCGCGTAGACGAGATCGAACAGCTGCTGCAGCGGACCCATCCGGAAGCCCGCTTCGCCGGCCTGGATCCGGCCATACCGGCCTTCCCCTGAACCGTTCCGGCCCGGCATGCCGGGCATGCTGACGCGGCCGGCCTGCGGGCCGGCCGCGTCGTTGCCGGCTGCGGTATAGTCTGCGCATGACTACCGCACCCGACATGCCCGCAGCCTCCGCGGCATCCGCTTCGTCAACTTCGTCAGCCTCGTCCGCAACTTCCGCCGCTTCATCTCCTGCGGCCGGCGCGCCATTCGCGCTGCACGGCCGCGTGGCTCTCGTCACCGGCGGTGCGCAGGGCCTGGGCGAGGCCATTGCCGCGGGCCTGGCCGCGGCGGGCGCCCACGTGCTGGTGGTGGCGCGCTCGGTGCCGCGCGTTGCCGCCGCCGTCGACCGCTTGCGCGCGCTAGGCGGCAGCGCCGAAGGACTGCCGCTGGACATCACCGACGATGCCGCCGTGGAGGCCGCCTTCGCGCACATCGATGCCGCGCACGGCCGTCTCGACATCCTGGTCAACAATGCCGGCGCGCGCCAGCGCAGTACCATGGCAGAGCTCGGCGCGGCCGAGCTGCGCAGCATGCTGGAGACCAACCTGGTGGCGCCGTATGCGCTGTGCCGCCACGCCGCGCAGCGCATGCGCGCGGGGGGCTACGGGCGCATCGTCAACGTCAGCTCGATCGCCGGCCAGGTAGCGCGCTATGGCGACGTGCTCTATCCGGCCACCAAGGGCGGGCTCGATGCGCTCACCCGTGCCATGGCCGCCGAACTCGGCCGCGAGGGCATCACCGTCAATGCCGTCGCGCCGGGTTATTTCGCCACCGAACCCAACCAGCCGATGGTGGCCGATGCCACCGTGGCGCAGTGGCTGCGCGACCGCACCTCGCTGGGCCGCTGGGGCAGGCCGGACGAAGTGGCCGGCGCGGTGGTGTTCCTGGCCTCGCCGGCCGCCTCCTATGTCACCGGCCACGTGCTGGCCGTCGACGGCGGCTACCTCGGCCACTTCTAACTCTAACGCGGCTGACGCGGCTGACGCGGTTTCAGGCGCGGACCCGGACCCGTCCCGGCGCCGGCCCGGCCGTCGCCGTAGTGCGCGCGCAGGTCCTCGATCAAGGCCGCCGCCGCGGCGGTGTCGCCACGCTCCTTCAGGCGTATCAGGCAGATATCGCGCGACAGTCCGGGGATCTGCAGCGGCCGCACCACGAGGCCCTCGCGGCGGAACTGGAACAGTGCCAGCGTCGGCACCGCGGTGATGCCGAGGCCGGCCGCCACCAGCCCCGCGACCGTGGCGAGCTGTTCCACCTCCATCACGCCTTCCAGGCGCTCCGGGTGCAGCGCGGCGTCCAGGTGCTGGCGCACGCTGCTGGTGCGCGAAAGATGGATGAAGGGATGGCCGGCCAATGCCTGCGGCGTGACGCTGCGCCGCGCGGCCAGTGCGTGGCCGGCCGGGCAGACCAGGTGGAAGCGCTCGCGCAGCAGCGGCTCGACGCGCAGGTCGGCGGCCTGGGCCGGCGCCGGCGCCAGCGCGAAGTCGGCGCGGGCGCGCCGCACGAGGTCGATGCAGCCGTCGGCCAGCAGGTCGAACAGTGCGATCTCGATGCCCGGATAGCGCGCGCGGAAGGCCGCCAGCAGCGGTGGCAGATCGCCCGCCGCCAGCGACGGCAGGGCGGCGATGGAGACGCGCCCCTTGCGCCGCAGCGCGTGGTCGCGCAGGTCGGCCAGCGCCGCCTCGAAGTCGGCCAGCAGGCGCCGCGCCACTTCCTCGAAGCGCCGTCCGTCCGCGCTGAGCTCGACATGGCGCGTGGTGCGCTCGAACAGGCGGCTGCCGGCCTGCTCTTCGAGCGTGTGGATCAAGGTGCTGAAGGCCGACTGCGACAGGTGGCAGGCCTGTGCCGCGCGGGTGAAGTTGCGTTGCTCGGCGAGCGCCACGAAGGCGCGCAGGTGCTTGACCGACAGGTTCATGCGGCGGCCCCGTTCTGTTCATCCAGGATTTCGATAGATTAATCCAAACTATCCATTTCTGAGATAACTGCGTCCAACCTAGAATGGCCTGGCCGGCGGGAATCGTCCCGCCGCGATCCAGGATGGTCCGTTCCATGACCGCATCATTGTTGATCGGCTCGGGCGCCGGTTTCTCCGGCGACCGTACCGATGCCGCCCTGCCGGTGGTCCGCACGCTGATCGCGTCCGGCCAGCCGGGCGTGCTGATCTTCGAGACGCTGGCCGAGCGCACCTTGGCGCTGGCCCAGCTCGCGCGCCGCCAGGACCCGGCAGGCGGCTACGAGCCGCTGCTCGACGCCCTGCTGAGCCCCGTGCTGGGGCCTTGCCTGGCGCACCGCATTCCCATCGTCGGCAATTTCGGCGCGGCCAATCCGCGTGCGGCGGCGCGGCGCGTGCTGGCGCTTGCCGCCAGCCTCGGCCTGCCGGCGCCGCGCGTGGCGGTGGTCGAGGGCGACGACCTCTCGCATCCTGCCGGCCGCACGCTGCTGCAAGGCATCGTCGGCGCGGACTTCGATGCGGCGCGCCTGGTCTGCGCCAATGCCTATATCGGCGCCCAAGGCATCGCCGACGCCCTGCGCGCCGGGGCCGACGTGGTGGTGTGCGGCCGCGTGGCCGACCCGGCATTGGCGGTAGGGCCGGCCATGGCGCACTTCGGCTGGTCCTGGCAGGATTGGGACCGCCTGGCATGCGCGACCATCGCCGGCCACCTGCTCGAATGCGGGGCGCAGGTGACCGGTGGCTACTTTGCCGATCCCGGTTTCAAGGACGTGCCCGACGTGCACGCGCTCGGCTACCCGATCGCGCAGCTCGGCGCGGACGGCGGCATCGAGATCTTCAAGGCCGCCGGCACCGGCGGCTGCGTAGACCTGCGCACGGTGAAGGAGCAACTGCTGTACGAAGTGCACGACCCCGCCGCCTACCTGACGCCCGACGTGGTGGCGGACATCAGTGCGGTCACGCTCGCACAGGCCGGCCCGGACCGCGTGGCGGTGCGGCAGGTGCGCGGCCACCCGCGTCCCGAGCAGCTCAAGGCCAACCTGTTCTACGAAGGGGGCTGGATCGCCGAAGGCGAGATCTCGTACGCCGGTCCCAATGCGGCCGCGCGCGCGCGTCTGGCGGCGCAGATCGTGCGGCGGCGCATGGAGGGGCTCGGCCACGCGGTGCCGATCCGCTTCGACCTGATCGGCGTGCTCAGCGTGTTCGCCGACGATGCCGGCGCCTTGCTCGGGCAGCCGCGGCCGGGCGAGGACGCGGCCGCCGACGTGCGCCTGCGTGCCGCGCTGGCGCACGACGAGCGCGAGGTGGCGCAGGCGCTGCTGCGCGAGGTGAACGCGCTCTATACCTGCGGTCCCGCCGGCGGCGGCGGCGTGCGCACGGCGCTGCGCCCGCGCCTGAACGCCACCTCATGCCTGGTGCCGCGCGGCGCCGTGTCCCCCAGCCATACCCTGATCGCATCATGACCGAGACCGTCGCGCTCCACCGCCTTGCCCACGGCCGCACCGGCGACAAGGGCAATCGCTGCAACATCAGCGTGATCGCCTACGAGGCGGAGGATTTCGCCCACCTCGCCGAGCACGTCACCGAGCAGGCTGTCGCCACCCTGTTCGAGCACCGCCGGCCGAGCGCCGTGCGCCGTTACCTGGTGCCCTCGCTGCAGGCGATGAACTTCGTCATCGACGGTGTGCTCGACGGCGGCGTCAACGACGCGCTCAACCTCGATACGCACGGCAAGGCCCTGGCCTTCCTGCTGCTGCAACTGGAGATCCCGTTGCCGCCGCGCCTGCGCGCCGCCTGACCTCTGCCGCGCGCGCGGCCCCCTGCAAGACCCTCAGCAAAACACAGGAGACAACCCCATGCCAGCCATTTCCCGCTCCGCGCGCGCCGCGGCGCTCGCCGCCGCCTTCGCCGCCCTTGCCCTGCCCGCCGGCGCGCACGCCGAGTTCCCCGACAAGCCGATCCGCTTCGTGGTGCCGTTCGCCGCCGGCAGCGCCACCGACCAGCTCGCCCGCGCCATCGGCCAGGCCATGAGCGTGGAGGCCAAGGTGAGCGTGGTGGTGGACGACAAGCCGGGCGCCAACGGCTTCATCGCGGCCGGCGACGTGGCCAAGGCCAGCCCGGACGGCTACACGGTGCTGATCACGACCAACACCACGCACGCCGCCAACGAGCACCTGTATAAGAAGCTGCCCTACGACCCGGTCAAGGATTTCGCGCCGCTGAGCGCGCTCGGCCGCGGCGGCCAGATCATGGTGGTCAATCCGCAGCTGCCGGTGAAGACGGTGGGCGAGTTCATCGCGCTGGCGAAGAAGCAGCCGGGCAAGCTCAGCTTCGGCAGCGGCAGCTCGTCCTCGCGCATCGCCGGCGAGCTGTTCCAGCAGATGGCGCATGTGGAACTGCTGCACGTGCCCTACAAGAGCAATCCGCTTGCCGTCACCGACCTGCTCGGCAACCAGATCCAGATGATGATCACCGACACCGCGACCGGCCTGCCGCAGGTCAAGAGCGGCAAGCTGCGCGCGCTGGGCGTGTCGGGCAAGGCGCGCTCGCCGCTGGCGCCGGACGTACCCACCATCGACGAGGCCGGCGTCAAGGGCTATGAGATGAGCTACTGGTTCGCCGCCTATGCCCCCGCCGGCACGCCGCCGGCCGTGGTGGGCCGGCTCAATGCGCTGCTGGTGAAGGCCGCGCACAGCGAGACCGCGGCCACCTTCTACCAGACCACCGGCACCGAGGTGTTCACCGGCAGTCCGGCGGAGCTGGCGAAGTTCCAGGCGCAGGAGTCGGCCAAGTGGGGCCGCATCATCAAGGCGGCCAACATCCAGCCGGAATGACGCGGCGGCGCCGGGCGGCGCCCGGAGCCCCTGCCGGCGGCAGGGGCTCGCCGCCGCGCGGGTCGGCGCGCGGCTAAGATGCGGCGGTCTCCCACCTTTTCCCGCTTGCCATGTCCCATCCCGCCAGCAGCGCGCAGGCGCTGATCGAAACCTATATCCGCGCCAAGGACGAGAACCGCCCGCACCGCATGGCTGCCGCCTTCGCCGCGGACGCACAACTGCGCATGACGGTGAAGACCGAGGCCATCGCCTTCCCCGCGGCCACCGAAGGCCTGGCGCAGATCAGCGACGTGCTGGTGCGCCGCTTCGGCCAGCGCTACGACAATGTCTACACCTTCTGCCTGGGCACGCCGCCGGCGCCCGACGCGGATGCGTTCACCTGCGCCTGGCTGGTCGGCATGAGCGACAAGGACAGCGGCGGCGTGCGCGTGGGCTGCGGCAGCTACGACTGGCGCTTCGCCATGGGCGAGCCTCGCCGCGTGCAGTCGCTGGAGATCGTCATCGAGGCGATGGAGATCCTGGCGCCCGAGGCCGCGCACGACGTGCTCGACGGCTGGCTGGCCCGGCTGCCTTATCCCTGGTGCGGGGCGGCGCAGGCGCGCGCCCGGGCGCCGGCCCTCGACGGCCTGGCGCCGGTGCTGCAGTTCCTCGCGGCCGTCGGCTCCTGAGTGTTGCCGGCGCCTCTCGCGGCGGGGCGGCGTCAGCGTGCCGTACCCGCGTCGGAGGCGGGCGACCCCGGCGGCGGGGTGCCGGGGCGATCGAAGACCTCCACCGTGTCGCCCGTGCGCACCGAACGCTTGCCCAGGCGCGGGAAATCCACGATCTCGGCCTCGCGGTGCTCACCGCCGCACAGGTAGACCAGGTCCTGGTCGCCGGCATTGACCAGGTGGTGGGCCACGCCCGTGGCCGGGAAGGCCATGAAGTCGCCCGCGCCGACCTCGAACACCTCACCGTCGATTTCCGCGACGCCGCGTCCCGAGAGGATGTAGATCCACTCTTCCTCGAGGTGATGCGCGTGATACACGAAGGATTCCTTGCCCGGCGGCACCGTGGTGAAGTTGACGCCGGTGCGGCGCAGGCCGAGCATGCGGCCGAGCCTGGCGCCGGTGATCTCGGAGTTGGGGTTCCAGGGGTGGCGGAAGGTGTGCAGGCCGGCCTGGACCTGGTCGGCACGCAGCAGCAGGGGATGACCGTCTTTCATGGCTGCGCTCTCCTCGACGGAAGCTCCAGCCTCCAGTCTAGAACCTGCGCAGGGCGTGCGCGGGATCTGCGCACGATGTGCGCACGGTGGGCGGATCTGCGCCGGACCCGGGCTCCGCCCCGGTCAGCGTTTGAAACCCAGCACCAGCACGCCAGCGCCGACCAGCAGGATGCCGGCCCACTCGCGCAGGCTGGGCCGCTCGCCGAGGAAGATCACGGCGAACACGGCCACCAGCAGCAGGCTGAGCTTGTCCACCGGCGCCACCTTGGAGGCATCGCCAATCTTGAGCGCGCGGAAGTAGCAGACCCAGGAAGCGCCCGTGGCCAGCCCGGACAGCACCAGGAAGGTCCAGGTCCTGGGCGAGAGCGCGAGCGGATTGCTCCACTTGCCGGTGTAGAACACGAACAGGCTCAGCACGACGATGATCACCCCGGTGCGGATCAGCGTGGCAAGGTCGGAATTGACGCCTTCCAGGCCGATCTTGGCGAAAATCGCGGTGAGCGCGGCGAAGGCCGCCGACAGCAGGGCCCAGTGGAACCAGGTGGTGGAAGCGCTCATCGGTGGCCGCGCCGCGTTCAGGAACGGCGGCGTTCCATGGCGACCATCGACGGGGTGAAGCCGAGCTGGCCGAAGAAGGCCGCTTCGGACGAGCGCGCCGCGCGCAGCACCCAGGTGATGTCGGGATCGTCGCCCATGACGTGGCGCATCAGCGCCCGGCCGACGCCCTGGCGGCGGTGGCTCGGGGCGACCGCCACCATGGACAGGTAGCCGTCCGAGATGCCGTCGCACAGCGCCCGCGCGAAGCCGACGATGCGGCCGCCGTCGACCGCGACCGCGACGCGCTGCGAGTTCGCCACGAGTTGCGCGAAGCGCTCGGGATTGTTGACCCGGTGGGCCCAGCCGTTCTCTGCAAGGAGTTGCCTGGCGGCCTCGATGTCTGCGGGCACCAGATTTCGGATTTCCATCAACGGCTCTCCTTGCCAAACGTGTACAGCACTCCGCCGTGCCGCCATGCCGTCGGTGGCGCGGTGAGTCCGGACGCCGTCCGCGCGGGGCGGGCGGCGTAATTGGCGCAGAGTTTAGCGAGCGGGTGCGCCAGCGTCAATTTTGCCGGTGCCGGGCCGGCCGGCGTTCCACCGGCGGCGGGCTCCGCGGCGGGTGCCTGGCGCACGCACCACCGGCATGCCCGCGCCGGCGGGCGGCACGGTATCATCGGTCCATGAACGCCGCCATCTATTCCCCCGCCCATCCCGCCGACCAACTGGCCGAATTCACCGACGCGGACGCCGCGCTGACGCGCATCACCGAGATCTACCGGCACTCGGTCAGTTCCATCAAGGCACGTTTCGATGCCTTCGCGCAGGGCCGGCCCCTGCCCTCGGCGGCCCATGCCTGCTATCCCTACCTGGGCATCTCGGTCAACCTGGAAACCATGGTGACCGACAGCCGGCCATCCTGGGGCACGGTGGCCTATCCGGGGGTCTATGGCACCACGCTGACGCGCCCGGACCTGTTCGCCGACTATTTCCGCGACCAGATCGAGCGCCTGATGCGCTATCACCGCGTGCCGGTGGTGGTCGGCACCAGCCGGCGCCCGATCCCGCTGCCCTTCGTCATCGAGGCGTCCACCACCGACATCAACCACACGCAGGCGCGCGAACTGGCGGCATCGTTCGTGCTGCCCGAACTGAGCCGCATCGACGATGCCATCGCCAACGGCACCTACGAATCGGTGCCGGGCGAGGCCGATCCGCTGTCGATGTTCCCGGCCGAGCGCGTCGATCTCGCGCTGCAGCGGCTGTACCACTACACCGGCACCGCGCCCGAGCACTTCCAGCGCTTCGTGCTGTTCACCAACTACCAGCGCTACGTCGACGAGTTCATCGAGCTGGGCCGCTCGCACATGGCGGCGGAGCACGACGACGGCAACGGCTACGTGCGCTTCGTCGAGCCGGGCGACGTGGTGCAGGAGCGCGGCGGCGCGGTGCCGGACGACGCCGCGCGGCCGCGCGCCTTGCCGCAGATGCCGGCCTACCACCTGGTGCGCGGCGACAAGCTGGGCGTGACGCTGGTCAACATCGGCGTCGGCCCGTCGAACGCCAAGACCATGACCGACCACCTGGCCGTGCTGCGTCCGCACTGCTGGCTGATGGTCGGCCACTGCGGCGGCCTGCGCCGCTCGCAGCAGCTCGGCGACTACGTGCTGGCGCACGCCTATGTGCGTGACGACCACGTGCTCGACCAGGACCTGCCGCCGTGGGTGCCGGTGCCGCCGATCGCCGAGATCCAGGTGGCGCTGCAGGAGGCGGTGGCACGCGTGACCGGCCTGTCGGGGACCGAGATGAAGACGCGCATGCGCACCGGCACGGTGGTGTCCACCGACGATCGTAACTGGGAGCTGAAATCGAAGGCGCTGTACGCGCGCTTCAACCAGTCGCGCGCGATCGCCATCGACATGGAAAGCGCCACCGTGGCAGCCAACGGCTTCCGCCTGCGCGTGCCCTATGGCACGCTGCTGTGCGTATCGGACAAGCCGCTGCACGGCGAGCTGAAGCTGCGCGGCATGGCCAACGCGTTCTACCGCCAGCGCGTCAGCCAGCACATGACCATCGGCCTGGAGGCGATCCGCATCCTGCGCGAGAACGGCGTCGAGCAACTGCATTCGCGCAAGCTGCGCAGCTTCGACGAACCGGCCTTCCGCTGAGGCGGCCTTCGTGCGGACGCCGCACGAAGGTCGGCATGAACGCCGGCGCGGCGGCAGGGAGCCCCTGCCGCCGCGCCGGGTAGGAAGAGGGAGGCGGGCCGGGCCCGCCGCCTTCAGAAGCGGTAGCCCACACCCATGCTGAACAGCCACGGGTCGAGGCTGACCGACGAGATCTTGGTGCCGTTGGACTTGATGTCGCTGGAGATCCAGGTCTTCTTGATGTCCGCGTTCAGGAACCAGTGCTTGGTCAGCCTGTAGTCCATGCCGATCTGCAGCGCGGGCCCCACGCTCCACTGGTCGAGCGCCAGGCCGCCGGCGATATCGGCACCCCAGATGCGCGTCACGTTCACGCCCACGCCCACGTAGGGGCGGAAGGTGCCTTCGGGCTGCAGGTGGTATTGCAGCATGAGGGAAGGCGGCAGGTGCTTGAACGAGCCGATCTTGGTGCCACCCAGGTAGACGTCCTGCTTCTGCGGCACGGTCAGCACCAGCTCGGTGGCGATGTGCGGCGTGATGAAGTACGTCACGTCCAGTTCGGGGATCCACTTGTTGTTGACCGTCACGAGGTCGCTGGGGCCGACGCCGCCGATCGGGGCGGACGTATTGTCCATGTTCAGGTAGGTGCCGCGCAGGCGCACCATCCAGTTGCCTTGCGGCTCCACATCGGCGGCGGAGGCCGGCACGGCGGCGAACAGGGACAGCGCGGCGATGGCGAGGCAGGCGGCGCGGGTGGGGAGGAGAGGTCTGGCTTGGCTCATGGTCTTCTTGCTCTGGTTGCTCAATCTGCGAGGCCGGTCAGGTCGGCCGTTTGACGAGACCAGTGTGACCGAGGCCACTTTCCGGGGCTTTGACGCAACGCAATAAGTCGGCCGCGGTGTCTCGCCGCTGCCACAGCCCGCCACGCGAGCGCGCAGCGGCATCGCTCATGCGCCGCGCATGCCTCGCGCGCACATCCCGCGCACATCCCTCACGCGCTGTCTATCCACATGCGGAATGATTCGTGGCGCCGCGCGGCGCCCGCCCTTACGCTATGCGCACGGTCTGATCGCCGCGTGCCAGGCGCGCGGCGGCGGGCCAAGGAGCATGTCGTGGGCGTCCGCAAGGACGTCTTTGCCGGCGCGTCCCGTGGGGGCGGGACGCACCGGCATTCTTTTTCCACGGCGTTTTCCTGTCCTGCCCACTGCGGCCACGTCGTGCCCTCGGGCCCTCGGGCCCCCGTGTTCCGCGTCCCGTTCGCTGCGTCCGTTCCATCCCATTCCCGATTCCCTTGATCGCTGCGGCCACGCCCGCTCGCCTCGGCCCGGGCTCGCGCAGGCGGCACGGCGATGCTGCCACGGGAACCTCGTCGTCGCTGGGCTGGGATGGGCGCGACATGGCGGGCGTACCCATTTCTGCGTGCATCACCCGAGGGGGTGGCAGGCCCCGAAAACGGGGCGCCGGTGCGGCCCGAAGGCTGCGCACGGCCCAGCCCAGCGGTATCCGCCGAGGGCATTGATGCCAGCGTGGGCATGACGGCAATGTGGTGGGCGTACCCGTTTCTGCGTGCGCCGGCTCCGGCCGGTCCGGGGGGCGGATGCTGCTGGAGCGAGGCCGGAATGACGGGCCGGAAGCGCGCCGAAAGAGTACCTCCGGCGGTGGCTCACCCCGGTGCTGACGTGGCGGCTCGGTTGTCGCGGCGCCGCTCCGGGAGCGAAAGCGTACCCGTTTCTGCGTGCCCGGGCGGAGGCAGGAAAGGCCTGTGGCTGCGCGGCGGATGAGCGTGCGTGTCCCGGGGCGCGGGTGTGTCCGTGGCCGGGATCGTGTGAGGGGAGCGGGTGGGACCGGGGAGGGTCGGGGAGGGTCGGCGAGGCGGGCCCGGCGCCGGAGGACAGGTGAGCAGTGCGGGCGCGGCGGCAGCCGCCGCCGGCGTGGCTCAGGGCTTGCGTACCAGCCGCACCGGCTGCTCGGCCGGCGGCGTGCTCGAGGCGCAGGTATTGCAGCCGCCGCTGTCGCAGCCGCTGGCGCAGCCGGCGGCCGCCTGCGGGGCCAGCCATGCGACCAGGCGTGCGCGCCAGCCGGTGGCGGCCGGGCCGCCCAGGCCGGCTGCCAGTGCGGCCTTGAAGCGCTCGCGCGTGCGCGGCGCATAGCGGGCCGCCACCGACAGCGCGCAGGCCAGCACGATCAGCGGCACCAGCAGGCTTTCGAAGGCGTGGTAGAGGCTCATGGCTTGGGCTCCCGGGTTCCTGGAATCGAGCGGGCCGCTCAACTGAACAGCAGCGCGATACGGTAGGTCAGGAAGGCGGCCAGGTAGGCCAGGCCTGCCTGGTAGGCCACCGAGAGGGCCATCACCTTCCATGAATTGGTCTCGCGGCGGATCACCGCCATGGTCGAGATGCATTGCGGCGCGAACACGTACCAGGCCAGCAGCGCCAGTGCGGTGGCCAGCGACCACTGCGCGGCGATGACCGGGGCGAGCTGCGCGGCCATGGCGTCGTCGCCGCCGCCGCCGGACAGTGCGTAGACCGTGGCCAGCGCGCCCACGGCGACTTCGCGTGCGGCCAGGCCGGGTACCAGCGCCACGCAGATCTGCCAGTTGAAGCCGATCGGGGCGAACACCTTCTCCAGCGCCTGGCCGATCATGCCGGCGAAGCTGTAGTCGATGGCGGGGCCGGTGGCGCCCGCCGGCGGCGCGGGAAAGCTGCCAAGGAACCACAGCAGCACGGTCAGCGCCAGGATCACCTTGCCCACGCGCGACAGGAAGATGCGGGCGCGCTCCCACAGGCCGAGCGCGAGGTCGCGCAGGTTGGGAATGCGGTAGGAGGGCAGCTCCATCATCAGCGGATGATCGGTGCGGTCGCGGCGGAAGTACTTGAGCACGTAGGCCACCACCATCGCGCTGAGGATGCCCGTCAGGTACAGGCCGAACAGCACCAGGCCCTGCAGGTTGAACAGTCCCAGCACCGTGCGTTGCGGAATGAAGGCGCCGATCAGCAGCGTGTAGACGGGCAGGCGGGCCGAGCAGGTCATCAGCGGCGCCACCAGGATGGTGGTGAGCCGGTCGCGCGGGTCCTGGATGGTACGCGTGGCCATGATGCCGGGGATCGCGCAGGCGAAGCTCGACAGCAGCGGGATGAAGGAGCGTCCGGACAGTCCCGCGTTCATCATCAGGCGGTCTAGCAGGAAGGCCGCGCGCGGCAGGTAGCCCGATTCCTCCAGGGTCAGGATGAAGAGGAACAGGATCAGGATCTGCGGCAGGAACACCACCACGCTGCCGGCGCCGGCGATCAGGCCGTCGGTCAGCAGGCTCTTGAGCATGCCGTCGGGAAGGTAGGTGCCGATCAGCTCGCCGAAGGCGTGCACGCCGCCCTCGATGCCGTCCATCAGCGGCGTGGCCCAGGAGAACACGGCCTGGAACATCAGGAACAGCAGTACCGCCAGGATCAGCAGACCGAACACCGGATGCAGCACGATGCGGTCGAGGCGGTCATCGAGCGCCGCCGTGCGCGCGGGCATGGAAATGGCCGCGTCCAGCAGGCGCTTGACCTCGCGGTGGACGTCGCCTTCCTCGGCCGGCACCGCCGGCACCGCCGGCAGGGTCTGGTCGAGCACCTGCAGCAGCGCCGCGGCGCCGTTGCGCTTGACTGCCACCGTCTCCACCACCGGCACGCCCAGCGCGGCCGACAGCTTGGCCACGTCGATGCGGATGCCGCGCCGTGCGGCGGCGTCGCTCATATTGAGCACCACCACCATGGGCAGGCCGAGGCGGCGCAGCTCGAGCACGAAGCGCAGGTGCAGGCGCAGGTTGGTGGCGTCCACCACCGAGACCAGCAGGTCGGGGCGCGGCTCGTCGGCGCGGTGGCCCAGGCAGATATCGCGCGTGATGGCCTCGTCGAGGCTGGCGGCGTGCAGGCTGTACGCGCCGGGCAGGTCGAGGATGCGCACCTGGCGGCCGGCCGGCGAGACGAAATGGCCTTCCTTGCGCTCGACCGTGACGCCGGCATAGTTGGCCACCTTCTGGCGGCTGCCGGTCAGGCGGTTGAACAGCGCGGTCTTGCCGCAATTGGGATTGCCGACGAGCGCGATGCGCAGGGCCGGATGGGTCGAAGCGACAGACATATGGGCTGGGGGAGGCTCAGGCGACCGAACGGCGTGCCGTCGAGGCATTCGCGTCCTGGGCGGCCGGTTCGAGGCGGGAGACGGAGGCGCTGGCCACTTCGATCGCGATGCGCTCGGCCTCGGCGCGGCGCAGCGCGAAGCGGGTGAAGCCGACCTGGGCCACCAGGGGGTCCTTGCCGAAAGGGCCATGGGCCACGATCTGCACCGTTTCTCCCGGTACGAAGCCCAGCTCGCGCAGGCGGCGCGAGACCGGATCGTTCGGCATGGCGTCTTCCACTGAGGTCACGACGGCGACGGTGCGCCGCGGCAGTTCAGGCAACCGCATGATGCTTCCAGTGCAGGGACCGGCTTCGCCATCGGGGGCGCCCGCGCAAGCAGGGAAACCGCGTCCAGGATACGTGAATGAAAATCGTTTTCATTGTATCGCATTCTGGACCCGCCGCGCCGCCGGCGCCGTCGCGGGCGTGCGCCGCCGCCCGCAGCGGCGGGTGGAAGTGGCCGCAAGCCGCACAATTAACGCAATTGCGTTATTGGTCGCGCATTGCGCCGGGGGTAAGCTGCAGGCACGCTGAACACCCCGTTCCACGCGTACTTCAAGGCCACCGGCCCCGCGCGGCCGGTGGCCTTTTTCTCATGGCAGGCCGGATACGCCCACGCCATCGCCCGGTCCGTCCGGCAGCCCCTGCCCCTGCCCCACCATCTCGACGAAGCGCTCGCGCGCCGGGTGATCGGGCGTCAGCTTCCAGGCGCAGTAGACTTCCGACGGCACGGTGGACTCGGCCAGCGGGCGGAATGCCGCGCCCGCCATGCCGGAGCGCTGCAGCGCCGCCGGCACCACCGCCACGCCCATGCCCTGCGACACCAGCGAGACCACCGACAGCCAGTGGCGCACCTCGTGGCGGATCTGCGGGTAGAAGCCCTGCGCGGCGCACATCTCGAAGATGCGGTTGTAGTAGTCGGGCGATGCCTTGCGCGAGAACAGCACGAAGGGTTCGCCGCGCAACTCTGCCAGCGCCACCGCCGCGCGCGTTGCCAGCGCGTGGTCCTGCGGCATGCAGCAGACGAAGGATTCGCTGTGCGCCAGGATCGCGCCGAGTTCGTCGGGCAGGTGGCGCGTATGCACGAAGCCGGCGTCGAGCTGGCCGTGCAGCAGGGCATCGATCTGCTCCTGCGAATTCAGCTCGGTCAGGGCCACCTCGATGCCCGGATAGCGGGCCTGGAACGCCCGCAGGTGCTCGGGCAGGCCACGGTACAGCATCGAGCCGACGAAGCCCACGCGCAGCCGCCCCACCGCGCCGGCTTCGATCTGGCGCGCCAGCAGGCGCGCCTCCTCGGCCTGGGCCAGCAAGGCCGTGGCCGACTCGCGGAAGGCGCGCCCGGCCGCCGTCAGGCGCACGCCGCGGCTGTCGCGCTCGAACAGGCGCGCGCCGACCGAAGCCTCCAGCTGCTGGATGTTGAGCGACAGCGGCGGCTGCGAGATGGCGAGCCGGCGCGCGGCGCGTCCGAAGTGCAGCTCCTCGGCCAGCACGAGGAAGTAGCGCAGGTGGCGGAATTCCATGGCAATACAGAAAACATATTGATCGAGCCAATTTTAGAATTAGACACGAATCGGCGGGGTTTGAATAATGGGGTTCAGCCAGTCCCCGCGCCTGGCGCCCCACCGGCCCGACCGGGATGCTTTCCCGGCACTTCCTGCCGGCGCGCGTGCCGGCAGCGGGGCCAAAGACCAGGAGACCCCTCATGCCGACCAGCGCCGCCCGCCAGGGCGTACCCGTTTCTGCGTCCCCCGATTCTGCCTCCCCGGTGCCCGTTGCCCAGGCCGCCGCCGCGCACCCCGTGCCCGACCGCCACGGCAGCAACCTGTTCAGCGACGACCCGGACCTGCGCGCGCTGCTGCCGCTCTACCTGCCGCAGGCGCTGGTCTCGCACCTGCTGCCCCATCTCGACCGCATGGGCGCCCTGGCCGGCGGCGTGCTCGACGAACTGGCCCGCACCGCCGACCACAATCCGCCCAAGCTGTCGCACCGCACCCGCAGCGGCGTCGACGCGCAGCGGGTCGACAAGCACCCCGCCTATGTGCAGATGGAACGTGTGGCTTTCGCCGAATTCGGCCTGGCCGCGCTGTCGCACCGCGCCGGCGTGCTGGGCTGGGATGCGCCGATGCCGCCCGCGGCCAAGTACGCGCTGACCTACCTGTTCGTGCAGGCCGAGTTCGGCCTGTGCTGCCCGCTGTCGATGACCGACTCGCTGACGCGCACGCTGCGCAAGTTCGGCGATCCGGCCCTGGTCGAGCGCTACCTGCCGAACCTGACCACCCAGGTCTTCGAGGACCTGTACCAGGGCGCCATGTTCATGACCGAGCAGGGCGCCGGCTCCGACGTGGCGGCCACCGCCACGCGCGCCGTGCGCGACGCGCAGGCCGAGGGCGGCTGGCGCCTGTCCGGCGACAAGTGGTTCTGCTCGAACCCGGACGCCGGCCTGGCCATGGTGCTGGCGCGCGCCGAGGACGAGGCGGGCAACGCCGCGCCGGGTATCAAGGGCGTGTCGCTGTTCCTGCTGCCGCGCACGCTGTCCGACGGCAGCGCCAACCACTTCCGCATCATCCGCCTGAAGGACAAGCTGGGCACCCGCTCGATGGCCAGCGGCGAGATCCGCCTCGAAGGCGCGCATGCCTACCTGGTCGGCGAACTCGGCCGCGGCTTCGTGCAGATGGCCGACATGATCAACAACTCGCGCCTGTCCAACGGCGTGCGCGCGGCCGGCCTGATGCGGCGCGCGCTGACCGAGGCCCGGTTCATCGCGCGCGAGCGCCAGGCCTTCGGCAAGCGGCTCGACGGCATGCCGCTGATGCGCCGCCAGTTGCTCAAGCTGACCCTGCCCACCGAGCAGGCGCGCACCATGGTGTTCCAGACCGCCGAGGCGCTGCGCCGCGCCGATGCCGGCGAAGCCGACGCCTACCCGCTGATGCGCATCCTGACGCCGCTGATCAAGTTCCGCGCCTGCCGCGACGCGCGCAAGGTCACCGGCGACGCCATGGAAGTGCGCGGCGGCTGCGGCTATATCGAGGAATGGAGCGACCCGCGCCTGGTGCGCGACGCCCACCTCGGCTCGATCTGGGAGGGCACCAGCAATATCGTCGCGCTGGACGTGCTGCGCGCCATCCGACGCGAAGGCGCGCTGCCGGTGCTGCAGGCGCACCTGGCCGGCCTGCTGGCCGACACCCCGCTGCATCCTGAGGCGCGTCTCGCCTTCGCCGCCGCGGTGGCGCGCGCCGCCGGGCTGGCGCAACAGGCGGCCGAGGCTGGCGCCGACGGCGACGTGCTGGCGCGCCAGGCCGCCTCCGCCCTGTACCACGTCACCACCGCCGTCGCCATGGCGTGGGAGGCCGGCCGCATCGGCTCGGTGCGCCGCATGCGGCTGGCCCAGCTGGTGCTGGTGCATCGCGTGCTGCCGCAGGATCCGCTGGCCGGCGCGGCCGAGCCGGAATGGCTGGCCGAGACCGTCGACGCACCCGAGGACGGCCCGCTGCGCGCAGCGGGCGCGGTCGACGCCGTCAACCTCTTCTAGCCGCTTCCTCGCCGATCCATCGCTGGTTCATCGCCGGCCCTGGACCGGCCGCGTGCCAGGCCCTCGTGCCATGGCGCGCCGGCGCCACCGCCGCGGCGCGGCGGCGGCGCCGGTCCCGGCATACCCGCCGGGCCCACATAAGACAGACCCTGGAGACAAGCATGACCACGTCCAACACGCCCCTGTGGCGGCGCTTCGCCGCGTTCGCCGGCTGCGCGCTCTGCCTCGCCGCCGCCCCCGCCTTCGCCCAGAAGGATTTCCCCAGCAAGCCCCTGATGCTGGTGGTGACCTACCCGCCGGGCGGGCCCACCGACGCCATGGCGCGCACGCTGGCGGCCGCGCTCAAGAGCAGCCTCGGCCAGCCCGTGGTGGTCGAGAACCGCGCGGGCGCCGGCGGCAACATCGGCGCCGAGGCGGTGGCGCGCGCCGAACCCGACGGCTACACGCTGATGTTCGGCACCTCGGCGCCGCTGGCCATCAACGTCAGCCTGTATCGCAAGATCAACTACGATCCGGTCAAGAGCTTCGCGCCGGTGATCCAGATCGGCCACCTGCCCAATGTGCTGGTGGTCAACCCCGGCGTCCCCGCCAGGAACGTGCAGGAACTGGTCGCCTACGGCAAGGCGCACCCGGGCAAGCTCAGCTACGCCTCGTCGGGCAACGGTGCCTCGTCGCACCTGGCTGGCGTGATGTTCAACAACCTCGCCGGCACGGACTTCCAGCACATCCCCTACAAGGGCACCGGCCCGGCGCTCAACGACCTGCTGGGCGGCCAGGTCAGCATGGCTTTCACCGACGTGCTGACGGCGCTACCCTTCATCAAGAGCGGCAAGCTGCGCGCGCTGGGCGTGACCACGCGCACACGCTCGCAGGCACTGCCCGACCTGCCCACCGTGGCCGAGCAGGGCGTGCCCGGCTTCGACGTCTCGGTCTTCTTCGGCGTGGTGGCGCCGGCCGGCACGCCGGCGGACGTGATCGCCAAGCTCAACCATGCCTTCGCCGACGCGCTGCAGCAGCCGTCCGTGCGCAAGACCCTGCAGGCGCAGGGGCTGGAGTTCGCCGGATCCACAGCGCCGCAGCAGCTGGAGGGCTTCATCAAGTCCGAGGTGGTCAAGTGGCGCGACGTGGTGAAGAAGTCGGGCGCGCAGCTCGACTGAACGGGAGCGGGCAGGCTGGCCGGGCGCGGGCGGCGCGCTGCGCGAGCGGTGCCGCCGCCGTATCATGGCGGCTTCGATAGTCACCGCTCTGGAAAACCCATGCAACAACCTTCCGAACTCCCTGCCAACGCATTCGCCGGCGAAGCCCCCGGTGTGCTGTTCGGCCTGCCGATGCCGATGGCCAGGGCCTTCGGCCTGCGCGGCGAGGCGATCGGCAACGATCAGGCCCGCGTGCGCATGCAACACAACACCGACTACACCAACAGCCGCGGCGACGTGCATGGCGGCGCCATCGCCACCCTGCTCGACTGCGCGCTGTCGTGCGCGGCACGCTCGCACGATCCGGCCCGCTATGGCGTGGTCACCGTCGACCTGACCGTGCATTTCATCGCGCCGGGCCGCGGCGATGTCATCGGACTCGGCTTCTGCGAACGGCGCGGCCGCGCGCTCAGCTTCGTGCGCGGCGAGGTCCGCGACGAGGCCGGCGAGCTGCTGGCGCTGGCCACCGGCACCTTCAAGCTGGTCGAGCGCGCCGCCTGACGGCAGCGCCCGGTCGACCCGCCAACCCATCCGCCGCATCGAGGAACTCACAACATGAATGCTGCACCCGCTGCTTCCGCCGCCATGCCCGGCGCGCTTGCCGGCATCCGCGTGGTCGACCTGTCGCGCATCCTGGGCGGCCCGTACTGCGGGCAGATCCTGGGCGACCACGGCGCCGACGTGCTCAAGATCGAACCGCCGCAGGGCGACGACACCCGTACCTGGGGCCCCCCGTTCAAGGATGGCGTGGCGTCTTACTACTTCGGCCTCAACCGCAACAAGCGCGTGATGACGCTGGACCTGACCCAGCCCGCGGGGCGCGAGGCGCTGCTCGCGCTGCTGGCCGACGCCGACGTGCTGATCGAGAACTTCAAGACCGGCACCATGGAGAAATGGGGCCTGGGCTATGACACGCTGTCGCGGCGCTTCCCGCAACTGGTGCACTGCCGCGTCTCCGGCTTCGGCGCGGACGGCCCGCTCGGCGGCCTGCCCGGCTACGATGCCGCCATCCAGGCCATGACCGGCATCATGAGCATCAACGGCGAGGCCGATGGCGAGCCGCTGCGCGCGGGCCTGCCGGTGGTCGACATGGTCACCGGCCTGAACGCCGCGCTGGGCGTGCTGCTGGCGCTGCAGGAGCGCGGGCGCAGCGGCCGCGGCCAGTTCGTCGAGGCGGCGCTGTACGACTCTGGCCTGTCGCTGCTGCACCCGCATGCCGCCAACTGGTTCATGAACGGCAAGACGCCGGGCCGCACCGGCAATGCGCATCCGAACATCTATCCCTACGACACGGTCGCCACCGCTACCGACCCGATCTTCCTGGCGGTAGGCAACGACCGCCAGTTCCGCATCCTGTGCGAGCACCTGGGCGTGCCGGCACTGGCCGACGACGAACGCTACGCCACCGCCGGCGCGCGCTCGGTCAACCGCGCCGCGCTGAAGGTGGAGCTGGAGCAGCGCATGGCCGGCCGGGACGGCAAGGCCCTGGCCGACACGCTGGTGGCCGCAGGCGTGCCGTGCGCGCCGGTGCTGTCGGTGCCGGATGCGCTGAAGCACCCGCACACCGCGCACCGCGGCATGGTGGTGGAGATGGAAGGCGGCTATACGGGCCTGGGCGCGCCGGTCAAGCTGAGCCGCACGCCGGCCACGTACCGGCATGTGCCGCTGACACCGGGCGAGACGTTCCTGCCGCGGGAGGAATAGGCGGGATGGGATGCGGTCGCGCTGGACGCAGCCACCAGACACGCCAACGCCGTGGGCCAAGCATGGTGTCTTGGCTCCCTCGCCCCGCATGGGGAGAGGGCGGGGGAGAGGGGTGGTTTAGCAAGGCGCCACGCCCAGCGAAGCCAACGGTGTGATCCAGCACGCGAGCACGGAAACGAAGCCGATGGTGTCATCCCACCCGCCACGGTCAGCCAGCGCCTGCCCTCACCCCCGGCCCCTCTCCCGCAAGCGGGAGAGCGGAGCGGCGCGGCCCGGCGCGGCGCGAGCGCGGCCGCGCCGGGCCATGCCGCTTCGAACTCCGGATTCCCTAGCCCGGAATCATCCCCGTCAGCCAGTAGGCCTGCACCATCGTGATGAGGCCCACGATCACCGCGAACAGCAGGCTTTGCTTGACCGTGAAGCGGAACAGCTCTGACTCCTTGCCGACCAGCCCGGTGGCCGCGCAGGCCACGGCGATCGATTGCGGCGAGATCATCTTGCCGGTCACGCCGCCGGTGGTGTTGGCGGCCACCAGCAGCGTGTCGTGCACGCCGATCTGGTGGGCGGTGGTGCTCTGCAGCGAGCAGAACAGCGCGTTGGACGAGGTGTCCGATCCGGTCAGGAACACGCCCAGCCAGCCCAGGAAGGGCGAGAAGAAGGGGAAGGCCGCGCCGGTGCCGGCCAGCAGCAGGGCCAGCGTGGATGACATGCCCGAGTAGTTGGCGACGAAGGCGAAGGCCAGCACCAGGCCGATCGACAGGATGGGGCGGCGCAGTTCCAGCAGGGTCTCGCCGAAGGTGGCCAGCAGCGCGCCGGGCTTCATGCGCAGCAGGACGGCCGATACCAGCGCCGTCAGCAGGATGGCGGTGCCCACGGCCGACAGCAGGTCGAGCTTCAGCACGGCTTCGTAGGGCTTGGGCGAGGCGACGATCGGCGCTGCCTTCAGCACCATCTGGTCCAGCCCGGCGATCTTGAACTTCAGCACCGTGCCGGCCAGCGCGCCGTTGGCGGCGAACAGGGCCTTGAACGGCGCCAGGCTCCACACCGTGACCACGGCGGTCAGGATCAGGAAGGGCGACCACGCGCGCAGCGTCTGGCCGGCGCTATAGGGCGAAGGCGTGCGCGGTCGCGCCGCCTTGCCGCCCAGGCCGCCACCGAAGCCCGCCAGCGCCGCGGCACCGCCGCCGACGCCGACGGTGCCGCCGGCTGCCTGCCGCGCGCTGCGCGGTTGCCACACCTTGAGAAAGGCCGCCAGCGACACCAGGCTGACCAGTGCCGAGGTGATGTCCGGCAGTTCCGGCCCGATATGGTTGGAGGTGAAGTACTGCGTCACGGCGAAGCTGCCGCCGGTGACCAGCGCCGCCGGCCAGGTTTCCTTCACGCCCTTGGCGCCGTCCATCATGAACACCAGCCAGAACGGCACCGCCAGCGACAGCAGCGGCAGCTGGCGGCCGGCCATGGCGCCGATGTGCATGGCATCGATGCCGGTCACCTGGCCGGCGACGATGATGGGGATGCCCATGGCGCCGAAGGCCACCGGCGCGGTATTGGCGATCAGGCACAGGCCGGCGGCGTACAACGGGTTGAAGCCCAGGCCCACCAGCAGCGCGGCGGTGATTGCCACCGGCGCGCCGAAGCCCGCCGCGCCTTCGAGAAAGGCGCCGAAGGCGAAGCCGATCAGCAGCATCTGCAACCGCTGGTCGTCGGTGATGGCCAGCACCGAGGCGCGGATCACGTCGAACTGCCCGGTCTTGACCACGATCTTGTAGAGGAACACCGCCGTCACGATGATCCAGGCGATCGGCCACAGGCCGTAGGCGAAGCCGAAGCCGGCCGCCGCCAGCGCCTGCTGCGCCGGCATGCCGTAGGCGAACACCGCCACGGCGAGCGCCAGCAGCAGCGTGATGGCCGCCGCCACATGGCCCTTCAGGCGCAGCACGGTCAGTGCGAGAAAGAAGAACAGGATGGGAACGGCGGCCGCCAGCGCCGACAGCCAGAGGCTGCCGAGCGGCGTGTAGAGCTGGGTCCAGGGTTGCACAGTAGTCTCCTGAGGGATGGCGATGGATTGGTGGTGGTTGTTTTTGGGGGGCGGTGGCTTTGGCTGCCGTTGTCTTGTCTGGAGCAATCGCTTTGCCGGCGTCTCGTGCCGATCTCGTGTCGGTCCTGTCCTTGCGCGTCGCATCGCGTGCCCGCTTGTTTGCTCCCCTCTCCCGCTTGCGGGAGAGGGGTTGGGGGAGAGGGCAGGCAGGCGCCAGAACGACGGCACTCACTTCGCGCGAGCGCCCGCCCTCTCCCCCGGCCCCTCTCCCACCGGCGTGGGAGAGGGGAGCAAGCCATTGGCTACGCGCGCGGCTTCAGCCCTACTCCGCCTGCCCGCGCTCGCGCAGCAGGTCGGCCAGGCTGCGCTCGGCCGGCACCAGCGGCGCGCGATGCCGCGTCCAGCCCATCTGCTGCGCGGGCGCCAGCGCGCGCAGCCGCGTGGCGGCCCAGCGGAACAGGCGGTAGCGCGACGGATGGGCGAAGGCGCCGCTCCAGAAGCGCCAGATCAGGTGTTCGCCGCGGCGGTACTTCGCGCCCTGGCCGCGCAGCGGGTGTGCCACCTGCTCGTGCGGGTCGCGGTTGGCCTCGGTGCGCAGCCGTACCAGCAGTTGCGGGATCGGGATACGCACCGGGCACACCTCGCCGCAGGCGCCGCACAGGCTCGATGCGGTGGGCAGGTCGGCGGTGGCCTCCAGTCCGAGCAGGTGGGGCGAGATGATCTTGCCGATCGGGCCCGGGTAGGTGGTGCCGTAGGCATGGCCGCCGATGCGCGTGTAGACCGGGCAGTGGTTCATGCAGGCGCCGCAGCGGATGCATTGCAGCGTGGCGCGCAGCTGCGCGTCGGCGTAGGCCTGGCTGCGGCCGTTGTCGAGCAGCACCAGGTGCAGTTCGCGCGGGCCGTCCAGCTCGCCGGCGCGGCGCGGGCCGGAGATCAGGTTGAAGTAGGTGGTGATGGCCTGGCCGGTGGCCGAGCGCGTGAGCAGGCTCGACAGCGGCACGATGTGCTCCAGCCTGGCCACCACCTTTTCCATGCCCATGATGGCGATGTGCACGTCGGGCACGGTGGTGGACAGGCGGCCGTTGCCTTCGTTCTCCACCAGCCACAACGTGCCGGTATCGGCGGCGGCGAAGTTGACCCCCGACAGCCCGATGTCGGCCTCGACGAAGGCCTGGCGCAGCGCGCGCCGGCCCGTCTGGATCAGCTCGTCGACATCCTCTGTGTAGGGCGTGCCGGGAATGTGCTGCGCGAACAGTTCGGCGATATCGCCGCGCGTCTTGTGGATGGCCGGCATGACGATGTGCGAGGGCTTCTCGCCGGCGAGCTGGACGATGTACTCGCCCATGTCGGACTCGATGCAGTCCACGCCGCGCTCGGCCAGGTAATGGTTCAGCTCCATTTCCTCGCTCGCCATCGACTTGCCCTTGATCACACGGCGCGCGCCGCGCGCCTGGGCGATGCCGTGGATGATGGCGTTGGCCTCGTCGGCGGTCTCGGCCCAGTGGACCTGCACGCCGGCGGCGGCCAGCTTCGCCTCGAGTTGCACCAGCAGCTCGGGCAGCCGCGCCAGCGCGTGCTGGCGCACGGCTTCGCCGAGGTCGCGCAGCTGCTCCAGTTCCTCGCCGTCGGGGAACTGCACGGCGCGCTTGCCTTGCAGGAAGTCCATGGCGCCGCGGAAGCTGGCGCGCAGCTTGTCGTCCTCCAGCGCGGCGCGGGCGCGCGCCTTGAAGTCGGCGGCGGGCACGAATTGCATGGGGCGGGCGTTCATTGCGGCTCTCCTTGCGGCGTGGCCGGCGCGGGGGCCTCGTCGACGATCCACACCCACAGCCGGCGCGGGCCGTGCGCGCCGTAGGCCAGGGTCTGCTGGATGTCGGAGGTCTTGGATGGACCCGACACCATCACCAGGTTGGTCGGCATGCCATCGGCCCAGCGCTCGGCCTGCACGGCCGCGTGCAGGTCGGCATGCAGGGTGCGGGCATGGACCAGGGCCACGTGCAGCGGCGGTACCAGCGAGACCGTGCGCGGACTGCCGGCGTCGGGCGCCAGCACCAGCGTGCCGGTGGCGGCGAGGGCGGAGCGCGCGACGGTGAAGCCGGCGTCGATGGTGTCGAACAGCTCGGCCTTCCAGGCTTCGAGCGGCTGCTTGTAGGCGCGGGCCTGCACCGAGGGCGGCAGCGCGCGCGCCAGGGCGGCGCCTTCGCTGCCGGCCGGGTCGAGCAGCAGGCGGCGCACGCCGGCCTCGGCCAGCCGGGTCGCCAGCTGCCCGGGCCAGGAGACGGCGTCGCTGCGCCAGACCTCGGCATGCGAGGCTTCCAGCGCGCGCTGCAGGGTGTCGGCCAGCGCGGCAGTGGATGGTGCCAACGCGGGCCGGCGCGCGGCGTAGTGGGCGTCGATGCGCCGGCTCAGTGCCTGTGCGCCTGCCGCATCTGCCGTAGCTGGCGCCGCGCCGGCCTGGGCCTCGGCGCGGGCCGCGCGCAGGCGGCCGAGCATGCGCTCGCGCGCGCCCTGGCCGGGCTGGGCGTTGCGGGTGGGAGCGGGGGCGCTCATGCCTGCCCCTCCCCGCCGGTGCGGCGCCACAGGAAGCTGGCCAGGTGCTCCACCGGCAGCGGCGCGCCCTGGTGAACGGCGGCATGGCCGATATTGAGCAGGCAGCCGCAGTCGGCCGAGACCAGCCGTTCGCAGCCGGTGGCGCAGGCCGAGGCGATCTTGTCCTGGACCATGGCGCCGGAGATATCGGGGTGCTTGAGCGAGAAGGTGCCGCCGAAGCCGCAGCACTCGCTTTCGCGGGCGTGCTCGACGCGGGTCACGCCCGGCAGCGCGTCGACCATGGCCACGCCGTGCTCGCGCGTACCCATTTCTCGACGGGCTCCGCAGGAGGTGTGCAGCACCACCCGCTCGTGCGGCTGGCCGGCCGGCGCGCGTGCCGCCAGGTCGAGCTTCAGCACATGCAGCAGGAATTCGGTGAGTTCGAACACGCGCTCGGCGAGCGCGCGCGCCTTGGGACCGAGCGCCGGGTCGTCTTCGAACAGCCGCGGCCAGTGGTGGCGCATCATGCCGGCGCAGGAGCCGGAGGGCACCACGATGGGCCAGGGTTCGGCGAACAGGTCGAGCTGGGCGCGCGCCACGGCGCGGGCCTCCTCGGGATTGCCGCTGCTGTAGGCGGGCTGGCCGCAGCAGCTCTGCTGGCGCGGATAGTGGACGGTCAGGCCCTCGCGCTCGAGCAGCCGGACCGCATCGAGCCCGGCCTGCGGCACGAACAAGTCGACCAGGCAGGTGGCGAACAGGTAGACCTGCGCCGGGGCGGCGGGATATTGCCGATGAATCATGTCTCGCTCCGCAAGGCTTGGGCTGCGCCTTTGTCTGAGGGTGGGGACGCCGGCACGCCGGCGCGGCGGACTGCTGCGCGGCGTGTTTGGGCGCATAATTCACGCTTCCGCGCGCCAGTTCAAATTGGTTGGACCAGAGGCAGCGCAGGCGCAGGGGACCAGGGGGAAGCGATGCAGGGAGCGGGGAACGGACCATGGCGGGGATGAGCCCGGCCGGCGGCGCGCGCGGGCGGGTCGAGGCGGTCATGCGCCGCATGGAGACCGCCCTGCTGGACGGCACCTGGGCGCCGGGCACGCGGCTGCCCGCCGAGCGCCAGCTCGCCGAGCAGTACGCGGTGGCGCGCAACACCGTGCGCGAAGCGATCCAGCGGCTGGCCGCGCGCGGCCTGCTGCAGAGCCGGCGCGGCGCCGGCGTCTACGTCACCGACCAGCTGCGCGCCGGCATCGCCTCGCCGTGGGGCCAACTGGTGGCGGACCACCCCGCGCTGCGCGACGACATCCTGGAGTTCCGCCGCGTGCTCGAAGGCGCCACCGCCTATTTCGCCGCGCTGCGCGCCGACGCCGGCGACATCGCGCGCATCCGCGCGCTGCTGCGGGAACTGGAGCGCACCCGCGCCGAGGACGACAAGGCCGCCGAGGCCGATGCCGACGCGCGCCTGCACGACGCCATCGCCCAGGCCTCGCACAACACCATGTTCCTGCACCTGCATACCAGCGTGATCGGCATGCTGCGCGAACACATCACCATCAATGGCACCGGCCTGCGCGAGCAGGACGCCGCCGCCTCCGGGCAACTGCTGCTGCAGCACCGCACGCTGTGCGAGGCGATCTGCGCGCGCCGCCCCGAAGAGGCGCGCACGGCCATGCAGACCCATATCGATTTCGTGCGCAGCCACGTCGAGCGGGACGGCGGCTGAGGCCCGCCGGCCATTTCGCCGGGGGCGATGCGAGCGGAATTGGTCCAACCGCTGGCGCCGCGCGGCGTATGCGCCGCGGGCCCGGCGGCCGATGCCGCCTCAGACCAGCTCGACGGCGGCCAGTTCGCGCTTCAGGTAGGCGTAGAAGATCGGGCCGGCGATCACGCCCGGGATGCCGTACAGGGTTTCCATCAGCAGCATCACGGTCAGCAGTTCCCACGCCGCGGCCTGGATGCGCGCACCGATGATGCGGGCGTTGAGGAAGTACTCCAGCTTGTGGATCACCACCAGGTAGAACAGGGACAGCACGGCGATCGGCAGGGATACCGACAGCGAGGAAACCACGATCGCGGTATTGGAGATCAGGTTGCCCAGCACCGGCAGCAGGCCGACCACGAAGGTGATGACCACCAGCGTCTTGCCCAGCGGCAGGTGCACGCCGAACAGCGGCAGCACCAGCAGCACGTAGGCCGCCGTCATCACCGTGTTGATCAGGGAGATCTGCACCTGCGCGAAGATGAACTGGGCGAAGGCGCGCTGCAGCATGCGCGCCCGCTCCACCAGCGCGGCCGCCAGCGGGCGCCGGTTGGGCTTGGAGATGGCGCGGTAGAGCGCGACCATGGCGCCGATCACGCAGCCCACCAGGATGTGCACCAGCGTGCGCAGCACCTCGGCCCCCAGCTTCTGCGCCATCTGCGCGTGCTCGCGCAGCCAGTGGATCAGCGTGTTGGCCAGCTCTTCCACGCCGCGCGGCAGGGCATCGCTGATCCAGGGCGGCAACTGCCCGCGCGAGCGGTCGATGATGTCGGCCACGTGGTCGAGCAGTCCGTCCAGGGTCCTGCCCTCGCCGCCGATGAAGCGGGCCAGCGCCCAGCCCGCCAGCCCCAGCGCCAGCAGCAGCAGGGTGCTGAGGATGGCGACGGCGAGCGCGTCGTGCTTCTGGTGCAGGCGGGTCAGTTTCGGCGCCAGCACGTCGACCAGCGAATACAGCAGCAGTCCCGACAGCAGCGCCGCCACCAGGTTGGCCTGCAGCACCATCCAGAGCGCCAGCGCGCTGAGCGCGTAGGCGACCGTGCCGACATGGGCCCAGGCCGGCAGCGGGGTGCGCGGCGATGGGGTGGGATCGGGTTCCGTCATGCGTTCTCCAAATGGGGATGGGGTACCGATGTGCCGGCACCGTCTCTCTGCAACGATTGTCGGTGGCGCCGGAGCCGAAGGCAAGGCCGCCCGGCTGGCGCCGCGGGTCGGGTTTGCGCGATGATGTGGCTAGTCCACTGCAGGAGCCGATGTGCCAGCCCAGACACTGCCTGCCCCCGCCCTGTCCTGCGACGCCGTCCGGCCCGGCGCGATGGCCGCGCCGCGCGGAGGCTGAGCGCCATGGCCTTCACCCGCACCGTGGGCCTCGAGCGCCACGTCTTCGCCGACCTCAAGACCCTGCTGGCCAAGGCCGGTCCGGCGCGCTCCGGCGACAGCCTGGCCGGCGTGGCCGCCGCCAGCGAGGCCGAGCGCATGGCCGCGCGCCTGGCGCTGGCCGACCTGCCGCTCGCGCATTTCCTGGCCGAGGCCGTGGTGCCCTACGAGGACGACGAAGTCACCCGCCTGATCATGGACAGCCACGACCGCGCGGCATTCCGCGAAATCGCCTCGCTGACGGTGGGAGACTTCCGCAACTGGCTGCTGCGGCACGAGACCGACGCTGCCGTGCTGGCGCGCGTGGCGCCGGCCATCACGCCGGAGATGGCGGCGGCGGCCAGCAAGCTGATGCGCAACCAGGACCTGGTCTCGGTGGCGCGCAAGTGCCGCGTGGTGACCCGCTTCCGCAATACCATCGGCCTGCCCGGCCGGCTGTCGGTGCGCCTGCAGCCCAACCACCCGACCGACGATCCGAAGGGCATCGCCGCCGCCATCGTCGACGGCCTGCTGTATGGCTGCGGCGACGCCACCATCGGCATCAACCCGGCCTCCGACAGCCTGCCCGCCATCGTGGCCCTGCTGCGCCTGGTCGACGCGCTGCGCCAGCGCTTCGACATTCCCACCCAGTCCTGCGTGCTGACCCACGTCACCCACACGCTGCGCGCCATCGAGCAGGGCGCGCCGGTGGACCTGGTGTTCCAGTCGGTGGCCGGCAGCCAGCGCGCCAATGCCGCCTTCGGCATCGACCTCGCGCTGCTGGCCGAGGCGCGCGCGGCGGCGCGCGCGCTGGGGCGCGGCACGGTGGGCGACAACCTGATGTACTTCGAGACCGGGCAGGGCAGCGCGCTGTCGGCCAATGCGCACCACGGCGTCGACCAGCAGACCATGGAGGCGCGCGCCTATGCGGTGGCGCGCGCGTTCTCGCCGCTGCTGGTCAACACCGTGGTCGGCTTCATCGGGCCGGAGTATCTGTATGACGGCAAGCAGATCATCCGCGCCGGGCTGGAGGATCACTTCTGCGGCAAGCTGCTGGGCCTGCCGATGGGCTGCGACGTCTGCTATACCAACCATGCCGAGGCCGACCAGGACGACGTCGACACGCTGCTGACGCTGTTCGGCGTGGCCGGCATCCACTTCATCATGGGTGTGCCGGGCGCCGACGACATCATGCTCAACTACCAGAGCACGTCCTTCCACGACGCCCTCTACCTGCGCGAGACGCTGGGCCTGCGGCCGGCGCCCGAGTTCGAGGCCTGGCTGCAACGCATGGGCCTGGCCGATGGCAGCGGCCGCCTGCTGCCGCCGGGCAGCCGCCAGCCGTTGCTGCGGCTGGCGCATGAGCTGTGAAAGGCGCTGCGAAGCTGCCCCGATGCGCCCCGATGCGCCATGACAAGCCCCGAGAGGAGCCCACCGTGACCACGTCTTCCCCGTCCGATATCCCGCCTGCCGGCGCAAGCGTACCCATTTCTGCGTCCGCCCCGGAGCCGGGAGCCGCCGGGTCCGGGGCCGCGCCGGACGAAGCCTGGCAGCGCCTGCGCGCCTTCACGCCGGCCCGCATCGCGCTCGGCCGCGCCGGCCACAGCCAGACCACGGACACCGTGCTGGCCTTCGGGCTGGCGCATGCGCAGGCGCGCGACGCGGTGCACGCGCCGCTGGCGCGCGCGGCCATCGGGCAGGCGCTGGAGGCCGCCGGCTTCGCCCGCCTCGACGCGCACAGCGCCGCGGCCGACCGCCAGCAGTACCTGCGCCGCCCCGACCTGGGCCGCCGCCTCGACCCGGCCAGCCGCGCCCGGCTGGCGGCGGCACGCGCCGTGCCGGGGCCCGACGTGGTCTTCGTGATCGCCGACGGCCTGTCCGCCGTCGCCGCCGAGCGCCATGCGCTGCCCCTGCTGCAGGCCGTGCGGCCGCTGCTGCCCGGCTGGCGCTTCGGGCCGGTGGTGGTGGCCGAGCAGGCACGCGTGGCGCTGGGCGATGAGATCGGCGCAGAAATGGGTACGCTTCAGGTCGTGATGCTGATCGGCGAGCGTCCCGGCCTCAGTTCGCCGGACAGCCTCGGCATCTACCTGACCCATGGTCCGCGCGTCGGCCGCACCGATGCCGAGCGCAACTGCATCTCCAATGTGCGCCCGCAGGGGCTGTCCTACGCCGAGGCGGCGGCGCGGCTGGCCTTCCTGCTGCGGGGCGCGCTGGCGCTGGGGCGCTCTGGCGTGGACCTGAAGGATGACAGCGGGCCGGCCCTGCCGCCGCCCGGCCAGAGCTGAGCCGGGCCGGGCGGGCGCGCCGCGCTTCAGTGCCCGGGTCCGGGCGCCGCGTCCGCCGCCTTGCGGACCTTGGCCACCTGGCTGGCGCTGACCGCCGGGGCATGGTTGCCCCAGCTCGCGCGCACGAAGGTCAGCACGTCCGCCACGTCCTGGTCGCTCAGGCGCTCGTCGAAGGCCGGCATGGTGAAGCGGGTCGGCGCCGACACCGTGGCCGGCATGGCGCCGCCGCGCAGCACGATGTGGATCAGCGAGGTGGGATCGGCCGAATGGACGGTCGAACTCAGCGCCAGCGCGGGGAAGGTCTGGGCATAGCCCTTGCCGCTGCTGCGGTGGCATGCCGCGCAGTTGTTGAGGTAGGTGAGCGCGCCGTTGCTGCGGTCGGTGCCGGTGCGCAGCGCCTCATGCGCGGTGCCGTCGTACACCGGGGCCTGGGTCCCGGCCCGGACCGGCGCCAGCGACTTCAGATAGGCCGCGATCGCCGCCAGGTCCGCATCCGTCATGTGCTGGGTGCTGTGCTGCACCACGTCGGCCATGCCGCCGAAGGCGGCGCTGTGGTCGTTGCGCCCGCTGCGGAGCAGGGCCACGATGTCGGCCTCGCTCCAGCGGCCGAGGCCGTCGCCGGCGTCGCTTCGCAGGTTCTTGGCGAGGAAGCCGTCGACCACGGCGCCCGACAGGAAGGCGCGGTTGTCGCCGCCGAGCGCCTTTTCCTGCAAGGCGAAGCCGCGCGGCGTGTGGCAGGCGCCGCAGTGCCCCAGGCCTTCGACCAGATAGCGTCCACGCCGGATCGGATCGTGGTCGGCGGCGGCCGCATCCTTCACGGCTGCCACCGGCGTCGGCGCGAACAGCTTGCGCCAGGCCGCGAGCGGCCATCGCATCGAGAGCGGCCAGCGGATGTCCGGCTTGCGGTTGGGCTGGCTGACCGGCTGCACGCCGTGCATGAAGTAGGCGTAGAGCGCCTGCACGTCGTCGGGGCTTACCTTGGCGTACGAGGGGTAGGGCATGGCCGGGTACAGCGTCGAGCCGTCCTTGCCGATGCCGTGGCGCACGGCCCGGTCGAAGTCTTCCAGGCTGTAGCGGCCGATGCCGGTGTCCGGGTCGGGGGTGATATTGCTCGAGTAGATGGCACCGATTGGCGAGGCCAGCGGCAGGCCGCCGGCGAACGGCTTGCCCTTGGGCGCCGAGTGGCAGGCCGCGCAGTCGGCCGCGCGGGCCAGGTACTCGCCTTGCCGGATCTGCCGTGCCTGTGCTTCATCGCCGGCGCCGGGCGCGGCCAAGGCTGCCGATGTTGCCAGGGCGGCCAGCAGCAGTACTGAGGCCGGCGCATGGACGGTTCGGTATGACATGCTCATCGTCTCCTTACGCCTGCACCAGGGGGCCCGGCTGCTTCAGGTATTGCTCGCGGATGGCCTTGGCGGACCAGTAGGCCAGCGCCGCGACCAGGCCGGTGGGGTTGTAGCCCATGTTCTGCGGAAAGGCGGAGGCGCCCATCACGAACACATTGGAAACGTCCCAGCTCTGCAGATAGCGGTTGACCACGCTGGTGGCGGGATCGCTGCCCATGATGGCGCCGCCGGTGGTATGCGTGGACTGGTAGGCGCGCGTGTCGTAGTGCATGCCCGGCTTGCGGATGGCGCGGAACACCTGCTCGGCCTGCATGGCATGGCCGACTTCCTCCATGCGGTCGCCCATGTAGGCGAGCATGGCGTACTCGTTGGCGTGCCAGTCGAAGGTCATGCGCAGCAGCGGCAGCCCATGGGCGTCGCGGTAGGTAGGATCGAGGTCGAGGCAGGCATCGCGGTAGGCCATCACCGAGCCGGAGATACCGATGGAAAGCAGGCGCTGGTAGGCGTCGGCGACGCCGGCCTTCCAGGCGCTGCCCCAGGCCGGCACGCCGGGCACGGTCGGCGCCTGCTTGATCGGCCGGCCGCCGTAGCGTACGTGGCGGATGCTGGCGCCGCCGAGGAAACCGAGCGGCCCGTGATCGAACTGGTCGCCGTTGAGATCGTCCAGCGCCACGCCACCTGCGCCGGTGCCGACGAAGGGATTGAGCTGCGTTCCCTTGGGCAGCAGCACATCGATCGAGCCATTCATCTGGTAGGCGTAGTTCTTCCCGACCACGCCCTCGCCGCTGCGCGGGTCGTAGGGCTTGCCGATGCCGGAAAGCAGCAGCAGCCGTACGTTGTGCATCTGGAAGGCGGCGACGATGACGAGGTCGGCCGGCTGCTCGATCTCGCGTCCCTGCGCGTCGACATAGGTCACGCCGGTGGCGCGCTTGCCGTCGCGGCTGAGATTGACCTTGGTGACGTAGGCGTGCGTGCGCAGCGCGAAGTTCGGCTTGCGCTGCAGTACCGGCAGGATCGTGGTCTGCGGCGAGGCCTTCGAATACATGTAGCAGCCGAAGTTCTCGCAGAAACCGCAGAAGTTGCAGGGCCCCAGGCGCACGCCGTAGGGGTTGGTGTAGGGCTGCGAGCAGTTCGCCGCCGGCGCGGGATAGGGGTTGAAGCCCGCTTCGCGCGCCGCCTTCTCGAACAGCAGGGCGCCGTAGCTGTTCTGCAGCGGCGGCGTCGGGTACTCGCTGGTACGCCGGCCTTCCTTCGGGTTGCCGCCCGGCTGGATGTGCCCGTTGAGGTTGCCGGCCTTGCCCGAGGTGCCGAACACCTTCTCGGCGAAGTCGAAGTGCGGCTCGAGTTCGTCGTAGCCGACGCCGAAGTCCTGGATCGTCATGCCGGCCGGGAGGAAGCGCTTGCCGTAGCGTTCCTCGTAGTGGCTGCGCAGCCGGAGCTCTTCGGGCAGCACGCGGTAGTGCATGCCGTTCCAGTGGAAGCCGGCGCCGCCGACGCCGTTGCCGAGCAGGAAGGAACCATGCTGCCGGTAGGGCACGGCGACGTCGCCGAGGCCATGGCGGATCGTCACCGTCTCGCGTGCCAGCTCCTGGAACAGCTTGCCGCGCACGGCGTACTCGAGTTCGTCGACGACCTTCGGGTACTGGGCGTCGGTAGGGGTGTCGCGCATGGCGCCGCGCTCGAGCGCCAGCACGTTGAGCCCGGCCTCGGTCAGTTCCTGGGCGAGGATTGCGCCGGTCCAGCCGAAGCCGACGATGACGGCGTCGACCTTGTCATTCTGGATCGCCATGGTTCAGCCTTGCTTGCCGGAGATGGACACCGGTCCGTACGGGTACCGGGTATTGGGCTGGTCGATCCAGTCGGCGAAATCGGCGCGGGCGCCGGGAAAGCCCACCAGCTTCCAGCCGGCCATGTCATGGTTGCCGCCGTGGATCGGATCGGACAGGAAGCCCTCCTTGGCATTGGCCAGCAGCTGGGAGAAGACGGTTCGTGCAGGCACGGCCTCGAGTTCCACCTTGCCATGCTCCATGTCCGCCAGCACCTGCTCCTGCCTGGCGTGGTCCAGGTCGGCGAAGGGCTTGCCGAAGGTCTTGCGGCAATGGCCGTCGCACGCGGCGATGCCGTGGCGGTAGACCTCACGCGGGGTCAGGCTGAGCTGATAGCCCATCTCGGGGGGCTGGCCGGGATGGAACGGTCCCTGCATGTACCACAGCTTGCCGTGGCCGTAGGGCAGCTCCATCTGCCTGTCGACGAACTCGGGAACCCGCGCCTGCACGGCACCCGGGCCGAGCTCGTCGGCGGGGATCAGCCGGTCGAGGGCGGCATGCAGGAAGCGCCATTCGGCGGCGGTGAAATACTTCGGTTCGTAGGCCGCGCCGGCGGCGGCTTCCTGGCGGACGCATCCGGCCTGCGAGACTGCCGTGCCGGTGGCGACCGCGGCAGCAGGCACGATGGCCAGCACCTGGCGCAGGAAGCGCCGGCGTGGCGCTTTTTCCTGGGACATGGGTACTCCGATCTGGTGGGGGACGAGGAGGCGCGCGACGAGCAGCGAGGCAATGTCGCGCGTATGAATAAGGTGGGGATGATGCGGGAGACGTCCCTGGCGGGGACTAGGAATGTTCTCTTGCCATCAGAGAACTGGATGCAATTTCTGTCAGAAGCGATCGGATCCCGCCGGCCCGGCAGGGGGGCGGGCCGGTGCAGGCAGGGAGGGGAACCCGCTGCCGGTGCCGCGCTGGCCTGCGCGTTCCCCGCGCTCGGCAAGCTGCGCGGCTTCGCTTCAGCCGGCGTCGAACACCCGCCCTGGATTGAGGATGCCGCGCGGGTCCAGCGCCTGCTTGAGCGTGCGCATCAGGGCCAGCTCGGCCGGCGTGCGCGAGTGGTGCAGGTAGGGCTTCTTGTGCAGGCCGATGCCGTGCTCGGCCGAGATGCTGCCGGCGAATTCGCCGACCACGCCATAGACCAGGGCCTCGATCTCCGCCTCGGGAAAGCTTGCCGCGGTGGCGCCGGGCAGGTGCACGCTGACATGCAGGTTGCTGTCGCCGACGTGGCCGAAGTTGACCAGCTCGGCCTGCGGCCAGGCGGCCAGCACGCGGGCGCGCAGGCTGTCGGCGAAGGTGCCGATGGACCCGATCGGCAGGCTGACGTCGAAGGCGGCGTTGGGAGCCCAGCGTTGCGGGAACTCGGCCACGGCGTCGCGCAGCGCCCACAAGGCATCGGCCTCCTTCTGGCTGGTGGCCAGCGCGGCGTCGGCGATCAGGCCGGCTTCCAGCGCGGCTTCGAGCAGGGCTTCGAAGGCGGCGCCGTCCTGGGCGGCATCGTCGCCCTGCAGGTCGAGCAGCACGTAGAAGGGGTGGCCGGCCGGCAGCGGGGCGCGCATGCCGGGCACGCGGCCGGTGACGATGCCGTAGTAGTCCGCCCACATGACTTCGAAGGCGGACAGCCGTCCCGACAACCGCCGCTGCGCCAGGCGCAGCAGCGCGACCACATCCTCGTAGCGTGCCAGCGCGCACAGCGCCGTCTGCGTGCAGGCCGGCAGCGGCGCCAGCCGCAGCACCGCGCGCGTGATGACGCCGAGCGTACCTTCGCTGCCGACGAAGAGCTGGCGCAGGTCGTAGCCGGCGTTGTTCTTCTGCATCTTGTTGAGGGCGCTGAGCACGGTGCCGTCGGCCAGCACCGCCTCGAGCCCGAGCACCTGCTCGCGCGCCATGCCGTAGCGGATCACGCGGTTGCCGCCGGCATTGGTGGCGAGGTTGCCGCCGATCTGGCAGCTGCCGCGCGCGCCCAGGTCCAGCGCGAGCAGCCAGCCGGCCTCGCGCGCTGCCTCCTGCGCGGCCTGCAGCGTGGTGCCGGCGCGCACGGTCATGGTGCCGGCCTGGGGATCGATTGCCTCCACGCCGCGCAGGCGTTCGAGCGATAGCACCAGTTCGCCGCCGCGCGGCGTGGCGCCGGCCGCCAGCCCGGTCAGGCCACCCTGCGGCACCACCGGCTGGCCGTAGCGATGGCAGGCGGCCAGCACGGCCGCCACTTCGCCGGTGTCGCGCGGCCGCGCCACCGCGAGTGGCGGCTGTGGATCGAGCGGGGCGTACCAGTCCTTGCGGAAACGCATCTCGATGTCGGCACCGGCCTGCAGGCCGGCGGGGTCGAGGCGGTCCCGCAAGGCCTGCAGCAGCGAGGCGCGGTCGGAGGACATGAGAGTGCTGGGCATGGCGGGCATGGTCGAGGTGGCAGCGGAGGTGGCCGCGCGCCCGGGATGGTCCCATGGCGCGCAGGACGGTCGCAGATGCTAGGCCGCCGCGGTGGTCCGGTTAAGAGCCAATCGGCGCCGGCCGCATGGCGCCACCTCGGGGTGCCGGCCTGGGGCCGCCCTCAGGCCCCGCTCCAGGCCTCCCGGTTGATGGTGGCGGCGCCCAGCACCGGGCGCGGCCGCTGCGTGCGCGCCAGGTGTTCCAGCGCGGGTTCGATCACCTCGGCGAGCTTGTGGAAGGCGGGGCCGATGGTTTCCTCGGGCACGCAGGCGTAGCCCAGCAGCAGGCCCTGCTGCGGTGTCGAGGTATCGCTGTAGTAGCGCGACAGCGGGCGCGCGGACAGCCCCTGGGTGCGGGCCGCCATGCTGATGCCGAGGTCGTCGGTGCCCGCCGGCAGGTGCATCACCATGTGCAGGCCGGCCTCGTGCGTGGAGGTCGGCCAGTCGGCGCCGAAGCGGGTGGCGATGGCCTCGCGCAACAGGCCCTGGCGCTGGGCATAGCGCTGGCGCATGCGGCGGATGTGGGTCGCGTAGTGTCCTTCCTCGATGAATTCGGCCAGCACCGCCTGCTGCACCAGCTGGCCTTCGCGGAAGAGCTCGGACTGGGCGGTGGCGAAGTGCGGGGCGAGCGGCTTGGGCAGCACCATGAAGCCCATGCGCAGGCCCGGGAACAGCGTCTTGGAGAAGGTGCCCATGTAGATCACGCGGTCGTGCTCGTCCAGGCCCTGCAGCGAGGCCAGCGGCCGTCCCTCGAAGCGGAACTCGCTGTCGTAGTCGTCCTCCACCAGCCAGG
This sequence comes from Cupriavidus malaysiensis, assembly GCF_001854325.1. Lineage (NCBI taxonomy): Bacteria > Pseudomonadati > Pseudomonadota > Betaproteobacteria > Burkholderiales > Burkholderiaceae > Cupriavidus > Cupriavidus malaysiensis. The sequence goes on from NZ_CP017755.1 coordinate 131,086, forward strand.
CGCCGCGCTGGCGCGCGTACTCCAGCAGCATGCGCCGCCGCGGCAGGCTCATCACCATGCCGAGCGGGTACTGGTGCGAGGGCGTGACGAAGATGAAGCGCGGCGGGTCCTGCAGCATGGCGGCATCGGGCGCGATGCCTTCCTGGTCGACCGGTACCGGCAGCGTTTCGATGCCGGCGTTGGTGAGCAGGCTGCGCGTGCCCCAGTAGCCGGGGTCCTCCATCCACGCCTTGTCGCCCGGGTCGGCCAGCAGCCGCCCGATCAGGTCGATGGCCTGGTGGATACCCGTGGTGAGGATGATCTGGTCGGGCTCGCAGCGTACCGAGCGCACCAGGCGCAGGTGTTCGGCCAGCACGCGCTTGAGCGGCAGGTAGCCACCGTTGTGCGCATACGTCAGCAGCTCGGGGCGCGGCGCGCGCCAGACCTTGTTGAGCAGCCGCGCCCAGACCGCGTGCGGGAACAGCGAGACATCGGGCACGCCGGCGACGAAGGCACCCCATTGGCGATCGGATGCACTGGCGTGGGACACGAGATGCTGGCCGCGCCGGGAAAGGGTGAATCGGTTTGGATTTTGCTGCACTGCGGGCACTGGCGTGGTGCCACTTTGCGCCTTACCGTGGTGCAGTGCACTGTGGTCGGGAAAACTATGCGACACGAAGGTGCCACTTCCCGTCGAGGCCGTGACATAGCCCTCGGCGAGCAGTTGCTCATAGGCATAGAGCACGGTGTTGCGCGAGACCCCGACTTCCTTCGCCAGCATGCGCGAAGCGGGCAGCTTGCTGCCCGCCACCAGCGTTCCGGCAAGGATTTCCTGCCGGATGATGTCGTAGAGCTGGCGGTTCATATGCGCCCCGTTTTTATCCACGGCGCCGCCCGCCGGCCGTTCCAGACGCTGCAGCAGCAGTTCCGACAGAATCGTTTCCTTCAAAGTGGCACCTGATGAAATCGGAAATATGGACCTACCTATGGTACCAACCTTGCGTTAATTTTCCAGCGACTTGTTCCTTGCCGTCGCCTGGCGACGGTCCCTCTGATCTTCCCGGGCCTGGCCCGGACAGCCAGTGGAGTCCCCCATGCAAGACGCTGCCAGCCACGCGCCCGCGAGTGCCGTGACGCTGCCCACCGAAGCCATCGCGGCCGCCGTGCGGGCGCTCACGCCGTACATGATCGAGACCCTGTCGCAGCTGGTGGCGGCGCCCAGTCCCTCGGGGCAGGAGCAGCCGGCGGTGGCCGTGATGGAGCGCGCCTTGCAGGACCTGGGGCTGGAGCCGGAGCGCATCTACCTGAACTCCGATTCGCTCAAGCACCTGCCGCTGTTCTCGCCGCCCTGCTGTCCCGACGGCGGCCGCTACAACCTGCTGGCGGCCTACCGCCCGCCCGTGCCGGGCGGCCGCTCGGTGCTGTTCAACGGCCACCTCGACGTGGTCCCGACCGGTCCGGACGCGATGTGGCGCCAGTCGCCCTACGCGCCTTTCGTCGAGGACGGCTGGCTGTACGGCCGCGGTGCCGGCGACATGAAGGCCGGCATCGTGTGCGCGCTGGCCGCCTTCAAGGCGCTGGACGCGCTGGGCGCGCGCCCGGCGGGCGCGGTCGGCTTCAATGCGGTGCTGGAGGAAGAGAACACCGGCAATGGCGCGCTGGCCACGGTGGCGGCGCTGCGCAGCGCGGTGGGCGCGGGCAAGCTGGCGTCCTTCGACACGGTGGTGATCCCCGAGCCGCTGGGCGAGTGCCTGATGAGCGCGCAGATGGGCGTGTTCTGGATGTTCGTCGAGCTGACCGGGCGCCCGGCGCACGCGGCCTACATGACGTCGGGCGTCAATCCGGTCGAGGCCGGCATCGCCGTGATGGCCGGCCTGCGCGAGCTGGAAGCCGAGTGGAACCTGCCGCAGAACCGTCCCGCCGCCTATCGCGAGCATGCCCACCCGATCAACTTCAACCTCGGCCAGATCCATGGCGGCGAGTGGAATTCCTCGGTGCCGTGCACCTGCACGCTGGGCGTGCGCATCGGCTTCTATCCGGACATGGACGTGAACGATGCCAAGGCGCGGGTCGAGGCCTGCATCCGCGCCACGCTGGCGCGCCTGGACAGCAACCTCGACCTTGCCATCCGCTATGAGGGCTTCCACGCGCCGGGCTGCGAGTTCGATCTCGACACGCCCAGCATGGCCGCGCTGGGCGAGGCCCACCGCAAGGTCCACGGCGAGCCGGTGCGGCGCCAGGCCACCACGGCCACCACCGATGCGCGCCACTTCAAGCTGATGCTGGAGACCCCCGTGACCTGCTACGGCCCGGAGGCACGCAACATCCACGGCATCGACGAATCCGTCTCCATCGACAGCATGGTGCGCGTGACCACCACGCTGGCGCAGTTCATCCACGACTGGTGCGGCGTCGAGCCCGCCGGCGTGGCCGGCTGAGGCGCCCCTGAGGCGCTCCTGAGGCGCCCGATGGCGAGCCTTGCCGTCACGCGGGGCCGGGCGGGCATGTCCCGCCGCGGCTTTACCCGGATTCCGACGACTCCGACGACTTCCACGCACCCACTCAGAGGGAACTGAACGATGACATTCCATTCACCACTGCTGAAGCAGCGGCTGGGCGCGCGCCTGGCCTCGATGGCGCTGGCGCTGGCCGGCATCGGTTTCGCCGCGCTGGCGCTGCCGGCCGGCAACGCCGCCGCCCAGACCGTCGGCGGCACGTTGTCCGGCATCGTGCAACCCGAGCCGCCCACGCTGATCAGCGCGATGAACTCGCAGGCGCCGACGCAGTACGTGGCCGGCAAGATCTACCAGAGCCTGCTGACCTACGGCCCCGACCTGAAGCCGCGCCCCGAGCTGGCCAGGTCCTGGAAGATCTCGCCCGATGGCCTGACCTACACCTTCGAGCTGCAGAGCGGCGTGAAGTGGCACGACGGCAAGCCCTTCACCTCGGCCGACGTGGTGTTCTCGGTCGACAAGATGCTGCGCGAGGTGCAGCTGCGCGCGCGCGCCATCATCAACAAGTACATGGAGTCGATCCGCGCGGTCAACGACACCACCGTCGAGATCAAGCTCAAGGAGCCGTTCCCGCCCTTCATCTCGATGTTCGAGGCCGGCACCATGCCGATCATGCCCAAGCACCTCTACGAGGGCACCGACTACCGCAACAACCCGGCCAACCAGAAGCCGGTCGGCACCGGTCCCTTCATGTTCAAGGAGTGGAAGAAGGGCGCCTATATCAAGCTGGTGAAGAACCCCAACTACTGGAAGAAGGGCAAGCCCTACCTCGACGAGCTGGTGTTCTACGTGATCCCGGACTCCGCCTCGCGCGCGGTCGCCTTCGAGAAGGGCGACGTGCAGGTGCTGCGCGGCGGCGACGTCGACAACGTCGACGTCAAGCGGCTGCGCGCCCTGCCCAACGTGGACTACACCACCAAGGGCTGGGAGATGTTCGCGCCGATGTCCAACCTGCTGATGAACACGCGCAAGCCGCCCTTCAACAACGTCAAGGTGCGCCAGGCGGTGATGCATGCGCTCAACCGCAAGCTGATCGTCGACAACATCTTCTTCGGCATGGGCAAGCCGGCGGTGAGCCCGTTCTCGTCGACCACGCTGTTCTTCGACAAGAACATGCCGGCCTACGACTTCAACCTGAAGAAGGCGCGCGAGCTGATCAAGGAGTCGGGCGTCAACGTGGGCCAGTACCCGGTCAAGATCCTGTCGTCGTCCTACGGCGCCAACTGGGACCGTCTCGATGAGTACATGAAGCAGATGCTCGAGCAGCTCGGCTTCAAGGTCAGCATCGAATCGGCCGACGCCGGCACCTGGTCCAGCCGCGTCAGCAACTGGGACTTCGACCTGACCGCCACCTACACCTACCAGTACGGCGATCCGGCGCTGGGCGTGGAGCGCCTCTATGTGACGCGCAATATCGTCAAGGGCACGCCGTTCGCCAACGTGCAGGGCTACAGCAACCCGCAGGCCGATGAACTGTGGGCCAAGGCCGGCGCCACCATGGACCCGGCCGAGCGGCAGAAGATGTACAGCCAGGTGCAGCAGATCCTGACCACCGACGTCGCCGCCGGCAACCTGTTCGAGATCGAGTTCCCCACGCTCTACCGCAAGAACGTGAAGAACCTGGTGACGACCGCGATCGGCCTGAACGAGTCCTTCGACAACGTCTCGATCGAAAAGAACTGAGCGCGGGACGCGCGCGCGGTCACCGCTGCGCGCCTGACCCGCCTCCTCGCCGGGCCGGCTGCGGCCGCGCCCGGCGCGAACGGCAGGTGTCCGCCGTCGCCCCGCCTCGTGCCGGGGCACGGCGGGCACGGGCCAGACCTTGCCGCGTGGAGTGAGCCGTGAACTTCCTCTCCTTCCTTTCCGCCCGCCTTGCCAAGGCCATCGTGGTCGTGCTCGGCGTGGTGATCATCAATTTCTTCCTGATCCGCATGGCGCCGGGCGATCCCGCCACCGTGCTGGCCGGTGAAGCGGGCGCGGGCGACGCCGCCTTCGTCGGGCAGCTGCGCGAGCAGTTCGGCCTGGACAAGCCGGTGCTGACCCAGCTCGGCATCTACCTGAAGGGCGTGGCCACGCTCGACCTCGGCTACTCCTACCGCAACCACCTGCCGGTGCTCGACCTGATCCTGGACCGGCTGCCCGCCACCTTCCTGCTGATGAGCGGGGCCTTCCTCTTCTCCATCGTGATGGGCGTGATGCTGGGCGTGGTGGCGGCGCGCACCCGCTACGAGAACCGAAGGCGCTGGGTCGACAGCGCGGTCATGTCCGGCGCGCTGCTGCTGTACGCGACGCCACTGTTCTGGCTGTCGCTGATGGCCATCATCCTGTTCTCGGTGGTGCTGGGCTGGTTGCCGGCCTTCGGCATGGAAAGCGTGGGCGCGGGCTACACCGGGCTGGCGCGCGCCAGGGACGTGGCCCTGCACATGGTGCTGCCGACCATCTCGCTGGGCTGCTTCTTCATGGCCGTGTACGTGCGCCTGACGCGCGCCTCGATGCTGGAGGTGATGGGCATGGACTTCGTCAAGACCGCGCGCGCCAAGGGCGTGCCGGCCGGCCGCGTGGTGCGCGTGCACGTGCTGCGCAACGCGCTGCTGCCGGTGGTGACCTTCGCCGGCATCCAGCTCGGCCAGATGGCCGGCGGCGCGGTGCTGACCGAGACCGTGTTCTCCTGGCCCGGCATCGGCCGGCTGATGTTCGATGCCCTGCTGCAGCGCGACTACCAGCTGCTGCTCGGCATCTTCTTCGTCACCTCGGCGCTGGTGGTGTTCTTCAACCTGCTGACCGACATCCTCTATCGATTCATCGACCCGCGCATCGCCGTGGGTGCCAAGGGAGCCGCGGCATGAAATCCTTCCTGCTTCGCTACAGCCGCAACTACGGCGCGGTGGCGGGCCTGCTCGTGCTGCTGGCGGTGATCGCGCTGGCCGTGCTGGCGCCGCTGGTCTACGAGGACTCGCCCTGGCTGATGGTGGCCGAGCCGCTGACGCGGCCCTTCACCGATGGGGCCTATCCGTTCGGCACCGACATGCTGGGCCGCGACATCACCGCCGGGCTGGTCTACGGCGCGCGCGTCTCGCTGCTGGTGGGCGTGATCTCCACCGGCGTGGCGCTGGTGTTCGGCATCCTGATCGGCTCGGTGGCGGGCTACTGCGGCGGCCGCGTCGACGATGTGCTGATGCGCTTCACGGAGTTCTTCCAGACCATCCCGCAGCTCGCCATGGCGGTGGTGATCGTGGCCATCTTCAACCCGACCATCTATTCCATCGTCGGCGCCATCTCGGTGGTGTCGTGGCCGCCGGTGGCGCGCCTGGTGCGCGGCGAATTCCTCACGCTGAAGCAGCGCGAGTTCGTGCAGGCCGCGGTGGTGATCGGGCAGAAGCCGCTGCGCATCATCTTCACGCAGATCCTGCCCAATGCCATGTCGCCCATCATCGTCTCGGCTTCCTTCATGGTGGCCACCGCCATCCTGACCGAGTCGGCGCTGGCCTTCCTGGGCCTGGGCGACCGCAACATGATGAGCTGGGGCTTCATGATCGGCGCGGCGCGCACCATGATCCGCGAGGCCTGGTGGATGAGCGTGTGGCCCGGCGTGGCCATCCTGCTGACGGTGCTGTCGATCAACCTGATCGGCGAGGGCCTGAACGACGCCATGAACCCCCAGCTGCGCCGCCGCGGCGAGTAGGAGACCCACGCCATGCATCTGATGCAAGCCAATCCAGGCGCCAACCCGGCCACGCGCGACGGCGCGGCGCCGCTGCTGTCGATCCGCGACCTGTCCATCGCCCTGCCCGCGGGCGGCGACCGGCCCTACGCGGTGCGCGACGTGTCCTACGACCTGCACGCGGGCGAGATCCTCTGCATCGTCGGCGAGTCGGGCTCCGGCAAGTCGATGAGCGCCAACGCCATCATGGGACTGCTGCCGTCCTACCTGAAGCCGGAGCGCGGCCGCATCCTGTTCGAGGGGCGCGACCTGCTGGCGCAGGACGAGGCCACGCTGCTGGGCATGCGCGGCAAGGACATGGCCATGGTGTTCCAGGAGCCGCTGTCGGCGCTCAATCCGGTGATGACCATCGGCGAGCAGATCGCCGAGGTGATGCGCGTGCACCATGCCTATCCGGGCGAAGCCTGCCAGCGCCGCGTGCTGGAACTGCTGGAGTTCGTCGGCCTGCCCGATCCGGCCGCGCTGGTGCACAGCTACCCCTTCCGCCTGTCGGGCGGCCAGCGCCAGCGCGTGGTGATCGCCATGGCGCTGGCGCTGGAGCCCAAGCTGCTGATCGCCGACGAACCCACCACCGCGCTCGATGTCACCACGCAGGCGCAGATCCTGGCGCTGATCCAGCGCATCCAGGCCGAGAAGGGCATGGGCGTGATGTTCGTCACCCACGACTTCGGCGTGGTGGCCGAGATCGCCGACCGCGTCGCGGTGATGGAGAAGGGCGTGCTGGTCGAGGCCGGGCCTGCGGCCCAGGTGCTGAACCATCCGCAGCACCCCTATACGCGGCGCCTGATCGCGGCGGTGCCGCACGGCCGCGCCGGCGACGGTGCCGAGGCGCGGCGCAAGGAGGAGGTGGTGCTCGACGTGCGCGGCCTGCGCAAGACCTATGTCTCCGGCGGCGGGCTGTTCGCGCGCAAGCGCGTGGTGCACGCGGTCGATGGCGTCAGCTTCTCGGTGCGGCGCGGCGAGACGCTCGGCATCGTCGGCGAGTCCGGTTCGGGCAAGTCGACCATCGGCAAATGCCTGCTGCGCCTGACCGATATCGACGGCGGCGAGCTGCATTTCGACGGGCAGGATATCGCCCGCCTGTCCGAGCGCCAGTTCCGCCCGCTGCGGCGCGACGTGCAGATGATCTTCCAGGATCCTTTCGCCTCGCTCAACCCGCGCCATACGGTGGGCCGCATCATCAGCGACGGCCCGGTCGCCAACGGCGTGCCGCCGGCGCAGGCCGAGGCGCGCACGCGCGAGCTGCTGGAGCTGGTCGGCCTGGAGGCGAGCGCCTTCGACCGCTACCCCAACCAGTTCTCGGGCGGGCAGCGCCAGCGCATCGGCATCGCGCGGGCGCTGGCGCTGGAGCCCAAGCTGCTGGTGGCCGACGAATCGGTCTCGGCGCTCGACGTCTCGGTGCAGGCGCAGGTGCTGGCCCTGCTCGATACGCTGCAGCGCAAACTGGACATCGCCCTGATCTTCATCACCCATGACCTGCGCGTGGCGGCGCAGATCTGCCACCAGGTCATCGTGATGCACAAGGGCAAGGTGGTCGAGTCCGGCCCGCCGGACCAGATCTTCGATGCCCCGCAGCACCCGTACACGCAACGCCTGATCGGCGCCATTCCCGGCAAGGAGTGGGACCCGTCGGCGATCCGCGCCGCCGCCTAGGCGACGGCATGCCCCCACCGCCAATCCACCATTCCGCCAATCCAGCCGAACTCGACCCCGACCCTTTGGAGCCTCACAGATGAAGAATGCCGAACTGGTCCGCCGCAAGGACGCCGCCACCCCGCGCGGCGTCGGCGTGATGTGCAATTTCTACGCCGAACGGGCCGACAATGCCGAGATCTGGGACGTCGAAGGCAAGCGCTACATCGACTTCGCCGCCGGTATCGCCGTGCTGAACACGGGCCACCGCCACCCGCGCCTGGTGCAGGCCATCGAGCGCCAGCTCGCGCGCTTCACCCATACCGCCTACCAGATCGTGCCCTACGCCAGCTACGTGGAGCTGGCCGAGAAGATCAATGCGCGTGCGCCCGGCCGCTTCGCCAAGAAGACGGCCTTCTTCACCACTGGCGCGGAGGCCGTGGAGAACGCCATCAAGATCGCCCGCGCGGCCACCGGCCGGCCCGGCGTGATCGCCTTTTCGGGCGGCTTCCACGGCCGCACCATGATGGGCATGGCGCTGACCGGCAAGGTGGTGCCCTACAAGGTGGGCTTCGGCCCCTTCCCGGGCGAGGTCTATCACGCGCCCTATCCCTGCGAACTGCATGGCGTCACGGTGGAGGACTCGCTCAAGAGCCTGCAGCACCTGTTCAAGGCCGACGTCGATCCGCGCCGCGTGGCGGCCATCATCTTCGAGCCGGTGCAGGGCGAGGGCGGCTTCAACGTGGCCCCGCCCGCCTTCGTCGAAGCGCTGCGCGCCCTCTGCGACGAGCACGGCATCCTGCTGGTCGCCGACGAGGTGCAGACCGGTTTCGGCCGCACCGGCAAGCTGTTCGCCATGGAGCACTACGGCGTGGTGCCGGACCTCACCACCATGGCCAAGAGCCTGGCCGGCGGCATGCCGCTGTCGGCCGTGTGCGGCCGCGCCGAGGTGATGGACGCGCCGGCGCCCGGCGGCCTGGGCGGCACTTATGCGGGCAACCCGCTGGCGGTGGCCTCGGCGCTGGCCGTGCTGGACGTGCTGGAAGCCGAACAGCTGCCGGCACGCGGCGCGCTGCTGGGCGAGCGGCTGGTGGCGCGGCTGCAGGCCCTGCAGCCGCGCGTGCCGCAGATCGCCGAAGTGCGCGGCCTCGGCGCCATGGTGGCGGTCGAGTTCCGCCAGGCCGACGGCAGCCCGGACGCGGCCTTCACGCGCGAGGTGCAGAACCGCGCGCTGGAGCGCGGCCTGCTGCTGCTGTCGTGCGGCGTGTACGGCAATGTGATCCGCTTCCTGTTCCCGCTCACCATTCCCGACGGAGTGATGGAGGAAGGACTGGATATCCTGGCCGACGTGCTGACGCGCTGACGCCAACCGCACCGGAGCAAGCAGATGACGAGAGCCCAGGCAGTGCCGACCGTGCAGGTCGACAACGAACGCGTGACGGTGACCGAATGGCGCTTTGCGCCGGGGGCCGAGACCGGCCATCACCGCCACGGCTACGACTATGTGGTGGTGCCGATGACGAGCGGCCCGCTGCGCCTGCAGACACCGGCCGGCGAAGTCACCAGCCAGCTGGTGGCGGGGCAGGCCTATTACCGTCCGGCAGGGGTCGAGCACAACGTGATCAATGCGCACGAGGGCGAGTGCGTCTTCGTCGAGATCGAGATCAAGCGCCCGCCCGCCGATGGGGCGGCATCATGAGCGAGGGCGCAGCGACCGCAGCGACCGTGGCGACCGCAGCGGGCACGGCGCCGCTGCGCGAGCGCAATGGCGGGCAGATCCTGGTCGAGCAGTTGCGCATCCAGGGCGTCAAGCGCGTGTTCCTGGTGCCGGGGGAGAGCTACCTGCCCTGCATCGATGCGCTGCACGACCACCAGGATGCGATCCAGCCCATCGTCTGCCGCCAGGAGAGCGGCGCCGGCTACATGGCGGAGGCCCACGGCAAGCTGACCGGCGAGCCCGGCATCTGCTTCGTCACGCGCGGGCCCGGCGCCACCAATGCCAGCATCGCCGTGCATACGGCCTACCAGGACTCGACGCCGATGATCCTGTTCGTCGGCCAGGTGGGCAACGACTTTGCCGAGCGCGAGGCCTTCCAGGAGATCGACTACCGCCGCATGTTCGGCCAGATGGCCAAGTGGGTGGCGCAGATCGACCGTACCGAGCGCATCCCCGAGTTCATCGCGCGCGCCTTCGCGGTGGCCACCAGCGGGCGTCCCGGCCCGGTGGTGCTGGCGTTGCCGGAGGACACGCTGTGGGGCAAGGCCAGCGTGCCCGACATGCCGCGCTACCAGCGCGCGCGCAGCGCGCCGGCACCGGCTGCGCTCGATGCGCTGCAGACCCTGCTGGCCGGCGCGCGCCGGCCCTTCCTGCTGGTCGGCGGCTCGGGCTGGACGGCAGCGGCGCTGCGCGACCTGGAGACCTTCGCCGAGCGCTTCGACCTGCCGGTGGGCGTGGCCTGGCGCCGGCTGGAGTGCTTCGACAATCACCATGCCAACTATGCCGGCCATGTCGGCTGGGGCATGGACGATGCGCTGCGCGCGCGCATCCGCGACGCCGACCTGCTGATCGCGGTCGGCACACGCATGGGCGAGGCGACCACCGAGGGCTACACGCTGGTGCAGAGTCCGCTGCCGCGGCAGACCCTGGTCCACGTCTATCCGGATGCCGGCGAGCTGGGGCGCGTCTTCCGCGCCGAGCTGCCGATCGCCGCCGACGTGGTGTCCTTCGCCGCCGCGGCGGCGGCCCTGCGCCCGGCCGCCGAACCCGCCTGGCGCGGCCTGGCGCGCGCCGCCCATGCCGGATTCCTGGCCCACCAGCAGGCCCGGCCGGCGCCGGGGCCGCTCAACCTCGACCGGGCGGCCTGCGTGGTGCGCGAGCGCCTGCCGCGCGATGCCTGCCTCACGGTTGGCGCCGGCAACTATGCGCTGTTCCCGCACACCTACTACCGCTTCCAGGGGCCCGGCACCAGCCTGGCGCCGACGGTGGGCTCGATGGGCTACGGGCTGCCGGCCGCGATCTCGGCCAAGCTGGAATACCCGCAGCGCACCGTGGTGTGCTACGCCGGCGATGGCTGCTTCCAGATGAACCTGCAGGAGCTGGGCGTGGCGATGCAGTACCGGCTCGGCATCGTGCTGCTGGTCTTCAACAACGGCATGTGGGGCACCATCCGCGCCCACCAGGAACGCGAGTTCCCGGGCCGCACCATCGCGCTGGAGTTCGACAACCCCGATTTCGCCGCGCTGGTGCGCGCCTACCGGGGCCACGGCGAGGTGGTGCAGAGCGACGCCGAGTTCGGCCCGGCGCTGGAGCGCGCGCTTGCCTTCGCGCAGGAGCACAGCCTGCCGGCGCTGATCGAGATGCGCTACGAAGCGGATGGCATCGCTCCCGGACAGACCTTGTCCGGCATCCGTGCGGCGGCGCTGGCGCAACGGGCGCCGGCCGCCGTGCCCTGAGGCGCACCGCCCGGCACCGTGCGGTGCCGGGCGGGCACCTGCCATGGCGCGGGCCGCCGCCGGCCCGCGCGCTTACCAAGAGAACACCACAAGATGCGCGCTTTCTTCTCGGATGACCAGTTGTTGCACCAGCCGCGCCAGTTCATGCGCGCGGGACGGCTCTGCGAGCCGACCGACGTGCCCGCGCGCGCCGCCGCGCTGCAAGGCGCGCTGGCCGGCCGCGGCATCGCGCTGGCGGCGCCGCCGGACTACGGTCGCGCGCCGCTGGAAGCCGTGCACAGCCCGGCCTACCTCGACTTCCTGGAGCAGGCCTATGCCGATTGGCAGGGCCTGGCCAAGCCCGGCTTCACTCCGGGCATCGAAGTGCTGCCCAACCTTTCGCCCTACCACAACGGCCGCATCGAGCAGGGACGCCGCCCGCCATGCCCGGCGGATTCGGTGATCGCGCGCGCCGGCTACTATCTCGGCGACCTGAGCTGCCCGCTCGGCCCGGACAGCTGGCGCGCCATCCTGCGCTCGGCGCATAGCGCGGTGGCGGCGGCGCAGCATGTGTGCGAGCCGCAGCACCGCTGCGGCCTGGCCTACGCGCTGTGCCGCCCGTCGGGCCACCACGCCCACAGCGACCGCGCCGCCGGCTTCTGCTACGTCAACAACTCCGCCATCGCCGCCGAGACGCTGCTCAAGCGCTTCGGCAAGGTGGCGGTGCTGGACGTGGACGCCCACCACGGCGACGGCACCCAGCAGATCTTCTACCAGCGCGCCGATGTGATGACGATCTCGCTGCATGCCGACCCGTCCGGCTACTACCCGTTCTACAGCGGTTACGCCCACGAGCGCGGCTACGGCGCCGGCTACGGCTACAACCTCAATTTCCCGCTGGCCCACGGCACCGAGGACGCCGGCTTCCTGGCCGCGCTGGACAGCGCGCTCGACGCCCTGCGCGACTACCGCCCGCAGGCCCTGGTGCTGGCGCTGGGCTTCGACACCTATATGCACGACCCGATCAGCGTGCTGCGCCTCGGCATGGACGCCTACCGCGGCATCGGTGCGCGCATCAATGCGCTCGGCGTGCCCGCCGTGGTGGTGCAGGAGGGCGGCTACGAGGTCGACGCCATCGGCCTGGCGCTCGATGCCTTCCTGTCCGGCTTCATGCCGGTGGCGGCCTGAAGCAGCGGGCCGGGGGCGCGGAGCGCTCCGGCCCGGCACAGAACCACAGCAGGGGCGCCGGCCCGGCGCCCGATTTGGAGCCCCTTCATGACGAATCTGCAGATCAACGGACAGCGGCTGTGGCAGTCGCTGATGGACCTGGCAAGGATCGGCGCCACGCCCAAGGGCGGCAATGCGCGCCTGGCGCTGACCGCGCTCGACGGGCAGGGGCGCGACCTCGTGTGCGGCTGGATGCGCGAGGCGGGCCTGACGGTCACGGTCGACCAGGTGGGCAATATCTTCGGCCGCCGCGCCGGGCGCAATGCCGCGCTGGCACCGGTGATGACCGGCAGCCATATCGACACCCAGCCGACCGGCGGCAAGTTCGACGGCTGCTTCGGCGTGCTGGCGGGCCTGGAGGTGATGCGTACACTCAACGACCACGGCATCGAGACCGAGGCCCCGCTCGAGCTGGCGATCTGGACCAATGAAGAGGGCACGCGCTTCGTGCCGGTGATGATGGGCTCGGGCGTGTTCGCCGGCGTCTTCCCGCTGCAGACCGCGCTGGAAGCCACCGACGCCGAAGGCAAGCGCGTCGGCGACGAGCTGCGCGCGATCGGCTACGCCGGCGCGGCCGAAGTGGGCGGCCGGGCGCTCGGCGCCTATTTCGAAGCGCATATCGAGCAGGGGCCCATCCTGGAGGAGCAAGGCAACGTGATCGGCGTGGTGACCGGCTCGCTGGGCCTGCGCTGGTACGACGTGACGGTCACGGGCATGGAGGCGCACGCCGGCCCGACGCCGATGCCGATGCGGCGCGATGCGCTGTTCGGCGCCACCTTCCTGATGCAGGAAGTGGTGCGCATCGGGCGCGACTTCGCCCCGCACGGGCGCGGCACGGTCGGCGTGGTCAACGTGCATCCGGCTTCGCGCAACGTCATTCCCGGGCAGGTCCGCTTCACCGTGGACCTGCGCCATGAGGATGCCGCGCAGCTCGCGCAGATGGACGCGCGTTTCCGTGCCGCCTGCGAGGCGCTCGCCGCCGGCGACACCACCGGCACCGCGCTCGACGTGACGGTGCAGGACGTGCAGTATTTCGCGCCCACGCCGTTCGCGCCGGAACTGGTGGCGCAGGTGCGCGCGCAGGCCGCCGCGCGCGGCTACGCGCACCAGGACATCGTCACCGGCGCGGGCCACGACGCCGTCTACATCGCCGGCGTGGCGCCGACGGCCATGATCTTCGTGCCGTGCAAGGACGGTATCAGCCACAACGAAGTGGAAGATGCCCGGCCCGAGCACCTGGCGGCCGGCGCCGACGTGCTGCTGGGCGCGATGCTGGCGCAGGCCGGGTCATGAGCGGCGCGGCGCGCGGTGCGCCGGCCGAATGGCGCACCGGCGCCTGGATCTTCCTGTGCGTGGTCGCATTGTTCGCCACCGTCGATGCCACCGCCAAGCACCTGGTCGGACGTTATCCCGCGCCCTTCCTCAATGCGGTGCGCTATGCGGCCACCTTCGCCGTGGCGCTCGGCATGCTGGCGGTGCGCGGCCGCGCGCGCTGGTGGGACACGCCGCACCGCGCGCTGCTGGTGGTGCGCGGCCTGATGCTGGCAGTGGTGGGCACCTGCTTCATGACCGCGTTGCTGTGGATGCCGCTGGCCGAGGCCACGGCCATCTACTTCATGGCGCCGCTGCTGGTGGTGGCGCTGTCGCCCTGGGTGCTGGGCGAGCGCGTCGGCGCGCGCCAGTGGCTGGCGGTGGTGGCGGGCTTCGCCGGCATGCTGCTGATCGTGCGCCCGGGTGGCCGGCTGCCGGCGCTCGGTACCGCGCTGATGCTGGCCGCGGCGCTGGCCTATGCGCTGCTGCAACTGCTGACGCGGCGCATGGCGGGCCGCGTCGACGCCGGTGTGCAGTACGGCTTTGCCGCGGTGATCTGCCTGCTCGCCACCGGCGTGCCGGCACCCTTCTTTCCGCCGGCGGCCTGGCCGGGCCTGGCCGACTGGTGCGCGATGCTGGCCATGGGCCTGATGAGCGCCGCCGCGCAGGTGCTGCTGATCTTCGCGCTGCAACGTGCGCCGGCTTCGACGCTGGCGCCGCTGAACTATTTCCATCTGCTGCTGGCGCTGCTCTACAGCGCACTGTGGTTCGGTCGCTGGCCCGACGGCGTGGCCCTGGCGGGCATCGGCCTGATCATGGCCGCGGGCTTGAGCCTGACGCTGCCGCGGCGTACTTCCCCGTCACTGCCAGAGATGGCGCGTCGATGACACCCCGCGGGCCCGGCCCCGGGTCCGTGGACCGCCGGAACGGCGCGTGCGGACGGCGTCGCCGCGTGGCGGGGATGGCACGTTGCTTGCGGCGCATGCCGCAGCGCCGCCGCGGCGCACCGTCCGGGCGCAGCGCCCGGCGTGCCGCGGCGGGCGACCCCATCCGCGGGCGGGCATGGTGCCGGCCCCACGCCAGAGGGAGGTTTCCATGTTTGCATGTCTCGCATCCGCCCGTGCCCTGCCGCGCGGCCTGTGCCGCGCCGGCGTTGCCGCGCTGATGATCGCCGCGTCCGGCGCGGTGCCGCCCGCGTCCGCGCAGGTGGCCAAGGAATGGCCGAGCCAGCCGGTGCGCATCATCGTGCCGTTCCAGGCAGGAGGTGCCACCGACCTGATCAGCCGCTATCTCGGCACCGGTCTCGGCCAGATCTTCCAGCAGCCCTTCGTGGTGGAGAACCGGCCGGGTGCCGCCGCCATGATCGGCAGCGACCTGGCGGCGCGCGCGCCATCCGACGGTTACACGCTGCTGATGTCGGGACCGGCCTCGATGGTGACGAACCGCTTCCTCTACAAGAAGCTGAGCTACGACCCGGACGCCTTCGAGAAGGTCGCGGTGGTGGCCGACACGCCCAATATCCTGCTGGCCAGCCCCGCGCTGCCCTTCCGCACCTTGCCGGAAATGATCGCCTACGCGAAGGCCAATCCCGGCAAGCTGACCTATGCATCCTTCGGCACCGGCACGACCTCGCATATCGCCGGCGAGATGCTCAAGGCCGAGGCCGGCATCGACATCGTGCACGTGCCCTACAAGGGCGCCGCCGAGGCCTTGCCCGCACTGCTGTCAGGCCAGGTGTCGCTGTACTTCGACACCATCATGACCGGGTTGCCTTACGTGAAGGCCGGCAAGCTGCGTGCGCTCGGTGTGACGCGGCGCGAGCGCTCGCCGATGGCGCCGGACGTGCCGACCATTGCCGAGCAGGGCTATCCCGGCTTCGATATCGCGCCGTGGTACGGCATCGTCGCGCCCAAGGGCACGCCGGCGGCGGTGGTCGGCAAGCTCAATGCGGCCGTCAACCGCCTGCTCAAGGAGCCGGGTTTCCGCGACAAGCTGGCCTCGACCGGTGCCGAGCCGCGCGGTGGCAGCGTGGCGGACTTCCGCGCCATGATCGACGCGGAGGTGCCGCGCACGGAGAAGCTGGTCAAGCAGTCAGGCGTCAGCCTGCAGTAGAGGCGGCGGCGCGCGCCGGCCCATCGGCCGCCATGGCGGTTCGTGGCGGCCCGGTGTGGCTGGCGCAGGGGCGTGGTGGCGCCTACATCATGCGGCGCGCGAAATGCCCGATCTCGGCCTCGCCCATCAGGTCGAGGAAGGCATCCATGCTCATGTGCACCAGGTCCTGGTGGTTGCCCGACTCGAAGTACACGTCGGGATGCTTGAGCAGCGTGTCGTCCATATAGGTGCGCATGCCATAGGCCATCGCCACCGGCGGGATCGCGCCGAGTTCGCAGTCCTTGAACACCTCGCGGATCTCGTCTTCGTGCGCCAGGACCAGGTCGCGGCCGGTCTGCTCGCACAGGGCGGCGATCTGCAGGTGGTGGCTGGCGGGTATCACCGCGGCCACATAGCCCTGGCTGTCTTCCAGCAGCAGGGTCTTGGCCAGGCGGTCTCCGGGAACGTGCGCCGCTTCGGCAGTGGCCATGCTGCTGAGCGTGTAGGGATGGTGGAGCAGGTCGTAGGGGCTGTGCCTGTCGGTCAGGCAGTGCGCCAGGGTGCCAGCCAGTGCCATGATGTGTCTCCTGGCGGCCGTCGCGCGCCGGCGGCGGCCGCATGGCGCAGGGCGAGGGATCGTCCTTGTGCTTCCCTACTATAGTGCCTGCGAGCATGCCCGCGAGGCGCCCGCGGGACGGGGACGGGATGGGGGCGGGATGGGGACGGGACCGGGCGCGCGGCATCGGCGCCCCCCCCCCGCGGGCTTGCTCAGCCGGCGGAGGACGTGGCGGTGCCCGGGTGCGGCCAGACGGCCTGCAGCTCGCTCTTCAGGAAGTTCATCAGGTAGCGCGTGGCCAGCGTCTGGTAGCGGTTGGGCATGGTCAGCATGTACAGCCGGCTGCCGAACACGCTGACGCGGTAGCCCGGCAGCAGCGGGCGCAGCGCGCCGTCGGCCAGTTCCGCGCCGATCGCGTAGAGGGGGAAGATGCCGATGCCCAGGCCCGCCACCACCGCCTCCTTGAGGAAGGCGAAGTTCTCCGAGCTGAGGGTGGGCTCCAGCGCCACCTGCTCGCGCGCCGCGGCGCCGCCGTCGCCGCGCACGCCGAATGCCTTGAGCTTCTGCCCGACCGGCGAGGCGCACACGATGGCATGGGCCTGCAGGTCTGCCAGCACGTGCGGGGCCGGATGGGCGTCGGCATAGCCGGGCGAAGCGCACACCACCCAGTCGACCGCGCCGATCTCGGTGGCCACCACCGAATCCGGTGGGGTCGAGATGATGCGCAAGGCCACTTCCACGTCCTCCGACACGAGGTTGTGGATGCGGTTGTCGAACACCACGTCGAGCACGATGTCGGGGTAGCGCTGCTTGAAGCGGACCAGCAGCGGCGACAGCAGCGAGTGTCCCAGGCCGGTCGGCACCGAGAGCCGTACATGGCCCTGCAGGCTCTTGCCCAGGTTGCTGATCAGCGCGGTGGCGGCAGCGACTTCGCCGAGGATGTTGCGGCCGTGCTCGTACAGCCCGGCGCCCACCGGCGTCGGCTCGACGTGGCGCGTGGTCCGCCGCAGCAGCTGCACGCCCAGTTCTTCCTCCAGGGCGCGCAGGTGGTAGCTGACGTTGGCGCGCGTCATCTTGAGCTTGCGCGCGGCCGCGCTGAGATTGCCGGCGTCGACGATGTCGACGAACAGGCGCAGGGCGTTGAGGTCCATCGGAGGTAAGGAGGGGGAGGGAGCAGCGGCGGCGGCGAGGACGCCGCCGCTTTGTCAAATAATATTATCCATTCTGTCCAATCGATGGTGGATTGTCAAAGCGCGTGGTCGGCGTACCATGATGGGCTACTTTGTCGTAATGGATTGACCGGAGAATCGCCATGGCCCTGGATGCCGAATCCTTCTCGCTGCTGCGCGCCTCGGTGCAGCGTTTCATCGACGAGCGCCTGAAGCCGGCCGAGGACATCCTCGAAGAAACGGACGAGGTGCCGGCCGAGATCGTGGCCGACATGAAGGAGATGGGCCTGTTCGGCATCTCCATTCCCGAGAATTACGGTGGCATCGGCCTGTCGATGTCGCAGGAGTGCGATGTGGTCTACGACCTGGGCCACACCGCCTTCGCCTTCCGCTCGGTGTTCGGCACCAACGTCGGCATCGGTTCGCAGGGCATCCTGATGGATGGCACCGAAGCGCAGAAGGAGGACTACCTGCCGCGCATCGCCAGCGGCGAGCTGATCATCTCGTTTGCGCTGACCGAGCCGAACGCGGGCTCCGACGCCGCTTCGCTGCAGACCAAGGCCGAGCTGGATGGCGACCACTATGTCATCAACGGCACCAAGCGCTTCATCACCAACGCGCCGCGCGCCGGCGCCTTCACGCTGATGGCGCGTACCGGCGGCAGCGGTGCCTCGGGCATCTCGGCCTTCATCGTGCCGGCCGACACCCCGGGTATCTCGCTCGGCAAGCCTGACAAGAAGATGGGCCAGCGCGGCACCAAGACCTGCGACGTGGTGCTGGACAACGTGCGCGTGCCCGCCGCCAACATCATCGGCGGCGTGCCGGGCGTGGGGTTCAAGACCGCGATGAAGGTGCTCGACCGCGGCCGCCTGCACATCTCGGCGCTGGCCTGCGGCATGGCGCACCGGCTCATCACCGATGCCGTGGCCTATGCCAAGGACCGCAAGCAGTTCGGCCAGCCGATCGCCGACTTCCAGCTGATCCAGGCCATGCTCGCCGACAGCCAGGCCGAGCTCTACGCCGGCCTGTCGATGGTGCGCGACTGCGCCCAGCGCTACGACGCCAAGACGCCCGGCAAGAGCGATCCCGAAGTCAGCATGCTGGCCTCCTGCACCAAGATGTTCTGTACCGAGATGGTGGGCCGCGTGGCCGATCGCGTGGTGCAGATCCATGGCGGCGCCGGTTATATTGCCGAGTACAAGGCCGAACGCTTCTACCGCGACGTGCGCCTGCTGCGCCTCTACGAGGGCACCACGCAGATCCAGCAGTTGATCATCGCCAAGCAGCTGTTGCGCGACTGAGGCGCCGTGGGCACCGTCAAACCCGCCGGTGCGGCGCAGCGCACCACCTTGCGCGCGGTCGTCGCCACCTATCGCGGCGCGGTGCCGGCGTATACGCTGATCGCCACGCCGGCCATGCTGCAGGCCCTGTGCGAGCCGCACCTGCCGGCCCGCGCGGTCGTCGACCCGAGGGCCCGTGCCCACCGCGAGATGCTGCGCGGCTACGTGCGCGACAGCCGTATCGCCTTGCCCGGCGCGGTGGTGGTGGCAGTGGCCGGCGGTCGTATGCGCTGCGAAGCCGACCACCTCTATGTGCTGGAACTGGAGCCGGAGGCCGGCGACCGGCTGATCGTGCTGGACGGTGCCGAGCGCCTGGCGGAACTGGCGCGCAGCCCTTGGGGCGCATGCCAGACCTATGTCTCGGCGGTGCCTTGGCAGGGAGGTGTCGCCCGCGAGGCGGCTGCGGCCGTGGCCGTGGCGTGCGACGGGGGGATGGCCGCGATGCTGGCACAGATGCGCGCGGCCGGAACCACGCCGGCGGTGGCCGCGCCACCGCCCGGCGACGATGCAGGCATGGCCGCGGCGGTCCGCTCGGCCGCGGCACGCTGGGCCAACGCCGCGCGCGTCTGGCACTGATTTCGCGCAGGACCCGGCGCGTCGGCCGGAGACGGCCTGCCGCGCCTGCCATGCCTGTCACGCGCATGCCTGTGGGCGGCGGCGTGGGTGCCGCTGCCTGGCCGCATTGATCCGCTGCGGGCCGCAGCCGGGGTTTGCCGGCAGGCCGGCCGCCATGTGGAAAGAATGGAATCGCGGGATGCGGTGGCTGCGCGCCGGACCGCCTGAGCACCGGCGGTGCCGGCCGTCTCGCCAGCGCAGCCGCATGTCGCGGCGCTGTCAGATCTTCAGAACCTTCCCTTGGATCACCGCATTGGGTCACCGGCCTCAGCCGGGGCCGAAGCTATGGCGGCATCGCGGCGCCCGCCGCATCACTCCGGCCAGACGGCGTCCACGTCGCGCAGCAGGTGGCCGGCCAGGATGTAGTCGCCGAGGCGGCTCGCCTTGGCTTCGAGCTCGAGCAGCTCGCGGTCGGCCAGCGTGCCCAGGTCGAACTGGCAATAGAGATTGCGCTGCCGGAAGGTCGACTTGGGCCGCGCCAGCCCTTCGACCAGGGCTTCACGGGAACGAACGGCGATGCTCTCCTGCCCGCGGTACTGCACCTTGATGCCGCGCTTGTCCCCGAGCCTGCCGAGTTCGACGGCATCCTGCCATCCGGTTTCATAGTCCAGCTCAAGCGCCAGCACGCCTTCGGTGGCGAGAAGCCGGAGCGCTTCCGCCTTGCTGCCAGCTCGCACGATCGACATCCACACCTCTTGTATCGACTTATACTGTACGAATATACAGGCAATGCCGGGGTGCCGGCAAGGACTGCAGCCTGCCGGCCGCCGCACGGCGCCCGCCGTGCCGGAGACCGGCCGTGTTCCATCCTCCTCGGAGTCGTGTGAAGAACGGCGCCGGGGCGCCATCCGCCGCCCCATTCTAGCGGTGGCGGGTGCAGTCGATGTGACACCTCCCCCATTGGTCGGGAATGCAAGGCGCAGGTCCGAATCCAGCCAGTTTCCGCCGCGCGGGAGGGTAGGATGAGGCCATGGAACTCGATCCCGACACCTGCTACAAGGCCATTGCCTCGCGCGACCGCCGCTTCGACGGGCGCTTCTTCGTCGGCGTCTCGTCGACCGGGGTGTATTGCCGGCCCATCTGCGCGGTGCGCACGCCCAAGCCGCAGAACTGCAGCTTCTATGAAAGCGCCGCGGCCGCCGAGAAGCATGGCTTCCGCCCCTGCCTGCGCTGCCGGCCCGAGCTGGCGCCGGGGCACGGCCTGGCCGATATCTCGGGGCGCCTGGCACAGGCTGCGGCCACCCTGATCGAAGAGGGCCAGATGGCCGAGAGCGGGGTGGCCGGGCTGGCGCAGCGTGTCGGTGTCAGCGAGCGCCACCTGCGCCGCCTGTTCGAGGCCCAGTTCGGCGTCTCGGTACTGGAATACGCGCAGACTCAGCGCCTGCTGCTGGCCAAGCGATTGCTGACCGACACCGTGATGCCGGTGACCGAGGTGGCGCTGGCCGCCGGCTTCGGCAGCGTGCGCCGTTTCAACGATGTGCTGAAGGCCCGCTATGGCCTGACGCCCCTGGCCATGCGCAAGCGCGCCGCCGACGCGCCGGCGGACCAGTTCGTGTTCGATCTCGGCTACCGGCCGCCGCTGGCCTGGGAGGCCCTGCTCGGGTTTCTCGCCGCGCGCGTGGTGGAGGGTGTCGAGGCCGTCGACGGCGGCGCCTACGCGCGTACCCTGGCGGTGTCGAGCGGCCGCCGCACCCACCTCGGCTGGTTGCGTGTCGAGCACGTGCCGGCGCGCTCGGTCCTGCGCGTGACGCTGTCCGGTTCGCTGGCGCATGCGATCCCGCAGGCGCTGGGCAAGGTCCGCCGGCTGTGCGACCTGGGCTGCCGGCCGGACGTGGTCGACCGCCACCTGGGCGTGCTGGCCGACGACCTGCCCGGCATGCGCCTGCCCGGCGCGGTCGACGGCTTCGAGATCGCGGTGCGGGCGGTGGCCGGGCAGGTGGTCTCGGTCAAGCAGGCCCGCGTCATGCTGGCGCGCCTGGCGGCGGCACACGGCCCGCTGCTACCCCAAACCCATGGGCCGCTGCAGCGCTGCTTCCCGGATGCCGCCACCCTGGCCGCGCTGCCGGCGGGGGCGCTGGCCGCCTGCGGCGTGCCGCCGGCCAAGGCGCGCGCCATCCAGGCCATCGCCGCCGAGGTGGCGCAGGGCCGGCTGCTGCTGGAGCCGCCGGCCGAGCCGGAGCAGACCGTGGCCCGCTTGTGCGCGCTGCCGGGCGTCGGTGACTGGACCGCGCAGTATGTCGCCATGCGCGCGCTCGGCTGGCCCGATGCCTTTCCCGCCACCGACTACGCGCTGCGCAAGGTGCTGGAGGCCGATGGCGTGCGCGCCGTCCAGGCGCACGCCGCCCAGTGGGCGCCCTGGCGCGCCTATGCCGCCGTCCACCTGTGGCGCCGCTATGAGGAGAGCAAGCCATGATCAGCCATCGTCTCATCGCCAGCCCGCTGGGCGACATCCTGCTGCGCGCCGACGGCGCACGGCTGACCGGCGCCTACTTCTCCGGCCAGAAGTACCACCCGGCCGGCGTGGTGCCGACGGCCGCGCCGCCGGCCGCATCGGCCCGCCTGTTCGAGCAGGCGGCGGACGAGCTGGCCGACTATTTCCGCGCCGGCGCGCCGCGCTTCACCGTGCCGCTGGGGCTGGTCGGGAGCCCGTTCCAGCGCCGCGTGTGGCAGGCCCTGCTGGCGATCGCGCCGGGCAGCACGCGCACCTATGGCGAGATCGCGCGGGAGCTGGGGCTGGCCGCGGGGCATGCGCGCGCGGTCGGGGGCGCGGTCGGGCGCAATCCGCTCTCGGTGCTGGTGCCCTGCCATCGCGTGCTTGGCGCCGACGGCAGCCTGACCGGCTATGCGGGCGGCGTGGAGCGCAAGCGCTTCCTGCTGCGGCTGGAAGCCGATGCCGCGGCGGCGCGGTCGCCGTTGCTGCATGCGGCCGCGCTGGCCGCCGCCTGAGGTGGCCTGAGATGGTGCGGGCGGGGCAGCCTGCGCCGGCAGGGGCGACGGCCCCGGACGCGGCCGGCCGCGGCGAGCCGGGCGCCGCCACGGTGCGCCTGTTCGTCGCCGTCGACGTGCCGCCGGCACTGGCGGCAGCGCTGCTGGCGACGCTGCCGCGCGACGCCGCCGTCCGCCCGGCGCCGGTGGCGCAGGTCCATCTGACCTTGTGCTTTCTCGGTGCTTGTGCGGCGCCGGCGGTCGCGCAGGTGGAGCACGCGCTGGCCGGTGTGACGTCGCCCGCCTTCACGCTGGTGCCGCGCGATGGCGGCCGCTTCCGCGGCCGCCAGGGCAGTGTGCTCTGGATCGGTGTGGCGGATCCGGCGCCGCTGCGGGCGCTGCACGAGGCGGTGCGCTCCGCGCTGCGCGAGGCGGGGCTGTCCTTGCCGCGCGAGCGCTTCCTGCCGCACCTGACCGTCGCCCGCTGCCGGCCTGGCGCGCCGGAACCGCTGCTGCAGGCGTGGCTGGCCGCGCGGCGCGGGGCTGCCTGGCCGGCCGTCGAGGTCGGCCGCTTCCTGCTCTATGCGAGCGAACTGTCTCCGGGCGGCGCGCGCCACCATGTCTTGCGGGCCTTCCCGCTGGCGCCTTCAGGCCAGCTTGCTGAACCCGAGCGCCAGCCCCAGGCTGACCAGGGCTGAGCCGATGCAGCGGTCGAGCAGGCGGGCATGGCGGAGCAAGGCCACGCGCAGTGCCGGCGCGGCGAAGCAGCAGGCCACCAGGCTGAACCACGCCAGGTGGGCGGCCGACATGAACAAGCCATAGCCGAACTGCGCCGGCAAGGGGGTCTGCGCGTCCACCACCTGGGTGTAGGTGCTGACCACGAACAGCGTGGTCTTGGGATTGAGCGCATTGGTCAGGAACCCCATGCGCAGTGCCGCGCGCGCGGGCAGGGCTTCCGGCTCCTGCCGTACCGGCCCGGCGGGCGGCGGCCGGCGCCAGGTCTGGATGCCGATCCACACCAGGTAGGCCGCGCCGAGCAGCTTCACCACGTACAGCAGGCCGTGCGCGTGCTGCATCAGCAGGGTCACGCCGAACATGGTGTAGAAGACGTGGACCTGCACCCCGAGCGCGATGCCCAGCGCACCCAGCAGGCCCGCGCGGCGGCCGTGCCGGTAACTGTTGCGGACCACCATGGCGAAGTCCGGCCCTGGGCTGACGACAGCCAGCACGGTGATGGCGGCGACGGCGAGTACCTCGGTCGTTGAGCTCATTCTGCTAGTTTTCCTATCCTGTTTCGTTGCCGGCCGGACACCCGATGTCTAGCCATCTGTCGATATTCTGTTGACAATCCGGCCGAAGAAAAAGCGAGTTATCCTGCGCCTGATACGTGAGGAAAACTGACATGAAAGAGGGCAGGTCGGTGCACTGGCTGGGAGCCATCCGCTTCTTCGAGGCGGCGGCGCGGCATGGAAGTTTCGTGCGCGCCGCCGAGGAACTGCACCTGACCCACGGGGCGGTCAGCCGGCAGATCCGCCAGCTCGAGGAAGTGCTGGGCACGCCCTTGTTCGAGCGCCGCAACCGGGCTGTGCACCTGACCGACGCCGGACGCACGCTCCAGGCCGCGGCCAGCCAGTCGCTCGAACTGCTGGCGGCGGCGGCCGAACGCATCCGCGCCGGCAGCCGTGCGCGTGCCCTGGTGTTGTCCTGCGAGCCGACCATCGCCATGCGCTGGCTGATCCCGCGTCTGCCGCTGCTGGCGGCCAGCCACCCGGACATCGAGGTGCATCTGCTGGCTGCCGGCGGGCCGATCGATTTCTCCCGCAGCGGCGCCGACCTGGCGTTGCGGCGCAATGATTTCCCCTTCGACGCCCGCCTGCACGTGGCGGAGGTGGTGCCCGAGTGGGTGGGGCCCGTTTGCCGGCCGGACCTGGCCGCCGGCTTGGCGGGCGAGGGGGCGCCGCCGCCGCGCCTGCACACGCGCACGCGGCCGGATGCGTGGGCGGCCTGGCAGCGGGCCTCGGGGGCAACGCTGCGCCCGGGTGCAGAGGCCTGGTACGAACACTTCTACCTGAGCCTGCAGGCCGCCGCCGCGGGTCTGGGCTGCGCGCTGGCCTCGCGCCTGATGGCGGCCGACGAGCTGGCCGACCGCCGCCTGGCGGCCCCCTTCGGCTTCGTTCGCGACGGCTCGGCCTACTGCCTGCTGTCGCCGCGCCCGATCGACGGGGATCCCCGCCGTGCTGCCGTGCTCGACTGGCTGCGGGCGCAGGCCCATGCCTGCCAGCCGGCCGCGGCGGGGCTGGCCGAATAGCCGATGCCGGTCGCGGCGTGATTCCGGCACCTCTTTGCTCAAGTTTTGCTCCGGGCGGCCGAAGGCCTAGTGAGGCCTTGCGCGGGGACGGGAAGCACGCTTAACATGCGGGCGCCCATCTCCTTCGCCCGGCTGCGACCCCTCCGGCGCCGCGTCCCCAGGTCCGTGCGCCGTCGAATTCCTAGTGTTTGCGTGAAGTCATGAACTTTGAAGATTCCTCCGAGCCGTCCCAGGCCGAACTCGAACAGGCCTCGGATGAATCGAGCCCGATGTCTGACGAGCGCTACCGGCTCACGCATCCCTCCCAGATCGGCACCGTGCTGCGGGATCTCGCCTGGCAGAAGTGCATCGTCAATGTGCACGCACGCAGCGGCCATGACCTGGTGACGACGGTGTTGCACGTCGATCCCGCCGCGCGCAGCTTCGTCTTCGACTGGTCCCGCTCGGAGACCGAGTGCGAGGCCCTGCTGGAGTCGAGCGAGAATGCGTTTTCCGCCTCGCTGCGCGGCGTGCCGGTGAACTTCGTGATCGGCAAGCCGGCGGCCACCGATTTCCAGGGCGGGCCGGCCTTCGTCGCCAGCTTTCCCGAGAAGCTCTACCACTTCCAGCGCCGCCGCCATTTCCGCGCGCGCACGCTGGTCACCAAGGGCTATAGCTGCGAATTGCGGACACCGAAGGGCCAGGTGATGAAGCTGGACATCGCCGACCTGTCGCTGTCCGGCGTCGGCCTGCGTTCCAAGGCACTGGGCGTGGAGCAACTGCCATCGGGCGCGGTGCTGGAGAAGTGCGTGCTCGATTTCCGCGAACTCGGCAAGCTGACCGTCAACCTGCAGGTCGTCGGCCATTGGGCCGTATCCAGCCAGAACGGCGGCATCTATCACTTCGGCTGCGCTTTCTCCTCGCTCGACGGCCGTCTCGAGAACTTCCTGCAGCGTCTCGTGTTCCAGCTCGAACTGGCGCACCGCGGCTGAGCCCGCCCAGGCTCGCGCCGCTCTCCTTCGGGGAGCGGCGACCTTGCGCCGTTCAGGCGGCGATCAGCTTGCCGATCGCCGCGGCCGCCTCGCGCATCGGCGGCAGCAGGCGTCCCACCATCTCTGCTTCCGTCACCTGCTCGGCGCGCACGCTGACGCTGATGCCCGCCAGCACGGTGCCCGAGACCGAGCGCACCGGCACCGCGATGGCGCGCAGGCCGGGTTCCAGCTCCTCGTCGATCAGCACGAAGTCCTGCTCGCGCGCGTGGACGAAGCTCGCCTCCAGGTCGGCCCGCGCCACCTTGGTCTGCATGGTGCGGGGACGCAGTTCGGCCCGGGCGAAGAAGGCCTCGAGCGCCGCCGGGGGCTGGTGCGCCAGCAGCAGCCGGCCGATCGAGGTGCAGTAGGCCGGCAGGCGGCTGCCCATGCCGAGCGAGAAAGTGAGCACGCGCTGTACTTCGGAGCGCACCAGGTAAAGGATGTCCGTGTCGTCGAGGATGGCCAGCGCGCAGGTTTCACGGATGGCTGTGCTGAGTCCGTCCAGGATCGGCTGTGCCAGCGAGACCAGCGAGGTGGACGAAAAATAGGCGTGGCCCAGGTGCAGCACGCGCGGGCGCAGCGCGAACTGGCCATCCTGCTGGCTGACATAGCCAAGCTGCTCCAGGGTATAGAGGCAGCGCCGCACCGAGGCGCGCGACAGCTGGGTGCGCTGGGCCACCTGCGAGATGGTCAGTGGGCGCTTGCGCTCGGAGAAGGCCTCCAGCACGGTCAGGCCGCGGGCAAGCGAGAGCATGAAGTTGGGGTCGCCGGCAAAGCCCGCGAGCTGGTCGCTCGCGGGTTTGGCGGCGCGGACGGTGTCGGCCAAGGCTTGGCCGATGCCCAGGCGGCGGGAAGATTCCATGTCCTGTCATGCGCTGTTCGATAATCGCGCAATGGTAAACCGGCTGGTCCGGCTCGGCCAGCCTTTCGCCGTCCCGGAATGACCTGGCGCACGAGGATTGGCCGCTGTCGGGCGGCCAGCACGTCCGCGGCCCCCCAAAAAAAACCGCCGTCAGCGAGGACGGCGAGTGTAAGGGGGGCCGCCGGGATGGGGAGCCCGACGGCTTTTGCAGCATAGATGTCGCATACAAGACATTAAATACAACTTTGGGAGGGACTGAATGTGATGCCGGCTGGGATCGGGGCGCTCGCGCCGTCCAGCCGCCCGGCGCACCGCCGACTAGAATGCAAGCAGTGCTCAATCCCGGTTGGATGAGGGCCGCTGCATACTGGCTGCATTGTGGAGATGACGGCCGCCAATCGCGGCCGGAGCGGTTGGCGCGGGCGGTCTGCCCGGTCCTCGTGCCGGCCCGGGTGCTGCGAGCCCGGAGTTCTCGTGTACGGTTATTTTTTCTGCCAGACGGCCGCGGGGCAGTTCTCGCTGATTCCGCGCGAGCGCGACTGGATGTTGATGCTGGGAAACGGTGTGATGGGGCGTTACCCGGACGCGCAGGCGGCCGTGGATGCTCTGTGGGGCGGGTGCCTGTCCAGCGACGGTGAGGTGCTGGATGCCGGTGCGCTCGGCGTACCGCCCCGCGCGCAGGAGTGGCTGTTCCACATCCTCAGCCGCTGAGTCCGAGCCACCCGGGCCGCGGCTTTCCGGTGGCGCCAGGCGATGCCCGGCCGCGCTGCGGCGCCGGCCGCGGCGCAGTCGAATACCGATCGGTGCGGGCGGCAGCGATGCCGCCTGCGGCTTTGACCTGCCGAATCCGGCATGACGAGGGGAGGCGCGCCATGGGTAGACTAGTCGATTGGACGCGGACGCACACCAGCCGCTTTTTCCCGATCTCGGCCCAGTACACGGGGGAGGGCGGCAGCCAGGTGCGCGTGAGTTGGCTGGCCCTCTCGTCCGCGCGCGACGGCCAGCGCACCTGCGCGGCGGCGCTGCAGTTCGACCAGGATGTCATCGATGCGCTCTATCTCGCTACGCCCGGCGAGCTGGAGCGCATCGGCTGCCGCCTGGCGGACCTGGTGCAGCGCTGGCTGAGTATGGAGGACGTGGCGCGCATGGGCGGCGAGCCGGTCGTCATCCCGGTCGGTGAGCGCCTGTTGGAGCACTGATGGAGCACTGATGGAGCACTGACCGGCGGCGCGGGCGCCCAAGCCGCCGGTCGCCGCCTGCCATTGCCTGCCGCCGCAGGCGCAGGGCGGTATACTGGTCCGGTCTCCATTGTCCCCAGCGCCGCTGGCCGGCCGAATCGCCGCGCGGCGAGTCCCTACCGTGCCAGACCATCCTGCCGATCGCGATCCCCGTCCCGTGCCGCCCGAGCGCCCGGGCGACAACGAATGCTGCCAGAGCGGCTGCGATCCCTGCGTGTTCGATTTCTACGCCGACGAAATGGAGCGCTACCGCGCCGAACTTCGCGCCTGGGAAGCACGCCATCCCGAGCACGCCGCGCACCCGGCCGCCTGACCCATCCCAGAGGCCTGCGCCGATGACCGCGCTGCGCGATTTCCTGCTGCGCCACCCCCGGCTGTTCGTGCTGACGGGGGCCGGTATCAGCACCGATTCCGGCATTCCCGGCTACCGCGACGAGCAGGGCGCCTGGCAGCGCACGCCGCCGGTGCTGCTGCAGGATTTCCTCGGCTCGCATGCGGCGCGCCAGCGCTATTGGGCGCGCAGCATGGTCGGCTGGCCGATCGCCGCCGGCGCGCAGCCCAATGCGGCGCATCACGCGCTCGCCACGCTGCAGGCGCAGGGCAGGGTGGCCGGGCTTGTCACGCAGAATGTCGACGGGCTGCACCAGCGCGCGGGCAGTGCCGGCGTGATCGAACTGCACGGCACCATTGCCAGCGCCTCCTGCCTGGCCTGCGGCGAGCGGCACGAGCGCGCGGGCATCCAGCGGGAGCTGGAGACGCACAATCCGGACTGGCTCGGCCTGCAGGCCGAGGCCGCGGCCGACGGCGACGCCCATCTCGAGTCCGAGCATTTCGGACGGTTCCGCGTGCCGGCCTGCCGCCGCTGTGCCGGCGTGCTCAAGCCCGACGTGGTCTTCTTCGGCGATTCGGTGCCGCGCGAGCGCGTCCAGGCCGCCACGCAGGCGCTGGAGGCGGCCGACGCGGTGCTGGTGGTCGGCTCTTCGCTGATGGTCTATTCGGGCTATCGCTTCTGTGTCTGGGCCGAGCGCATGGGCAAGCCCGTGGCGGCGTTGAACCTGGGCAGGACGCGCGCCGACGCCATGCTTTCGCTCAAGGTGGCCGAGCCCTGCGGCCCGGCACTGACCGCGCTGGTGGCAGCGCTCGCCGCCACGGCCTGAGCGGGCCCTGTGCCCGCTGTGTCGTTGCGCGGGTTGCAATCGCTCAGCGCGGCTTGATCTGCACGCGGATGCCGTCGTCGGAGACCGTGATCGCGCCCGGTTCGACCTCCTGCCCGCCGACGTGGAGCTGCTCCGGCGTGAAGGTGTAGAGCGGATAGTCCTGCAGCAGCTGGCTGGCCGCGGCCGCGCCGATGGCGTTCAGCGGTTCGCGATACTGCGGCGGCAGCCCGGCGACCTGTACCTGCTGCAGCGTCGGCTGGTCGAGCAGCACCGCCCGCCGCGCGGGATCGTAGCGGATGCCGCTGGTGAGCGCGAGCGAGCCGTCCACCGGTGGCCCCCCCAGCACGGTGTTGGTGAGCCGCGCGTCCACCAGCGTGGTGACACGGTTGGCGCCGGCGTCCAGTGTCAGGCGCGGATGGCTGAGCTGCACGCTGAGCAGTTCGCCATAGCGCAGCGTGGCGGGGAAGCGCTGTGCCAGCGCCCGCTGCAGTTCCTCGCGCGTGAAGGTGTACTCGCCGGTCCAGATGTTGTAGCCGGCCAGGGCCGCCGGCGCCGTGGCGCAGGCGGCAGCGGCCGTGGCGGCGGCGAGGGCGCGCAGGGCGAGGCGGCGCATGGGCCGCTGCGGCGTTTCCAAGGGGGTGGACATCACGGGCGGTGGCGGGGCGGCAAAGGGTTTCGCCAAAGGGTTTCGCGATACCCCGTCTGACCGCGGCGCGGCGCGCGCGTTCCGTGCCGCGCGGCCCGTCGTCCCGGCCGCCGGCGCGGCGGGCCTCGGTTCAGTAGTGCGGCGGGATCTCGTGCTGCGGGCCGGCATGGTCGGCGCCGCCGCCTTGGCGCACCTGCTGGTAAAGGGCGCGGAACTGCTCCTGCAGCGATGCGATCTCCTGCTGCTGCCGCGCCACGGTCGCGTTCAGCGCTTCCAGCAGGTCCTCCTGGAAGGCCAGCTTGATCTCCAGTTCGGTAAGGCGGGATTCCATCACGCGTTCTCCGTTCTCCAACTCACGTCGCCGTGCGGGCGGGCATTGTAGAACAACGGACGCGTGCGCGCTCCGCGTCACCCGGCGGAGCAGGTGCGCGGGCGCCGGCCACGCTCAGGGCGTGTCCGGCGCGACCAGCACCATCCACGATACGCCGAAGCGGTCCGCCACCATGCCGAAGGCCGGCGAGAAGAAGGTACGCCCCAGTGGCATCAGCACCTGGCCGCCGTCGCCGAGCGCATCGAACAGCTTGCGCGCGGCGGCTTCGTCCGGCGTATTGAGCGACAGTGCGAAGCCCTGGAACGCGGGCTTGCCCTCGCAGCGGCCATCCGAGCCCATCACCGTGGTGGCGCCGATACGCATGGCCATATGCATCACCTTGTCGCCTGCGGGGGGCGCCTGCATGCAGCCGTTGCCGGCCTGCGGCTCAGGATTGTCCTGGTAGCGCATCATGGTGATCAGTTCGGCGCCGATGGCGCGCTGGTAGAACGCGACCGCCTCTTCGCAGCGGCCCTCGAAGAACAGGTAAGGCTGGACTTGCATGGGGATCTCCTGGAGCGCACCGTTACCGGTGATGGCCATCGGTGCGGTTTTGTGTACGGCGTACACAAAGATAGGCGTTGATGTGGCGATTGTCCACATTGGCGCGCATGCGGTTACAACTTGCGCAGCTGGGCAGGCCGGGGCGCTTCCACTAGACTGGCGTGCCGCGCTGGCGCTGCCATCACATCGCCGAGGCACCGGCCTGCAGCAGGAAGGAGACAATGTGCGCTACGAACTGACGGACCTGCGCCTGTTCCAGGCGATCGCGCAGGCACAGAGCCTGTCGAACGGCGCCGCGGCCGTGCATATCACGGCATCGGCCGCGAGCTATCGCTTGAAGAACCTGGAGCACGCGCTGGGCACGCCGCTGTTCGTGCGCAGCGCGCGCGGCATGGAGCTGACGCCTGCCGGCGAAACGCTGCTGGTGCACGTGCGCGAGCTGCTGCTCGGCGTCGAGCGCATGCATGGCGAAGTGGGCCGCTTCTCGTCCGGCCTGCGCGGGCATATCAAGCTGCTGGCCAACAGCAGCTCGCTCAACGGTTTCATCATCCCCAGCGTGAGCCGCTTCCTGAGCGCGCATCCCGAGGTCAACATCGACCTGGAAGAGCGGGCCAGCGAGGCGATCCTGGCTGCTGTCGCAGCGCAGGAAGCCGACATCGGCATCCTTGCCGCCGCCGTCGACACGCCGGGGGTGCGCGCGTCGCGCTATGCGGTGGACGAACTGATCCTGGCGGTGCCGCCGGGCCATCCGCTGCTGCGCCTGCCGGGGCTGGCCGCCGGCATCCGCTTCGGCGCGGCGCTCGGGTTCGATTTCGTCTGCATGAGCCGCGCCAGCAGCAACTACCTGTTCTTGCGCGAGATGGCCCAGCGCGAAGGGCGCAGTCCCAACGTGCGGCTGCACGCGCATGGTTTCGAGGCGGTGCTGGCGCTGGTGGAAGCCGGCGTCGGCCTGGCCCTGGTGCCGCGCAGCGTCGCCGCCGAGGCGCTGGCGCAGGTGCGCGTGGGCGCCGTGCCGCTGGCCGAGCCATGGGCCCGGCGCGAACTGAGCCTGATGGTGCGGGCCGACGGCAGGCTGCCGGCTTTCACCGCGGCCTTTGCGCAGTTCCTGCTGGACGATCCGCGCGTGGCGGCTACGCGCGACGCGCCGGCTGCGTCCACGCCCGCCTGAGGCCGGCAGCGGCCAAGCGGGCGTCATGCCGCCGGTGCGGGCGTCAGCGCTTGCGCTGCAGGAAGCCCTGCATATGCTGCTGGGGCTCGCCGGTGTCGAAGGCGCTGCCGAACTCGGCCACGCTGCGCGCGATCGAGGTGTCGACCGGGGCGTCTTCCCATTCGCGCAGCAGCCGCTTCTGCTGGCGCAGCGCGGTCGGGCCGAAGCCCGCCAGCAGCGTGGCCAGCTGCGCCACCGCCTCGTCCAGCCCGGCCAGCGGCACGACCTTGTGCACCAGTCCCCAGGACAAGGCCTCGGCGGCGTCGCAAGGCTCGCCGGTCAGCAGCATCCAGGCCGCGCGCGCGTTGCCGATCAGGCGCGGCATCAGCGCGGCATGGATCACCGACGGAATGCCCACCTTCACTTCCGGCATGCCCAGCCGCACGTCGTCGGCAGCGATGCGCAGGTCGCAGGCGAGCGCCAGTTCCAGGCCGCCGCCCAGGCACCAGCCCGGCATGCGCGCGATGACCGGCGCGGGGAAGTGACGCATGGCATCGCACAGGCCGCGCAGGCTGCTGATGAAGCGCTCGGCGCTGGCGCGGTCGAGCGCCGCCATCTCCTTGATGTCGGCGCCGCCGATCAGGCCCTTGTCGCCGCTGCCGCGCAGGACCAGCACGCGGATATCGGGATCGGCGGCCAGGGCCGTGACCGCCGCGGTCAGGGCGCGGATCACGGGTGTGCCGAGGATGTTGAGCGAGCCGGCGCCGCAGATGGTCAGGGTGGCGACGCCTTGCGTGTCGATCGCCACGCTGGCGTGGCGGGCGACTTCCTGTTCCGGCAGGTCCTGCGGATCGGGTGCGGTCGATGAAGTCGCTGCGGGGGTGGCGGTCATGCGGGTCTCCTTGGATGCTGCCCGACCCCGGCCGGGCGGGCAGCGGATGCCGGTTGGCGATGGCGCTGCGTCATTGCAGCTTGGCGAAGTGGATATCCTCGACGATCTTGCGCCAGCGCGCATTCTCCTTGCGCACCAGCTCGGCGAACTCCGCGCGCGAGGTCGGGCTGGGCAGCGCGCCCTGCTTCTCGATGGCGGCCACCACGTCCGGCCCGGCCAGCACCTGGCGCGCCGCCTGGTTGAGCTGGTCGAGGATGGGCCCCGGCACGCCGGCCGGCGTGCCCAGGCCGAACCGGCAGGGCGATGAAGGCATGCAGGTCCTTGGCGGCGAAGGCGGGGTTGACCACCAGCACGCTGGGCACGTCGGCCAGATTGCTGATCGGCGCGAAGTCCTTGACCGGGTCGTAGGGGTCTTCTGGTAGACGTCGGGGTTGAGCGCGTGCGAGCTTTCCACCGCCATCACCGGCATGTCGGCTCCGTGTCGATGAACCGTGCGGCGGAGTATAGGGAGCGCCCTCGGCGGCGGGCCAGTCGAGAGTTTTGAAGCGGGCGTTCGCGCGATTCGAACGCCCTGTGGTGGGCGCGTGGCGGGCGTGTGGCGACCTGGCCCGGGGGAAGGAGCCGGCGCGGGGAAGGCGCATGGCCGGCGGCGCGAGCCACGCAGCCGGCCGCCCCTGTTTGGCGCTCCGCCGCGTCCGTGTCACAATTGCGGATTGGCATCCGAAACCGGCTGCTCGCGTTGCCTGGTCCCGCCCGGGGCCGGAAAGCCGGCGTCTGCGCCGCACGGCGGCGGGAAACGCGCCGCAAGAGCCGACAAACTCACACCATCATTGGCGATGACTACCATTCTGCAGCACATTCCGACCGGCCAGCGCGTCGGTATCGCCTTCTCGGGCGGCCTCGACACCAGCGCAGCGCTCCTGTGGATGCGCCAAAAGGGCGCGATTCCCTATGCCTACACGGCCAACCTGGGCCAGCCCGACGAGCCGGACTACTCGGACATCCCGCGCCGCGCCAAGGCGTATGGTGCCGAGGATGCGCGCCTGATCGATTGCCGCCAGCAACTGGTGGCCGAGGGCATCGCCGCACTGCAGTGCGGCGCCTTCCACATCTCCACCGCCGGCGTCACCTACTTCAACACCACGCCGATCGGCCGCGCCGTCACCGGCACCATGCTGGTGGCCGCGATGAAGGAGGATGGCGTCAACATCTGGGGCGATGGCAGCACGTTCAAGGGCAATGACATCGAGCGCTTCTACCGCTACGGCCTCCTGACCAACCCTGGCCTGCAGATCTACAAGCCGTGGCTGGACCAGACCTTCATCGACGAGCTGGGCGGCCGCAAGGAAATGAGCGAGTTCCTGATCGCCAACGGCTTCGACTACAAGATGTCGGTGGAGAAGGCCTACTCGACCGACTCGAACATGCTGGGCGCCACGCACGAGGCCAAGGATCTCGAGCACCTGAACGCCGGCATCAAGATCGTCGAGCCCATCATGGGCGTGCCGTTCTGGCGCGATGACTGCGCCATCAAGGCAGAGGAAGTCACGGTGCGCTTCGAGGCCGGCCAGCCGGTCGCGCTGAACGGCCAGACCTTCGCCAATGCCGTCGAGCTGCTGGCCGAGGCCAACCGCATCGGCGGCCGCCACGGCCTGGGCATGAGCGACCAGATCGAGAACCGCATCATCGAGGCCAAGAGCCGCGGCATCTACGAGGCCCCGGGCCTGGCGCTGCTGTTCATCGCCTACGAGCGCCTGGTGACCGGCATCCACAACGAGGACACCATCGAGCAGTACCGCGACAACGGCCGCCGCCTGGGCCGCCTGCTGTACCAGGGCCGCTGGTTCGACCCGCAGGCCATCATGCTGCGCGAGGCCGCGCAGCGCTGGGTGGCCAGCGCCATCACCGGCGAAGTGACCATCGAGCTGCGCCGCGGCAATGATTACTCGCTGCTGAACACCACCTCGCCGAACCTGACCTACAAGCCGGAGCGGCTGACCATGGAAAAGGGCGAGTCGATGTTCTCGCCGCAGGACCGTATCGGCCAGCTGACCATGCGCACGCTGGACATCGTCGACACGCGCGAGAAACTGGTCAACTACACCAAGGGTGGCCTGCTGACCGGCGGCGACGCCGGGCTGCCGCAGCTGGAAGACTGAAGCATGGGCGGCGGGCCGGGCGGCATGCCCGTTCCCGCGCGCTTGCCCGGCGTCCGCAGGGAGGCCGGGCCGACGCCGCCGGCAGGCTTGCCGGCGGCGTTTTGTTTTTGCCGGCCATCGACCCGTTTCCCTTCCCGTTCCTTCGCCCTCGCCCTCGTCCCGATCCCATGACCACCCCCGCCAGCGACCCGCGACCGGCCGAGCCGGACTTCACGCCCGACGAACAGGCGGCCTTCTACCGGCTGGCGGCGGCGCGGCGCGACATGCGCCATTTCATCGCCGGCGCCCGCGTCGACGAGGCGGTGCTGCGCCGGCTGCTGGAGGCCGCCCACCGCGCGCCGTCGGTCGGCCTGATGCAGCCCTGGCGCTTCGTGCGCATCGTCGACGCCGGCCTGCGCGAGCGCATCGCCGGCCTGGTGGAGCAGGAGCGCCAGCGCACGGCCCAGGCGCTCGGCGCGCGCGGCGAGGCTTTCCTGAAGCTCAAGGTGGAGGGTGTGAGGGACTGCGCCGAGCTGCTGGTGGCGGCGCTGGCGCCCGACGACGGTACCGTGTTCGGGCGGCGCACCATGCCGCGCGAAATGGCGCTGTGCTCGGCCGCCTGCGCCATCCAGAACCTGTGGCTGGCGGCCCGCGTGGAGAACCTCGGCATGGGCTGGGTCTCGATGTTCGAGCCGCAGGCCCTGGCCGCGCTGCTGGGCATGCCGTCCGGCAGCCAGCCCATCGCCATCCTGTGCCTGGGCCCGGTCCATGCCTTCTACCCGGCGCCGATGCTGGAGCTGGAGGACTGGCGGCACGGCCGCCCGCTCGACGCGCTGCTGTCCACCGACGGCTGGGGCGGCTAAGTCCACTGCACCAGAGCATGCGCCCCCGAGCGGCGGTGCTTTCTCTGACGCAGCGGACTAGCGCCCGCGGCCGCGCGTGCCGGCGCTCAGCGCGCCGCGGTGATCCACGTCGCGATCGACTGCACCACCTGCGGTTCGATCCCGTTGTAGCCGTGCGAGGCCATGGCCTCGCACGGATCGCCCTGGTTACTGCCGCCGCTGACCACCACCAGCTCCTTGCGCGGCGCGGCCGTGAGCCGGTCCATCAGCATGCCGGTATCGGCCACCGGGCACAGCTTGCAGCCGTCGTCCTTGTGGTGCACCACCAGCACCGGTAGCGCCAGCCTGGCCAGTTCCATCTGCGGCACCGCGCGCCCGCGCTCCTCGCGCAGGATGGTCGAGGTCAGCACGATGCCGTCGGGGCCGCCGCCGTCCGCCAGGCGGATGGCGATCGCCGCCACCGACTGCGTGCCGCGGCTGGTGCCGACCAGCCATACCGGCACCTTGGCATGCTCGCGCACCCAGGCGATCACCGCGCGCGCGTCGGCCGCGTGTTCCGCACCCTGCCGGAAGCCGTTCAGGTAGGGCGGGGACAGCCGGTCGCTGGGGGCGTCGACCACCGCCACCGCCAGGCCGGCCGCGGCGAAGTCCTGGCGCGTACGCACCACGAAGTTGCCGGCGCCCCAGCCCATCGAGCCGTTGGGGAAGATGCGCAGGCCGCCGTGGCCGCCCGCGTAGAGCACCACGGCCGCCTTCGGCGCCGCCGGTGCGAGGTAGAGGAAGCGCTGGGTCACGCCGGGGCGGGTGGGGATGTCTACCACCTGCTCGGGTACCTGCGCGCGCGCCGCGCCGGCACTGGCGCAGGCCAGTCCGGCCAGCCAGGCGAGGCGGGCCAGCCAGGCGAGGGCGGCCGCGCGCAGCGGGCGGGACTGGCGAACTGCCTGGCCAAGGGGGGCGGGAGCGGCGACGGGACGGTCGGCAGCAGACATGGAAGACCTCGGCTCGGGAGATGGTCGGCACGCAGCGCGGGCGTGCTTCCCAAGATAGCCCGCTCCTGCGGCGCCGGCAATGCCGCCGTGGCGGCGGCGCGGCGGATCGCCCCGCCCGCGCCTCCTGCAGGCGCGCCCGGCTCGCGGCACAATGCCAGTCGCGGCGGCCGTCTGCCTGTCGTGCACGCCGCGCATTCCCGAACCCCTCTCCAGCACGAACCTGCCATGCCCGAATCGAACATGCCATACCGGCGCCTGGGCGCCAGCAACCTGAAGGTGTCGGCCCTGTGCCTCGGCACCATGATGTTCGCCGACCAGACCGACGAGAGCGAAGCCTCGCGCATCGTGGCCAGCGCGCGCGAACACGGTGTCAACTTCATCGACACCGCCGACGTGTACAGCCGCGGCGCCTCGGAACAGATGGTGGGCCGCCTGCTCACCGGCGACCGCGAGCGCTGGGTGCTGGCCAGCAAGCTGGGCAACGCCATGGGCGCCGGCCCCAATCTTTCGCACTATTCGCGCAGCTGGATCCTGCGTGCGGTAGAGGACAGCCTGCGCCGCCTCGCCACCGATTACCTCGACATCCTCTACCTGCACCGCGACTATGAGGGCGAGAACCTCGAGGAAGCGGTGCGTGCCATGGGCGACCTGGTGCGCGCCGGCAAGATCCGCTACTGGGCCTTGTCCAACTTCCGCGGCTGGCGCATCGCCGAGGTGGCGCGCCTGTGCGAGCAGCTCGGCGTGCCGCGCCCGGTCTGCTGCCAGCCCTACTACAACCTGCTCAACCGCATGCCGGAGGTGGAGATCCTGCCGGCCTGCGGCCACTACGGCCTGGGCGTGGTGCCCTACAGCCCGATCGCGCGCGGCGTGCTGACCGGCAAGTACCTGCCGGGCCAGCAGCCGCCGGAAGGCACCCGCGCAGGGCGTGCCGACCGTCGCATCATGGAGACCGAGTTCCGCCAGGAGTCGCTCCTCATCGCCCAGCAGCTCAAGGCGCATGCCGAGGCACGAGGACTGACGCTGGGGCAGTTCGCCACGGCCTGGGTGCTGGCCAATCCGCTGGTCAGCGCAGTCATTGCCGGGCCGCGCACGCTGGCCCAGTTCGAGGACTACTTCGGTGCGCTGGGCGTGGCGGTATCGCCGCAGGAAGAGGCGATGGTCGATGCGCTGGTGCGTCCCGGCCATGCCTCCACGCCCGGCTACAGCGACCCCAGCTATCCCTTTACCGGCCGCCCCGTGCCGGTGGCCGCGAACTAGTCCGCGCAGTCCGTGCGGCGCCGGGCCGACCACCCCGGTGCCGCCCCCGGCACCCCGGGTGGCACGGCCTCCACCTGTTGCGCGGCCGCGCGCTTCGGTGTGCTTCCGTGCGCGAAAGCACGCGCATTCCTCGCGCCAGCGACGATACTAGTAGCATCATCGATGTCCGTCGCAACGCTGCCGCTGGATTATCGCCGTGCTGCCAAGGGTCCTGAACCGGTCTTCCGCCTCCGCGCGCAGCGCGAAGCGCGAGGCCGCTCGCCGCCCGCCACGGCGGGGCTGGCTGCGCCTGGTGGTGCTGGCGACCACCCTGGGTGGCGTCTACGTCATCGGCCACGGCATCGCCGACGAATTGCGCACCTCGCGCCTGCAGGCCCGCTACCTGTCCCGCCTGGGGCGCGACATCCGCTTCGAGGTGCAGCCGGGGGCCAGTGACAGCATCCGCTTTCCCGACCCCTCGCCTTATGACACCCGCCTGGGCTACGCGCTGCTGCCCGGCATCAGCAAGCGCCTGGCGGCCCGTGGCTACGCGCCGGTGGCGCAGGCGCGCATGTCGGACGACATGCTGCGGGCCATCGACTACGGCCTGTTCGCGCCCTACCCCGAGAAGGACCAGGCCGGGCTGTCCCTGCTGGACTGCAACGGCCTGACCTTGGCCGCACAGCACTATCCGCAACGCCAGTACGCCGGCTTCGCAGCCGTGCCGACGGTGATGGTCAACGCCCTGCTGTTCGTCGAGAACCAGGGCCTGCTCAATCCCGAATTCCCGGAGCGCAATCCGGCGCTGGACTGGGTACGCTTCTCGCATGCGATCGCCGACCAGGGCCTGCGCCTGGCACTGCGCCACCATGACTCGCCCGGCGGCAGCACGCTGGCCACGCAGATCGAGAAATACCGGCACTCGCCAGAGGGCCGCACGGTCTCTGTCAGGGAGAAGTTCCGGCAGATGGCGTCCGCCTCGCTGCGCGCCTACCTGGAAGGCCCCGACACGCAGGCCGCGCGCGAGCGCGTGGTGGTGGACTACCTGAACACGGTGCCGCTGGCGGCGCGGGCCGGCTTCGGCGAGGTCAACGGCATCGGTGACGGCCTGTGGGTCTGGTACGGCGAGGATTTCGCCGAGGCGAACCGCCTGCTGACCGGCATGGACCCGGTCCATCCCACGCCGCGCGAGGCGCAGGTGTTCAAGCGCGCGCTGTCGCTGATCATCGCGCAGCGCCGTCCCACCTTCCATCTGCGCCGCGACGACACCAACCTGGATGCGCTGACCGGCAGCTATCTGCGCCTGCTGGCCGCCAACGGCAGCATCACGCCCGCGCTGCGCGACGCCGCGCTGGCCCAGCCCCTGGACAAGGCGGCACCGCCGCCGCGGCCGCCGCAGCCGCCCTATGTCACACGCAAGGCGGAGAACCAGTTGCGCGCCGACCTCTCGCACCTGACCGGGATACCGAGCCGCTATGAACTCGACCGGCTCGACCTGCGCGCCACCAGCAGCGTCAACCGCGAGGCGCAGCGCGACATCAGCGCGGTGCTGCAGCGCCTGCACGATCCCGCCGGCGCGCGCGAGATGGGGCTGTACGGCTACAACATGCTGCGTCCCGGCGACGATCCGGGCAAGCTGGTGGCGAGCTTCACGCTGTACGAGCGGGTTGGCAACGCCAGCCTGCTGCGCGTGCAGGCCGACAACGTCGACCAGCCGTTCGACCTCAACAGCGGTGCGCGGCTCAACCTCGGCTCCACCGCCAAGCTGCGCACGCTGGTCACCTACCTGGAGATCGTCACCGAACTGCAGGCGCGCTATGCCGACATGAGCCGCGCCGAACTGCAGGCGGCCAGGCTGGCGCGCAACGATGTGCTGAGCCGCTGGGCGGTCGACTACATGCTGAAGACGCGCGAGGTCGACGAGCGCGCGCTCGAACCGATGCTGGAAGCCGCGCTCGAGCGCAAGTATTCGGGCAATCCGGGTGAGGCGTTCTTTACCGGCGGCGGCATGCAGAGCTTCTCCAATTTCGAGCGCTGGGAAGGCGAGCGCATCATGACCGTGCGCCAGGGTTTCCAGCATTCGGTCAACCTCGTCTTCATCCGCCTGATGCGCGATATCGTGCGCTACGAAGTGGCGCAGGCCCATCCCGATGTCGACCGCCTGATGGAAGACCGCGCCGCGCCGGAGCGGCGCGGCTACCTCGAGCGCTTCGCCGATATCGAAGGCAGTGCCTATATGGCGGGCTTCTACCGGCGCTACCGTCACCTGGACCAGCCGCACCGCATCAGCGCGCTGCTGGATCGCGTGCGCACGCCGCCATCGCATCTCGGTGCGGTGCACCTGGCCGTAGCCCTGCTCAGCGTCGAGCCGTCGCTCGACGAGGCCGGTTTTGCCCGCGTCCTGCGCGCGCGCCTGCCGGCGCTGAAGCTTTCCGACGAAGAC
This sequence comes from Cupriavidus malaysiensis, assembly GCF_001854325.1. Classification (NCBI taxonomy): domain Bacteria; kingdom Pseudomonadati; phylum Pseudomonadota; class Betaproteobacteria; order Burkholderiales; family Burkholderiaceae; genus Cupriavidus; species Cupriavidus malaysiensis. The sequence continues at coordinate 171,379 of NZ_CP017755.1, forward strand.
ATCGACAAGCTGTACCAGAAATACGGCCACGACAAGTTCAACCTCAATGACCGCGGCTACCTGTCGCGCATCCATCCTCTGGAACTGTGGCTGGTCGAGTACCTGTCCGGGCATCCGGACGCCACGCTGGAACAGGTATTACGCGACAGCCGCGCGCAGCGCCAGGAGGTCTACCGCTGGCTGTTCCGCACGCACAGCAAGTTCGGCCAGGACAATCGCATCCGCACGCTGCTGGAACAGGATGCCTTCGTGCGCATCGCGCAGCGCTGGCACCGCCTGGGCTATCCCTTCGATGCGCTGACGCCGTCCTATGCCACCGCCATCGGCGCCTCGGGCGACCGCCCGGCCGCGCTGGCGGAACTGGCCGGCATCCTGCTCGGCGGCGGGCTGGCGGTGCGCACCGCGGCGCTGACTCGGCTGGATTTTGCCGAGGGGACTCCCTACGCCACGCAGTTCGCGCTGCAGGCGCCCACACCTCAACGCCTGCTGCCGCCCGAGGTGGCAGCGCTGGTGCGCCGCTCGATGACCGAGGTGGTGCAGGGCGGCACCGCCAGCTCCATCCGGGATGCCTTCACCGTGGCCGGCCAGCCGCCGTCCGCGCAGCTGGCGGTGGGCGGCAAGACCGGCACCGGCGACCAGCGCTACCAGGTCGGCGGCCCTGGCGGGCGGGTGGTGGCCTCGTATGCGGTGAGCCGGTCGGCGACCTTCGTCTTCGTGCTCGGCGAGCGCTACTTCGGCACCGTCACGCTGTTCGTCAAGGGACAGGACGCATCGCACTACAACTTCACCAGCGCCCTCGCCGTGCACCTGCTGCGCTCGCTTGCGCCGCAGCTCACGGCAATGGCGGGCAGCACGGGCACGGAGCGCGCATTGCTGCGGTGTCCGCGCGAGTGAGGAGGGCTGGCGAGCGGCACGGTGCCGTCGCGCCGGCCAGCGCCTGCCCTCACCCCCGGCCCCTCTCCCGCAGGCGGGAGAGGGGAGCGAACCGGCGCCGCGCGGATCCGATCGTGCTGGACAGAGCCGCCAGGATGCACCCAAGGCGACCGAAGCAGCCGGCAGGCGAAGCCGGAAGCCTAGGCCGCCTTTTTCGCGTTGATGACCGCTTCGGCCACGCTGGCCGGCGCTTCCGCGTAGTGCTTGAACTCCATCGTGTAGGTGGCGCGGCCCTGCGTCAGCGAGCGCAGCGAGGTGGAGTAGCCGAACATGGTCGCCAGCGGCACTTCGGCGCGCACGATCTTGCCGCCGCCACCGGCGATATCTTCCATGCCCAGCACCATGCCGCGCCGCGAGGTGAGGTCGCCCATCACATTGCCGGTGAATTCCTCGGGCGTCTCCACTTCCACCGCCATCATCGGTTCGAGCAGGATCGGCCGGGCGCGGCGCATGCCTTCCTTGAAAGCCATCGAGCCTGCCGTGCGGAAGGCGTTCTCGTTGGAGTCGACGTCGTGGTAGGAGCCGAACACCAGCGTCACCTTGACGTCCACCACCGGGTAGCCCGCCAGCACGCCGGAATTGAGCGTGTCCTGGATGCCCTTGTCCACCGCCGGGATGAACTCGCGCGGCACCACGCCGCCCTTGATGGCATCGACGAACTCATAGCCTTTGCCGTGCGGTTGCGGCGCCACGTCGATCACCACATGGCCATACTGGCCGCGCCCGCCTGACTGCTTGACGAACTTGCCTTCGACGTCCTTGACCGCTTGCTTGATGGTCTCGCGGTAGGCCACCTGCGGCTTGCCGACCGAGGCCTCCACGCCGAACTCGCGCCGCATGCGGTCGACGATGATCTCCAGGTGCAGTTCGCCCATGCCGGAGATGATGGTCTGCCCCGATTCCTCGTCGGTCTTGACGCGGAAGGACGGGTCTTCCTGCGCCAGGCGGTTCAGCGCCAGCCCCATCTTCTCCTGGTCGGCCTTGGTCTTCGGCTCGACCGCCTGCGAGATCACCGGATCGGGGAAGCTCATGCGCTCGAGGATGATGATCTTGTGCGGGTCGCACAGCGTGTCGCCGGTGGTGGCCTCCTTCAGGCCCACCGCCGCGGCGATGTCGCCCGCGCGTACTTCCTTGATCTCGTTGCGCACGTTGGCGTGCATCTGCAGGATGCGCCCGATGCGCTCGCGCTTGCCCTTGCCCGGGTTGTAGACGGTATCGCCCGAGTTGACCACGCCCGAGTAGACGCGGAAGAAGATCAACTGGCCGACGAAGGGATCGGTCATGATCTTGAAGGCGAGCGCGGAGAACGGCTCGTCGTCGCTCGGATGGCGCTCCGCCTCCCGGTCGTCCTCGGTGTGTCCGAGGATGGCGGGCACGTCCACCGGCGACGGCAGGTAATCGATCACCGCGTCGAGCATGCTCTGCACGCCCTTGTTCTTGAACGCGCTGCCGCACAGCATGGGCACGATCTCGTTGGCGACGGTGCGCTTGCGCAGGCCGGCCTTGATCTGCGCTTCGCTCAGGGACTCGCCGGACAGGTACTGCTCGAGCAGTTCCTCGCTGGCCTCGGCGGCGGCCTCGATCATCTTCTCGCGCCAATGCTGCGCGGTCTCCAGCAGCTCGGGCGGGATCTCGACGTACTCGAAGCGCACGCCCTGGCTTTCGTCATCCCAGACGATGCCCTTCATCTTGACCAGGTCGATCACGCCGCGGAACTGGTCCTCGGCGCCGATCGGCACCTGGATCGGTACCACATTGCCCTTCAGGCGCTCGACGATCTGGCCGTGCACGCGGAAGAAGTCCGCGCCGACGCGATCCATCTTGTTGACGAAGGCCAGGCGCGGCACCTTGTACTTGTTGGCCTGGCGCCAGACGGTCTCGGACTGCGGCTGCACGCCGCCGACGGCGTCGTAGACCATGCAGGCGCCGTCGAGCACGCGCATCGAGCGCTCGACCTCGATGGTGAAGTCGACGTGGCCCGGGGTGTCGATGATGTTGATGCGATGCTCGGGATAGTTGCCCGCCATGCCACGCCAGAATGCCGTGGTGGCGGCCGAGGTGATGGTGATCCCGCGCTCCTGCTCCTGCTCCATCCAGTCCATCGTGGCCGCGCCGTCGTGCACTTCACCGATCTTGTGGTTCACGCCGGTGTAGAACAGGATGCGTTCGGTCGTGGTGGTCTTGCCGGCATCGATATGGGCGCTGATGCCGATGTTGCGGTAGCGTTCGATCGGTGTTTTGCGAGGCACGTTTGGCTCCTGGGGTAGCGGCTCGGACTGCTGAGATAGCGTAGCACTTTCGGAGTTTTCCGGTGCAAGGCTGGGCACATTCCCATGATCGCCGCATGTCATGCCGCCTGCCCTTGCACGCCGGGGCGCGCCGGTCTACCACTCGGCCTGCGCCAGCGCCTCCACCAGTGCGCCGATCTTCAGGGAACACTGGCGCGAAGGCGGATAGACCAGCGAGACCTGCCGGCCCGGACCTTCGAAGGCTTCGAGCACGGGCACCAGCCGTCCCGCGGCAATGGCGTCACGCGCCATGAAGGCCAGCACCTGCACCACGCCATGGCCGAGCACTGCTGCATCGACCAGTGCATCGGGCGCATCGAAGGTGAGCTTGCCTTCGACCGGCACGCTGAAGGCCCCGTCGGCGCGCGCGAACAGCCAGTCCTCCAGCCGGCCGGTGCGCGCGCAGCGCACCGTCAGGCAGTTGTGCCGCGCCAGGTCTTCGGGTTGCGCCGGCGTACCGTGCGCGGCGAGGTAGGACGGCGCCGCCACGGTGACGCGGCGCGCCATGCCGAGCGTGCGCACCACGATGCGGCCCTCGGGAACGGGGCCCATGCGCACCGCCGCATCGAAGCCCTCCTCGCTGAGGTCGACCATGCGGTCGGTCATCACCGACTCGATGCGCAGCGCGGGGTGCTGTTCGGCCAGCCGGGCGATCAGCGGCAGCAGCACGACGCGGCCGAGGCCGGCCGGCATGCTGAGCTTGAACGGCCCGGACGGGGCGCAACGGCGGTCCACCAGCAGCTTTTCCGCCTGCTCGAGTTCCGCCAGCAGCGGCGCGCAGCGTTCGTAGAAGAACTGGCCGTCGGGCGTCAGGCCGACGCTGCGCGTGGTCCGGTGCAGCAGGCGCACCCCCAGCTCGGCCTCGAGGCGGCTGATGGCGCGTGACAGGCCGGGCTGGGTCATCTGCAGCGATGCCGCCGCCAGCGTGAAGCTCCTGGCCTCGGCCACGCGGATCAGCATCTTGACGGCATTCAGGTCCATGTCTGGGTCATCGCGGAAGGCGCCGGAGCCGCCCGGGCGCGGGCGGCATGCCGACCCCTGGTTCGATGCACGGATTCATGCATCAAAGCATAGGTGAAAGCAAAGATAACGTATTTATCATTCTAGAGGCATGAGACAGACTCTGCATCCGTCACTTTTTCGGATCGACCCACCATGACCGTCCCGGCTACCCGACCTGCGCCGGCCGCCGCCAGCCTGCCGGCGGGCGCGCTGACCGTGCTTGCCATGGCCCAGCTCATCATTGCGCTGGATGCCACCATCGTCTTCGTTGCCCTGCCCGAAATCGGCGGCGCCCTGCGCTTCTCGGCACAGCAGCTGCAGTGGGTGGTGAGCGCCTACACGGTTGCCTTCGGCGGCTTCCTGCTGCTGGGCGGGCGCGCCACCGACCTGCTCGGGCGGCGCCGCATCTATGTGCTGGGCCAGGCGCTTTACGCGCTGGCATCGCTGGCCGGGGGCGTGGCCACCGACCAGGCCCTGCTGATCGCCGCGCGCGCGCTGCAGGGCATCGGCGGTGCCATGCTGTTTCCAGCCACGCTGGCGCTGATCCATGCCTGCTTCGCCGAAGGGCCCGCCCGCACGCGCGCATTCGCGGTCTGGAGCGCGGCCTCGGCGGTCGGGCTGGCGCTCGGCTCGCTGCTGGGCGGCGTGCTGACCGAGTGGCTGGGCTGGCAGGCCATCTTCCTGGTCAACGTGCCGCTGGCCGGCGGCTGCGCGCTGGCCGCGCTGCGCTGCCTGCCGGCCGACGGCCCGCCGCTGCGCGGGCGCCGCTTCGACGTGGCCGGTGGGCTCACCGTGACCGCCGGCGGCACCCTGCTGGTCCTGGCCCTGGTGCAGGGCCCCGAAACGGGCTGGGATGCGCCGGGCATCATCGGCAGCATCGTGCTGGCCTGCGCCCTGCTGGCAGCCTTCGTCGCCATCGAGCGGCACAGCCCCGATCCCCTGGTGCCGCTGCGCATGTTCGGCCACCGCAAGCTGCGCCTGGCCATGCTGCTGACCTGCGTCTTCATGGCGAGCTTCGGTGCGCAGTACTACTTCCTCGCGCTGTACTACCAGGAGGTCTATCGCTACAGCGTGCTGCAGGCCGGCCTGGCCTTCCTGCCGCCGACGGTGCTGTGCACGGCCGGCATCCATTGCGCCGAGCGCATGCTGCTGCGCGCGGGCGAACGCGCCACCCTGCTCGCCGGCTTGCTGGCCGGCGCGGCCGGCACGGCCTGGCTGTGCCTGGCGCTGCCGGGCGGTGCCGGCTACTGGCGCCTGCTGGCGCCGATCATGCTGCTGAGCGTGGGCCAGGGGATGACCTGGACCGCGATGTGGGTGACGGCCGGCAGCGGCGTCGCCGTACACGAACAGGGCGTGGCCTCCGGCATGGCCTCGATGAGCCAGCAGGTCGGCGGGGCCCTGGCACTGGCCGTGCTGGTGGCGGTGGCGAATGCCGGCAGCGCGGGGCTGGATGGCGAGGCGCTGCGCCAGGCGCAGGCGCATGGCATCGAGCGGGCCTTCTGGGGCATGGCGGGGGTGTTGCTGCTGGGCGTCGCGATCGCCGCCCGCCTGCGCCGGCCGGCCCCGCTGCGCGGCGGTACCGCGGCCGGCTGAGGCGGCTCTCCGCCGCCGTGCCGTGCCGCGGCATCAGCGCGTCATCGGCGGTCGATCAGCAAGCGGCCGATCAGCGGTCCGCCGGCGCACGCGGCGCCAGCCGGGCCAGCAGGGCGGCATGGTCCGGGTAGGCGGCCAGCAACGCCGGCATGTCGGCCAGCTCGAACTCGGCGAACTCGAAGCCGGGCGCCACCGTGCATCCGGCCAGCGCGAAGCCGTCCGGATCGGCGCCGGCATCGGCGCGCTCGGCGGCGAACCAGCTGCCCGCCGGCACCACTGCCTGGAACACCGTGCCGGGATGTGCCAGAGCGTTGCCCAGGTGCAGGGTGTGCACGCCACCGTCCGGGTCGAGCACATGCACGTCGAGCGGGCCGCCGGCGTAGAAATGCCAGACCTCGTCGGAACGGATGCGGTGCCAGGCCGAGTGGGCCGTGCCGCACAACAGGTAGTAGATGGCGGTCGAGGCGTGGCGCAGGCCTTCCTCCACGGCGCCCTCGCGCCGCACGCGGCGCGGATCGCGGTGGGTCTCGCGGTAATAGCCGCCCTCGGGGTGCGGCTGCAGCGCGAAGCGTGCGATCAGTTCCGGGATGACGGGCACGGGTGGTTTCGGTGTCATCGGGGCTGTGGTCCTTGGTGCGCTTCCTCCCCCGTCGCCATGACCGGCCCATCTCGTGGTTCGTCATTCGAACGAGCGGAAGAAAAATCTGACTAGAGAAGAAGAAAGGTCTCGTAGATCGTGCAATAGCGCCTTTTTAAACTCGGGCCTTGCATACCAATGCAGGTATTTCCGACCGACCCGCTCGACCTTTCGGGCATTTCAAAGGTGACGATTCTATGACGACGATCCTGATCGTGGACGACCATCCCGCCCTGCGGATGGTGATGAAGGCGCAATTGGAGCAGATACTGGGCGTCGGCAACATCCTGGAGGCCGACAACGGCCAGGCGACCGTGGAGGCGGTGCGCCAGTATGCGCCGGACCTGGTGGTGCTGGACCTGGACATCCCCAAGATCAACGGGCTGGACGTGGTGCCCCGCCTCAAGGTCATGCAGCCGGAAATCCGCGTGCTGGTGGTGTCCGGCCAGGACCAGTCGGCTTTCGCCACGCGGGCCATGCAGGCGGGGGCGCAAGGCTTCGTCAGCAAGACGCAGGACATCAAGGAGATCGTCCGTTGCGTCGAGGCCGTGATGGCCGGATACATGGTCTTCCCCGACCTGAGCCGCACCGGCGCCGCGGTGCGCGGCGCCACGCCGGACGACGAGCGCCTGCGCCGCCTGTCCGACAAGGAAGTGGTGATCCTGCAGATGCTGGCCAAGGGCCTGACCAACAAGTCCATCGGCGAGGCACTCTTCATCAGCAACAAGACGGTCAGCAGCCACAAGGCGCGCATCATGGTCAAGCTGCAGGCCACCTCCCTGGTCGAGCTGGTCGACTTCGCGCGGCGCTGCAAGATCACCGCCTGATGCCGGCGCGGCGGTGCGGGCGGCAGCGGGGACACATTCAGGGAATTTGATCTCCTCGTGCAAGGCGCAAGCGTGCAAGCGCCGCGCGCCGCTGGCACACTGAGGCCTCGTTCCCGGCGCGGCCGGGGCGTGCTGCGCGGGAGAGTGTCGTGGGTGATTTGCAGGGCTTGCTGGAAAGCCATGGGCTGATGCTGGTATTCCTCAACGTGCTGGCCGAGCAGGCCGGCCTGCCGGTGCCCGCCTATCCGATGCTGTTCGTGGCCGGCGCGCTCGGCATGCAGGACGGCGGCCCGTCCATCGGCGCCGTGCTGGCGGCGGTGATCGCGGCCTGCCTGATCGCCGACACGGCCTGGTACCTGGCTGGCAAGCGCCTCGGGCAACCGATGCTGCGTACCGTCTGCCGCGTGTCGATCTCGCCCGACAGCTGTATCCGCCAGACCCAGTCGGTCTATCTCAAGCTGGGGCCGCGCTCGCTGCTGTTCGCCAAGCTGCTGCCCGGCGCCGGCGCGCTGTCCACGGCCATGGCCGGCATGACCGGCACGCCCTATCCGCTTTTCCTTTTCTACGACGCTCTCGGCTCGCTGGTCTGGGCCGGCGGCGCGCTGCTGGTCGGCGTGGTCTTCAGCGACTTCGTCGATGCCATCCTGCATGCCTTCAGCACCTACGGCCACCTCGCGGTGCTGGCCGCGCTGGCGCTCTTCGCGCTCTTCCTCGCCTGGCGCTGGTGGCGGCGCGTGCATCTGCTGCGCCGCACCCGGCGCATCCCGCGCATGACCGTGGACGAACTGGAGAGGCGGCGCCGCAACGGCGTGCTGCCGCTGGTGCTGGACGTGCGCTCGGCGCCAGCGGAGATCGAGCGCATCCCGGGCGCGCAGGTGGTCGACCTGGATAGCGCCCTGCAGATGCTGGCGTCCCATCCCGCCACGGCCGAGATCGTGACCTACTGCGCCTGCCCGAACGAGGTGTCGGCCGCCATCCTGGCGGAACGGCTGATCGCGGCGGGCTATGCCAGCACCTGGGCGCTGGCCGGCGGCTTCGACGAATGGAAGCGCCTGCAGGGCGAGGCGGGCATCGAGCCGCCGGCCGCCCGGGACGAGCTATCGTCGCCCGCGTCCGGCAAGTCCTGAGCGCCACCGGTTCGCCACGCCGGCTGGCCGCCTCCGCACCCGGGTAAACCTGGGGCCCTTGCAAGCAGTGCTTTGCACGACGCTCCGGCTACCTATACTGGGCTGAACACTTCGCCGGGCTGAACCCTTCGAGACGGAGGATCGGATGCGAGACGACGCCCACCCAGGCAGCGACGAGGCGGCCCGCATCGCGCGCCGGCGCAAGCTGCTCGGCATTCCCCCGCGTCAGCGCGACGCGGCGCGCAACTGGGCGCTGGCGCTGTCGGGTGGCGGCATCCGCAGCGCCACCTTCTGCCTGGGTGTACTGCAGGCCCTGGCCAAGGCGCCGCCACCGCCGGTGGCGGCCCAGGCCGAACCCGAGCCGGGTACGGCCCCGGCCAATCCCGCCACCGCCACCACGGCCCCGCCGCTGCCGCCGAACCTGCTGGCGCAGTTCGACTACCTCTCCACCGTCAGCGGCGGCGGCTACCTGGGTGCCTTCTTCGCCAGCCTGTTCTTGCCCGGCCGCCTGCGCCGCGGCAGCAACCCGGTCCAGGCGGCCGCCGACGCCTACCGCACGCTGCAGAACGAGCCGCCCGGGCGCATCCATACCAGCCACGGCGAGGAGCCGACGCGCGACGCCGTGGCCTGGCTGCGCGAGAACGGACGCTACCTGACCCCGACCGGGGCCGGCGATGCCTTCTACGCGGCGGCCACCGTGGTGCGCAACTGGTTTGCCATGCACTGCGTGCTGGGCAGCGCGCTGGTGGTACTGCTGGCCGCGCTGGCGCTCGGCCGCCAACTGCTGGGCGGCAGCTGGCTCGCGCTCGGCAATTACCAGATGGATCTGCTGCACGACGCCCGCCAGGCCTTCAACCAGGGTGGCCTGCCGCTGTGGTGGAGCGAACTGATGTGGCTGCCGCCGGCGAGCCTGCTGCTGCTGGTGCTGCCACCCGGGCTGGCCTACTGGTTCGTCTATCCGTCGCAGGCCGAGCCGCAGCGCGCGCGCCTGCTCAATGCCGCCACGGTGCTGGCAGCGCTCGCCGCGGCGGGCTTCCTGCTGGCCGCAGTGTGGTTCCGGTTGCAGCCGCCGGCCATGTCGCTGGGCTGGTCGCTGGCGTGCCTGTTCCTCTTCCTCGGCGCCTGGCTCCTGCTGGGCCTGGCCTGGTGCGCCGCCATGCTGCTGCAGCCGGCCACGGTCAGCGCCTACCGCGTGCGCGCCACCCGCGCACTGCGCTTCGGCCTCGCGCTCACGCTCTGGCTGGCCGCGCTGGGGTTGGCCGACACCTTGGCGCGCACCACCTTCCTCTACGGCTATATGGCGACACAGCGCTGGGGGACGCTGCTGCCCGGCGGACTGCTGGCGGCCCTGGTCTGGCTGGTGCGCTACGGCAGCACGCAGCTGGACGAACGCAGCCGCGCCGGCGGCGCCGCGCAGGCGGGCTGGCGCGGCCGGCTGCCGGTCTCGCTGCTGGCTGGCGCGGCGGCGGCGGTGCTGGCCCTGCTCGTCTTCCTGTTGTGGTCGTGGCTGGTGCTGTGGGTGCGCTGGAACGGCCGCGAGCCGTTCGACTGGCTGGTGTTCGGCAACGCCTGGACCACGCCGGTGCTGGCGCTGCTGCTGGCGGCCGCGCTCGGCCTCGCGCTGCTGGCCGGCCGCTTTGCCGGCTTCCTCAACCTGTCGACGCTGCAGCCCTTCTATGCGGCGCGGCTCACGCGCGCCTACCTGGGCGCTTCGAACGGCCAGCGCTTCGGCGCCGCCGAGATGCTGGCGCCGCTCCGGCGCAGCGCGCTGAGCGTGGCGGAGCCGGTGGCGGGCGATGGCATCAGCCTCAATGCCTACTATGACCCCAAGGTGCTGGCGCCGCTGCACCTGATCAATGTGACGCTCAACCTCACCGTCGACCCGGCCGAGCAATTGGTGCAGCGCGATCGCAAGGGCAAGCCCCTTTGCGTGGCGCCCGGCGCCGGCAGCGTGCCGCACGGCTCGGCCTTTCTGCCGACGGACAACTATGTGCGCTTCACGGTCGACGGGCAGCCCTATCATCCCGCCAGCGGCAAGGCCTTGGCGAGCGAGCTGACGCAGGCACAGGGGGTGGGCGACTGGGTGGCCATCTCCGGCGCGGCGATCTCGACCGGGCTGGGCCGCGCCACCACGCTGGGGACGTCGCTGCTGCTCGGGCTGGCCAACCTGCGCCTGGGCGTGTGGTGGCCCTCCTACCCGCTCGATGCCGGGCATGGCGCGCACGCGGTGCGGCGCCAGGCCGACCGCGCCACGCATCCCTGGCTGGGGCGCCTGATCGCCTTGTTCCGCACGCAGTACTACCTCGGCTGCGAACTGGCCGCGCGCTTCCACGGCACGCAGCGCGGCTGGCAGTACCTGTCGGATGGCGGCCACTTCGAGAACACCGCCGTCTACGAACTGCTGCGTCCCGAGCGCAACGTCAGCCTGATCGTGCTGTGCGATTGCGGCTGCGATCCGGACTACCGCTTCGGCGACCTGGCCAACCTGGTGCGGCTGGCGCGCATCGACCACGGCCTGGAGATCGCCGTCGACGCCGGCGCCGCGGCGGATCCCGTGCTGGGACAGGTGTTCGGCGTGCCGGAGGATTTCCGCGCAGCCGCGCAGCCGGAGCCGGCCGGCGCCGGCAAATGCGCGCTGCTGCTGCAGGTCTTCCGTGCCGCCGATGCGCAGCCGCGCCAGCCCGTGTGCCGCATCGTGCTGCTCAAGCCGCGCCTGACGGCCTGCGCGCCGCTCGATGTCGCCGAGTATGCCGCCACCCGCCCGGCCTTCCCGCAGGAGCCGACCGCCGACCAGTTCTTCGACGAGGCGCAGTGGGAGAGTTACCGTGCGCTGGGCCTGGCCATCGGCGCGCGCGTATTCGGTGGCGGCCCGCACGGCGACGCGGTGGCGCGGACCCTGTTCGCGCTGTAGCGATGGCCGCAGGCCTAAGCCTTGCGCGCGCTGCGGGCGCGGGCGGCCTTCGCGCCGCCGGGTGCCGCCGGCGCGCTGCTGTCCGGCGCCACCACGCACACCGTGCGCATCACGGTCGCCTGGATCACCTCGCGCCAATGGGCGAGCGCCGGCTGGCTCATCATCGCCTCGCCAAGGAAGGCGCTCAGCGTGTGGTGGTTCGAGTTGTAGAAGTAGCCGAGCGAGGCGATCACCAGGTAGATGTCGCGCGCCTGTGAATCTGCACGGAAGGTGCCCGCGGCCTTGCCACGCGCGAGAATGCCGTCCAGCACCGACAGCGCATAGCGCGAGATGTCGCGCAGCCGTTCCGACTTCTTGGCATGCTTGCCCTGGCTCATGTTCTCGCTGGACAGGATGGCGACGAATTCAGGATGCTCGAGGTAGTAGTGCCAGACGAAGTCGATCAGCTGGGACAGTGCCCGCACCGGGTCCTCGGTATCGAGTTCCAGCTTCTGCTCGGCTTCGTTGAGCTGGGCATAGATGGTCTCGAGCACTTCGACGAAGAGTTTCTCCTTGCTGCCGAAGTAGTAATAGATCATCCGGTCGTAGGTCTTGGCCAGCGACGAGATGCGTTCCACGCGGCCGCCTTCGTAGCCGCGCTGGGCGAAGACCTTGATGGCTGCCTTGAGGATCTTGGCACGGGTGTCCTGTGCCTGCCGGGCCCGGGTTCCGGCTGCCGCGCTCTTTCTTGCGGTCGGGGTGCTCATATGTCAGCGGCGTGACGCCGCGTTGCTGTACGGATCGAGGCCGCCAGTATACCGATGCCATGCGTGCCGTCGCGGCTTCTCTGCGGCATGGCCCGCATGGCTTCCGGTCGCGGGCGGGAGGCCGGGCGCGCCGGTGCCGCACTCGGCACAGATGGCCGCCGTCGTCCGGAGCGTCGCGTGCCGGCCATGGGCATGGAGCTTGCTTGATGCCAGTCGAGTCGGCGTACGCCTGCCTGCCGATGTGGCAGGCAGGGCAGGTGCGCCAACCTTCTTCCCGCAACGCGACACCCGCTTTCGCCGATGCCATTGCCCGTCTTCCAATTCGTTCTGCGCGCCAAGCAACTCGAGATCGAGGGCCTGCAGCGGATGGCTGCGCGCATCGAGCTGGTGGACCTGATCGGCCGCCTGATCGACGCGTTGCAGCGCGAGCGTGGCGCCAGCAGCCTCTATGTGGCTTCCGGCGGCATGCGCTTCGGCCAGGAACGGCAAGACGCGACGGCTCAGGCCGAGCCGCTCGAGGCGACGCTGCGCCAGCGCTTCATGGAACAGCTCGATCCCGCCCAGGGCAGCTCTGCGCGCATGCTGTCGTTGATCGCCTGGGTGCTGCTCGACCTGGACACGCTGGCCGGGCTGCGCCAGCGCATCGGCCAGCGCGGCATCTCGGCGCATGACGCGGTGGCGGCATTCAGCCGCGTGATCGCGGGCATGGTCGAGCTGATCTTCCACCTGGCCGACGTGGCCCTGCAGCCGGGTATCTCGCGCCTGCTGGTCGCGCTGGTGCACGTGGTGCAGGGCAAGGAACTGGCAGGGCAGGAGCGCGCGGTCGGGGCCCAGCTGTTCGCATCGGGACAGTGCAGCGCCGATCCGCAGCAGCGCATCCTCCATTTGATCGACGCGCAGGAACGCAGCCTGCAGGTGTTCGAGGATTTCGCCGAGCCGAGCCAGCTCGCCTGGTGGCAGCGGCATCAACTGCAGCCGCACGTGGCGGCGCTGGAACGCCTGCGCCGCGCGCTGTGCACGGCAAAGCCGGGAGCCGCGCTCGACGGCCAGCTCAGCGAGAACTGGTTCGAGGCGAGCAGCGAGCGCATCGCCGGCCTGTGGCAGGTGGAGGTCGGCCTGGCGCAAGCGCTGCGCCAGGCCTGCGAGGCGCAGATCCAGGCATCGGAGCAAGAGCTGCAGGATTCCGAGGGCTTGCTGCGCCAATTGCGCGACAACCCGCCGCCCCATACCCACGCCGTGGCCTGTTTCTTCGAAGAAGCCGCGCAGGTCGAGGCGGTGCCGGTGCTGCCGGGCGTGGCGGATGGACCTGCCTCGGCGGTGCCGGGCGGCGCCGACCAGCCCACGGTGGCGGCGCTCAAGACCCTGCTGCAGGCGCAGTCCTCGCGGCTGGCGCGTGTCGAGGTGGAACTGGATACGGCGCGGCGCGCCTTGCACGAGCGCAAGGTCATCGAGCGTGCCAAGCGCGCGCTGATGTCGCGCCTGGGCATGAGCGAGGAGGATGCCTTCCGCGCCTTGCAGAAGGCGTCGATGGACCATAACCGCAGGCTGGTCGATGTCGCCGAGGCGACGCTTGCCATGCCGGAACTGGCAGCGCCGGCAAGCGGGCGCGCCCGGCCGCCGCACCGGAGTTGAGCGTGCCGGTGTGCGCTTGCCGTGCCCCTGCACCGTATGTGTGCGGCGGCGGCACGCCTGCGCCCGTGCGGCGCGATGGGGCGGGCGGCGCCGGCCCTGCGGGTCGGGCACGGAACGTGCGTAAGGGCAGGGCATCAGGCTAATGATGGCTTGGTGAGGTTGCCCCCGTGCGCGGCGAGGCGAGGCATCGCGAATCGTGCGGCGCGGGCGACAGGAATACGTGGATAACGGCGTCCCGTCCACGCATCGGCTGCGGCCGGTGCGTGGACGCGGACGCTTTTTTTTCTTTGTCCTACCGCTCAGAGGAAATTCCGATGGCCTACCTAGCCCCTGCCGAGTTCGTCTCCAAGATGGTCGATGCCGGTGAGTCCAAGTTGCTCATGTCGACCCGGGATACCTTGATCCGCGCCTATATGGCCGGCGCCATCCTCGCGCTGTCCGCAGCCTTCGCGGTCAGCGTCACCGTCAACACGGGTAATCCGCTGGTCGGCTCGCTGCTGTTCCCGGTGGGCTTCTGCATGCTCTACCTGCTGGGCTTCGACCTGCTGACCGGCGTCTTCACCCTGGCGCCGCTGGCCGTGCTCGACCAGCGCCCGGGCGCCACCTGGGGCGGCGTCATGCGCAACTGGACCCTGGTCTTCGCCGGCAACTTTGCCGGCGCGCTGACCGTGGCGGTCTTCATGGCCATCATCTTCACCTATGGCTTTTCCGAAGCGCCCAACCTGATCGGCCAGAAGATCGGCAGCATCGGCGAGAGCCGCACGCTGGGCTACGCGGCCCACGGCGCGGCCGGCATGCTGACGCTGTTCATCCGCGGCGTGATGTGCAACTGGATGGTGTCGACCGGCGTGGTCGCTGCGATGATGTCGACCTCGGTGTCGGGCAAGGTCATCGCCATGTGGATGCCCATCCTGGTGTTCTTCTACATGGGCTTCGAGCACTCGGTGGTCAACATGTTCCTGTTTCCCTCGGGCCTGATGCTGGGTGGCCATTTCACCCTGATGGACTATCTGCTGTGGAACGAGATTCCCACCGTGGTGGGCAATGTCGTCGGCGGCCTGACCTTCGTCGGCGCGACGCTGTACAGCACGCACTACAAGACCGCGCCCAAGCGCGTTCCGGCTGCCCCGGCCAAGCGCGCCGCCGTCTGAGGCCGTGCGATGGACGCGCTGCGCGTGGCGGTCGGCCAGCATTCGCAAGCCGGGTGCAAGCGCGTCAACCAGGATTTCCACGGCGCCGCGCTGCCCGCCGAGCCGCAGCGCAGCGCCAAGGGCATCGCCGTGGCGCTGGCCGACGGCATCGGCAGCAGCGCCGTCAGCCAGGTGGCGAGCGCCGCGGCGGTGCGCGGCTTTCTCGAAGACTACTATGGCACGAGCGAGGCCTGGAGCGTGCGCCGCGCGGCGCAGTGCGTGCTCGCCGCGACCAATTCCTGGCTGCACGCGCAGAACCAGCGCGGCGATGCGCGCTTCGACAAAGAGCGTGGCTACGTCTGCACCTTCAGCGCGCTGATCTTCAAGGGCCGCGACGTCCATCTGCTGCACGTGGGCGACGCGCGCGTCTACCGCCTGCATGCACAGGCCTGGGAGCAGCTCAGCGACGATCACCGCGTGCGCCTGTCCTCGCGCGAGTCCTACCTGGGGCGCGCGCTCGGTGTGGGGCCGACGGTCGAGGCGGACTATCGCTGCTGGCCCGCCGAGGCGGGCGAGGTTTACCTGCTGGCCAGCGACGGTGCCTATGAATACCTCGACCACGCGGATGCGCGGCAGGCGCTGGCCGAGCACCCGGGCGACCTCGATGCCGCCGCCGCGAAGCTGGTCGCCATCGCGCTGGCGCGCGGCAGCCAGGACAATGCCACGGTGCAACTGGTGCGCGTGGAGGCGTTGCCCGACAGCGACGCCGCGGGTCTGTGGCGGCAGCGCGCGGAACTGGCGCTGCCGCCGCCGCTGCAGCCGCGCATGGAATTCGAAGGCTATCGCATCGAGCGCGAGCTGTACGCCAGCGCGCGCTGCCACGTGCACCTGGCGCGCGACCTGGAGGATGGCGCGTGCATTGCGCTGAAGACGCCCTCGGTCGACCTGCGTGAAGATCCGGCTTATCTCGACCGCTTCCTGCTCGAGGAGTGGGTGGCCCGGCGCATCGACAATGCGCACGTGCTCAGGCCGCATGCCGTGACGCGCGCGCGCCGCTACCTCTATACCGCCATGGAGTTCATCGACGGGCAGACCCTGGCGCAATGGATGCGCGACCATCCGCGCCCCGCGCTGGCGGACGTGCGCCAGCTGGTCGAGCAGGTCGCGCGCGGCCTGCAGGCTTTCCACCGGCGTGAGATGCTGCACCAGGACCTGCGCCCGGACAACGTGATGATCGACCGCACCGGCACGGCCCGCATCATCGACTTCGCCGCGGTGCACGTGGCCGGCCTGGAAGAAGGCATGGTCGACCCGCATGCGCGCGCGCCGCTCGGCGCGCTGCAGTATGTCGCGCCCGAGTACTTCCTGGGCCAGCCCGGCACGACGGCCTCGGACCTGTTTACGCTGGCGGTGGTGACCTACCAGATGCTGGCCGGGCAGCTGCCGTACGGCCTGCAGGTGACCCGCCTGCGCCAGGCCGGCGAACTGCGCGGCCTGCGCTATGTCAGCGTGCGCGAGCGGCGGCCCGACCTGCCGCCGTGGATCGACCAGGCGCTGCGCAAGGCCCTGCATCCCCTGCCGCACAAGCGTCATGAGGCCTTGTCGGAGTTTCTCGAAGACCTGCGCGCTTCTCCCCGGCAGCAGCGGTTGCGCGACGCGCCGGCGCTGATCGAGCGCAATCCGGTGCGCTTCTGGCAGGGCTTGTCGCTGCTGCTGGCGCTGGCGGTCGTGCTGCTGCTGGGCCTGCGCTGGGGCTGAGGCAGGCTGCCGGCGATCAACGCTGGGAGTCAACGATCCGAGTCAACGACCGGCGTCACCTCGCAGGGCTGCCCCCCGCTGGCAGCGTACCGCGCAGGCCGACTACGCGGCGGCACCGTGCGCCGCCAGCACCGGGTCGCCTTCCAGCGCCACCGAGGGCCTGCCGTTCACGCCGACCGGCACGTCGCCGACCAGCGTGGTGCGATAGAGCTGGCGGTCGAAGTCGAGGTCGAAGATGTCGGCGGGCGCCAGGTGCGCGGTGGCGCGGTTGTCCCAGAAGGCGAGGCTGCCGGGCTCCCACTGGAAGCGCACGGTGAATTCCGGACGGACCGCATGTTCCCACAGCAGTTCCAGCAGTTGCTGGCTCTCGCGCTGGTGGAAGCCGCTCAGGTGCTGCAGGAAGGACGGGCTGATGTAGAGCACGCGCTCGCCGGTCTCGGGATGCACGCGCACCACCGGATGCTCGCTGACCAGGGTGTGCGCCTTGACGGCCTGGTCGAAGGCGGCGGTGGCGCTGGCGCCGACGGGCGCGGTGAAGCGGTGCACGCCGCGCAGGCCGTCGACGATGGCGCGCAGCGGCGCGGACAGCGCCTGGTAGGCGGCCGCGAGATTGGTCCACTGGGTGTCGCCGCCGTAGGGCGGGATCACCACGCCGCGCAGGATGGAAGCCGCGGGCGGGTTCACCGCCGCGGTGACGTCGGTGTGCCAGCCGCTCCAGGGACGCAGCAGCGCCCGGCCCTCGAAGCGGTTGGCCTTGCGGTGCTTGCTGACCGAGTACAGCTCGGGATGCCCGTCGACGTGGCCGAACACCGGATGCCCCACCGTCAGTTCGCCGAACTGGCGGGCGAAGGCGATGTGCTGCGCATGGCTGAGGTGCTGGTCGCGGAAGAACACCACCTTCCATTTCAGCAGCGCGGCGCGGATCGCGCCGATCTCGGCCGGGTGCAGCGGCGCGCGCAGGTCGACGCCGCCGATCAGCGCGCCGATATGGGCGGACAGCGGCCGCACGGTCACGGCACCTGCCGCTGACCCGGCGGCTGCCTGGTTATCTTGATCCTGGGTTTCCAGCACGGTCTGGGTCATCGTTGGCTCCGGGGAAGGGCGATGGGTGCGCCGGCCGGTGCGACGGCAGGCGGGTCGACCGCCTGCCGTCGGCGCGGCGGCCGCCGCGGGACTCCCACCATAAGCCCGGCCGGCACCGGCGCCAACGAAGCATTCCGCCGATGGATATGCGGAGCCGCTGCCGGCGCGGCCAAGGCGGCGGTCAGTGCCGCCCACTGCCTCGCCGGTTCAGCGGCGTACCCGTTTCTGCGGCCACGCCAGCATGGCCGTTTCGGCCACGGACTCCAGCGCCGCGCGCGTGGCACCGTCGCGCGCCTGCATCGACATGCCCTGCAGCACGGTGTTGAAGAAGCGCGCCAGGGCGGCCGCGTCGGCCTGCGCCGGCAGTTCGCCGCCGTCGATGCCCTGCTGGATGCGCGCCTGCAGCGCCGCCTGCCGCTCGCGGCGGCGCGCCTTCAGGGTGTCGTCGATATACGCGCAGTCGACCGAGTGGCTGGCCCCGGACAGCAGGAAGCAGCCGGACGGGTGGCCCCGCGTACTGAACTGCGCCGCCGCGCCGCGCAGCAGCGCGTGGATGGCATCGCGCGCGGCGCCGGGGCGGGCCAGCGGCGCGTACAACTCCATGCCGTGTGTCTGCGCATAACGGTCGACGGCCTCGTAGAAGAGCTGTTCCTTGCTGCCGAAGGCGGCATACAGGCTGGGCGCCGTGATCGACATGGCGTCGGTGAGGGCCGCGATCGAGGTGGCGTCATAGCCATGGCGCCAGAACAGCGCCATGGCGGTGCCGAGGGCCGCGTCGCGGTCGAACTGGCGGGGGCGGCCGCGGCCGGGCGATACACGCTTTTCCATAGTGGTCATTATATTTTTCCGTTGCCAGCGCCGCCAGCGCTGATTACTATAGCGATCGCTCTATAAATCAGGACAGCGTTCCGGCCGCGCGGCTGCGTTCCCGTTGCCGCGGCCGCCGGAACCAGGCAACGCCGATGATCCCCTACTCCCTGCTGGACCTGGCGCCGGTCGCCGAAGGGTCCGATCCTGGCCAGGCCATGCGCAATTCGCTCGACCTGGCACGCCATGCCGAAGCGCTGGGCTATCGCCGCTTCTGGCTGGCCGAGCACCACAACATGCCGGGCATCGCCAGCGCGGCCACCGCCGTGCTGATGGGCTACGTGGCCGGCGGCACGTCCACCATCCTGGTGGGATCGGGCGGCGTGATGCTGCCCAACCATGCGCCGCTGGTGGTGGCGGAGCAGTTCGGCACACTGGCCTCGCTGTACCCCGGCCGCATCGAACTGGGCCTGGGCCGCGCGCCGGGCACCGACCAGGCCACGGCGCGCGCCCTGCGGCGCCATCTCGGCCAGGATTCGGCGGATAGCTTCCCGCAGGATGTCGAGGAACTGCTGGCCTATTTCGACGAGCCCCGGCCGGGGCAGCGCGTGCGCGCGGTGCCCGGCGCCGGCCTCAAGGTGCCGGTGTGGCTGCTGGGATCGAGCCTGTTCAGCGCGCAGCTGGCGGCGGCGCTGGGCCTGCCCTTCGCCTTCGCTTCGCACTTCGCGCCGGGGTTCATGCGCCAGGCGGTCGATCTGTACCGCCGCACCTTCCGGCCTTCGGCGGAGCTGGCGCAGCCCTATGTGATGCTCGGCCTGAACGTGTTCGCCGCCGACTCCGACGCCGAGGCCAGGCGGCTGTTCAGCTCGCTGCAGCAGCAGTTCCTGGCCCTGGTGCGCGGCACGCCCGGCCGCCTGCGCGCGCCGGTCGACGACATCGCGTCGCTGTGGACGGAGAGCGAGGCCGACCACATCCGCCGCTCGCTGGCCTGTTCGGTGGTGGGCGACGCGGCGGGCGTGCGGGCCGGCCTGCAACGCTTCATCGAGGACCTGCGTCCGGACGAGCTGATGCTGACGGCCCAGGTCTTCGATCACGGCGCACGGCGCCGCTCCTTCGAACTGGCGGCGCAGGCGCTCGGCGAACTGGCGCGCTGAGCCTGGGACGCGCCGGCGCGTCCGCGCCGCGTGCCCGCCTGCCATCGGCGGCTGTCAGCATCAGCTGCCGCGGCGCAACATCGCCAAGGAACCCGCTCCGCTTCCGGCCCGCGCCAAGTGGCGCCACCAGCACCGGCGCCCCCGGCAGGCCACCCGGCCCCCGCCGTGCCCCCGGAGCCGGCCCGGTCGCCGTGTTTGCTCAAGCCGGAGCCTCTCGGATACAGTAGAAGTCCGAATTCAGGCGTTCCATTCCACAGGCAGAGAAAGCGCATCCATGCGCCCGCCCGCCGGTCGCCCGACGGCCGCCCGCCAGCGCGCGGTGGCCGCCGGGGCACCGGACGACTAGGAGACGACGATGGACCTGCGCCAGCGCGAGCACATCGAGACGGTAGTCCAGGCGACGGCACGCGGCCTGGCGCTGTGGCCCGAGGCCGCGGACGATGCTGTCATCCACAATTCCTGGCGCCGCTGCGTGCACCAGTACGGGCTCGATCCGTCACGCATGCAGGAGGCACGCATCCTGCCGCAGGCGCGGCTGCGCGAGCACCAGCAGCGCCTGGACGACTTCGTGCGGATCGCGCGCCACGGTCTGCAGACGCTCTACGGCCAGGTGGCCGGCATGGGCTACGTGGTGCTGCTGACCGACGCGCAGGGCGTCACCGTCGATTACCTCGGCGACGCCGGCGCCGACGCGCCGCTGCGCCGCGCCGGACTCTATCTCGGCGCCGAGTGGAGCGAGCGCGGTGCCGGCACCTGCGCGGTGGGCACCGCGCTGGCGACCGGCGAGGCGCTGACCGTCCACCAGGCCGATCACTTCGACGCCACCCATATTCCGCTGACCTGCACCGCCGCACCGCTGTTCGACACGCGCGGCAGCCTCAACGCCGTGCTCGACATTTCCGCGCTGGTCTCGCCATCGGCCAAGGCCAGCCAGGCGCTGGCGCTGCAGCTGGTGAAGATCTACGCGGCCCATATCGAGAACGCCAACTTCCTGCGCGTGCACCGGCGCGACTGGATCCTGCGGCTGAACGCCGCGCCCGAGTTCCTCGATGTCAATCCCGAATACCTGATCGCGCTCGACGCGGCGGGGCGCATCGTCGGCCACAACCGGCGGGCCCAGCGCATGCTCGAGGCGGAGTGGGGGCCGGCCGGCCTGGCGCGTCCGCTGCTCGGGCTGGCCTTCGACGAGGTGTTCGAGGCGCGCCTGGACGAACTCGGGCGCTTCGTGCACTCCACGCCCAGCGAGCAGCGCGTGCTGGCGCTGGCGCGCAGCGGCGGCCTGCTCTACCTGAGCGCGACGCCGCCGGCGCGGCCCGCGGTGGCGGCCGAGGCGCCGCGCCGCGTCGCGCTGCCGGCGCCGCTGGCCGCGCTGTGCGGGGGCGATGCGGCGTTGCAGCAGCAACTGGAACGCGCGGCCAGGCTGGTGGATTCGCCCATCCACCTGCTGGTCCACGGCGAGACCGGCAGCGGCAAGGAGTACTTCGCCAAGGCGCTGCACGCCGCCAGTGCGCGGCGTGCCGGGCCTTTCGTCGCCGTCAATTGCGCGGCGATTCCCGAGACGCTGATCGAAAGCGAGCTGTTCGGCCACCTGCCCAACAGCTTCTCCGGCGCCGGCGCGCGCGGCAAGCGCGGCCTGATCCAGGAAGCCGATGGCGGTACGCTGTTCCTCGACGAGATCGGGGACATGCCGCTCGGCTTGCAGTCGCGCCTGCTGCGCGTGCTGGCCGAGGGAGAGGTGATGCCGGTCGGTGCGGCCCGGCCGGTGCCGGTGCGCCTGCGCGTGGTCTGCGCCACCCACCAGGACCTGGAGGCGCTCGTGCGGCAGGGACGCTTCCGCGAGGACCTCTACTACCGCCTCAACGGCGCCCGCTTCACTTTGCCGCCGCTGCGCGCGCGCGCCGACCTCGACTGGCTGGTCGACAAGCTGCTGGCCGAAGGCGAGCCGGCCGCCGCCGCCGGGCCGGTGCTGCTGTCGGCCGAGGCGCGGGCGTGCCTGCACCGGCACCGCTGGCCGGGCAACCTGCGCGAACTGCGCAATGCGCTGGAGTATGCGCGCGCGGTCTGCGCGGGTGCCTGCATCGAATCGGCGGACCTGCCGGAGGCCTTGCACGGTAACGCTGGCGCGGCCGCGGTAGCGCGCGCGCAGGAGGGTTCCATGCCCTTGCCACAGACGGCGCAGACGACCCTGTCAGCGGACGGCCTGCTGCTGATGCAGTACCTGCGCGCGGCCAACTGGAACCTGAGCGCGGTGGCGCGCCAGATCGGTGTCAGCCGTATGACGCTCTACCGGCGCATGGCGCGCCTCGGCATCCAGTCGCCGAACCATCGCGACGCGGCAGGGTAGGCAAGGGCCGGCCGCGCCGGCGCTCGCTGCCCTGCATTGCTCCTCTCCCCCGCCATTGCGCGTCCCGGTACGCGTGTCTCCGCCCATCCGTCTCCGCTCACACCCTCTCTGCTCACCTTCTGCGTTCACCTTCGGCACGCGGTGGGCGTCTCCGCCGGCGGCGGGGCGCCGCGCGTTCCGGCGCGCGCGTCACCGCACGTGTCACCTGTTCACGTGATGTGACACCCGCCCCGTGACACCTGTCACGCCCGCATTGCAGCAAGCCGCCGCGTAGCGAGGGACGGTGCCGCCCGTGCGCGCGGGCCGGGCCCAGCCGCGGCGCGCCTGTGCGGGCGGCGGTGGCGTTTCCGCCGCTGCCGCGGCCGCCCGCCCGAAGGCTGGCACGCCCGTTGCAGATACCTGTGCAGACATCCAAAAACACAGGAGACAGGCATGGGCCAGCCGACCCGCGCCGCAGCGCCGCTGGTGGGCATCATCGCCAACCCGGTGTCGGCGCGCGACATCCGCCGCGTGATCGCCAACGCCAACAGCCTGCAACTGGCTGACCGCGTCAATATCGTGCTGCGCCTGCTGGCCGCGCTGGCGGCCTGCGGCGTCGGCCGCGTCCTGATGATGCCGGACCGCGAAGGGTTGCGCGTGATGCTGGCGCGCCATCTGTCGCGCCGGCATGGCCCCGATGCCGCGCTGCCGGCCGTCGACTACCTCGACATGCCGGTCACGGCCAGCGTCGACGACACGCTGCTGGCCGCGCGCCGCATGGCCGAGGCCGGCGTGGCGGCCATCATCGTGCTGGGCGGCGACGGCACCCATCGCGCCGTGGTGCGCGAATGCGGCGCGGTGCCGATCGCCGGCCTGTCGACCGGCACCAATAACGCCTTTCCCGAGATGCGCGAGCCGACCGTGACCGGCCTCGCCGCCGGCCTGTTCGCCAGCGGGCGCGTGCCCGCCGCGCGGGCGCTGCTGTGGAACAAGCGGCTCGACATCGCCATTCGCGACGGGGACGGCGGCCTGCGGCGCGATATCGCGCTGGTCGACGCGGTCATCTCGCATGAACACTTCATCGGCGCGCGCGCCTTGTGGAAGCCCGACACGCTGGCCGCGATCTATGCCGCCTATGCCGATCCGGAGGCGATCGGCCTGTCGTCCATCGCCGGCCTGCTGCAGCCCATCGGCCGCCGCGAGGCGGGCGGGTTGGCGATCGAGCTCGGCACGCACGACGATTGCGCCTTCGTGCTGCAGGCGCCGATCGCGCCCGGCCTGCTGTGCCCGGTGCCGGTGGCGGGCTGGCGCCGGCTGGAGCACGGCCATCCGGCCCCGGTGCGACAGCGCAGCGGCATCGTGGCGCTGGACGGCGAACGCGAGCTCGCCTTCGGCGCGCACGACGAGGTCACCATCACGCTGCACGAGCAGGCCTTCCGCAGCCTCGACGTGTCGGCCTGCATGCGGTATGCGGCCGATGCCGGACTGATGCGCGGCACCGTGCAGGCATGACCCAGTTTTCCCCCCCAAAGCCATGACAAAGGAGACAGCGATGGCCACTTCCTCTTCGCGCGGCGCGGCGGCGCCGCTACCGCTCGACAAGCAGATGCTGCTGGACGTCTACCGCAGGATGCGCACGATCCGCGAGTTCGAGGAACGACTGCACGTGGATTTCTCGCGCGGCGACATCCCCGGCTTCGTCCACCTGTATGCCGGCGAGGAAGCCGCGGGCGTCGGCATCCTGCACCACCTGCATGACGGCGACCGCATCGCCAGTACCCATCGCGGGCACGGCCACTGCATCGCCAAGGGCGTGGACCCGGTGGCGATGATGAAGGAGATCTACGGACGCAAGGGCGGATCCTGCAATGGCAAGGGCGGCTCCATGCATATCGCCGACCTGTCCAAGGGCATGATGGGCGCCAACGGCATCCTCGGCGCGGGCGCGCCGCTGATCTGCGGTGCCGCGCTGGCAGCGAAGTTCCGCGGCAAGGGCGAGGTCGGCGTGACCTTCGTCGGCGATGGCGCCTCCAACCAGGGCACTTTCCTCGAAAGCCTCAACCTGGCCGCGGTGTGGAACCTGCCGGTGATCTTCGTCATCGAGAACAACGGCTACGCCGAGTCGACCGCGCGCGAGTACGGCACCGCGGTCGACAGCTACGTGGACCGCGCCGCCGGCTTCGGCGTACCCGGCGTGACCGTGGACGGCACCGATTTCTTCGCTGTGCACGAAGCGGCCGGCGAGGTGATCCGGCGCGCGCGCGAAGGCGGCGGCCCTTCGTTGCTCGAGTGCAAGATGGTTCGCTTCTACGGCCACTTCGAGGGCGATGCGCAGACCTACCGTGCCGCCGGCGAGCTGGACGACATCCGCGCCAACAAGGACTGCCTGAAGCGCTTCGCACGCACGGTCACGCAGGCGGAGGCGCTGTCCGCCGCGGAACTCGAAGCGATCGACCGCGAGGTGGCCGCGCTGATCGAGCACGCGGTGCAGGAGGCGAAGGCCGCGCCGCAGCCCGGTCCGGCAGACCTGCTCACCGACGTCTACGTGCGCTACTGAGCGCGGGCAGACCGATATCGCGCCACCGGCGGATTCGATACGTTCGATACGTTCGATACGCAGCGGCAAGCGCCGAGAAAACACCACCAGCATCGACAGGAGACAAGACATGTCGCGCAGACTCAGCATGAAGCTGGCGATCAACGAAGCGATCGACCAGGAAATGACCCGTGACCCGAGCGTGATCATGCTCGGCGAGGATATCGTCGGCGGCGCCGGCGCGGACGGCGAGAAGGACGCCTGGGGCGGGGTCCTCGGCGTCACCAAGGGCTTGTACGCCAAGCATGGCGACCGGCTGCTCGACACGCCGCTGTCGGAGTCCGCCTACGTCGGCGCCGCCATCGGCGCCGCCGCCTGCGGCATGCGCCCCATCGCCGAACTGATGTTCATCGACTTCATGGGCGTGTGCTTCGACCAGATCTTCAACCAGGCGGCCAAGTTCCGCTACATGTTCGGCGGCAAGGCCGAGACGCCGGTGGTGATCCGCGCCATGGTGGGCGCGGGCTTCCGTGCGGCCGCGCAGCACAGCCAGATGCTGACGCCGATCTTCACCCACGTGCCCGGGCTCAAGGTGGTGTGCCCGTCCACGCCCTACGACACCAAGGGCCTGCTGATCCAGGCGATCCGCGACAACGATCCGGTCATCTTCTGCGAGCACAAGAACCTCTATGGCCTGGAGGGCGAAGTACCGGAGAACTCCTATGCGATTCCCTTCGGCGAAGCCAATGTGGTGCGCGACGGCAAGGACGTGTCCATCGTCACCTATGGCCTGATGGTGCACCGCGCGCTGGAAGCGGCCGCGACGCTGGCCAAGGAAGGCATCGAGGCCGAAGTGGTGGACCTGCGCACGCTGTCGCCGCTGGATCTCGATACGGTGCTGGAGACAGTCGAGAATACCGGCCGCCTGGTGGTGGTCGACGAGGCCAGCCCGCGCTGCAACATCGCCACCGACATCGCCGCGCAGGTCGCCTCGCAGGCGTTCGGCGCGCTCAAGGCCGGCATCGAGATGGTATGCCCGCCGCATACGCCGGTGCCGTTCTCGCCCGTGCTGGAGGATCTCTACATCCCCAGCGCGGCGCAGATCGCCGATGCCGCGCGCAAGACCATGAAGGGAGGGAAACACTGATGGGCGCGACCACGCAAGACAAGGGCATCACGCCCATCGTGATGCCCAAATGGGGCCTGTCGATGAAGGAAGGGACGATCAACGACTGGCTGGTCGCCGAAGGCGATGCGATTGCGGTCGGCATGCCGATTCTCGACGTGGAGACCGACAAGATCGCCAATGCGGTGGAGGCGTCCGACGCCGGCATCCTGCGGCGCAAGGTGGCCGCCGTGGGTGACGTGCTGCCGGTCAAGGCGCTGCTCGGCGTGCTGGCGTCGCCCGAGGTCAGCGACGCCGAGATCGACGCTTACGTGGCGGGCTACGAGACGCCGTCGAGCGACGAGGACGAAGCGGACGAAGCCGCTTCCGCCTACCAGTATGCAGACGTCGACGGCATCCGCGTGCGCTATGCGAAGAAGGGCGTGGGCGGTGCGCCGGTGCTGTTCCTGCACGGCTTCGGCGGCGACCTCGACAACTGGCTGTTCAATCTCGATGCCCTGGCCGAGGGCCACGCCGTCTATGCGCTCGACCTCCCCGCGCACGGACAGTCCACGCCACGGCTGCCCGGCACCACGCTGGCCGCACTGGCGGCCTTCGTGGCGCGCTTCATGGATGCGGCCGGACTCGAGGCCGCGCATGTGGTCGGCCACTCGATGGGCGGCGGGGTCGCGGCACAGCTCGCGCTCGATGCGCCGGGGCGGGTGCTGTCGCTGGCGCTGATATCGCCCGCGGGCCTGGGCGAGGAGGTCAACCAGGGCTATACGGCCGGCTTCGTCGCGGCACAGTCGCGGCGCGAACTGAAGCCGGTGGTGGAGCAGCTCTTCGCCGATCCGGCACTGGTCAGCCGGCAGATGCTGGATGACCTGCTCCGCTACAAGCGCCTGGACGGTGTGGGCGAGGCGCTGGCGGCCCTGGACGCCGGCCTGTTCGCCGGCGGGCGGCAGCAGGAGCGTCCCGGCCTGCGCCTGGCCGGGGCAGGGCCGGCGCGCGTGCTGGTGATCTGGGGCGCGCAGGATCGCATCATCCCCGCCGAGCACGCCGGCAATGCGCCGGCCGGTGCCACGGTGAAGGTGTTTGCCGACGCCGGCCATATGAGCCAGATGGAGAAGGCGGCCGAAGTCAACGCCTTGCTCAGGCAGCACGTGGCAGGCTGACACGGCGTGCGGCGGCGCGCCGCCGCACGCTGCTCCCGGGCCCGTCGCACAGCGGCGTCGCGGTCCGGGCGGCGGCTGGCGCCACGGTCCGCTGCGATGGACAATGGCATGCGGTCCAATGGCACGCGGTCGCCTGCCGCGGGTCGCGGCCCGTCCTTCCCTTTCCGATCACCACAACGATGCCATTCGAACTCGTCGAGCCGGAAGTCTCCGCGGACGGCCCGCTGCACGCCGAGCTGGCGCTGCTCGCCAGGGCGGAGGCGGGCGCGCCGCTGGCGCAGCTGTGGCAGGCGCCCGCCTCGCTGGTGGTGCCGCGCAGCTACCTGCGCTTCGCTGCCTTCGAGGCGGCGCGGACGGACTTCGCCGCGCGCGGCTGTCCGGTGTGGCTGCGCCAGTCCGGCGGCGGGCTGGTGCCGCAGGGACCGGGCATCCTGAACCTGACCTTGGCCTACCGCGTGGGCGGCGCTCCGGGCGACCTGGCCGAGGCGGTCTACCTGCATCTGTGCGACGTGCTGCGGGCGGCCCTGGACGCGCTCGGCGTGGCGACGCACTGGCAGGCGGTCGACGGGTCGTTCTGCGACGGCCGCTTCAATCTCGCCTGGGGGCCGGCCGGTGCCGCGCGCAAGATCGCGGGCACGGCGCAATACTGGCGCCGCGTGCCGGCGGCGCAGGCCGGAGCCACCCCGGGGCATGTGGTGCTGGCCCATGCGGTGCTGGTGGTCGATGCCGACCTGGACGAGATCCACCGGCGCGCCAACGGATTCGAGGCGCGGCTTGGCAGCGGCCGCCATTACGACCCGGCCGCCGTGGTCAGCGTGCGGCAGGCGATCGAGGCGGGCGGGGCGAGTGCGGGCGGCGCGCTTGCCGCACGCGTCGGCGAGCGGCTGCGCGCCGCGCTGGCGCAGCGGCCGCCGCCCCGCTAAGCGGCGCGGAGGTGGGCGGGCTGCTTCCGGGCGGGCGCGCCACGGGGGCTCAATGCTCGGGCTGGAAATGCAGGTCACCGTACCAGGCACGTGCCGTGGTGCCGGTATTGTCGGTGTCGGTCAACAGGCCGTAGGCGATCAGCTTGCCCGGTTTCTCATGGAAGACCTGCTCGTAGTCGCGCACGATGTCGCGCTGGAACTGCAGCCAGCGGCCGGCCTCGGCGCTGCCGCCGCTGACCACGATCATCTGCACCCGTGAGGTGAGGGGATTGGCGATCACGGCGCCCGGCGGTGCGGATTCCGACCAGATGTACATCAAGGTGGCGTAGGGCAGTTCCATGCCGGCCAGGCCCTGGGCGAGGTGCATCTGTACCCGCTGGCCAAACGTCAGCTTGCTGCGGTCGCCGTCGAAGAAGAACACCAGGCGCGCGGGCGCGTCTTCCTGTGCGGACAGGTGGTTGTCGGCACCGGTGATCGGCGCGGCGACCTTCCAGCGCCAGCTGACGGCGGGCGTCTGCGCCAGGTCGATGTCGCCGTGGCGCAGCAGCGCCGAGGCGGAGCCGTCGGCATCGGCCTGGATCACGGTGTTGCCGCCATCGTCCACCAGCGTGTAATGGGTCAGGCGCTTGCCCTTGACGACCGGCAGGTTATGCCAGCCGGGTGGCAGGGGGCCGGCCGGATGGGCGGAGGAGAAGGCGCCGCCGGCCGGTCCCCGCGGGGCTGGCACCGCCGAAGCGGCTGCGGCCGGCTGGACCGATGCCGCTGCCGTCGCGGCCGGGGTGGTGTCGTGCGCCGGTTGCGCCAGCGCCAGCGCAGGCATCAGCAGCGCGCAGCGCCAGGCGAAACCGAACCGGAGCCGCAGGCGGGCCGCTGGGCGCCACTGGCGATGGAGGACGGGGCGGCTGGTGGCGGCGTGCCGGTCGATGGGCATGGGCCGGTCGTGTGGTGAAGTCAACCACGATTGTAGGGCGCGGCGCCGGCGGGAGGCCGGCAGCGACGGCCCGGGCCAGGCAAAAAAATCGCGGCCACGGGGGCCGCGAAATCGGGAACTTGAGGGGGGTCGAATCCCTCATGAGCGATAACGGGCGATTGCGTAGTGCTTTTCACCCTACTTCCCGGGGGGCAGGTGGAGGCGAGCATGTGGCTGGACATACGGGGAGCGGGCTAGCCGGCGGTGGCCAGGGTTCCGCGTGGCGCCGCTTGCCCGGCCAGGCGTGCGCTGATGGCAGCCTCCAGTTCCGCCCGGGCCGCGTCCAGCCAGGGCAGGCGGTGGCGTACCGGATCGTTGCCGGACAATTCGTGGGCGTGGATCTCGCGCAGGAAGTAACGCACCATATTGCCGGCCCTGGCGGGCACCGGCAGCATGCCCAGCAGCTGGCGCCGGGGCAGCAGGCCCAGCGCCGCAGCGTGCAGCAGGCCGGCCCAGGCCGTGCGGCCCAGGCCGAGATAGAGCATGTCTACCGGCAGGCGCGGCAACAGGCCGAGGAAATGTTCGTCATAGATGGCGCGCAGCATGGGCACGTCGAGCAGGGCCGCCAGCGCGCCATCGAAGACCTGTCCGCGCCGGGTCGTGGCATGGGGCAGCAGCGCGAGCGGCTGCAGGAGGTCGAAGGCCTCGCCCCACAGCGAGGCCGCCGCCGCTATCCCGAGCAGCCTGGGTAGTTGGAAATGATCAAGCATGCGGATCAGGTTGGGGCGGATCAGCGCTCCACCCAATTCCACTTCCCGCTTGTTCTCGCGCTGGATCGCGCGTCCGGGCCGCTGTGTCGCCAGCAGGCGCGCGGTCAGCTCCGCCGCGAGCCTGACGTGCGTGTGGCCTGGCGTCAGGCTGACCAGCGCCAGCCTGGCGCCGGGATTCCGGTGCTCGAACGGCACATAGCTGGCGCTATGGATGGCATCGTGCTGGACCAGGACCGGCGACGCGATCACGCCCACCGCCCCGCCGCGCAGGATGCGGGCGCAATACTCTTCGAAATAACTTGCCAAGATGGAGACCCCCTCCGCATCCCTACCCGTCGAAATGCCTAGCAACAAAGCTCTTGTCTTTGTCCCTTGATCGTACGAGCGGGGCCGGGCGGCGGCAAAAACCGCTGTGCTGTTTGCGGCAGCCGGGGGCGCGTGCTTGGTGGTGCAGCGAACAGAGTCGGGTGCGTCCGCCCTGGGTCTGCCGCGCATGCCGGGCAGGGCAATGCGGGAACAGTCCGGGCGGCGAGGCATGACCTGGGTGCGGGCATGGCGCCGCGGGGCGCGTGCCGAGGTATTGGCGGACGTGGGAAAAAACGCCGGACACGAGGTGTCCGGCAACCCATTTGCTGACTCAGGCGGTGTCGAATGACCTGAGATTTAAATGATAACCATTATCATTTGCGGCGGCAAGCTTGCCGGCCACCGCCGGCTTCACGCCGGCAGTGGCTCGGTACTCAGTACGGCAGGCCCACGTAGTTCTCGGCCAGCGCGGCCGAGGCCGCAGCCGAGCCGACCACATAGTCCAGTTCGGCCTGCTGCAAGCGCCTGGCGAAGGCGTCCGCATCGGGAAAGCGGTGCAGCAGGGAGGTCATCCACCAGGAGAAGCGCTCCGCCTTCCAGATGCGTGCCAGGCATTTGTGCGAGTAGCCGTCGAGGCCGCCGCCGTCGCGCTCCTGGTAGTACTGGATCAGGCCGTCGGCCAGGTAGAGCACGTCGCTCGCCGCCAGGTTCAGGCCTTTGGCGCCGGTGGGTGGCACGATGTGAGCGGCATCCCCGGCGAGGAACAGCCGGCCGAAGCGTATGGGCTCGCAGACGAAGCTGCGCAGTGGCGCGATGCTCTTTTCGATGCTGGGGCCGGTGACCAATGCCTCGGCGGCGGCCGGATCGAGGCGGCGGCGCAGTTCGTCCCAGAAGCGTGCATCGCTCCAGTCCTTCGCCTGCTCGTCTGCGGGTACCTGGATGTAGTAGCGGCTGCGCGTCAGCGAGCGCATGCTGCATAGCGCGAAGCCGCGCTCGTGGCTGGCGTAGATCAGTTCGTCGGCAACCGGCGGCGTCTCGCTCAGCACGCCGAGCCAGCCGAACGGATAGACGCGTTCGAAGATCTGGCGCGAGCGCTCGGGGACGCTCTGCCGGCTGACGCCGTGGAAGCCGTCGCAGCCGGCGATGAAATCGCACTGCAGTTCATGCTGTCGGCCGTCCTTCGTGTAGCGCACGCGCGGCGTGTCCGCGTCGAAGTCGTGCAGACTGACCTGCTCCGCTTCATAGATGGTGAGCGCGCCTGCGGCGGCGCGGGCGTCCATCAGGTCGTGGGTGACCTCGGTCTGCCCGTAGACCGTGACCGAACGGCCGATCAGCGCGTGCAGGTCGATGCGGTGGCGCGTACCGTCGAATGCCAGCTCGATGCCATGGTGGACCAGTCCTTCCCGGTGCAGCCGTGCTGCGACGCCGGCGCGCTCGAGGGCATCGACCGTGACACTCTCCAGGATGCCCGCTCGGATCCGGCCGAGCACATAGTCGGGACTGCGCTGTTCGAGGATGACGGCGTCGATGCCGGCGCGGGCCAGCAATTGTCCGAGCAGCAGGCCTGCGGGGCCCGCGCCGATGATGGCGACTTGGGTGCGCATCGTTGTCTCCAGGGGCGGATGTTATGTGTGGAGGTAACGATAGCCGCGGCTGCGGGCCGTCGGGAAGGGACGGAGCGAACCAAGACCAGGACATATCGAACATTGTGCTTCTGTCCGCGCCGAAGCCCGCCCGGTTCACGCTCCGCGGCCTGGCATACTGCAGTGCGTCATGCCAGCTCTTTCCGCCCGAGGGTTTGATGGCAGAAGAGATGTCGGCAAGGACGTCTCGAACATGCCGGGGTGCGCCCGCCTGCGCCTGGGCCTTGCCGGTAGGCGAGGCGGCGCGTCGCTCAGGCCAGCGAGGTCTCGATACTGATCTGGGCCGACAGGCTCTTGTGGACCGGGCAGCGATTGGCCACGCGCAGGAGATCGTCGAGCACCGGCTGTTCCAGTTCGCCCTCGATCTTGATGGTCCGCTTGAGCTGGTACTTGCCGGCTTCTTCCACGTGAGCGACCGAGACGGCGACCGATCGGATCGGGTAGGCCTTGCGCTTGGCATAAAGCTGGATCGTCAGCGTGGTGCAGGCGGCCAGTGCCGAATCCAGCAGATCGTGCGGATTGGGCAGGCTCGGGTCGCCGCCGGCCGAGGTATCGAGGTCGGCTGCCCAATGGGCGGTGCCATTGTCCAGTGCGCAGGCACTCGAGCCCTGGTCGGCTTTCCAGCTTGCGTGAATCGTCATGGGGTGTCCTTGTACAGTGTGGTGAGGGGGAGAGACTGGACGAGGTGGCGTGGCTGCCCCGTCATCCCGGCCATCTGGGATATGTCGATTCTATATATAGAGAGTGGAGAGGACTGGCGGGACGGCCCCCTGGCCCCGTCGGGCAGCATAGGTGGCGCTTGCGCCACCTATGCTGTGTTTTTTCGGCTTTTTCTTCTTCTTGTCAAAAAGGCTTGCCAAGGCGGCCGGACTGGCCTACTATTCGCCCCCT
The DNA here is from genome assembly GCF_001854325.1 of Cupriavidus malaysiensis. Lineage (NCBI taxonomy): Bacteria > Pseudomonadati > Pseudomonadota > Betaproteobacteria > Burkholderiales > Burkholderiaceae > Cupriavidus > Cupriavidus malaysiensis. The sequence continues at coordinate 203,589 of NZ_CP017755.1, forward strand.
CGCAACACGAAGCGCAGCGGCAAAGCCAGCGGCGACGCGGGTTGCGGGGTTGGCAGGATGGTGGGTGGTGCTGCGAAGCGCGACTGACCGAAGCGAAAAAGATGCTTCGAACCTGTTGACGAAACGCAGAAAGTTGTTCATAATCTCGTTTCTCTGCTGCTGACAACGCAGCGACGCGATAAGCAAAGCGAATCGCGTGAGTTCTTTAACAAACAAACAGCCGATAAGTGTGGGCGCTTGATGCGGGAAGCGGAAGACCTCGGTCTTCTAGCTTACAAGTTATCAGTGCTCGCACAGTAAACATGTTTGGTTTCGTCTTCGGACGGAGCCAGTCAGTTTTCTGAGAGTGAGCGACCGCTCGAAAGAGCGAGGTTTGCGCAGGCAACTGCGCGGAACCACACAGAGATTGAACTGAAGAGTTTGATCCTGGCTCAGATTGAACGCTGGCGGCATGCCTTACACATGCAAGTCGAACGGCAGCGCGGACTTCGGTCTGGCGGCGAGTGGCGAACGGGTGAGTAATACATCGGAACGTGCCCTGTTGTGGGGGATAACTAGTCGAAAGATTAGCTAATACCGCATACGACCTGAGGGTGAAAGCGGGGGACCGTAAGGCCTCGCGCAATAGGAGCGGCCGATGTCTGATTAGCTAGTTGGTGAGGTAAAGGCTCACCAAGGCGACGATCAGTAGCTGGTCTGAGAGGACGATCAGCCACACTGGGACTGAGACACGGCCCAGACTCCTACGGGAGGCAGCAGTGGGGAATTTTGGACAATGGGGGCAACCCTGATCCAGCAATGCCGCGTGTGTGAAGAAGGCCTTCGGGTTGTAAAGCACTTTTGTCCGGAAAGAAATCCTTTGGGCTAATACCCCGGAGGGATGACGGTACCGGAAGAATAAGCACCGGCTAACTACGTGCCAGCAGCCGCGGTAATACGTAGGGTGCGAGCGTTAATCGGAATTACTGGGCGTAAAGCGTGCGCAGGCGGTTTTGTAAGACAGGCGTGAAATCCCCGGGCTCAACCTGGGAATGGCGCTTGTGACTGCAAGGCTAGAGTGCGTCAGAGGGGGGTAGAATTCCACGTGTAGCAGTGAAATGCGTAGAGATGTGGAGGAATACCGATGGCGAAGGCAGCCCCCTGGGACGTGACTGACGCTCATGCACGAAAGCGTGGGGAGCAAACAGGATTAGATACCCTGGTAGTCCACGCCCTAAACGATGTCAACTAGTTGTTGGGGATTCATTTCTTCAGTAACGAAGCTAACGCGTGAAGTTGACCGCCTGGGGAGTACGGTCGCAAGATTAAAACTCAAAGGAATTGACGGGGACCCGCACAAGCGGTGGATGATGTGGATTAATTCGATGCAACGCGAAAAACCTTACCTACCCTTGACATGCCACTAACGAAGCAGAGATGCATCAGGTGCCCGAAAGGGAAAGTGGACACAGGTGCTGCATGGCTGTCGTCAGCTCGTGTCGTGAGATGTTGGGTTAAGTCCCGCAACGAGCGCAACCCTTGTCTCTAGTTGCTACGAAAGGGCACTCTAGAGAGACTGCCGGTGACAAACCGGAGGAAGGTGGGGATGACGTCAAGTCCTCATGGCCCTTATGGGTAGGGCTTCACACGTCATACAATGGTGCGTACAGAGGGTTGCCAACCCGCGAGGGGGAGCTAATCCCAGAAAACGCATCGTAGTCCGGATCGTAGTCTGCAACTCGACTACGTGAAGCTGGAATCGCTAGTAATCGCGGATCAGCATGCCGCGGTGAATACGTTCCCGGGTCTTGTACACACCGCCCGTCACACCATGGGAGTGGGTTTTGCCAGAAGTAGTTAGCCTAACCGCAAGGAGGGCGATTACCACGGCAGGGTTCATGACTGGGGTGAAGTCGTAACAAGGTAGCCGTACCGGAAGGTGCGGCTGGATCACCTCCTTTCCAGAGCGTGCTTCCCAAGTGAAGCGTTCACACTTATCGGTCTGTTTGCTGTTACAGCCAAGGGTCTGTAGCTCAGGTGGTTAGAGCACCGTCTTGATAAGGCGGGGGTCGTAGGTTCAAGTCCTACCAGACCCACCAAGTTATCCGAGGGGGATTAGCTCAGCTGGGAGAGCACCTGCTTTGCAAGCAGGGGGTCGTCGGTTCGATCCCGTCATCCTCCACCATCGACCTTGGGTTGGACAAGCCAAATGCAAGCGCTTAGCGTTGAGCGCTTGCATTTGGCGTTGGCCAAGCGATGCGAAAGCATCGGCTGTTCTTTAACAATATGGGATGTAGTAAAGGTGTCACGGCGTGTTGATGAGACGCGCAGTAGTTTAACGTGATACCGGGTTGTGATTGTATCAACCAAAGTATTTAAGTGATCGAAAGATGACTTGGAATACGGCACAAATGCGAGAACTCAACCTGTAATGAGCGTTTCAAGCGCGAGCTTGAGACACACTCGTTATAGGGTCAAGCGAACAAGTGCATGTGGTGGATGCCTTGGCGATCACAGGCGATGAAGGACGCGGTAGCCTGCGAAAAGCTTCGGGGAGCTGGCAAACGAGCTTTGATCCGGAGATGTCCGAATGGGGAAACCCGGCCCGTATGGGTCATCCCTTGCTGAATACATAGGCAAGGGAAGCGAACGCGGCGAACTGAAACATCTAAGTAGCTGCAGGAACAGAAATCAACCGAGATTCCCAGAGTAGTGGCGAACGAAATGGGAAGAGCCTTGTACTCTTTAGCAGCATTGTTAGCAGAACGGGATGGAAAGCCCGGCCATAGCAGGTGATAGCCCTGTATGCGAAAACAGCGTTGTGGAACTAGGTGTACGACAAGTAGGGCGGGACACGTGAAATCCTGTCTGAAGATGGGGGGACCATCCTCCAAGGCTAAATACTCGTGATCGACCGATAGTGAACCAGTACCGTGAGGGAAAGGCGAAAAGAACCCCGGGAGGGGAGTGAAATAGATCCTGAAACCGCATGCATACAAACAGTCGGAGCCTGGAAACGGGTGACGGCGTACCTTTTGTATAATGGGTCAGCGACTTACATTCAGTGGCAAGCTTAACCGATTAGGGCAGGCGTAGCGAAAGCGAGTCCGAACAGGGCGTTCAGTCGCTGGGTGTAGACCCGAAACCAGATGATCTATCCATGGCCAGGTTGAAGGTGCGGTAACACGTACTGGAGGACCGAACCCACTAGTGTTGAAAAACTAGGGGATGAGCTGTGGATAGGGGTGAAAGGCTAAACAAATCTGGAAATAGCTGGTTCTCTCCGAAAACTATTTAGGTAGTGCCTCGTGTCTCACCTTCGGGGGTAGAGCACTGTCATGGTTGGGGGGTCTATTGCTGATTACCCCGCCATAGCAAACTCCGAATACCGAAGAGTGCAATCACGGGAGACAGACATCGGGTGCTAACGTCCGGTGTCAAGAGGGAAACAACCCAGACCGCCAGCTAAGGTCCCAAAGATTGGCTAAGTGGGAAACGAAGTGGGAAGGCTAAAACAGTCAGGAGGTTGGCTTAGAAGCAGCCACCCTTTAAAGAAAGCGTAATAGCTCACTGATCGAGTCGTCCTGCGCGGAAGATGTAACGGGGCTAAGCCAGTCACCGAAGCTGCGGACGCGCGCAAGCGCGTGGTAGGAGAGCGTTCTGTAAGCCTGTGAAGGTGTCTTGTAAAGGATGCTGGAGGTATCAGAAGTGCGAATGCTGACATGAGTAGCGATAAAGGGGGTGAAAGGCCCCCTCGCCGTAAGCCCAAGGTTTCCTACGCAACGTTCATCGGCGTAGGGTGAGTCGGCCCCTAAGGCGAGGCAGAGATGCGTAGCTGATGGGAAGCAGGTTAATATTCCTGCACCGTCGTATGATGCGATGGGGGGACGGATCGCGGAAGGTTGTCCGGGTGTTGGAAGTCCCGGTCCCTGCAGTGGAGAAGGCGCTTAGGCAAATCCGGGCGCGGGATTCAAGGCTGTGGGGCGAGCGACCATGCGTCGCGAAGCAATCGGAAGTGGTTCCAAGAAAAGCCTCTAAGCTTCAGTCATACGAGACCGTACCGCAAACCGACACAGGTGGGCGAGATGAGTATTCTAAGGCGCTTGAGAGAACTCGGGAGAAGGAACTCGGCAAATTGGTACCGTAACTTCGGGATAAGGTACGCCCTGGTAGCTTGACTGGCCTGCGCCAGAAGGGTGAAGGGGTTGCAATAAACTGGTGGCTGCGACTGTTTAATAAAAACACAGCACTCTGCAAACACGAAAGTGGACGTATAGGGTGTGACGCCTGCCCGGTGCCGGAAGATTAAATGATGGGGTGCAAGCTCTTGATTGAAGTCCCGGTAAACGGCGGCCGTAACTATAACGGTCCTAAGGTAGCGAAATTCCTTGTCGGGTAAGTTCCGACCTGCACGAATGGCGTAACGATGGCCACACTGTCTCCTCCCGAGACTCAGCGAAGTTGAAGTGTTTGTGATGATGCAATCTCCCCGCGGCTAGACGGAAAGACCCCATGAACCTTTACTGTAGCTTTGCATTGGACTTTGAACCGATCTGTGTAGGATAGGTGGGAGGCTTTGAAACCGGGACGCTAGTTCCGGTGGAGCCGTCCTTGAAATACCACCCTGGTTTGTTTGAGGTTCTAACCTTGGCCCGTGAATCCGGGTCGGGGACAGTGCATGGTAGGCAGTTTGACTGGGGCGGTCTCCTCCCAAAGTGTAACGGAGGAGTTCGAAGGTACGCTTGGTACGGTCGGACATCGTACCTAAAGTGCAATGGCAAAAGCGTGCTTAACTGCGAGACCGACAAGTCGAGCAGGTGCGAAAGCAGGACATAGTGATCCGGTGGTTCTGTATGGAAGGGCCATCGCTCAACGGATAAAAGGTACTCTGGGGATAACAGGCTGATACCGCCCAAGAGTTCATATCGACGGCGGTGTTTGGCACCTCGATGTCGGCTCATCTCATCCTGGGGCTGTAGCCGGTCCCAAGGGTATGGCTGTTCGCCATTTAAAGAGGTACGTGAGCTGGGTTTAAAACGTCGTGAGACAGTTTGGTCCCTATCTGCCGTGGGCGTTGGAATCTTGACGGGGGCTGCTCCTAGTACGAGAGGACCGGAGTGGACGTACCGCTGGTGTACCTGTTGTCTCGCCAGAGGCATCGCAGGGTAGCTATGTACGGAAGAGATAACCGCTGAAAGCATCTAAGCGGGAAACTCGCCTGAAGATGAGGATTCCCTGGAGGCTTGACCTCCTTGAAGGGTCGTTCGAGACCAGGACGTTGATAGGCTGGGTGTGGAAGCGCAGTAATGCGTTAAGCTAACCAGTACTAATTGCCCGTAAGGCTTGATCCTATAACCAGTGTGTTTCACTGGTTGACGTATCGCGTGTGCCCAGGACGGTGCCGATACCTCACAACCAAGACTACATCCCTATTCGCTGCGACGGCTCAACCCCGGCGCAGCAACCCCTTATGCCTGGTGACCATAGCGAGTCGGAACCACCCCTTCCCATCCCGAACAGGACCGTGAAACGACTTTGCGCCGATGATAGTGCGGACTACCCGTGTGAAAGTAGGTCATCGCCAGGCTCTCCCTCCCGCAAAACCCCTCGACAGCAAACGCTGCGAGGGGTTTTGTCTTTGCGGCGCGCCGTCGTACCTGTCTTTCGCACATCGCGGCGCAATCCAAGGCGATAATCGTGCTGCGTTACCCACGTGCAGCCGCGCCGGGTCGGCGGCGATTCGCGCCGAACGTCTCTATCGCACCACTCACCTCATGCCGAATCCGGCCACCTGGTACCTCTACCTGCTCGAATGCGAGGGCAATGCCATCTACACCGGTATTACCACCGATGTAGCACGGCGCTTCGCCCAGCACCTGGCGGGTACCGGGGCGAAGTACACGCGTTCGCGCAAGCCGATCCGCGTCCTCGGCAGTCACCCCTTTCCCAACCGCTCGGAAGCCTCGCGCGCCGAGGCGGCGGTCAAGCGCCTCAGTCCCGAGCAGAAGCGTGCTTATTGCGCCACTCTGGCATCGACGCAAGCCGCGACCGGCGCCGGCTGAGGCCGCCGGACAGGCCGGCCCCTCACGCAACTGCTCACACCACCGTCAGCACCACATCGATATTGCCCCGCGTCGCATTGGAGTACGGGCAGACCTGATGGGCCTGTTCGACCAGCTTCTGGGCCTGTGCCTTGTCATAGCCGGGAATCGAGATCTTCAACTCCACCTGCAGGCCGAAGCCCTGTCCGGCCGGTCCGATGCTGACGGCACCTTCGATCGACGTATCGGCCGGCAAGGCGGCCTTCTGCTGGCCGGCAACGTAACGCATTGCTCCGATGAAGCAGGCCGAATAGCCTGCGGCGAACAGCTGCTCGGGATTCAAGCCATTGCCGGCCCCGCCCATTTCCTTGGGAACGGCGAGTTTGATGTCGAGTTGGCCATCCGAGGTCACAGCGCGCCCATCGCGGCCGCCGGTGGCGGTTGCGTGGGCGGTGTACAGCACTTTTTCGAGTGTCATATCGGCTCCCATCATGTTTTCGTGGGAAAGTGGAAGTGAAGGCTTACCTGAGCCCGGCTCGACTCGGGAATCCGGCGAGCGGCCTTCCAGCTTAGTGCCTGCGCAGACCCGTGGCGGAAAAAATGGCGGAGAGATGGCGGACAACGAGGACCACCCACCGGAGGATCTGCTGGTCGGTTGGGTCATCATATTCCACCGAACTTGAGATTGCGCGAGAGTGAGCATGTGCTGACAAAGCCGGAGGCCAGCCAGCGGGACCAGGGCCAGGGTGCGTGCGCCCGCTTAAGTCTGCGTTAAGGATCGTTGGATAGCATGGTTCCGTCGCGCCAGGGAAGGCCAAGGCGCTGGAACTTCAAAGAAAGGGACACTCCATGATTCGCCAGACTCTTGCTCGCTCGGCTCTCGGCATCGCCGCGCTGGCCGCCATCGGCGGTGGTTATGCCTACCTGCAGAAGGAAGTCATCACGCCCAGCTACGCGGCCACCACGCCTGCCATCGCTGCCGCGCAATCCGTCGCCGTGGCGACACCGACCGACTTTTCCGGCATCGTGCAGCAGTACGGGCCGGCCGTGGTCAATATCAGTGTGACCGCGCGCGCGCAGCGGACCTCGGCCCAGACGCAAGGCATGGATCCGGAAGATCCACTGTTCCAGTTCTTCAAGCGCTTCGGCCCGCAGTTCCAGATGCCGCAGAACAACCAGCCGCAACTGGTGCGAGGCCTCGGCTCGGGCTTCATCATCAGCCATGACGGACTGATCCTGACCAACGCTCACGTGGTCGACAATGCACAGGAAGTGACGGTCAAGCTGACCGACCGGCGCGAGTTCAAGGCCAAGGTCCTGGGTTCCGACGCGCAGTCCGACATCGCGGTCATCCGTATCGATGCCAAGGACCTGCCGACCGTCAAGCTCGGCGATGCTTCCGTGGTACGCGTCGGCGAACCGGTGCTCGCGATCGGCTCGCCCTATGGTTTCGAGAACACGGCGACCGCCGGCATCGTCAGCGCCAAGTCGCGCTCGCTGCCCGACGACACCTACGTGCCCTTCATCCAGACCGATGTCGCGGTCAATCCCGGCAACTCGGGCGGCCCGCTGTTCAACCAGCGTGGCGAGGTGATCGGTATCAATTCGCAGATCTACAGCCAGACCGGCGGTTACCAGGGCCTGTCCTTCGCCATCCCGATCAACGTGGCGACCAAGGTCGAGCAGCAGCTGGTCGAGCATGGCAAGGTGACCCGCGGCCGCCTGGGCCTTGCGGTCCAGGAGGTCAACCAGGCGCTGGCCAATTCCTTCGGCCTGCCGAAGCCGTCGGGCGCGCTGGTGACGTCGGTCGAACCGGACAGCCCGGCCTCCAAGGCGGGACTGAAGGCCGGCGATGTGATCGTGCAGTTCAACAATGACGTCATCGACCATTCGGGCGACCTGCCGGAACGCGTGGCCGACATCAAGCCGGGCACCGACAGCACCGTGAAGATCATCCGCAAGGGCCAGCCGATGACGCTCACGGTCAAGGTGGGCGCGGCACGCGAACAGAACGTGGCGCAAAAAGGCGGCAACAGCGATGCCGGCGGCCGGCTCGGGCTGGCGGTACGCCAGCTGACGGCCGAGGAGAAGCGCGACAGCGGCATCGATGCAGGCCTGGTGGTCGAGGACGTCAGCGGCCCGGCTGCGCGCGTCGGCATCCAGCCCGGTGACGTGATCCTGTCGCTCAACGGTACGCCCATCACCTCCGCCGACCAGCTGCGCTCGCTGGTGGCCAAGTCCGGCAAGCAGGTGGCACTGCTGGTGCAGCGGGACGATGCACGCATCTTCATTCCGCTCGACCTCGGCTGATCCCGCCACGATCCGCTGAGCGACGGCGGCGCACCGGGTGGACCGGCGCGCCGCCGATTTCGTTTACCGGGGCGGGTCGGCGGCAGGTATACCCCGCGTAAACGGCATCGTATACGCGGGGTATACGAAGCGGGTATACCTCCCGCGAAGCCTTGCAGATCGCGGCATTCCGGCTCACAAAGGGCTTTCAACGGGCGCCTTTACAGGTATCATCACGCCTGCGACGCATCAAATCATGCTCCGTCCCCGCGACCGGTATTTCCGACGCAAGCCGGAGCGATTGAACAAGGAAGTCTATGCAGTTGGATTTCACCCGGGCCCCGGCCGGTGCGGGTACAGAGAGAGCGCGCCGCGCGCCTCACTCCACGCCGTCGGCGCCCCGCCGCCGCAAGAAGGCCGCTACCCCGCCTCACTGGGAGCGCGGATACCGATCGCACTACTACCGCAATGAGCGCGGCGACAAGCTGGGCGAGGTCCGGCTGTCCGAGCGCGGCGATCTGCCCGTGGTCTACCATTGGGCCGCCGGCAACTATTCCGGCGCAGAAGGCTCGCTCGCCCACGCCCGCATGCGCGTCGAAGAGACCGTCGGTTTCGGCATGCGCCAGCTTCCCCTGTTCTGAGCCCCGGGAACACGCTTTTCCCAGGGTGGCTTGCGCCATCCACTCCCAGCCGCGCTTCACCCAGCCGCGCCTCACGGCCACCCGGCCGTCTCAGTTGAGCCGGCGCTGTATCAGCACGAAGGCCGCAGTGGCCAGTGCCAGTACGACCACCAGTCGGTACAGATCCTCGCAGGCGATCAGCCTTGCCTGCTGCTCGACCAGCAATCCCAGTTGTGCCACCGCGCCTTGATGGCCGTGTGCGGCATCCATGCCTCGCGCCACCAGTGTTTCCTGGACCTGGGCAAGCCATTGCGATACCTGCTCCGGACGCTGCCCCAGTGCATCGGTCAGGCTGGTATGGACGGCGAACTGCCGGTTCTGCAGCAACACCGCCCCGAGTGCAGAGGCAAAGGTGCCGGCGATCTGCCGGATCAGGTTCTTGCTGCGATAGCCGTGCGCGAAGTCGTCGTCAGCCAGTGAGCGGAAGGTCAGCCCGGCGACCGGGATCACCACCATCACGCCGAACAGTCCCTTGCCGACCAGGCCCCAGGCCAGGGCCGATGGCCCCGCGTCGGGCGGCATCACCGAGAACCACCAGGCGGCGCCGGCCATCACCAGCAGCCCGCAGACGATCAGCGGCTTCTTGTCCGGCAGGCGCGGCGCCACGCGCAGGTAGACCAGGATGCCGCCAAAGCTCACCAGCGCGGCGAAGCTGTTGAGCCAGCCCGTGGTGGCCAGCGGGATCTTCAGGGCCTGCTCCGCATAGACGGGGAAGAGATAGGCGCTCAGGTTGCTGACCACGTAGTAGAGGAAGTACAGCGCCAGGCCGGTCAGGTAGACCGGGTTGCGCAACGGGCGCAGGCGCAGCACCGGTGCCGCATGGTGCCATTGCTGCCACAGGAAGGAGGCGAGCAGCGCCAGCCCGAGCAGGCACACCAGCAGCAGGCGCAGCGGGTGCGAGAAGATATCGAAGCGCGCCTCGGTCATGGCGGCCTGCAGCGCCACCACCGCGGTACCGAACAGCAACAGCGGCCCCAGCGCCGGGCCTTCGTCCGGCGCACGCTGCTCGGCGTCCGGCAGCAGCAGCCAGGCGCCGATCGCCGCCAGCACCGCGAACGGCAGCACGCCGTAGAACACGTCCTGCCACACGCCGCGGTCGATCAGCTCCGCGGCCAGCGCGGGTGCCAGCGCCGAGGCGCCAAAGATGCCGATCATGAAGATGCGCGTGGCGCGCGGCCGGTCCGCGGCGCCGAACATCGCCACGATCAGGATGCGGCAACTGGTGAAGAGCGAGCCGCCGCCCACGCCCTGCACGAAGCGCGCGGCGACGAGCTGGGCGAGGTTGTGGCTGGTGGCGGCGGCCAGCGTGCCGGCGATGAACAGCAGCAGCGCACCGGTCATGTAGTAGCGATAGCCGAAGCGCCGCGCCAGCCATTGCTGCTTGAGGATCATCAGCATGCCGCCCACGGCGTAGCCGCCCTGCACCAGGGCGAAGCCGCGCGGATCGGCGTCGACGCCGCCCACGATGTGGCTCGAGGCGAACACGAACATGATGTTCTCGAGAAACTCGACGGCGGTGGCCAGGGCCAGCAGCATCATCACCAGGGTCTGGCGCTGCCGGTGGCTCAGCAGCCGCAGCCAGCGCCAGCCGATGCGCAGCGGCTGCAAGGCCGGATTCGCTCTCATGGCTCGAGGGCCTCCAGGTTGGCGTGCAGGCGGGCCAGTGCGCGCGTGGCCTTGTCCAGGCCGCCGCTTCCGAGGGGTTCCCACGCTTCGCCATAGGCCGCGTGCACGGCGGGCATCGCCTGTTCCAGCAGCCGGCGCCCGGCGGGCGTCAGCACCAGGTCGAGGCTGCGCCGGTCCTGCGTGGACGCGTGGCGCTGGACCAGCCCGCGCGTTTCCAGCCCGTCCACCAGCCGCGTCATCTGCGTGCGGGTGGCGTCGATGGCGACGCCGAGTTCGGAGGGCATGGTGGGCTCGCCGGCATCGGCGGCCAGCATGCTGATGACCAGATACTGCGACAGGTCGAGCCCGAACGGGGCCAGCGCGCGCTCGATATGCGCGCGCAGCAGGCGGCTGGTTCGCAGCAGCAGGCGCGAGGCGAGGATCAGCTCGCGCGGGGCATCGGCGTAGGTGGTGCAGATGCGGTCGATACGCGCTTCGAAAGATGACATGGAGGGCGGACAAGGCGTGGGAGGCTGCCGTGCCATTCGGTGTGTTAGTTACGAATGAAATTATATCATTCGCAACGAATGACGCGGCCGAGGGCGGTGTACCTGGGTCCCTTGTCCGCCAGGCCGGCCGCCTCAGCGGCGCCGCAGCCGCGCCAGCTTGCCGAGGGTGCGGCGCATGATGGCGAGTGCGGCGGCGCGCTGCTGCGCGGTAGCGGTACCGTAGCGCAGCGCGATGTAGGCGTCGATGAAGGCCTGTGCGTGCGGCGCCACGGCCGGCAGCTGCGCCGCGGCGCGCGTGGCGAAGTCGCGCGGCCCTTCGCCGGTGCGGCGCACGCAGCCGAGGCGCCCCAGCCTGGCACAGAAACGTGCGTACAGGGCCGTGACCGGATCGGTGCCGCGGCGCCGCAGCCACCAGGGCAGAGGCAGCAGCAGCGCCAGCACGGCCATGCCGGCCAGCAGCAGTTGCGTCAGGCTGGCGCCGATACCGAGCCGCTCGAGATGTCCGAGCAGGCGGGCCTGCTGCCGGCGATCGTACTGCAGTACCCAGCGCTGCCAGGCGTAGACCATGCCGTCCAGGCCCCAGTGCAGGCGCCGCAGCCAGGCCGGGCCGCGCTGCCACCCCCCCAGGCCGGCGGCTCCGTCGCCCAGGACATCCGCTGCGCCCAGGTCGATGCGGTCCGGCGCGACGGCCGCGGTCGGATCGACCCGGACCCAGCCACGCCCGGCCAGCCAGACCTCGGCCCAGGCGTGGGCATCGGACTGCCGCACGAGGTAGTGGCCGCCGATCGGGTTGTATTCGCCGCCCTGGTAGCCGGTCACCACGCGCGCCGGCACTCCGGCGGCGCGCATCAGGAAGACGAAGCTGCCGGCGTAGTGCTCGCAGAAGCCGCTGCGCGTGCCGAACAGGAAGCTGTCCACCTGCTGTTGTCCGAGCGGGGGCGGCGACAGGGTGTAGCGGAAGGGCGCGCCGGCGAACAGCTGCAGTGCCGCCCGCACGCGCTGCCAGGGGGCGGCAAGGTCTGTCTGCCATTGCCGCGCCAGGGCGCGGCTGCGCGCATTGCCGGGCGGCAGCTCCAGCGCCAGCCGCGCGGTGCGCTCGTCCAGTATCTCGGCGGCCGGCGGCGGTGCCGAGCGCGCACGGTATTGCAGACGGTGGTCGGCCGGAGCGCCGGCGAGGAATTCGCCGTCGACGGTGACCGCGGCCGAGCCCGCCTGTTCGAGCGACCGGCCGCGGTCGAGCAGCAGCAGCCAGCGCTGCCCGCTGGGCTCGAGCGCGATGTCGTAATCGACGGCGTCACCCGCCGCGGCGGCGGACAGCGGCGGAGGCGGCTGGAGCGTGCGGCGCCGCGCGGCATCGGGCAGCCAGGCCGTGCCGTCGTAGTGCCACAGCACCATGGCACGCCAGTAGAGGGCGGCATTGGGCAGCGGCGCGCCACGGAGGGTCGCATGGAAGGCCGGTTCCGCCGAGCGGATCAGTTCGCCCACGCTGCCCGGCCGCATGGTGTCGCTCAATCCGGTGGTGGCCGTCCGCGCGGCTTGCGGCAGCCGCCATAGGGGCTGCTCCAGGCGCGGAAACAACAGGAACAGCAGCAGTGCCCAGGGCAGGCCGAGCAGCGCCATGCGCGCCAGCATCGGCCAGGGGGCCAGTCGCGCGCGGGCTTCCGGATGCTGCAGCCACAGCCAGTTGCGCAACATCCAGGCCGCCACCCCGGCGCCATACACGGCCAGCCAGAAGGGCTGCTCGAACAGGTACAGGCTCAGCAGCAGGTAGAAGCAGAGCTGGGTCACGAAGGTGGCATCGGCGAGCGCGCGGCACTCCAGCAACTTGAGCACGACAAAGGCGCCGAGCAGCGCGACCGCCAGCTCGCGGCCGACGCTGCCGCCGTCCTGCCAGGCCAGGGCCGCGCCGGTCAGCACCACCAGGCCGGCCACCGTGCCGAGCGCCAGCCGCGATGGCAGCGGGGCGCGCTGCTGCCAGAGCAGCCAGCGCCACAACATCAGCAGCATCAGCAGCAGGCTGACCGCGAGCGGGAGGGTACGGGCCTGCGGCGCCAGCACCAGGGCGAGCTGGCCCAGCAGCAGGCCGTGCTCATCGTGCCCGAGCGGGTGCGCGGCAGTCTTCATGGGACGGCTTCCGCCGCCGCCGCGCCCCCTGCGCCTCGCCCATCCGGCCAGAGCGCAAGCGCCTCCAGGCAGGCGCGTCGCTGCGCGGCGCCGCTGCCGGGCGGGATCTCCACGCCCGGCAGGCGCAGGCCGAAGCGCACGGACTCGTCCGCCGCCAGCACCCAGGCACACAGCCGCGACAAGCGTGCCTCCTCGTCGAGCGAAGCCGGCATGTCTTGCCACGCCAGCCAGCAGGCCGGCCGGTCCTCATTGCCGCCGGTGCGTGTCAGCCAGCTGCCGGTGCGGGCGCTGTGCTTCCACGCGATACGGTGCAGGGGGTCGCCATTGCGGTAGCGGCGCAACTGGTCGATGCCGTCGTCGCCGCTGCGCGCCGCAGACTCGTCCCCGGTGTCCGGCGCGGTCCAGGGCGGGGGCGGCGCGCCGGTTTCCGGCGCGGGGTAGACCAGGGCCGCGAGCGGCAGGTCGGCGTGGCTCCAGACGCGGAACAGCGCCAGCGGGAAGCGGCTGGATACAGTCAGGCGCGGCAAGGCCAGCCAGCCCCGCTGCGGCGCGTCGAGGCGCAGCGCCAGCACGGCATCGGCCTCTGCTGCCAGGAACTCGCCGCCGTCCGCGAGCACGGGACCGCGAGCTGCCTGCAGCGCCACGCTGTAGCGGGGCATGGTCCCGGCATTGCGCAGCCGGACGCGGAAGGTGGCGGCGTCGCCGGCAAAGGCAGGCTCGGCGGCTACGGCCCCGACCGCGAGGTCGAGCAGGTTGCGGTAGGCCTGCCACATGCTGCCCATGGCGATGCCGCCCAGCACGAAGGTCAGGGCGAAGCCCAGGCTGATGTTGTAGTTCAGCGCGGTCAGCAGCATGGCCGCCAGCAGCACCGCGAAGCCGGCGCCGCTGCGCGTGGGCAGGATGTAGAGATGGCGGCGGTCGAGTGTGACGACGCCGTCCAGCGGCGCGCGCCGGCGCCGCAGCCGCATGGCGGTCCAGCGGCGCAGCGCCGCCGGTGCTGGCCCGGTGGGCCGGGCGCGCGGCGCCGTGGCGGCATCTGCGCGGGTGCGCGCCATGGTGTCAGGGGATGGCGACCTCGGCCAGCAGCCGCGCCACGTCGTCCTGCCCGCTGCGTGCCGCGCCGGGCAGCAAGCGGTGGCTGGCCACCGCGGTGAACACGGCCTGCACATCCTCGGGCAGTACCAGCTCGCGATGGTCGAGCAGTGCCCAGGCGCGCGCGCACGCCAGCAGCGCCAGGCCGGCGCGCGGCGACAGGCCCGCGGCGAACTCGCGCCGGCCGCGCGTGGCCTGCACCAGCGCCAGCACATAGTCGACCAGCGCCGGGCTGGCGTAGACCTGCGCCGCCGCAGCCTGCAGGCCGCGCACCTGGGTGGCGTCCAGGATGGCCGGCGCCGCCGCTTCGTCGGCGCCCCCCAGGTAGAGCACGCGTTCGAAGGCGGGGTCCGGATAGCCGAGCGACAGCCGCATGGTGAAACGGTCGAGCTGCGATTCGGGCAGGGCGTGGGTGCCGAGCTGCTCCAGCGGGTTCTGCGTGGCGATCACGAAGAAAGGGGAGGGCAGCGCATGCGTGGTGCCGTCATGGGTCACCTGTCCTTCCGCCATGGCTTCCAGCAGCGCGCTCTGGGTCTTCGGGGGGGGCCGGTTGATCTCGTCGGCCAGCACCACCTGAGCGAACACCGGCCCGGGATGGAAGCGGAATTCACCGGCATCGCGCAGGAACACTGAGACGCCGATCAGGTCGGCCGGCAGCAGGTCGCTGGTGAACTGCACGCGCCGGTACTGCAGCCCCAGCGTACGCGCCAGCGCATGGGCCAGGGTGGTCTTGCCCACGCCCGGCAGGTCCTCCAGCAGCAGGTGGCCGCGCGCCAGCATGCAGGCCAGCGCCAGCCGCACCTGGCGCGGCTTGCCCAGTACGATGCGGCCCAGCTGGGTCTGCGCTTCGCCGAGGGCGTCGGTGATTCTCGGGCGGGCGGTCACGGTGGCCGTCTCCGGGTGGGGCTGACGCGCCATTGTAGCGGTGCGCGCCACCGCGCGGACTGTCCGCTGCCGCACCCTCCGGGCGGGTACACCGGGGCGCCCCGCTTCTGGCATCATCGAAGCTATTGCCGATCAACCGGTCACACGCGATGACTTCCCCGCAGCAACCCCACCCGACGGCGCCAGCGGCGGCCGGCGGGATTTCCCCGTCCCCGGCCGAACTGGACAAACTGGCCGTGGATTTCCACCAGGATGGCTACCTGGTCTTGCGCAGCTTCGCGCCCGAGGCCGTCTGCGCGGCGCTGGAGCAGGTGGCCCGCGCGCATCTGGCCGGCGCTGTGCCGCCGGTGGAGTACGAAGCCGAGCTGGGCTATCCCGGCGCGCCGGCCAGCCGCGATGCCGCCGGCGGCGGCACCGTGCGGCGGCTGCGCCAGGCTTATGGCCGGGACGAGGTGTTCCGCCGCTGGGCCGGCGATCCGGCGCTGGTGCGGGTGGTCGAAGGCCTGCTGGGCGAACCGGCCCGGCTGACGCTGGCGCACCACAATTGCGTGATGACCAAGCACCCGCATTTCGGCAGCCAGACCGGCTGGCACCGCGATACGCGCTACTGGTCGTTTACCAGCCCCGAGTTGGTGACGGTGTGGCTGGCGTTGGGCGACGAGGACGAGCGTAACGGCGTGCTGCGCGTGATTCCCGGCTCGCACCGGGCGGCGCTCGAACCCGGACAGCTCGACGCGCTGGAATTCCTGGTGGAGGCGCATCCGGCCAGCCAGGCGCTGCTGCAGGGCGTGGTGCCCTTGTCGCTGCATCGTGGCGACGTGCTGTTCTTCGACAGCCGCCTGTTCCACAGTGCCGGGCGCAATGCCTCGGAAGCGGTCAAGCTGTCGGTGGCCTTCGCCTACCACGGCGCCGGCAACCAACCGCTGCCGGGCACGCGTTCGGCCGAGTTCGGCAGCATCGCGCTGCCTCCGGCCTGAGCGGCGCGGGGCTGGCCCCCGCGCGACGCCCCCGCCAGCGCCTCAGGTGCGCAGGCCGACCAGGTTGGAGATCTTCTCCGAGGCCGCCAGCAGCGGCGGCAGGAAGTTCTGGATCATTTCGGCGGCGCTGGTGCGGTTGGCCTGGCCGCTGATATTGATGGCGGCGAGCACCTGTCCCGCACGGTTGCGGATGGGCGCCGCCAGCGACACCAGCCCTTCCTCCAGTTCCTGGTCGTTCTCCGCCCAGCCGCGCGCGCGGATATCGGCGATCACCTGCTTGAGCGCGTCGATATCGGTGACGGTGTTGCGCGTGCGCGCGCGCAGATCCGAGGCCCGCAGCACGCGGTCCAGTTCGGCTTCCGGCAGGCCGGCCAGCAGCACGCGCCCCATCGACGAGCAGTAGGCGGGCAGGCGGCTGCCGATCGACAGGTTGATGGTCATGATCTTGCGCGCCGGCACCCGCAGCACGTAGACGATCTCCGTGCCGTCCAGCACCGAGATGGAACAGCTCTCGTGCACCTGCTGCGACAGCGTCTCCATGATCGGCTCGGCCAGGTTCCAGAACGGCATCGAGGTCAGGTAGGCGAAGCCCAGGTCCAGGATCTTGGGGGTCAGGCGGAACAGCCGGCCGTCCGCCTGCACGTAGCCGAGACCGACCAGCGTCAGCAGGATGCGGCGCGCGCCGGCCCGCGTCAGCCCGCTGGCCTGCGCGATCTCGGTCAGGGTCTGGGCCGGGTGCTCGGCGTTGAAGGCGCGAATCACGGACAGGCCGCGCGCGAAGGACTGCACGTAGCTGTCGCTCGGCTTCTCGGCCGCCGGACCGGCGCCGGCTTCGGCCGTCGGATGGGAGGTGGCTGGGGTGGCCATCGGTGGAATCGGCTTGGCGCCGAATAGCACGGAAAGGCCGAAAGGGTAGAGGAAATGCGCGTTCGGCGCCAGTGGCGCACCCGCCGCATCCTGCCGCTGGCGGCAGCCGCGGCGGCGCGCTGTATGGCGCCGGAGTGCGCAAGCCGGCGCCGGCAGGCCGGCTTTCGGTGCCGCGCCCGCCGGCTTGTGCAGACGCTGTCCGCCGCGTGCCGCATAATGTCGCGCGAATTCGGCCGATTAGGAGGCGCGGCGCACCGACTGTGCCGCAGAGGAAAGTGTCGTCAGCGAACGAAACGATTCAGTGGAACGATTGGGAGGCATTCTGCAGCGTGGTGGAGTACGGCACCTTCACCGCTGCCGCCGAGCAGCTCGAGTGCCCGAAGTCCCGCGTCTCGGCGGCGGTGGCCCGGCTCGAGGACGCCATCGGTGCCAAGCTGCTGGAGCGCACCACGCGCCGCATGCGCCTGACGGACGCGGGCAGCGCCGTCTACCGGGATGTGGCGCCCTTGTTCGCGCGGCTGCGCGAGATCCGGCAGGAAACCCTGGCGCGCGAGGAGCGCGTGCAGGGCGTGCTGCGCATTGCCACCCCCTACGAGTTCGGCGCCCAGCAGCTCGGGGGCGTGATCTGCCGTACCCTGGCCGCGTACCCGGAGCTGGACGTGTCGGTGGAAACGGCACAAGGCCTGGTCGATCCGATCCGTGACGGCTTCGATATCGCCTTCGTCGCGGTCGATGCCGATCTGCCGGACTCCGGCACGGTCGCGCGCCGCATCTACCATGTCGAGCGCGGCCTGTTCGCCGCGCCCGCGCTGGCCGCCACGCTGCCGCAGGCGGCCGTGCCCGAGCAGCTGGCCAACCTGCCGGTGCTGACCACGCCGGGCGATACGGTCTGGGAGTTCACCTACGCCGGCGAGCGCGTATCGGTGCCGATCCACCCGCGCATGCAGACGTTCAACGCGGAACTGCGCCTGCAAGGGGCGCTCGCCGGGCTGGGCATCGTGCGGCTGGCGCTGCACTACTGCGAGGCCGAGGTGGCCCAGGGCAGGCTGGTGCGCGTCTTGCCGGAATTCACGCCGCCGCCCTTGCGGGTCTTCGCCCTGTTGCCGGACCGGCGCCTGCAGCCGCGCAAGGTGCGGGCCTTCATGGAAGAGGTGGAGTCGATGCTGGCTGCCCACGAGCAGGCCGGCATCGCGATCTGCTGAGGCAGCGCAGGGCGGGGAGTCCCTGCGCCACCGGTACCGGCGGCAGCGGTCCCGGCAAGGGCGCGGCGCCGTCAGGTGTGCCCGACGTGCCGGACGTGCCCGATGTCTCAGGCGCCTTCGCTGAAGCTGTCGCGGCGGCCGAGGTTGGCGCCTTCCGAGTACGGGTCGCGGCGGCCCAGGTTCGCGCCTTCCGCATACGGGTCACGGGCGCCGATGCGTGCGCCATCCGAGTACGGGTCGCGATTGCCGGCGCGTGCGCCTTCCGAGTACGGATCGCGCGCACCCGCGTGGCCGACGCTGCCGTCCAGGCGGGTCAGGTCGGAATCCAGTGCCGCTGCGTGCGCGCCGGCGGCGGCACCAAGCGAGAGGCCGACGGCGCAGAGCAGGGAGAGGACGAGGCTGCGGGTTTGGGAGGGAGTCTTCATGATGTTTTCTTCTCTTGTCTTGGCAGTGTGCGTGGTTCGGGCCACGTTGACCGTACTGTAGTCGCTGCAGAATTCGAGAAAAAGCATCAATTCTCAACACACTGTCCAGGCTCGTGGACAATGCTTGCCCCGGCGGCCTGGGCCGCCAGGCCCAGCCTTTACAGCAGGAAGCGCGTGCCGGTCAGGCCGGCGCCCAGGCGCGCGATCATCATCAGCAGGATCTGCGCGATCACGAACAGCACCAGCGGCGAGATGTCGAAGCCGCCCAGGCGCGGCACCACGCGCTGGATCGGCCGCAGCAGCGGGGCCGTCAGGTGGTGGATGATGGGGGTGATCGGGGAGTGCGGGTTGACCCAGGACAGCAGGGCCATCAGCAAGGTCACCCACATCACCAGGCTGACGCCCCACTTCAGCACGCTCGGAATCGCCATCAGCAGCGAGAACGGCAGGAAGTCGAGCGGATTGCCGCCCGACACCATCAGCGCCAGCGTCAGGTAGACCACCGCCGCCAGCCAGGCACCGACCAGCGTGGCCCAGTCGAAGCCGCCCAGGCCGGGAATGATGCGGCGCAAGGGACGCACCAGCCAGTCGGTCACCTGGAACACGCCCTGCGACACGGGATTGCGGGTGGGCAGCCGTGTCAACTGCATCCACAGCCGCAGCAGCAGCGCCATGCCGAACAGGGAGAAGACGGTATCGAGCAGGAAGAGTGCAATTTCCGTGAACATCGGGGGAGTTCCGTGGGCGTGGATAAGGAGCCGCAAAGGGTCTGCAACCGCACAGATTCTGCCACAGCCCTCGCCCCCGACGGCATTCCGCGCGGGGTGTGGCGTGCCTCTCCCTATAATGCCGGGCAACGACGCAGGCCGCCGCATCGGTGCCGCCCGTCTTTCTCCCAGCCCAGATGACGCGCCGAACCACCGCAGCCCCGATCCCGCTCGACAAGCGGGATTTCGAAGCCCTGTCCGATTTCCGCTACCAGCTGCGGCGTTTCCTCCGCTTTTCGGAGGATGCCGCGCGCGAGGAGGGGCTGACGGTGCAGCAGTACCTGCTGCTGCTCCATGTGCGCGGCTGTCCTGGCAAGGACTGGGCCTCGATCGGTGAGCTGGCGGAGCGCCTGCAGGCCAAGCCGCATGGCGTGGTGGCCCTGGTCAACCGCTGCGAGGAAGCCGGGCTGGTGCGGCGCCAGGTCAATGCCGGCGACCGCCGCATCGTCGAGGTACACCTGTTGCCCGCCGGAGAGCGCTCGCTGGCGCGGCTGGCCATGCTCCACCGGGTCGAACTCGAGTCGCTGCAGGGTACCTTCCGCGTGGCGCGTATCACCGCGTTCAACGACGACGGCGCCGAACGGGGCTGAGGCCGGCCGCTGCTGCGGCCCCATGGCGTTTGGTTACAGCGCGTTACGAATCCGTGTTCTCCGTGACACCCATGCAGCGGCCGCGGCCCTAGACTCGCGCGCATTCCCACCACCTTGCGCTGGAGTCGCATTCCCATGTCCGTGCCTGTCCGTTCCCTGCTGTCCGTCACCCTTGCAGCGCTTGCCGCGCTGGGGCTTGGCGCCTGTGCCGCGCCGTATGGCTACGGCAGCCCGGGAGGCTACGGCGGGTACGCCCCCTATGGCAGTGCAGGCGCCACGGGGTACGCCAATGGCTATGGCGGCAGCACCGCCGGTGGCACCTATGTGAGCCAGGATGGCTATGCCTCTGCCGACGGGGCGCAGGCCGGCGCCTATGCGCCGCCGGCCTACCCCGGCCCGCAGGCGCCGGCGCCTGCCTATGCGCCGGCCGAGCCGGCTCCGGCCTATCCCCCGGCCGCTTATCCCCCGGCCACCTATCCCGGGGCGGCCGGCCAGCCGCCCGCTTATGGCCAGTCTGGCCAGCAAGGGTCCTACGGCGCGCCGGGCTATGCGCAGGGAGCACCGGCGGCACCGGTGGCCTACGGCGTGCGCTACGGCTGGGTCGAATCCATCGAGCAGCTGCCGCCGCAGCCGGCCGGCACCAGTGGTGCGGGTGCCGTGGTGGGCGGCCTGGTCGGCGGCCTGCTCGGTCACCAGGTCGGCGGCGGCCGCGGCAACACCGTGGCGACCATCGGCGGCGCGGTGGTCGGCGCGCTGGCCGGCAACGAAGTCGAGAAGCGCGCCAGTACCGCGCCGCAGGCGTTCCGCGTGCGCGTGCGCACCAGCGACAACGCCTACCTGACGCTGACCCAGTCCGATGCCTACCGCCTGCGCAACGGTGACCGCGTCAGGATCGAGAACGGCGTCGCCGTCCCGTATTGATCCGGGCGATCCCTGCCGGACGCGCGCATGGCGCGCGTGTCCGGACCCGGCGCACGCCGCCTGGCTGCTGCACGCTCAGTCGTCGAACAAGGCGGCGTAGTCGTCGCGCAACTGGCGCTTGAGCAGCTTGCCGGCCGTATTGCGCGGCAGGTCGTCGACGAAGACGATGCGCTTGGGAACCTTGTAGGCGGCCAGGCTGGCGCGGGCGTGTTCCAGCAGCGCGTCCTCGCTGACGCCGCCGCCCGGCTTGCGCACCACGCACGCCACCACCGCCTCGACCCACCTGGGGTGCGGCAGCGCGATCACCGCCACCTCTCCGACCGACGCATGCGTGTACAGGCACTCCTCGACCTCGCGGCTGGACACCAGCACGCCGCCGGAGTTGATCACGTCCTTGATGCGGTCGACCACATAGAGGTAGCCGGCCTCGTCCATATAGCCCAGGTCGCCCGAATGGAACCAGCCGCCGGTAAAGGCTTCGGCAGTCTGCTCCGGCTTGTCCCAGTAGCCGGTGAGCAGTTGCGGCGAGCGATGCACGATCTCGCCCATCTCGCCCGGCGCCACGTCGCGCAGGGTCTCGTCGACGATGCGCGTCTCCACATTGAGCACCGGCCTTCCCGCCGAGGCCGGGCGGTCGCGATGTTCGCGCGGGCCCAGCACGGTGGCGAGCGGACCGATCTCGCTTTGCCCGTAGCAGTTGTAGAAGCCGAGCGCGGGCAGGCGCTGCTGCAGTTCCAGCAGCACCGGCACCGGCATGATCGAGGCCCCGTAGTAGGCCTTGGCCAGCGTGCCGAGGCGCGCCGGGTCGAAGCCGGGGTGGCGCAGCAGCGCGATCCAGACCGTGGGCGGCGCGAAGAAGCTGTTGAGTCCTTCCGCTTCGATCGTGCGCAGGCAGAAGCCTGCCTCCGGGCTCTCGGCGATCAGCGAGGTGCCGCCCATCAGCAGCAGCGGCATCAGGAACACATGCATCTGCGCCGAATGGTAGAGCGGCAGCGCGGCCAGCGCGCGATCCTCGGCGCGGATATCGCAGCAGGCGATGGCGCTGGCGTATTCGGCCAGCAGCGCGCGATGTGTCATCACCGCGCCCTTGGGCGCCGAGGTGGTGCCGGAGGTGTACAGGATCTGCGCCGGCATCTCGTCGTCGAGCGCGGGGGAGAGCTCCGCCAGCGGACCCTGGGCGGCGGCCTGCAGTACATCGTGCGCCGTGCCGCCGTGCAGCGTGCCATGCAGCCGGCACGGCAGGCCGTCGACGCGCTCGGCCAGCGCCGGATCGGCGAACACCGCGCTGGCGCCCGACTGGCCGATGATGTATTCGGCCTCCTTGCGCGTCATCGCGTAGTTGACCGGCACGTGGACCAGGCCGGCGCGCAGGCAGCCCAGCCACAGCAGCAGGTAGGCATCCGAGTTCTTGCCGAAGGCGGCCACGCGATCGCCCGGCTGCAGCCCCCAGGCGGCGAGGGCACCCGCCACGCGCGCGCTCGCCTGCTCGAGCGCGCGGAAGGACCAGCTGCGCTCCTGGAAACGGATGGCGATGCGCTCGGGGTCGCGCCGTACGGCGCGCGCGATGGCATCGGGGATGGTGTTGCGCCGGGCGCGCTGCTGCTCTGACTGCATGGTGGTCTCCGTCGTTATCGTGAGGTCCCATGGCGGGACGACGAAGGCCAAGCCCTCCTCACCCTGTCATGGGTACCTGGGTGCCAGCAAGCCTGAAAGCGGGTTTGGCGCCCAGCATAAGGGCGCCCGGTGAGGAAGGCAAGGCACCGCCGGTCCGCGCCGGCGGCACCCGCGACGCGTCAGAGCGCGTCGGCGAGGAAGGTCAGCGCCCGGCCGTGCGACAGGGCCGCCGAATGCTGGTGGTAGGAGGCGCGTGCCCAGCAGTTGAAGCCGTGGTCCGCCTGCTCGTAGACGAAGACCTCGGCGCGCTTGCCCGCCACCGCCTCGCGCACCTGCCGTACCGCTTCGGGCGGGATGTGGGCATCGAGCGCGCCGTAGTGGAACTGCACCGGGACCTCGATGGCCGCGGCCTCCTGCAGGTTGTTCTGGATGCCGCCGCCGTAGAAGGGCACGGCCGCATCGACCAGGCCGCGCGCCGCGGACAGGTAGGACAGCAGGCCGCCGAAGCAGTAGCCTAGCGCGGCGACCTTGCCGCCGCCGCTGTGCTGGCGCAGCGCGCGCACGGTCGCGCCGATGTCCTGCAGCGCGAGGCCGACGTCGACCTGCTTGCGCAGCGACAGCGCGCGCTCCATATCGGCGCCGGCGTAGCCCAGTTCGACGCGCGGCGCGAGGCGCCAGAACACGTCAGGCGCCAGCACCACATAGCCGTCGGCGGCATACTGGTCGGCCACCGCGCGGATGTGTTCGTTGACACCGAAGATTTCCTGCAGCAGGACGATGCCGGGCGCACCGTCCAGCTTGGCTGCGGGCGGCAGGCTCAGGTAGGCGTCGAAGCTGCCCGTGTCGGCTTCGATGCGGATCCAGCGGCTTTGGGGCATGGTGGCTCGCTCCATGGAGTTTGGTTCAGGGCGCAAGTGTGCCACCGCTGCCCGCTTCGTGCCGGGCACGGCGCCGGCCGTGCTGCCGGCGTCGCTGCCTGGCGCAAAGCGCTACCAGCGTTACCGGTTGGTTACCCGATGCGCATGCCGGCTGCTTACCAGTTGAGCTGCCGGCTTACGCCCGGGGCCAGCACGGTGTGCTTTTCCACACCGTCGTAGACGGCGCTGACCTGGTAGCTGCCCTGCGGCCCCTTCATCAGGCAGCGCGGCCCTTCCGCCTGGAACTCTGCCACGTCCTTGCCGTTGCGGCGGACCTTCACCGCCACGTCGGACAGGTACTCGCCGCGGCGTCCCTCCGTGAACAGCAGGCTCATGCCGTAATGCGGCGCGTCGGCCTGCAGCGCCTGCTGCTCGTCGGCACCGACGCCGCCGCAGACATAGGTGATAGAGCCCGACGTGGCCGGCACCATCGGCGCGGCGACGCCCGTGGCGGGCAGCAGCAGCGCACAAAGTGCGAGGCCGCCGGACAGGGCGGCACCGGTAGCGACGCTGCGCATGGAAGTGTGCTTGCCTTGCATGATCGCTCCTGAAGTTCCTACTGACTCAAATTGGAGTAAGGCCAGGTGCCATCGTTCCGCGTGGTGTCCGCGCGCCACCTTGGCCTGCGCTGGTGCCCTGCCGCCGCCACAAAGGCTGTCGGTGTCCGGCTGACATCGCGCGTGCCAGCGGCGGTGGCAGCGGCAAGGGTGACCGCAGCGATGCACATGAAAGGCATGCTTCATGCGCATCCAATGTGCATGTGTGCGGGATGTGCAGGAAATGAGTGATGGATGCAAAAGATGCGGTGCCTCTGCATTGCCGCGATTGTCGGGCAGGTGGCTCCGCCAACTCCGCGCCCCGTGCGGCGCGGCCCGCTGTCGGCGCGAGGCGGCGCGAGGTGGCACTCATCCGCCGGCACGGACGGTGGCCCGCGCGCCGGGGTCTTGCCCACCTTTTCTTTCTTTTCCTGGCTAAGGGACAACCCTAGTCTCGCTTCTCCTTCAGAGGCGCTATATTTTGCTTTCGTTCCATTTATGGATCATAGTTTCATATATGAAACAAAACAAACGGCCGGCAGCAGCAAGAAGCGACAACTGCCGGGCACGGGAGCGTGCGCCGAAGGCGGAGGGAAGACAGCAACCATGATCGAGATCGAGTTCCGCAAGGTCGGCAAGCGTTTCGTCGACCGCCAGAGCGGCGCGCTGCGCAGCGCCGTCAGCCACCTGGACATCCGCATCCACAGCGGCGAGGTGGTGTCCATCATCGGACCGTCGGGCTGCGGCAAGAGCACGCTGCTCAATATGGGCGCCGGGCTTTACCTGCCCAGCGAAGGCGAGGTCTATGTCGGTGGCGAACGTGTCACGCGACCCGTCAAGAAGGTCGCCTTCATGCTGCAGAAGGACCTGCTGATGCCATGGCGCACGATCCGCGCCAACGTCGAGCTGGGCATGGAGATCGACGGCGTGCCGGCCGCCGAGCGCCGCCGCGTGGCCGACGAACTGCTGGCGCGTTGCCACCTCAAGGGTTTCGAGCAGCACTACCCGTACCAGCTTTCGGGTGGCATGCGCCAGCGCGCGGCGCTGGCCCGCACGCTGGCCGTCGACCCCCAGGTGCTGCTGCTCGACGAGCCGTTCTCCGCGCTCGATGCGCAGACCAAGATGGTGCTGCAGCAGGACCTGGCGCGCATGCTGCACCAAGGCCGCAAGACGGCGCTGTTCATCACGCACGACCTGGTCGAGGCGATCGCGCTGTCGGACCGGCTGCTGGTGATGAGCGAACGGCCCGGCACCATCATCGAGGAGATCGTGATCGACCTGCCGCTGCGCGAGAACCCGCTCGAGCGCCGCAAGCTGCCGCAGATCGGGCCGCTGCAGGGCCGCCTGATGGAACTGCTCAAGGTCGGCAGGGAGAGCGCCGCGCTGCACTAGCCGCGCGCTCGTCCGATGCACGACCCACGACAAGCCAAGCTGCCAGACACCACGACAAGGATCCCCCGCATGTCCAAGCCACTGACCGCATCGATCGCCTGCGCCGCCGCGCTGCTCGCCACCGTCGCCGGCGGCGTCCAGGCCGCGCCCGAGGAAGTCACCTACCTGCTGCCTGCGCCGCCCAACCTGCCCGCCTTCGCGCCCTGGATGATCGCCCAGCAGAAGGGCTACTACGCTGACGAGAACATCAAGGTCACCTTCGTTGCCGCCAGGGGCGGCGTCGACGTGGCCAAGCAGATCGGTGCCGGCAACGCCATCATCGGCGGCGCGATCGGCGATACGCCGATCATCGTGCGCGCCAACGGCGTGCCGGTGAAGGCGGTGGCGGTGCTCGGCGCCGGTGCGCTGACCCAGCTCGCCGTGCACCAGGACGAAGGCATCAGGTCGGTCAAGGACCTGAAGGGCAAGACGGTCACCGTGATGGCCTATGCCGACACCACCTACTACGCGCTGCTGGGCACGCTGCGCAAGGCGGGCCTGGGCAAGGAGGACGTGCCGGTGCAGGCGGCCGGGCCGGCCGGCGTGTGGCAGCTGTTCGCGGCGAAGAAGGCCAGCGCCATGGCCGGCGCGCCCGAGTGGGTCGTCAATGCCGCCGAGGCGGGCGCCAAGGTCGAACTGCTGCCCGCGCAGGACAGCTTCAAGAGCATGGCGCAGGCCATCCTCGCGTCCGACGAGGCCATCCGCACCAGGCCCGAACTGGTGCGCAAGCTGGTGCGCGCCACCCTGCGCGGCATGGACGACATCGTCAAGGACCCGAAGGCCGCGGCGCAGGTCTACGCGCAGGCGGTGCCGACCTTCAAGGGCAAGGAAGCCACCGTGGAGCGCATCTTCGCGCTGTATCGCCAGAACGTCTATGCCGGACAGAAGCCGCTGGGGATCATCGACGGCGCGCGCCTGGAAGCGGTGCAGAAGTTCTACGTCAGCGAAGGCATCGTGGCGCGCGCCACGCCGGTGAACGAGCTCTACACCAACCAGTTCGTCGGAGGCCGGTGATGGACGGCGCCACCACGACCACTTCCGCCACGTCCGCGGCTGCGCCGCCGGAGCCGCGCGCACGGCTGCTGCGCAGCGCGCGCGTGCGCGCCGGCCTCGGCAGCGTCGTGCTGCTGCTGGCCTTCCTCGCCGCCTGGCAGTGGGGACCGGGATGGCTCGGCATGCCGGAGTTCATCCTGCCCAGGTTCTCGCGCGTGGTGGCCGAGTCGCTGCGCATGTGGGAGCAGGAAAGCCTGTTGCGGCATTTCGGCATCACCGCCTTCGAAGTCATCGTCGGGTTTGCCCTGGGCTCGCTGCTGGGCCTGGCGGTCGGTGTGGTGCTGGGGCTGTCGCCCACCACCGAATCGGTGCTGTCGCCCTACATCCTGGCCCTGCAGATCGCACCCAAGGTAGCCTTCGCCCCGCTCTTCGTGATGTGGCTCGGCTATACCATCTACCCGAAGATCCTGGTGGCCATCCTGATCGTCTTTTTCCCGGTGATGATCAATGTGCTGTCCGCGGTGCGCACAGTCGATCCCGACATGGTCAACCTGGTGCGTACGCTGAACGCGGGGCGCTGGCAGATCTTCCGCCTGGTGGAGTTTCCGTCGGCGCTGCCGGCGCTGTTCTCCGGCCTGCGCATCGCTTCCACGCTGGCGGTGATCGGCGTGACGGTGGGAGAACTGGTCGGCGGCAACCAGGGCCTGGGCTTCCTGCTGGTCGACGGCGAAGGGCAGGGCAATACCGCCGCAGTGTTCGTCTCGATCGCGGCGCTGACCTTGATCGGCGTGGTGGCCTACGCGGCCGTGGTGTGGGCCGAGCGCAGGCTGCTCCACTACCTGCCGCGCGCGGCGGTCTCGACGACATGAAGGCCGCGGTCCTGGTCATGCGCACCGCGTATGGCCTCACCCTGGCCGCTGCGCTGGCCGCCGGCCCGGCGCGGGCGGACGGTGCGCTGCCAGCGTGCAAGCCGTTGCGGCTGGTGGTGCCGTTCCCCGCGGGCGGGCCCGCCGACCTGCTGGCGCGCGCGCTCGGCCACGCCATGCAGGAGCGCCATGGCATGGCGGTACTGGTCGACAACAAGCCGGGGGCCAACGGCAACATCGGCATGGATGCGGTGCGCCGCGCCGCCGGCGACGGCTGCACCCTGGCGGTGGTCCCGGCCGGCAACCTGACCATCAATCCCACGCTGATGCCGGCGCTGCCCTACCAGGTGGCACGCGACTATCGCCCGGTCGCGCTGCTGGCCGGCTCGCCCAACGTGCTGGCCGTGCATCCCGCCGTCAAGGCGCGCAGCGTGGCCGAACTGGTGCAGCTGGCGCGGCGCGCCGGTCCGCCGCTCGGCTTCGCCAGCCCCGGCGTCGGCAGCGGCCTGCACCTGGCGGGCGTGCTGTTCGCGCAGAAGGCGGGCGTCACCTTGCTGCACGTGCCCTACAAGGGCACCACGCAGGCGCTCAACGACGTGGTGGGCGGCCAGGTGCCGATCCTGTTCGGCACCCTGCCCACGCTCGCGCCCTTCCTGCAGTCCGGCGCGCTGCGCGCGCTGGCCGTCACCCAGGCGCGCCGCTCGCCGGCCGCACCGCAGATCCCGTCGCTGGCCGAGCAAGGCATCACCGGCGTGGAAGTGAGCTCCTGGTATGCATTGATGGCACCGGCGGGAACGCCGGCGCCGGTGGTCGACGCGCTCAGCCGCGAGGTGCGCGCGGTGCTGGCCTTGCCCTCGGTGCGCGAGGCCTTGCAGCACCAGGGCATGGAGCCGGCCGACGAGGCGGACGGTGCCCCGCGCGCGCTGGACGCGCGCATCCGCGCCGAGACGGCGGCGTGGGCTGCGCTGATTCGCAAGCACGGGATCCAGGCGGAGTGAGGTGGGGCGCGGGGCGGGGATCTTGCGCTGGCGGGGAGGCTTGGGTTTGTGTGCCGGGTCACGTCGGTGGCTTCATCCGGTGCTTGCAGCTTGGACTACACCGTTGGTTTCATCCGGGGCTTGCGTGCTGGATCACACCGTTGGCTTCGCTTGGGCGCTCGCGTGCTGGATCACACCGTTGGCTTCGCTGGATGTTGCGCCTTGCTAAACCACCCCTCTCCCCCGCCCTCGCCCCATGAGGGGAGAGGGAGCCAAGACCTTGTGCTTGGCGATTGGTGTTGGCGCATCCTGCCGGCTTCGTCCAGCGCGTCGGGTTCCGCACCGCGCTGTTTGGCTCCCCTCTCCCGCTTGCGGGAGAGGGGCCGGGGGAGAGGGCAGGCGCTGGCGCGTAGCGAATCCAGTTGATCTACCGCGAGCGAAACCCCTGCTATCGCCGCAGCCGACCCGGGTCGCCCAGCCAGGCCGACACATCGCGCGCCGCCCGCTTGACTTCCCGCTCCGCGCGCTCGCGCAGCGTGCCGTCCTGCTCGAAGCGCTGGGCCGGGCCGGCCACGCTGATGGCGGCCACGGTCTTGCCGGTGGCATCGCGCACCGGGGCCGCGCACGAATCGATGCCCGGTTCGTAGGCCGAAAAGCTCCAGGCGCAGCCGCGCTCGTGGTCGGCCGCGAGGATCTCGCCCAGCCGCGCGTAGCTGGCAGGGCTTTGCGGCGTCGCCGTGACCAGCGGCTCGGCGCCCAGGCGCTCGCGCTGCTCGTCCTCGGAGAGTCCGGCCAGCAGCATGCGCCCGGGAGTGGTCAGGTGGGCGGGCACGCGGCTGCCGACCTGGATGTTGCTGACCAGCGAGGCGGCCGGCATGTGGCGCAGCAGGTAGAGTGCATGGCCGCCGTCCAGCACCACCAGGTAGGCGGAGAGCTGCAGGCTGTCGGCCAGGCGCGGCAGCACCTGGCGGGCGAAGCCCACCAGGTCGCTGCCGGCCAGTACCCGCGACGACAGCTTGAGCAGTTCCAGCCCGGCCTGGTGGCCGCCCTGCGGCAGGGCGTCGAGCATGCCTTCGTGCTCCAGCGTGGCGAGCAGGCGCATCACGGTGACGCGGTTCACCTCGATGCGGCGGCCGACCTCGCTCAGGTTGGCGGTGGAGCCGCCTTCGGCAATGAAGCGCAGCAGGCGCAGCGCCCGTACCACGGGCGAGACCAGTTGCGTTTTCTCTTCGGCATCGCCATCGGCGTCGGCCGGCTCGGCGGCATGAGGGAGGGGAGAGGCGGATGCGGGCTTGCGCGCCCGGGCGCCGGTCGGCTTGGCTGGTGTCTGCATGGTTCTGCGTTGGGACCGGCGCGCTTGCGTCATCAGGCCAGGGGCGCGCGCCAGGCGTCGTAATCGTACACCCAGTCGGCATTGCTCCCCTCCTTGAGCCAGTGGTTGCCGCGCGAACCGATCTGGATGCGCGCGGTGCGCTCGAGGCGCGCGGCCTGGTAACGCTGCAGCGCGGCGGGCACGTCATCGCGCCAGGTGTCGAGGCAGCGTGCCAGTACCACCGCGTCCTCGACCGCCTGGCCCGCCCCTTGCGCCATGAAGGGCATCATCGGGTGGCAGGCGTCGCCCAGCAGCGTGCAGCGGCCCACCGACCAGCGCGGCAGCGGGTCGCGCACGTACAGCGCGGAGATCAGCACCTCGTCGCAGGCGTCGAGCAGCGCGCGCGCTTCCGCATGGAAGCCGGCGTAGGCCGCTCGCACGTCGGCGACCTGCCCCGGCGTGGTCCACGATTCGTGGCGCCAGCTTTCCTGCGCGACGGTGGCGAAGACAAAGATGTCGCGGCCGCGGTTGAGCGGGAAGGTGACGATCTGCGAGGTCGGCTGCGGTCCCCACCACTTGGTGAAGGCGTCGAGGTTGGGCACGCCGGCCAGGCGCTCGGCAGGCACCACGGCACGGTAGGCGACCTGGCCGGTGAAGACCGGGCTCTCCTGGCCGAACAGCGCGGTGCGCACCACCGAGTGGATGCCGTCCGCGCCGATCAGCACATCGACGTCGTCGCTGCTGCCATCGGCGAAGCGCAGCGTGGCGCCCTGCTCGCGCGGCACCACGGCGGTGGCCTTGCGGCCGAGCTGCACGCATGGCGCGGGCACCGCCTGCTCCAGCGCGTGCATCAGGTCGGCGCGGTGCATGGTGAGCTGCGGCGCGCCGTAGCGGGCTTCGGCCGCCTCCGACATCGGCAGGCGCGAGGTTTCCTCGCCGCTGTCCCAGGTGCGGCTGATGCGATGGCTCGGTCGTGCCGCCGTCTCGCGCAGCGCCGCGCCGACGCCCAGTCCGTCGAGCGCACGCACCGCGTTGGGCGTCAGGTTGATGTCGGCGCCCACGCGCGCGAAGCGTACCGCCTGTTCGTACACGACCACCTCGTGGCCGAGCTGGCGCAGTGCGATGGCCGCCGCCAGTCCACCGATGCCGGCGCCGTTGATGCCGATTCGTTGCCTTGCCATGTCTTCCTGCCTTCCTTGCGTTTGCCTGCCCGCCACGCTTGGCGTTGCACGGCGGATATGTGATATGTTCAAAAATGAACGTAATGTTCATAAAAATACTATTCAGATGGGAGAACGTCGTCAAGCAAAAGCGCGCGGAAGCCGTCGGTCATGGCGGGACCGGCACATCGGCGGGGTTTGCGGTGATGCCGGCGACGCGCAGGGGCAGGTCTCCACGCGATCGGGGTCAGGCAGGCATAAGGGGGAGCGTCTCGGCCGCAGCCAGGGGGGAGGGAAGGCGGGAGGGGCGGGGGCGGCCAGGCGCTGCGGTGGGTGCCTGGCCGGGCCGGCTCAGTAGGGGCCGGCGGGGGTGGCGCCGGTGGGCGCGGCCGCAGCCGCGTCCGGCAGGAAGTCGCGGGCGAGCGCGCGCGTGGCGCTGGCGAGCAGGCGCACGTCGAGCCCGGCCGCGACGAAGGTGCAGCCCAGCGCGAGATAGCGGCGCGCCAGCACCGGGTCCGGCGTCAGCGTGCCGGCGGCCTTGCCGCTGGCGACGATGCGGCGGATGGCGTCCTCGATGGCGGCCTGCACCTCGGGGTGGCCCGGGTTGCCGCGGTGCCCGAGCGAGGCGCTCAGGTCGGCCGGGCCGATGAAGACGCCGTCCACGCCATCGACGGCGCAGATCGCCTCCAGGTTGTCGAGTGCCTGGCGGGTCTCGGCCTGCACCAGCAGGCAGGCCTCGGCATCGGCGCGGTCGAGGTAGTCGCGGCGCAGGTCCCAGCGCGAGACGCGCGCCACGCCGCTGCCCACGCCGCGCATGCCGGCGGGCGGATAGCGCATGGCCGAGACCAGCCGCCGTGCCTGCTCGGGCGTGTCCACCATCGGTACCAGCAGCGTCTGCGCGCCGATGTCGAGCAATTGCTTGATCAGCGCCGGGTCGCCGTGCGGCGGCCGTACGATGGGATGCGACCGGTAGGGCGCGGCGGCCTGCAACTGGGCCAGCACGTTGCGCACATCATTGGGCGCGTGCTCGCCGTCGAGCAGCAGCCAGTCGAAGCCGGCGGTGGCGCACAGCTCGGTGCTGTAAGGATCGGGCAGCGAGATCCACAGGCCGATCTGCTGGCGGCCGGCCGCGATGGCGGCCTTGAAGGCGTTGTCGTAGGTCATGGTGGCATGGTCTCCGGAGACGGGCTGGCGGCACGGCGCATCGCGCCTCAGGCGCGCGCGTGCCGTGCCAGGTTGCCCTGGCAAACATACTTGGTGTGCAGGTAGTCGTCCAGGCCGTAGCGCGAACCCTCGCGCCCGTAGCCCGACTCCTTGATGCCGCCGAAGGGCGCCGCCTCGCTCGACAGCGCGCCTTCGTTCACG
Organism: Cupriavidus malaysiensis; assembly: GCF_001854325.1. NCBI lineage: Bacteria > Pseudomonadati > Pseudomonadota > Betaproteobacteria > Burkholderiales > Burkholderiaceae > Cupriavidus > Cupriavidus malaysiensis. The sequence continues at coordinate 235,713 of NZ_CP017755.1, forward strand.
CCCACCATGCCGGCCTCGAGCGCCTGGGCCACGTCCCAGACGCGGGCGATGTCGCGCGAGTAGAAGTAGGCGGCAAGCCCGTAGGGTGTCGCATTGGCCAGGGCGATGGCCTCGGCCTCGGTGGCGAAGCGGAACACCGGCACCATCGGGCCGAAGGTCTCTTCGTGGTTGAAGCGCATATCCGCGGTGGCGCCGGCCAGCACCGTGGGCGTGAAGAAGTGGCCGTGCGGCGCCTCGGCGCAATCGTGGCGGGCGCCGCCGGTGACCAGCCGGGCGCCCTTGGCCAGGGCGTCCTCGACATGGTGCTGCACCTTGGCCAGCGCGCGCTGGTTGATCAGCGGGCCGATCTCGGCGCTGCCGCCGTCTGCCGGTCCCACGCGCAGCGCCGCGACGGCGCGCGCCAGCGCGGCGACGAAGGTGTCGTGGATGCCGTCCTGCACCAGCACCCGGTTCGGGCACACGCAGGTCTGGCCGGCATTGCGGAACTTGGCCGCCATCAGGCCGGCCACGGCGGCATCGACGTCGGCATCGTCGAAGACGATGAAGGGGGCATTGCCGCCCAGCTCCAGCGAGACCTTCTTCAGCGTATCGGCGCTGGCGCGTGCCAGGTGCTTGCCCACCGCGGTGGAGCCGGTGAAGGAGATCTTGCGCACGCGCGCATCGGCCAGCCAGGCATCGGCCACCGCCGGCGTCTGCGCGCGCGAAGCGGGCAGCACGTTGACCAGGCCCGCCGGCGCGCCGGCCTCCTGCAGCAGCCGGGCCAGCGCCAGCGCCGTCAGCGGCGTGTCTTCGGCCGGCTTGGCCACCACCGCGCAGCCGGCGGCCAGCGCGGGCGCGATCTTGCGTGCCAGCATCGCCAGCGGGAAGTTCCACGGCGTGATGGCGGCCACCACGCCGACCGGCTCCTTGAGCACGAACAGCTGCTTGCCGGCCTGCGCCTGCGGCAGGATGTCGCCATGGATGCGCTGCGCCTCTTCGGCGAACCACTCCACGTACGAGGCGCCGTACAGCACTTCGCCGCGGCTTTCCGCCAGCGGCTTGCCCTGTTCCAGCGAGATCAGGCGGGCCAGGTCTTCCTGGTTGGCGAGGATGGCGGCGTGCCAGCGCTTGAGCAGCGCGGCGCGTTCGCGCGAGGTGGCGCGCCGCCACGCGGCGAAGGCGCGCTGCGCGGCGTCGACGGCGGCGGCGGCGTCGGCCGCGCCGCAGTCGGGCACTTCCGCCAGCAGCGCGCCGCTGGCAGGATCGGTCACGGCGAAGCGGCGGCCGTCGGCGGCGTCGCGCCAGGCGCCGTCGATCAGGCAGCGCGAGACCAGCAGTTCAGGGCGGGCGAGGGCCAGGGTGGCGGGCAGCGTGGGAGCAGGGGTCGAAGACATGAGGGCGATCGGCAGGAAAGAAGGGAAAGGGTGCCGCGCGGCAGGGCCGCGCGGTGGTGGTGCAAGCAGGGGGGGCGGCTGCGCGGCGCGGGCCCGCTCAGCTGACGATGCCGAGGTGCCAGGGCACGAACTCGCCGTCGCCCAGGCCGAGCGCCTCGCTGCGCGTGGTCTCGCCGGAGGCGGCACGCAGCAGATGGGCGAAGATCTCTTCGCCCATCTGCTGCACCGTCAGCTCGCCGTCGAGCACGCGGCCGCAGTTGATGTCCATGTCGTCGCGCAGCCGCTCGAACATCGGCGTGTTGCTGGACAGCTTCAGCGTCGGCGCGGGCTTGGAACCGAACATGGAGCCGCGCCCGGTGGTGAACAGGATCATGTTGGCGCCGCTGGCGATCTGGCCGGTGACGGCGCAGGGATCGTAGCCCGGCGAATCCATGAAGACGAAGCCGGCGCGGTCGATCGGCTCGGCGTACTCGTAGACTCCCTGCAGCGGCGTGGTGCCGCCCTTCATGGCGGAGCCGAGCGATTTCTCGAAGATGTTGGCCAGGCCGCCCTGCTGGTTGCCGGGGCCCACCACGCCGTTGAACTGGCCGTTGTGGCCGCGCGTGTACTCCTTCCACCAGGCGATGCGGTCGAGCAGCTTCTGCCCGACCTCGGGCGTCACCGCGCGCCGCGTCAGCATATGCTCGACGCCATAGATCTCGGGCGTCTCGGACAGGATGGCGGTGCCCCCGTGGCGCACCAGGATGTCCATGGCCGCGCCCAGCGCCGGATTGGCGGTGATGCCGGAGAAGCCATCCGAGCCGCCGCATTCGAGGCCGACCTTGATATGGCTGGCCGGCACCGTCTGGCGTACCGCCGCGTCGGCGCGCGGCAGCATCTCGCGCACGGCTGCCACGCCGGCCTCGATGGTGGCGCGCGTGCCGCCGGTCTCCTGCATCACCAGCGTGCGCAGCAGGGTGCCGCCCTCGCCGTCGCGCAGCGCCTGCGAATCGACCAGGTCCGCGACCTGGTTGCGCTCGCAGCCCAGCCCGACGACCAGCACACCGGCCAGGTTGGGGTGGCGCGCGTAGCCGGCCAGCGTGCGGCGCAGCACGTCGAAGTGCAGGCTCGGCGAGGACATGCCGCAGCCGCTGCTGTGCTGGAAGGCCACCACGCCGTCGACGTTGGGGAAGCCGGCCAGGCGCTCCGGCGTGAACCACTCGGCGATCTTGCGGATCACGGTGGCCGAGCAGTTCACCGAGGACAGGATGCCGATGTAGTTGCGCGTGCCCACGCGGCCATCGGCGCGCACGATGCCCTGGAAGGTGGCGCGCGCGTGCTCGGGCACGTAGTCGACCGGGCGCACGTCGGTGCAGAAGGCCGGCTCGCGCTCGAACTCGACGAAGCGCAGGTTGTGCGCATGGACGTGCTCGCCCGGCGCGATAGCGCGTGCGGCCAGGCCGATCACGGTGTCGTACTTGCGCACCGGCGTGCCGGCGGCGATGGCTTCGGCGGCCACCTTGTGGCCCGCCGGCACCTGGGCGCGCAGGCGCAGCACGCGGCCGTCGACCTCGACGTTCTGGCCGAGCGCCAGCGGCGCGCGCGCGATCACGATATTGTCCCGCGCGTGCAGACGGATCAGCGCGCGCGAGAGGTCCTTGGTGGTGTCCTGGGTGGCGGTGGTCATCGGGCTTTCTTCGTGTGGCGCTGGTGATCAGCCCAGCATCTGCTTGAGGTTGAGCCGTTCGATCAGCTTCTTCTCGTGTTCGTAGTTGTCGGCGACGAACTTGCGGTACTCGTCGGCGTCCTGGTACATGACGATGGCATCGATCTTCTCGCAGGCCGCCTTGAATTCCGTGCTGAGGATGGCGCGGCGCAGCGCCTCGCGCAGCTTCAGCGCGATCTTCGGGTCGAGTCCGCGCGGCGCGCCGATGCCGTTGGGCGCATCCATCACCACGTGGTAGCCGAGTTCCTTGAGCGTGGGCGTGCTGCCGAAGCGCGGCAGGCGCTGCGCGCCCCAGGTGGCGAGCAGGCGCAGCTTGCCTTGTTCCACATAGGGCGCCCAGGAGCTGGAGTCGGCCAGCAGGTCGACCTGGCCGCCGAGCAGGTCGGACAGGGCCGGCGCGCCGCCCTTGTAGGGGATGTGGTTGAGCTTGATGCCGGCATTGAGCGCGAACTCTTCCATGCCGACGTGGGTCTGGCCGGCGACGCCGGCGGTGGCGTAGTTGACCTTGCCGGGGTTGGCGCGGGCGTAGGCCACGAGGTCGGCCAGCGTCTTGAAGCGCGCGTCGCTGCGCACCACCATGCCGAAGGTCTGGCCCGAGGCGCGCGCCAGGTAGGTCAGGTCCTTGAGCGGGTCCATCTGCACCACGCCGAGCTGCGAGAAGCGGGTCACCGAGAGCGGGATCTGGCCGATGGTGTAGCCGTCCGGGCGGGCGTTGGCGAGTGCCTTGGTGCCGATCATGCCGGAAGCGCCGGCACGGTTGTCCACCACGATGGACTGGCCCAGCTCGCGCCCCGCCAACTGCATCAGCACGCGCATGGTCACGTCGGCGGTGCCGCCGGCCGGCCACGGGCAGATGAAGGTGATCGGACGCGAAGGATAGTCGCTATCGGCCGCCAGCGCGGACGCGGCGGGGAGCATGCCGGCAAGGGTGCCGGCGAGGGTGCCGGCGGCACCGAGCAGCAGTTGCCGGCGCCCCGGCTTGAATGTGCTGTCTTGCATGTCTGTCTCCTGTGGGGGGCCTTGATGGGGCAAGCAGGTGCCATGCGCCGTGGCCGCCCTCGGCGGCGCATGGGGGAGGGGTCAGGCGGCCAGCGCGTCGGCCGCGGTGCCCGCGCCGACCAGCCGGGCGATGGCTTCGCCGACCTCGGTGGTGCTGGCGCCGCCGCCCAGGTCGGGCGTGCGCGGGCCCTGCGCCAGCACGGTCTCGATGGCGCCCAGGATGGCATCGTGCGCCTGGCGGAAACGTGCATCAGGCGCGCCGTCCCCCGCGCGCGCGCCGCCGAGGAAATCGAGCATCAGCGCGCCCGACCAGATCATGGCGACCGGGTTGGCGATGTTCTTGCCGTAGATGTCGGGCGCGGAGCCGTGCACCGGCTCGAACAGCGAGGGAAAGCGGCGCTCGGGGTTCAGGTTGGCCGACGGCGCCAGGCCGATGGTGCCGGCGCAGGCCGGGCCCAGGTCGGACAGGATGTCGCCGAACAGGTTGGAGGCCACCACCACGTCGAAGCGCGTGGGCTGCAGCACGAAGCGCGCGGTCAGGATGTCGATGTGCTGGCGATCGACGGCGACGTCGGGATAGTGCACCGCCATCGCATCGGTGCGCTCGTCCCAGTAGGGCATGCTGACCGCGATGCCGTTGGATTTGGTGGCCACGGTCAAATGGCGGCGCTGGCGCGCGCGGGCCAGCTCGAAGGCGTAGCGCAGCACGCGGTCGGTGCCGTGCCGGCTGAACACGGATTCCTGCAGCACCACCTCGCGCTCGGTGCCTTCGAACATGCGGCCGCCCAGCGAGGTGTATTCGCCCTCGGTGTTCTCGCGCACCACCAGGAAGTCGATGTCGCCGGGCTTGCGGTTGGCCAGCGGGCAAGGCACGCCTTCGAACAGGCGCACCGGGCGCAGGTTCACGTACTGGTCGAACTCGCGGCGGAACTTGAGCAGCGAGCCCCACAGCGAGACATGGTCGGGCACCTTGTCGGGCCAGCCGACCGCGCCGAAGTACAGCGCGTCGCAGCCTTCCAGCTGCGCGCGCCAGTCGGCCGGCATCATCGCGCCGGTCTGCAGGTAGTAGTCGCAGTGGGCCCAGTCGAAGTGGACGAATTCCAGGTCGAGCGAGAAGCGCGCCGCGGCGGCCTCGAGCACGCGCAGGCCTTCCGGCATCACTTCCTTGCCGATGCCGTCTCCGGGGATGACGGCGATGCGCAGCGGGGCCTTGGGGGATGAGGTCATGGAGGAATCCGGTTCGCAGTAGGAGGATCGGCAGCCATGGTAAAGCCGGCCCGGCGGAATATAATCAGCCGGATCGTGAAGCGATAAAACACGATCCGTGAAGAATGAACTGCTCAACGAAGACCTCCGTGTCTTCATCGAGGTGGCGCGCCGGTCCAGCTTTTCCGCGGCCGCGGAGGCGCTGGGCGTGTCGCCGGCCTACATCAGCAAGCGCATCCATATGCTGGAGGCGGCGCTTTCCGTGCGCCTTTTCCACCGCACCACGCGCCGCGTGGTAGTCAGCGAGGACGGCGAACGCGTCTACGCGCTGGCGCAGCGCATCCTGGACGATATCGACCACCTCTACGAGGAAGTGTCGAGCACGCGGCGCAACCCGCGCGGCCTGCTGCGGGTGTGCTCCAGCTTCGGCTTCGGCCGCAACGTGGTGGCACCGGCCATCTCGCAGCTGGTGCGGCAGTATCCGGCGCTGCAGGTGCGCTTCGAGGTGTTCGACCGCCTGGTCGACGTGGCCACCGAGGGCTTCGACCTCGACATCCGCGTGGGCGACGAGATCGCCCCGCACCATATCGCGCGGCGCCTGGGCTCCAACCATCGCGTGCTGTGCGCGGCGCCGGCCTACCTGGCCCGGCGCGGGCAGCCGCGCACGCTGGCCGAACTGGCCAGCCACGACTGCCTGGTGATCAAGGAGCGCGATCACCCCTTCGGGGTCTGGAAGCTGCGCGACGGACAGCAGGAGCAGACCGTCAAGGTGACCGGGCCGTTGTCGTCCAACAACGGCGAGATCGTGGTACGCTGGGCGGTGGACGGCCACGGCATTGCGCTGCGCTCCACCTGGGACGTCGGGCCGCAGCTGGCCAGCGGCGCGCTGGTGCAGGTGCTGCCGGACTACCGGCAGGACGCCAATATCTGGGCGGTCTATCCGTCGCGGCTGACCACCTCGGCCAAGATCCGCGTCTGCGTGGAGTTCTTCGAGGCTTATTTCCGCCAGCGCGGCGATCCGGCGGCGGCCTGAGCACGGCCGGCACGGCACGCTGCGGCTGGGCATTGTCCGCGACGCTGCCTATGATGGAGACGGCGCGGCGCGCGCGGCCCCATTGCTGTGGTGCGCGGCCGTGTGCCGTCACCGCATTGCAGCCAAGACGAGGGCGCCATGTCAAACCATACCTACAAGCTGGTGGAGATCGTCGGTTCCTCGCCGGAGGGCACGGACAAGGCCATCCAGAATGCCATCGCCAAGGCGAGCGAAACCATCAAGCATATCGACTGGTTCGAGATGGTGGAGATGCGCGGCCACATCGTCGACGGTACGGTGGCGCACTTCCAGGTGACGCTGAAGATCGGCTTCCGCGTCGACTGAGCGAGCGCGGCGGGAGCGGCGCGGCGCTCAGCCGCGCGCGGCGTGCGGCAAGGCGTCGTGCAGCGGGCCGTAGAGGCGGCGTAGCGCCGGCTGTGGCGCCTCGCGCAGGTAGGCCAGCGTCTTCTCGAGGAAGGCGGGCGTGGCGCTGTCCGGCACGCGCCGGATCCACCTGCCGGCCTCGGCCTCGCGGCCTTGCAGCGCGAGCAGGCGCGCGTGGTTGAACTGCCCGCGGAAGTCGCCGCCCTCGGCGGCGCGGCGGTAGTGCTCGGCCGCCTGGGCCAGGTCGCGCTCGACTTCCCAGCCGTCTTCGTAGAAGCCGCCGATGATATTGAGCGACTTGGCATGGCCGAGTGCCGCCGCGCGCCGGTACCAGTCCAGCGCCTGCGCGCGCTCGGGTGCGACGCCGCGGCCCAGCGTCAGCGCGGTGGCCAGGTTGTACATGCCCCAGTCCGAACCGCGCTCCGCCGCCAGCTGGTACCAGCGCGCGGCGGCGTGCGCGTCCTGCGGCGTGCCCCAGCCATTCTCGTAGCAGCGTCCCGCCAGGTTGGCGGCGCCGGCGTGGCCGGCGTGCGCGGCATGCTTGAACCAGGCGAAGGCGCGCGCTTCGTCGCGCGCCAGTCCGCGCCCGGCGAGGAACCACTGGCCCAGCAGGGCCTGCGCGTCGAGATGGCCGGCCAGCGCGGCGGCGCCGAGCCAGGGCAGTGCCTGGGCGGCGGGACCGCACAGCTTGTCGCGCAGGGCGGCGGGGCCGAGCTGTTCGAGTTCACCAGGGGTGGCGGGGCGGAAGGGCAGGTCGAGCATGGCGGAGAAGGCAGGCGCCCCGGCCCCGCCGCAAGGCAGGACCGGGGCACCGGACACGCGGCGCGTGCCGCAGGCGGTCGGGCCGGTCGGGCGTTCAGAAGCGCACGTTGGCGCTGAAGATGAAGGCGCGGCCGGGCGCCATGGTGGCGTAGTGGCTGGCGTAGGCCTGGCTGTAGTAGACCTTGTCGGTCAGGTTCTGCACGTTGAGCTGCAGCGCCAGGTTCTTGTTGACCCGATAGCTGGCCATGGCGTCGAAGCGCCAGTACGACGGCACCCATTTGTTGGTCGACTCGTTGCCCCAGATCTTGGACACGTAGTAGGCGCCGCCGCCCAGCGTGAACTTGGGCAGCACCTGGTAGGTGGTCCACAGGCTGAAGCTGTCGTCCGGCGTGTTGGGGAAGGAGGTGCCGTTGGCGAGGCCGAAGGCCGCGCCGGCGCCGCCCGCGTTGCGCAGTTCACTCTTCAGGTGGGTGTAGCCGCCGAACACCGCCCAGTCGTTGGTGACGTTGCCGGAGAAGCCCAGCTCGAAGCCCTGCACGCGCTTGTCGCCGGCCATGGCCGCGGTGCCGTCCTGCAAGGTGATGCGGGCATTGGTGGTGTCGATGCGGAACAGCGCGGCGGTCAGGGCCAGGCGCCGCTGCAGCGGCTCCCACTTGGCGCCCACTTCGTAGGCGCGGTTCTTCTCGGGCGCCAGCATGGCGCCAATGTTGCCGCTGCGGTCCGGGCCCAGCGCATTGCCGTCGCTGCCCTGGGTCAGGAAGGAGCCTGCCGGGGTCGACGAGGTGCCGAAGGAGGCGTACAGGCTGACCGTCTCGACCGGCTTGAAGACGATGCCCAACTGGTAGTTGAACAGATTGTCGGTGCGGCCGAAGTCGGTGCGCACGCCCTTGCTGTCCGCGGCGGAGGTGAAGTTGGCGTCGTAGCGGTCGTAGCGGATGCCGCCGTTGACCAGCCAGTGCTTGCCCAGCTCGACCGAGTCGAACAGGTAGACCGCCGCCGTGTTGGTCTTCGAGTTGGTCGGGTTGTTGGCGCGCGAGATGGCGCCGGACCACGGATCGAAGGGATTCGGGTTGAGCAGCGTGGTGCAGTTGTAGCCGCCGGCGGCGCCCGGGCCGCTGGGGCAGCGGTTGCTGCCGGTGGCCACGTTGTAGCTGTCGTTCTCGCTCTTCTCCTGCGCGAACTCGATGCCGAAGGCGTACTTGTGCTTGGCGAAGCCGGTCTGCACGGTGCCGGACAGGTCGGTCTGGTTGGCGACGGTGTTGACCGTGGAGACGCGCGTGTTGGCGCGGCGCCAGACCATGCCGTAGTAGATGTTGCCCTGGCTGTCGTCGGGCTGGGTCCAGATGAAGTCCTGGTGGGTGCGGGCCACGCGCGTCTGGTTGCGGAACTTGAGCGCCGGGCTGAAATCGTGCTCGAAGCGGATCGTGCCCATGTCGGTCTGGTCCTTGCGGAAATCGCGGTTGGCCAGGCCGTAGTAGGTGTTGCGCGGCACGCTGATCGGCGAGCCGTCGCCGGCAAAGCTGGTACGGGCGATGCTGTCGCTGCGCCGGTTGAAGGTCGGGTTGTTGTACGGGATCCCGGTGTCCGGGATGTCGTTGGACTGCATGTGGTAGTACGCCAGCGTCAGGCGCGTGTCGGTGCCCAGGCCGAAGGCGACGGTCGGCGCGATGCCCCAGCGCGACTGGTTGGCCACGTCGCGGCCCGGCACGTCCTGGTCATGCACCATGGCGTTGAGGCGGAAGGCCCCGTGGTCGGAGAACTTCCAGTTGCCGTCGGCGGTGGCGCGCTTGTAGTCGGCGTTGCCGAGACTGACATTGCCCTCGGCGAAGTTCTCCAGGCGCGGCGCCTTGCTGGTGATGTTGATGCTGCCGCCGGCGGAGCCGCGGCCGTCGTAGGCGCCGGCCGGACCCTTGGTCACTTCCACCGTCTCGACGTTGAAGATCTCGCGCGATTGCGAGCCGATGTCGCGGAAGCCGTCGAGGAAGGTGCTGGCCTGCGCGTCGTAGCCGCGGATGAAGGGGCGGTCGCCGACCGGGTTGCCGCCCTCGCCGGCGCCGAAGGCGATGCCGGGCACGGTGCGCAGCACGTCGGTGAGGCTGGCCGAGGCGGTGCTCTGGATCACTTCCTGCGGAATCACGGTGATCGAGCGCGGCGTGTCGAGCAACTTGTCCGGGTTCTTGATCGAAGAGGTGGAGTCGACCTTGAAGTTGCTGTCGCCCGTGCCGCTGACCGTCACCGCCGGCAGTTCAGCCGCGGCCACCGTGGCGCTGCCGGCCGACTGCGCGGCCACCGGTGTTGCCGCCACCGCCATGCCGACGGCGCCGGTCAGGCGCGGAACGGCGTGCTTCCTCTTGCTTCTGCTGACAACCACTGCAGTCGACACGATCCTTCCCTCTTTAGTTTTGTGAATCATATTAAGAATGAGAAGGATTATCATTTGCTGCCTGGATGTAAGTCAAGTGATACATCCAGGGCCGATGTGTCGTCTATGTATCGAGAATGGATGACAAGGCCTGCACTTGACGTGGTGGTGGAAGCACGTGCGGGCGTCCTGCGCCGGCCTGTGCCATCACCTGCCGCCACCACGTCATGCGCATGCCGCGAGGCGGGGCCGCCGGCCGAGACAGCCGGCGCGCGGCCCCGGCGGGCCTCAGTCGAACTGGTAGGAGTAGATCGCGTTCAGCCGCGGCGAGCGGTGCGACGCGTTGATGGGCTTGTCGCCGACCGGTTGTGCGATCGACAGGTCCAGCGTGTAGTAGCGGCGGTCGGAGAAGCGCACGCCGAGTCCTACCGAGGCCAGCGAACGGTGCGTCAGCACAACGCTGTTGGAGAGCACGCGCGCCATGTCGCCGATGACGTAGGGCTGGACCGTCTTCAGGTAGGCCATGTCGAGCGTGAACAGACGATTGAATTCGAGCGAGGCGCCCCAGCCCTTGTCGCCCGCCACTTCGCCGGCCGGATAGCCCAGGCCGAACATGCGGCCGCCGAAGCTGATCTGTTCGCTCGAGGCCAGCCGCTGCGCGCTGAACTGGCCCGCCGCCGACACGGTCATGCCGAAGCCGGCCGGCAGGTCGTTCGACTGCGAGGCCTGCAGCCGGGTGCGGAAGAAGCTGAGGTCGTTGGTGGTGTTCTCGCGCGAGGCGCCGAGCCCGGCGATGCCCTGGTACAGGCCCAGCATCAGGGTGCGCGTCTGGCCCTGGCTGCGCTGCACGTAGTTGGCCTCGGCGCTGACCACGCGCACGCGCGTGCCCAGTGTCACCTGCTGCCCGGTGGCCGTGCCGGTATAGCGTTCGAACTGGTCGACGCCGTAGATGCCGCCGGTGGCGATCAGTGTCTGCGCGTTGCTGAGCAGCAGCGGGTAGGCGAGGCTGGCGCCGATGCGCTTGTTGTCGTTGACATAGCGCGGATCGATGCCGAGCGGCGCCAGCGTCGCGTTCTCGGGCACGCCGCGGTAGTGCGAGGCGGTCACGCGCGCCACCATGCCCTCGGTGCCGATCGGCTGCGCGTAGTTGGCCGCGTAGTACTCTTCCTTGTTCGGGCCCTTGGGAAACAGGGCTGACACCGAGACCTGTTCACCCAGCGGCGACAGGCTGTTGGCGGTGAGCGTGGAGATCGCGCGCAGCCCCGGCGACATGTACTCGATGCCGGTGCCGAAGGTGACGGGCTTGCGCTTGATGTCGAGCACCAGCTCGCAGGCGCCATCGGTGGTCTGCGGCGGCTGCACGGTGGCCGCCACCTGCATGCCCGGCTGCAGGCCGAGCACGTTGGCATAGTGTTCGAAGGTCTCGCGGCGCAGCGGCTTGTCCTGCATCAGCCGTTCGCCGATCGCGCGCAGGCGGTCCTCGGCCGCGCCGGCCTTGCCGCGGATGGTGATGGTCTTGACATAGCCTTCGACCACCGTGACCAGGACGTTGCCGTTCTCGAAAGTCTGCGCCGGCACGAAGGCGAACGAAAGCGGGTAGCCGCGCTGCTGGTACATCTGCGTGACTTCGTTGGCGGCTTCCAGCAGTTGTGCGACGGTGATCTCGTGGCCGGCCAGCGGCGCGAACTTCGCGGCGATCTCGGCGAAGGGGATGGTCTTGACCCCTTCGATCTGGAACTTCTGCGGCGTCAGCCGGCTTTGCAGCAGGTGCTGCAGCGCGGCATCGGGACGTTCCACCTGGATCGTGACGTTGCTGCCGGCGGGCCGGCTCGGCTCGATCTTCGGCAGGGTCTGGGTCGGGTCGCCCTGGACCGGGCTGCGCGGATCGGAATAAGAGGCCTGGCAGACGCCGAGGCCGATCAAAAGCGTGGCGACACGAGTACGTGCTCGCATGGTGATACCCCTGTTTCTAAAGTGTCGCGGCTATGACGCGATGTGCCGCTGAAGACGGGGGTGCCGCTGTCCCCGCCTTCTCCTTGCGGCCATCGCGCTGTTCTACGGATCGACTGCTTTCCTGATTGCCTTGCCGGTGACCGCCGGCGCCCGCGGCGCCGGCGTGCCGCCTAGTGCTTGCTGCCGCCCAGGCCGCCCAGCAGGCCGCCGAGCAGGTTGGTGACGGGCGCCAGCGCGCCGCCGCTGCCCGACGTGCCGGACGAACCGCCGGTGCTGCCGGTGCTGCCGGTGCTGCCCGACGTGGCGGCGCCGACGCCGCTCGTGAGGCTGGAGACCAGGTTGGTCACCGGCGCCAGTGCACCGCCGCCGGCGCCGGCGGTGCTGCCGACCGACCCCACCGCTCCGACCGCGCCGGTGACCGTGCCGACCACGTTGCCGACCAGGCTGGTGACCGGCGCGAGCGCGCCGCTGCCGGTATTGCCGCCGGTGGCGCTGCCGAGGGCGCCGGTCAGGCTCGAGACCAGGCTGGTGACCGGCGCCAGGGGGCCGCTGCCGGCGCTGCCGCCGGTAGCGCTGCCGAGGCTGCCGGTCAGGCCCGAGACGAGGCCGGTGACAGGGGCCAGCGGGCCCGAGCTGCTGCCCGAGCCGCCGGCCAGGCCGCCGAGGCCGCCGAGGCCACCCAGCAGGCTGGTCACCGGTGCCAGCGGGCTGCTGCCCGAGCTGCTGCCGTTGGCGTTGTAGAGCACGCCGCCCAGCGACGCGACCGTGGTGCCGGTGCCGGTCACGATGCCGCCCACGCCCGATACCACCGGCGTATTGGTCTGCTTGAGCGAAGTGCCGGCGACGGCGAGCGCGCCGCCGACCGTGGCCAGCAGGCCGTTGACCGGCTGGCCGAGGCCGGTCGCGGCGCCCAGCGTCTGGGTGGTGCTGGTCAGCTGCGAGGTCAGCGGCACGATGGCCTTGCTGACACCGCTGGTGAGCTGTTCGACCGGGCCGGTCGACAGCACGGTGCCGAGCTGGGTGCCCACGTTGCCCACCGTGCCGCCCAGCTGCGTCACCAGCGAGCCGACCGGCGTGGTCACCGGCGCCAGCGGCGAGAGCGGGCCGCTGCCCAGGCCGCTGACCGCGCTGCCGACGTTGCTGACGGCGTTGCCGACCTGGTTCACCACATTACCGGTGCTCGCCAGCGTCGTGCCGAGCGGGTTGGCCGCGTTGGGCATGTTGCCCAGGCCGTTCTGCAGGCCGGTCCCCAGCGCGTTGACGGCGGCGCCAAGCGAGCTGACCGCGTTGCCCAGGCCCGTCTGGGTCTGCGACGACACCACCGGCAGGCTGGCGCCGGAGATCGCCTGGCCGAGCTGGCCGACCGTGCTGCCGGCCGCGTTCACGACCGAGCCGGTGCTGTTGACGATGGAGCTGGTGGGCGTCAGCGAAGTGGTGGAGCCGCCATTGTTGCCGCCGTTGTTGCCACCGTTGTTGCCACCGTTGTTGCCACCGTTGTTTCCGCCGTTGTTGCCACCGTTGTTGCTGCCGTTGCCACCCGTTCCGTTGCTGCCGCTACCGTTGCTGCCCGTGCCGTTGCTGCCCGTGCTCGAACTACCGCCGGAGTCTGTGCCGAGGGAGGTGGAGCCGCTGCCGCTGGCGCAGCCGCCCAGTGCCAGCAGCGTGGTCAGCAGCGATGCCAGGACGATGTGTTGTTTGCGCATGATGTTCTACCCCTCGAAATGGATGTGAATCTCTTGACGTGTGCGCGCCCTGTTTGCGGCGCGTGTGGCGGGGTAGAGCGCAAACGCTGTGCCAGCGCGTGCGTGGCGGCTGGCCGGGCCGGGCGGCGGCGCCGGGCGGTTGGCCGTAACGCCTTGTGCTGCAAGGGTTTACGGCTGGCAGGCAAGCATCGTTGAGGGTGGTTTGAAACGGTCGCGAGCGGTTGTTCCGCCGTTACGTGTTACGTAACGTCGCGGCCAATCTCCGAAACATCGGCGTGCTCGCAGGTCTGCTGCACACGGCGACGGCATGGCGGGGCTGCCGCATCGCCATGCGTTGGTGTGTTTCGTGGCGAGGGGAACATGTTACGTAGCACGTAACGTCCGCCGAGCTGTCGGGCACCGCTCTTTGCATGCCCGTGAGAACCCCCCGTAACGTCGGGGAAGCCGCATGGCGCAAGGCCGCGCGGGTAGCGGGCCGGGCCGCCGCCGATGCGCTCGGCGTGGTTGGCACGCTGCTTGCGGCTGTGGACTCCGACGAGTCTGCACCCCGGGGTGATTCGGATGCGAAACCCGCCTGACCAGGGCGATCGCGCAGGGGGCGGCGAACTCGCCCGCGGACCAGCCGCACCGATCAGACAGCGCCCCCTTGGCAAAGACGTGGCGGGGGAGACAAAGGAGAAAACCATGAACGCATCGATCCGACCCATTTCCACGCAACCCGCGCAGCGCGTGCTGGCACTTGCCTGTGCCGCGGCCCTCGCCATGCTGGCGGGCTGCTCTTCCGGCGGCTCCGGCAGCGGCGCGACGCAGGATTCCCAGACCACGCCGACCACGCCCGTCAATCCGCCGAACGTGACGACGCAGAGCACGCCGCTCGGCCAGGTGTCCAGCGGCGCCGGCAATACCGTCATCGCCGCCGGCAATGCCGTCACCGATATCGGCAAGCAGTTGCAGAACACCGCGCTGCCGGTGGTGCCGACCGCCGCGCGCAATGCGCTGGGCGATACCGTGGCCAATGCCGGCGGCGCGGTGGGCGCGCTCGGCGCCGGGGTGCGCGATGGCCTGGGCAAGATGGGCTCGGTCAGCGATCCGCTTGGCGTGACGGTGGCCAGCACCGGCAACGTCGTGACCAAGCTGGGCAACACGGTGTCGAGCGCAGGCAATGTGGTGACCGGCCTGGGCACCGAGACGCTGTCGCCGCTGGCGCCGGTGACCACGCCGGTCGGCAGCCTGGTGAGCCAGGTCGGGGCGGTCGTCGCCGATGGCGGCGGCAAGCTCGGCAGCGTGCTGTCCACCGGGCCGGTGGCGCAGCTCACCAGCACGGCCAGCAAGGCCATCGTACCGCTGACCACGCAGCTTACCAATGCCACCCAGGGCATCGGCGCCGCCACCGGCCTCGGCCAGCCGGTCAACAGCCTGCTGGGCACCGTGGGCAACAACCTGGCCAGCGTGGGCAGCCTGGTCACCAACAGCAATGCGCCGCTGGTGTCGAGCCTGGGCGGCGTCGTCACCGAAGCGGGCAGGACCGTGGCCGGCGCGGGCGTCCTGCTGCATGGCGACGGCAGCACCACCAATCCGCTCGGCGGCCTGCTCGGCTCGCTGCCGCTCAGCGGCCTGACGGGCAGCGGCGCCAGCAGCAATCCGCTGGCGCCGGTGACCGGCCTGCTCGGCGGACTCACCGGCGGCAGCACGGGCGGCAATCCTCTGTCTCCCGTCACCAGCCTGCTGGGCGGCCTCGGCGGAAGCTCCAGCGGCTCGAACCCGCTGGCGCCCGTGACCAACCTCGTGTCGAGCCTGACCAGCGGCCTCAGCGGTGCCGCCGGTGCCGCCGGTGGCGGCAGCGGAGCACTGCCGGTGAAGACCGTGCTCACGCCGGTCACCGGCCTGCTCGGCAGCGCCACCGGTGCGGCAGGCAGCGCCACTACGGGCACGATCGGCACCACCGGATTGCCCCTCGTGTCGAGCCTGCTGGGCGGCCTCAGCCACTGAGCGCTACCGCATCACCCGAATGCGGTAGACCCCGACGACTTCATGGTGCGTTGACGTCTTTACCCCGCGGCGGCGCATCCTTTTCTTCCCTCCCATGCATGCAGTGCCGGTCTTCGCGGGCCGGTACTGTGGCAGGGATCCGTTCGCACATCATTCAAACTCTGATTTCAAACGGGTGTCCTCCTAGGTGTCCTCTTCTAAGCTGTTCCCCGCCCCCTCGACTAGGGGGTGTATAAGGCAGGCGGCGTGACATATAAAGATGGCACCAGTGGTATCGCTCGCTGTGACAGCCTGGCCATAAGAGCCAGGCGACAGCGAACAGATAAGCGGACGCTGGATGATGCAGTGCTTATTTTTGGGAGTGTGACCTCATGAAAAATTCCATTCAGCGTTTCCTTCGGGACGAGCGCGGCGCAACGGCCATCGAGTATGGTCTGATCGCCGGTCTGATCGCGATCGCGATCGCGATCGCCACCGCAGTCAGCGGCCTCGGCACCAACCTCACGACATTCTTCAACGGACTGGCCGGCAAGGTTTCGGCCTGGGCATCAGGCGCCACCAGCGCAGGCTGAGGCCACGCCACTGTCGCCCTGATGCTGTTCGTTGCCGTGCTGTTCTGCGCGGCAATCGTCTGGACCGACTTCTTACACCGTAGAGTTCCCAACACCGTGCTGGCCGCGGCGCTTGCCGCCGCCTGCATGGCGCTGGTGTTCGGCCCTTCGTCGCAGCCGGCGCTGTCATCGCGCCTGCTGGGGATGGGGCTGGGCTTCGTCGTCACCTTGCCGGTCTACGCCCTCGGGCGCATGGGCGCGGGTGATGTGAAGTTCCTTGCGGTGGCGGGTCTGTTCAGCGGTGCCGCCGGCCTGCCTGCCGTCTGGATCGTGGGCAGCCTGCTTGCGCTGGTGCATGCGCTGCTGGCGCGATCCGACCGGGTCGCGCTGGTGGTTGCGCGCGCTTCGCAATGGCGCAGCCGCACGCACGGCAACGCGCAGCATCAGGTCCGCCTTCCTCAACCGTTCGACGCCCGGCGCGGCATTCCCTACGCGGCCTATCTCGCCATGGGACTGCTCGCGTGGCTGCTGCGCGCGCAGTAGCGCGTGCTGCAGCACATGCCGCGAGGTGCGCGCTGCAGCAAGGCGCGGCACCGCGCGGCGCCTGATGCGCGATGACGCGGCACGATGAAGCGACACACCACGGAACGCGGTAAAGCCTGAACGATCCAGGCCGATATCTGCAGCAGGATCGGCGCCGCCGGTTCGGCGCGGCAAGACTCATCAACCGGATAGCGTATGCCTTTGCGGGGATCGTCAATCACGCGCGCACGCACCTCGGGCGTGGCGGCGCTGGAATTCGCCCTCATCCTGCCATTGATGCTGACCATCATCGTCGGCATCGTCTACTACGGCGTGGTGATGGCCTTGCAGCAGGTGCTGACGCTGGCGGCCGAAGAGGGCGCGCGTGCCGCGCTGCGCTACCCCAGCGGGGCCAGCGCCAACACGGCGGCAGCCACGCAGGCGCTGCGGGTCAGCGCCGCCTCGGCCACCGCGGTCGCCGCGCTGCCCACCTCGCTGGCTTCGCTGCTGTCGAGCAGCAACGTGGCCCAGGCCGCCAACTGCACGGCGCCGGCCGGCGCGGTCTGCGTCAACGTTACGCTGAACCTGCCGACCAGCAGCATCCTGCCCACCATTCCGCTGATGCCGGTGCCGGCCACGCTGACCGGAACGGCCGTGGTGCAACTGTCGCCAGACACATGATGGCCGGACACATGACGAAGACACCTGCCGCGGCGGCGCCTGGCCTGCCGCCACGAACCTGCTCCCCGAACCGGATTCCAGCATGACCAGCAAACAGATCAAGATCATGGCCATCGTGCTGCTCGCGCTTGCCGCGTTGCTCGCGCTGATGGCCTGGCAGGTGGGACGCAAGCCGCATGAGCCTGCGGCGCCGGTGCAGGCGGTGGCGGCACGGCATCCGGTGGTGGTGACCGCCAAGGCGATCGAGGCCGGCAAGCCGGTGCCGGCCGACGCCCTCAAGGTGGAGATGCTGCCGATCGAGCCGGCGGACTCCTACGCCGAGGTCGGCAAGGTGGCCGGCAAGGTGCCGCTGGTCGCGCTGGGGGCGAACGTGCCCGTGCTCGCTTCCCATCTGCTGCGCGGGCTGGCCGCGCAGGTGCTGCAGGGCGAGCGTGCGGTGGCGATCAACGTGGACGAGATGGTCGGCGTCGGCAACCAGGTCCAGCCGGGCGATTTCGTCGATGTTTTCCTGGTGCTGCGGCGCGACAACCAGGAAGTCGACGGCAGCCAGGCGCGCCTGCTGCTGTCGCGCCTGCGCGTGCTGGCCTATGGCGCCAGCACGGTGACGCAGACGGCCCAGCCGCAGGAACAGATGATGGTGCGCCAGGAAGGCGCCAAGACCGCCGTGCTGGCGGTGCCGGTGGAGCAGGTCAACAAGCTGGCGATCGGGCAGCAGGCCGGGCGCCTGCTGCTGGCGCTGCGCAATCCGAAGGACGAGACCACGCCCGATGCGGGCCTGTTCGCCGAGCCGCCGCCGGTGCTGAAGGCGAAGGGCAAGGCCGGCGAGGACGGCCTCGCGCCTGCGGACCGCGCCGCCGCCGGGCTTGCGCTGAGCGGGCTGGTCGGCGCTTCCGCACCGCATGCGGCCGCGCGCCCGCTGCCGGCCGCCGTGCCGCGCCCGCCGCGTTCCGCCGCCGCGCCGTCGGGCGTGGAGGTGATCCGCGCCGGCAAGCGCGATATCGAATGAAGGCGGCCTTGCCATGACATACGCGGGCCGCCACGCCATCCACGCACCACACGATTCACGTTACGCCGCCCAGCGCGGGATACAGATGCTCCAGCCCAAGACACGACGGGACACCGGATCGGTCGGCGCCGCCTGCGCCGCCGTCTCTATCGCCATCGCCGCCGCCGCCGCGGCGGCCTGCGCCTGGCCCGTGCTGGCCGCCACCGTGCAGGAAGCCCGCCTGCCCGCGCGCGCCATCAAGCTGCTGGCCGGCGCGCAGCAGGAAGTGCGCCTGGGCCAGCCGCTCGAGCGCGTGGCGGTGGGCAATCCGGCGGTGGCCGATGCCTTGCTGCTGAAGAACGGAACGGGCCCCGCCAGCGTGCTGGTGGTGGCACGCAGTCCCGGCGTGACGGACCTGATGATCTGGCCGCGCGGCGGCGCGCCGGTGCGCTACGCCGTCGAGGTGGCCGCGGTGGCGCCCGATGCCGACGCCCCGTCGGTCACGTCGTCGGCGGCGGGCGTCTCGATCGATGGGCAGTCGCCGGACGCGCTCGTGGCTGCGCGCGCGCAGGCCGCGGCACGCGCCACGCAGAGCGGCAGGGAAGGCAAGGATGGCAAGGGCGGCGGCGTCGTCGTTGACCGCTCCGTGGTGCCCCTGAGCGCCACCGTGCAGGTCGACGTCAAGGTGGTCGAGGTCAGCAAGTCGGTGCTCAAGGAGGTCGGGCTGAACTTCTTCCGCGCCAATGGCGGCTTCTCCTTCGGCACCTTCTCGCCGTCGTCGCTGAACAAGTTCACGGCGGGCTCCTTCAGTTCGGGCTCCAGCAGCTCCGGCAGCGGTTCCGCCAGCGTGGACAGCGGCCTGCCGATCGGCAACGCCTTCAACCTGGTGGCGGCCTCGGTCTCGCACGGCATCTTCGCCAATATCAGCGTGCTGGAAAGCAACGGCCTGGCGCGCGTGCTGGCCGAGCCCAGCCTGGTGGCGCTGTCGGGCCAGAGCGCGAGCTTCCTGGCCGGCGGCGAGATCCCGATCCCGGTGCCGCAGGCGCTCGGCACCACCACCATCCAGTTCAAGCCCTTCGGCATCGGCCTGACCGTGACGCCGACGGTGCTGGCCGCGAACCGCATCGCGCTCAAGGTCGCGCCGGAGGCGAGCGATCTCGACTTCACGCGCAGCGTGTCGATCAACGGCGCTTCGGTGCCGGCCATCATCACGCGCCGCGCCGATACCACCATCGAACTGGGCGACGGCGAAAGCTTCGTCATCGGCGGCCTGGTCAACCGCAACACCGTGAGCAGTGTCAGCAAGGTGCCCGTGCTCGGCGACCTGCCCATCATCGGCGCCTTCTTCAAGAACCTGAACTACACCCAGGACGAGCGCGAGCTGGTGATCATGGTCTCACCGCGCCTGGTCAAGCCGCTGGCCAAGGGCTCGGCGGCGGCGGCAGCGGTGGGCAACGATGGCCGTACCAGCGCCGATCCCAATGTCTGGGGCTGGTACATGCTCGGCGAGTATGCCGATCCGACGCTGCCGGGCTTTTCGAAGTAGCAGGCGGGGGACACGTGCGGAATGACGGAATGGCGGCACCACAGAGAAGACAGCGGTAACGGTAGATGGACTATTTCCTGTTGAACTCCCCGCAGGGCGGGCTGGCGCAATGGCTGGGCGGCGTGCTGCACGGTGCCGGCACGCTGCTGCTGGTCGACGGCGCGCAGGAGTCCTTCGTCGACAAGATCACGACGGCGAATCCGGCGCTGGTGTTCCTCGATTTCTCGCCGGCGCAGGCTGCGGACTCGGCACGCCTGGCCGCGCAGCTCGGCCGCCTGTTTCCCACCGTGCCGCTGGTGGCCGTGGGCAATGCCGCGGAGCCTGCGGCGCCGCTGGCCGCGCTGCGCGCCGGCATGAAGGATTTCGTCGATATCGGCGCGCCGGCGCAGGAGGCGATGGAGGTGATCCGGCGCCTGCTGGCCGCGCGGCTGCAGGTGCAGGTACCGGCGCTGGTCGCGGAGCCGTCCCGGCGCGGCAAGGTGCTGGCCGTGCTGGGCGCGCGCGCCGGCGTGGGCACCTCCACGCTGGCGGTCAACCTGGCGACCGCCGTGCGGCGCGGCTCCGGAGCGGAGGTGCTGCTGCTGGATCTCGGGCTGCCGGCGCGCGATGGCGCGCTCTACATGAACATCAGCCCAGGCTTCCACTTCGTCGAGGCCGTGCGCAACCTGCGCCGCTTCGACCAGGTCTTCGTGCAGACGGCGCTGGCGCGCCATGCCAACGGCGTCTCGGTGCTGCCGCTGCCGACCACGCTGGCCGAACTGCGCGACATCTCCTATTCGGAGGCGCTGGCGCTGCTGGAGCGCCTGCGCGGCTTCTTCGATCTGCAGGTGATCGATCTCGGCGGCTTCAGCAACGCCGACTTCATGGCGCAGATCGTCAAGGCGGCCGACACGGTGATGATGGTCACCGAACAGAGCGTCGGCGCCATCGTGTCCGCCGCCGAGCTGGTGCAGGAACTGAAGAAACGCGACGTAGAGCGCGAAGACATAGAGCTGGTGGTATCGCGCTTCGATGCACGCCTGGGGCTGGAGGCCGGGGAGATCGCGCAGCGGGTCGGCATGTCCGGCGCTGTCGAACTGCCCGACCGGCGCGAGGCCCTGGTGCTGGCGATGAACCGTGGCGCGCTGCTGGCGGATGACAAGCCGGGGGATCCCTACATGCTGGCTCTCGGCGGCTTGACGGAGCAGCTCGGATTCCGCGCTCCGCGCGCGTCCCAGGCCAGCCTGTTGCACAAACTGAAGGACAGGCTGCCAGACGCGCTGCGTGCGGTGCGCGTGGCAAGAACCGGAAACTGAAATGACGCAACCGATCGAATTCTCGGATAACGCCGCAGCGCCCTTTCCCGTCTCCCAGGAGTTCCACAACATCAAGGAGGCGGCGCACGAACACCTGCTGACGCGCATCGAGGAGCTGGGCGCCGAGTTCGGCCGCTGGTCGCGCACGGCCATCCAGCGCTTCGTCGACCTGGAGCTGGAGGGCTTCACGCGGCTGCGCCGCATCCCCATCAACGAATCCGAGCTGCGCCAGATCGCCGAGGCCTTGACCAAGGAGCTGGCCGGCTTCGGCCCGATCGAGGACCTGCTCAACGATCCCGCGGTGGAAGACATCCTGATCAACGGCCACATGGATGTCTATGTGTCGCGCCACGGCGTGCTCGAACGCATCCCGGTGCGCTTCGCCGACGCGGGCCACCTGCTGCGCATCGTGCGCCGCATCCTGGCGCCGATCGGGCGCCGGCTGGACGAGTCGAACCCGATGGTCGACGCGCGCCTGCCCGACGGCGGCCGCATCAACGTGGTGATCCCGCCGCTGGCCCTGGAGGGGCCGGTGGTCTCGATCCGCAAGTTCCGCAAGGATCCGCTGACGCCGGCCGACCTGCAGCAGCTCGGCAGCATGAGCCCCGAGATCTGCGAGCTGCTGGAGGCCGCGGTCAAGGCCCGCTGCAATATCCTGGTCAGCGGCGGCACCAGTTCCGGCAAGACCTCGCTGCTCAATGCGCTGGCCACCTTCGTGCCGCTCACGGAGCGCGTCATCACCATCGAAGACACGGCCGAGCTGGCGCTCAACCATCCGCACGTGGTGCGGCTGGAGAGCCGCCCCGGCGGCTTCGAGGGTACCGGCGTGGTGTCCATCCGCGACCTGCTGCGCAACAGCCTGCGCATGCGTCCCGACCGCATCATCGTGGGCGAAGTGCGCGGCGGCGAAGTGCTGGAGATGCTGCAGGCCATGAGCACCGGACACGATGGCTCGATGGGCACCATCCACGCCAGCAGCCCGCGCGAGTGCCTGTACCGCCTGGAGATGCTTGCCGGCTTCGCCGGCTTCCAGGGCAGCGAGGTCAGCCTGCGCCGGCAGATCGCCAACGCCATCGACTTCATCGTGCAGATCGGCCGCCTGTCCAACGGCAAGCGGCGCATCCTGTCGATCACCGAGGTGACCGGCCTGGGCGACAACATCATCTCGACGCAGGAGCTGTACCGCCACGAGGTCACGCCCGGGCCGGACGGCACCGAGAACGAGCGCTGGGTGTCGCTGGGCATCCTGCCGCATTCGCCCAAGCTGGCGCGCATGCGCCCGGCCAACTTCCTGATGGACGACCGCTTCGATGTCTAGCCCGGCCCTGTTCATCGCCGCGCTGGCCCTGCTGCTGCTGGGCCTGGGCCTGCTGCTGCTGGCCGGCAGCCGTGGCCGCGCGCGGCACGAACAGGCCAGCGCCCACCTGCAGGCACAGACCGAGCAGGTGCGCGCGCGCTACGCGAGCGTGGTGGAACTCGACGTGCAGGCCGGCAACCGCAAGCTGAGCCATCACTGGAAGGAGTTGCTGCGGCGTGCCGACCTGGCGCCGACGCGCCGTACCTACCTGTTGTGGGGCGGGCCGGGCTTGCTGGCCATCGTGGCGGCGATGGCCACGGGCGGCCTGCTGGCCGGCGTGGCGGCCGCGGTGGTCTGCGTGGCCGTGGCGGCCTTCCTGGTCTGGAACCGCGTGCAGCGCATCCGCATGAAGCTGCTGATGCAGCTGCCCGGCTTCCTGGATGGCGTGGTGCGCTTGATGAGCATCGGCAGCAGCGTGCCGGCGGCCTTCCAGAACGCCATCCTGAACACCGAGGCGCCGCTGCGCCAATGCCTGGTACAGGCGGTGCACCTGCAGCGCGCGGGCAAGGAACTCGAGCAGGCGGTGCAGCTGATCGGCCGCATCTACCGGCTCGACGAGCTGGTGATGGTGGCCTCGGTGCTGCGCCTGTCGGTGCGCTACGGCGGCCGCGCCGACATCGTGATGGAGCGTACCGCGGCGTTCATGCGGGATCGCGAGTCGGCGCAGCGCGAGCTGCGCGCACTGTCGTCGGAGACACGCTTGTCGGCCTGGATTCTCGGACTGCTGCCGCTGGTGGTGGCCGGCGGGCTGTTCACGCTGAATGCCGGCTACATCCTGATGATGTGGCATGACTCGGCCGGCAAGGCGATGCTGCTGTCGGCCGCGGGGCTGGAAGTGGCCGGCGCGGTCATTCTGTACCGCCTCGCCAAGGCGATCTAGGAGCGCACATGGATGCCAACACGCTGATCGTGCTGAGCCTGGTCATCGCGGCCTGCGGAGTGCTTGCGCTGGCGCTGCCATTGCTGAAGCGCTGGCGCTTGCAACGGGGCGCAGCGCGCACGCTCGATTCGGCGCTGGCGCGCCAGCGGGCGGAAGCCCATGGCGCAGCAGCATCGGCGTCGGCATCGGCCCCGGGCGTCCAGGCCGATGCCGGACGCAAGGACGGCGCCGCGCTGAGCGCCAAGCTGGGCGCGCGAGTCGGCAACCGGCTGCTCGAACGCTTCAACCAGCGCTGGCTGGAATCACCGCTGGGCCGCGCCGTGGTGACCGCGGAGGAACAGGCGCTGCTCGAACAGTGCGGCTTCTATGGCGTGCGCGCGCGCGCGGTGTTCGGCGCGCTGCGCCTGCTGCTGCCGACCGTGGCCGCGGTGCTGGCTTTCCTCTGGCGCCTGCCGCAGGATGGACTGTCAGCCGTGGTCTGGGCCTTCGCGGCGTTTGCCGCACTCTATCTGGGCAGCAAGGCCGCCTTGCGGCGGCGCGCCGCGCAGCGCCTGCTCCAGCTCGAAGAAGAACTGCCCGTGCTGGTCGACATCCTGCGCCTGTTGCAAGGCGTGGGGCTGTCGATCGACCAGAGCCTGCAGGTGATCGTCAGCGAGTTCGGCAGCATGCTGCACGTGCTCGGGCCCGAACTGAACCGCGCCAACCAGCAGTTCGCCTCGGGCCGCTCGCGCGAGCAGACCCTGCAGCGCATCGGCCGGCTGTTCGACAGCGAGGACCTGCGCAACCTGATCATGCTGCTCAGCCAGGTCGACCGCTTCGGCGGCGCGGTGCAGGAACCGCTGCGCCTGTTCGGGCTGAGGTTGCAGGAGACGCGCAAGGCCAACCTGAAGGACAAGATCGGCCGGTTGACGGTGAAGATGACGGCGGTGATGGTGGTCACGCTGCTGCCGGTGCTGTTGATCCTGACCGCCGGGCCCGGCTTCCTGGGCGTGATACGGATGATGTCGAAGGTGGGCGGAACATGATGATGAAAACCTGGATCCAGGGTATGCAGCGGCGCTGGTGGACCGGCCTGTTGCCGGTGGCGCTGGCGGGCTGCTCCGCCCTCGCCAACAGCAACTCGGCGGCCATGCTGGAGCAGCAGGCACAGGCGCAGTCCGAGCTGATCAAGGCGCAGAACAAGGAAGCACGCGCCGAGTACAACGACAAGGCGCTTTATCTCGCGCTGATCGAGAAGATGCAGCAGCAGGACCTCTACTTCGCCTCGCTCGCGCATATCGATGCTTTCCAGCAGCGCTTCGGCGCAGGCCCGGAGATCCTGGCGCTGCGCGCCGAGGCCCTGCGCGAGACCGGGCAGGACGCGGCCGCCACCGAGGCCTACCAGGCGCTCGCCAGGCAGGGCGGGGCCGCGCGCGCCCACCATGGCCTGGGCCTGATCGCCGGGCGCCAGGGCGACTTCGGCAAGGCCGTGCAGGAACTGCGCCAGGCCAGTGCGGCGGACCCGACCAATCCGCGCATCGCCAGCGACCTCGGCTACGCGCTGATGCGCACCGGCGCGCTGCAGGAAGCGCGCGTGCCGGTGATGCAGGCGCTGCAGCTGGACGGCAGCAACCTGAAGGTGGTGGGCAATGCCGCGGTGTGGCTGATCGCGGACGGCAAGCGAGGCCAGGCGACCGCGCTGATGCAGAAGGCCGCGCTGCCGGAAGCAGCGCGCAGCGCCATCCGGCGCGAGGCCGAGCGCATCGCGCGGGCAAGCAATACGCGCGAGCGTGCGGCCGTGGTCTGGCCGGGCGCCTCGGCGCTGGCGCGGCTGGCGCAGCCGGCGCCCGCCGCGGTGGCGGCCGGTGCCGCCGCGTCGGCAGATCCGGGCGGCAGCGGCCAGTGAGCCGGCGTCCCCCACAGCAAGATTCGAACAGGAAGAGAGCGAGATGACACGCAACCAACGCCATGCCAGCCGCCCGCGCGGCATCCGCATCGCCCTGCTGCTGGCGCTGGGCCTGCCCGGCGCGCTGGCCTGGGCGCAGGCGCCCGCCGGCGGCGGCGAGGCCGCGCCGCCGGAACTGAGCGGCCGCCCGGCGCTGCGCCCCATCGGTGAGAACACGCGCTACGTGCTCGAGGTCCAGCGCAGCGGCGCGGAAGCCGGCCCGCTGCTGCCCATGCGCGGCGAGCAGGCCGCGCTTGGCTACCTGCGCTATATGCAGAGCTTCCGCTACCAGATCCCCGAGTTCTATAGCGGACAGACCTCGTCGAGCGGCCTGCGCGGCTCGGCCGCCAATTCGAGCGGCACGCTCCCGGCGACGGCGCAATGATCCGCAGGCCGCGTTCCGGGCAGCGCGGCGCCGTCAGCGTGCTGGCGGTGCTGCTGATCGCCACCATCGCCATGGCGGCGCTGGTGTCGATCGACCTCGGCAACGTCTTCTACCGCCAGCGCCAGCTGCAGAGCATGGTCGACCTGGCGGCGCTGAGCGCGGCGCAGCAGTTGAAGCAGGCGGGGACCGACGCGACGCAGCGTGCCGCTGCATTTGCCTCGGCAAAGGCGGTTGCGGGTTCCAACGGCTATCCCAGCCAATCTGGTGCCGATTGCTCCCTCCCAACTTCCGGCAGCCCCGATGGCATGAAAGTCTGCATCGGCGTCTGGGATCCGGCATACACATCCGCCAACGACACCGCGAGTCACTTCACTTCAACCTACGACAATACGAAGGTATCGCCCAATGCCGCACGCGTTACGGCGACGCAGACTGTACCGGTTCTTTTCGTGATTCCTGGTTCCGCATCTCGGCAGCTGCGCGCTCAAGCTGTTGCGGTGGGGAGTCCGCCGTCAGCTTCATTTTCAATCGGAAGTGGGCTGCTTAGCATCAACGATCCGAACGGGGCCGCCAATGCAAATAGTCTGCTGGGTCTCCTGTTGGGCAGAACCGTCAATTTGTCGGTGGCAGATTGGAATGGCTTGGTCAATGCAAAAGTATCTCTAGCGCAATTGCAGTTAAAACTTGGCGCAGGATCGATCCAAGAGCTCTTGAACACGTCGCTGTCAATTCAAGATTTCTATGCGTTGGTGCTCGGAGCGGCCGGACAAGATAGTCTCGTGTCAGTTCTTCTTGGTGGTGTCAAGACCGTAGGGGTCAATGCTGCACAGGCGACGGTCAGCCTGGGACAGCTTTTGGACCTGGGCGTGTTGGCGCCGACACAGTCCGCGGCGGCCAACGTTGGCCTCAATGTGTCCACGCTCCTGACATTGGCCGCACAAGTGGCGAACGGCGGATCAGCTCTCGCTGTACCCAACCTGAGTGTTCCGCTACCGGGGGCCAGCATCGGTCTGAATCTCTACGTGATTCAACCACCTGTTTCGGCAGCAGGTCCAGTGTGGCTGCAAGGTACGTCACCAGAGCAATGGGCAACTACCGCTCACACTGCTCAGGTTGGCCTTGGACTACGGGTATCGGTTGGTGCGGATCTGTTGTTGAATGCGCTTGGCCTGGGTGCACTTTCAGACGTCTTGAATGCGCTGGGAGGTGTGCGGCTTGATATCCCGTTGTATGTCGAGGTGGCTGGCGCAACCGCGGCACTGACCGGCATCCAATGCACGACTGATCGGGCGAGCCGGCAGGCGACATTCAGTATCAAGACGAGCGTTGCGAAGGCGTGCCTCGGGCGCACGGACGGTACGGCTGGCTGTGCGTCGGGAGGAGTGAGTCTGGTCAACCTGGCGATTATCTCGGTGTCAGCCGCTCCGGCGACGAGTCAGGTTGGGGCCTCCAATACTTTTTCTCGGACACTTCCAATTAACGGCACGACGCATGTGTCCTCTCAACAATTGGTATCCGGTTTGCTGGATGATGTGCTGAGCAATCTACAGTTGCAGGTCAACATAAATCTATTGTTCTTCAAATTGAGCGTACCTCTTTACTTGAACGTCCTCCTGCAGCCGATTGCTCCGCTTCTCGATTCGCTCCTGGCGACCTTGCTTAACTTGCTTGGTATTCAGGTCGGCACCGCCGACGTCTGGCTGAACGACATCAGCTGCAAGAACTCCGATTTGGTTTACTGAACATGGCATCAACGTTGCGCCTAACGACAGCATGGATGGCGGGTCGCTTATGAAAACAGATCGCTGGGCCTACGAGAATCTCGAAGTCTACGTATGGGAAGGCAAGCAGGAGATCGCCGATCGCATCACGCGCTTCCTGGCGCCGCTGGGCGTGGAGGTGATCCGCGCGGGGGCGCTGGAGGCGCCGCCGGCCGAGCCGCGGCTGAAGCCTGCCATCGCGGTGATCAGCGTGTCGGTGATCGGCAATGCCAAGTTCACCGCGCTGGACTGGGAGGCAGCGCATGGCATGCCGGTGGTGTGGGTGGCCGCGCCCGGGCGTGAGGGCGACCCGGGGCGCTTCCCGCCCGAGTATGCGCACATCCTGTCGGCCGACTTCTCCGGCGCGGACCTGCGCGGCCAGATCGGCAAGCTGCTGCCGCAACTGCTGGCGGCGAGCGAGCCGGAGACCGAGGTGGCCGACCTGGTGGCCGAGTCGCCGGCGATGCGCCAGCTGCTCGAGCAGGTCGATACCTTCGCCGACTTCCCCAGCAATGTGATGCTGTACGGCGAGACCGGGGCCGGCAAGGAGCGCATCGCGCGCCTGTTCCACGAGCGCAACCGCAGCTATGGCAAGGGGCCGTTCGTGGCGGTCAACTGCGGCGCCATTCCCGACGGCCTGTTCGAGTCGCAGTTCTTCGGCCATGCCAAGGGCGCCTTCACCGGCGCCATGTATGCGCACCAGGGCTATTTCGAGCAGGCCAACGGCGGCACGCTGTTCCTCGACGAGATCGGCGACCTGCCGATGTTCCAGCAGGTCAAGCTGCTGCGCGTGCTGGAGGAAAAGGCAGTGACGCGGCTGGGCTCGACGCTGCCGGTGCGGCTGGACTTCCGCCTGGTGGCGGCGACCAACAAGGACCTGCGCGAGGCGGTGGGCCAGGGGCGCTTCCGCGCCGATCTCTATTTCCGCCTGTCGGTGATCGAGCTGCGCGTGCCCAGCCTCGAAGAACGGGGGCCCGGCGACAAGGTGCTGCTGCTGCAGTCCTTCCTGCGCCAGATGATGGGGCGTGCCGAGCATGACGCGCTGCCGCCGGCGCCGGACTGGCTGCGCGGGGCGGTGGGCACGGCCTACTTCAACGGCAATGTGCGCGAGCTGCGCAACCTGGCCGAGCGCGTCGGCATCGTGCTGCGGCAATGCCGCGCCTGGGACGAGGGCCGCATCCGGCCGCTGTTCCGCTCGCTGCGCCCGGGTGCCTTCGAGGGCAACGAGCGCGCCGCCGACTGGCGCGGCGATGCCGAGGAGCGGCGCCGTATCATCGCCGCGCTTGACGCCAATGGCTGGCGCCGCCAGGACACGGCGGCCTGCCTCGGCATCAGCCGCAAGGTGCTGTGGGAGAAGATGCGCAAGTTCCAGATCGCCGACAACGAGGCCGAGCCGGCGTAAGCCTTGCCCGCCGGCGTGGCGGGCATGGCGTTCAGAGCGGGCGCAGCTGCTTGACCTTGAAGCGGCCCTCGCGCAGCAGCTCCTTGTCGTAGACGCCCACGAGCTCGACTTCGGTGGTCTCGCCGATGTTGACGCCGGCCGGCCACAGCGCCGGCTTGATCTTGACCACCATCTCGCCGCTGGCGTCGCGGAAGCGGTAGGTGTTGCCGCTCAGGCTGCCGACCAGACGGCCGCGCAGGCGCGCGGCCTGGTCGTCGCGGCCGGTGTCGGCCAGGGCCTTGACCGTGCTGGCAGGGATGACCGACGGGCCGACGTAGTCGGCGCGGGCGGGGGCGGCGGCGATGGCCGCGAAAGTGGCGAGGGCGAGGCAGGCGGCGGACAGGCGGCGTTGCATGCTGGCATTCTCCAGGAGGTGGGCGGTGGCTTCGGGACGGCGCCCGTGAGGGGCGCCGATGCCATGCATGATGTCCGGCCGGGCCTGAACCGAGGCTGAACACGGCCCGGCCGCGCGCGCGAGGCTATGATGCGGCATTGGCGCGGCGTTTCCGCCGCCGCGCCGCATCCATCCGCTTCAGGGAGTCACTTTGCGTTTCCTCCACACGGCCGACTGGCATCTCGGCCGGCTCTTCCACGCGCGCAGCCTGGTCGACGACCAGGCCTACGTGCTCGACCAGTTCGTCGACCTGGTGCGCGAGCAGCGTCCCGATGCCGTGCTGCTGGCCGGCGATGTCTATGACCGGGCGGTGCCGCCGCCGGAAGCCGTGGCCCTGCTCGACGACGTGCTGGCCCGCATCGTCGCCGGCCTGCGCGTGCCGGTGGTGATGATCGCCGGCAACCACGACAATGCGCAGCGGCTCGCCTTCGGCGCCCGCCTGATGCAGGACCAGGGCCTGCACGTGGCGGGGCTGGTCAGCAAGGACCCGCTCTGTGTGCGCCTGCGCGATGCCGACGGCGAGGTGCGGCTCTATGCGCTGCCCTATGCCGAGCCCGCGCTGGTGCGCGATGCCTACGGCGTGGAGCCGGCCGGACACGAAGCGGCGTTGGCTACCCAGCTCGATGCGATCCGTGCCGTCCATCCGGCGGGCGTGCGCTCGGTGGTGGTGGGCCATGCCTTCGTGGTCGGCGGCAGCGCCAGCGAGTCGGAGCGGCCGTTGTCGGTCGGTGGCAGCGGCGCGGTTGCGGCCAGCGTGTTCGACGGTTTCGACCTGGTGGCGCTCGGCCACCTGCATCGGCCGCAGACCCTCGGCGAGCGCATCCACTATGCCGGCTCGCTGCTGAAGTACTCGGTGTCGGAGGCCGGACACGCCAAGTCGGTATCGCTGATCGAACTGGATGCGCGCGGCGGCGTGCGCATCGAACCGATCGCGCTGCGGCCGCGGCGCGACCTGCGCGTGCTGCAGGGCACGCTGGCCGAGCTGGTGGCCGGGGCGGCGGCCGATCCGGGGCGGGACGACTACATCCATGCCGTGCTGACCGATACCGGCGCCCTGCTCGACCCCATGGCGCGCCTGCGCCAGGGCTACCCGAACACGCTGGCGCTGGAACGCGCGGTGCTGGCGCGCAGCGGTACGGCCGGTGCCGCGGGCAGGCGGCTGCGCGAGCTGGACACGGCCACCCTGTTTGCCGATTTCTTCCGCGAGGTGACCGACGGCGAACTGGACGAGCCGCAGCGCGCGGCGCTGCAGCAGGCCCTTGGCGGCCTGGACCGCGATGTCCGGGGCGCGGAGGGTAGCGCATGAAGCCGCTGTGGCTGGCCATGCAGGCCTTCGGCCCCTTCGCCGCGCGCGAGGTGATCGATTTCACGCAGTTGGGAGAGCATGCCTTCTTCCTGATCCACGGTCCGACCGGCGCGGGCAAGACCACGGTGCTCGACGCGATCTGCTTCGCGCTGTACGGCGACACCTCCGGCGGCGAGCGCAGTGCCCAGGACATGCGCAGCGCCAATGCCGCGGCGGGGCTGCGCAGCGAAGTCGAGCTGGAATTCGCCCTGGGGGCGCAGCGCTACCGCATCGTGCGCTCGCCGGCGCAAGAGCGGCCCAAGCTGCGCGGCGAGGGCACGGTCAAGGAGGCGGCGCGCGCCCAGCTCGATGCCCTGGAGGGCGGCGAGTGGGTCAGCAAGGCCAGCCAGCCGGGCCGTGTCGACGAGTTCGTGCGAGGCCTGCTGGGCTTCGACAGCACGCAGTTCCGCCAGGTCATCGTGCTGCCGCAGGGCCGCTTCCGCGAACTGCTGACGGCGGATTCGAAGTCGCGCCAGGCCATCCTCGAGCGCCTGTTCCATACGGAGCTCTACCGGCGCGTGGAGGACCTGCTCAAGACCCAGGCAGGCGAACTGCGCCGCGATGCCGAGCGCATCGAGATCCGGCGCGCGGAACTGCTGCAGCAGCATGGGCTGGAAAGCACCGAGGCGCTCGATGCGCGGCTGGCCGAGGCGCTCGTGCAGGGTACCGCCCTGCACGAGCGCGAGGGCGCGGCACGCACCGCGCTGTCGCTGGCGACGCTTGGCCTGCAGCAAGGCGAGCAGGCGGCCGCGCAGCTGGCCGAGGCGGCCCAGGCCCATGCCGCCCACGCCGCCCTGCAGGCGCGCAGCGCCGAGGTCGACGCGCAGCGGGGGCGCGTGCGCGCCGCGCACCAGGCCCGGGCGGCGTTGCCCTGGCTGCAGCGCCAGCGCGACGCCGTGGTACAGGGCGAGCGCGCGGCGCAGGCGGTCGAGGCCGCCGCGCTGGTGCTGGCACGGCGGCAGGAGGCGGCGCGCGCGGCGGCAGCGGCGCTGGCGGCGCAGCGGGAGCGCGATCCGCTGCGCCAGCAGGCGCAGCAGCAGGTGGTCCAGCTGGAGGGTGCGCTGACGCATGCGCGCCGCCTGGGCCAGGTGCGCGATGCGCTGGCCGCCGCGCAGGCGGCGCAGGCGCGGGCCGCCACGGCGCATGAACAGGCGCAGGCCCAGCGCGAGCAGCAGGAGGCGCGGTTGCGGCAGATCGAGACGGCGCTGGAGACGGCGCGGGCGACCGCGGCCGGCGCCGAGGCTGCCGCGCTCAAGCTCGAGGCCGCCCGCCAGCGCACTGCCGTGCTGGCGCAGCACGGCGAAGCCGGCCGAGCCTGCCAACGGGCGCTGGCCCACCAGCACGCACAGGCCGGGCGCGAGCGCAGCGGCGCGGCGGCGCTGCGCGAGGCACGCAGCGCGCTGCGTGCCATGGAGGCGGCGTGGCTGGCCGGGCAGGCCGGGCGCCTGGCCGCGTCACTGCGCGCCGGCGATCCCTGCCCGGTGTGCGGCAGCCTGGAGCATCCATCACCGTCCCTGCCGCTGGAGGCCGGGATCGAGGATGCGGCGCTCGAGGCCGCACGCGCGCGGGTGGAGCAGGCGGAAGGCGAGGCCGGCGCAGCCGCCAGTGCCGCGCAGGCAGCCCAGGCCGAGTTGCTGGCGGCCCAGGCGCGCCTGGCCGAGCTGGAGCGTGCGGTGGGCGCGGCGGGTGACGCCGGCGCCGAAGCGGCCGCGCGGCTGGCGCAGCAGGTCGAGGCGCTGGAGCAAGGGCTGGCCGGTGCGCGTGCCGCGGCCGCGCAGGCCGGCACGCTGGAGGGGCAGGCCGCCACGCAGCGCGCCGCGCTCGCCGCGGCGCAGGAGCGCCTGGCGGCGGCGGACACGGCGCTGCGCCAGTCAGCCGATCAACTGGCGCAGCGGCAGGGCGAATGGCGTGCCGCCAGCGAGCACGTGCCGGAAGCATTGCGCGAGCCGGAGGCCGTGGAACAGGCCCTGCAGGCGGCGCGGGCCGGACTTGCCGCGGCCGAGGCCGCGCTGCAGGCCGCGCAGGCCGCCGAGCGCGAGGCCACCAGCGCCCTGGCGGCGGCGGGCGCCGCGCACGGCGCGGCCCAAGCGGAGGCGGCGCGCCAGGCGGCCCAGGTGGCACAGGCGCGCGAGGCTTTCGCGCAGGCCCTGGCGCGGGCCGGCTTCGCCGACGCGCCGGCCCTGGAGGCGGCGGGCATGGAGGCGGCCGCCCTGGAAAGACTGGAGGCGGCGCTGCGCGAGTTCGACCTGGCGCTGGCCGCCGCCGCCGACCGGCAGGCGCGCGCCGCCACCGTGGCGGCGGCGCTGCAGCCGCCCGACCTGGCCGCGCTGCGGGAGGCGCAGGCGCGCACGCAGCGCGAACTCGAAGCCCTGGTCGCCGAGCAGGCCGCGCTGGCGCGCGCGCAGCAGGGACTGCAGGCTTGCCGGCAACGCTTGCACGAGTTGACGGCCGAGGCGGGTGGCATCGAGGCGCGCTTTGCCGTTCTCGGCCGCCTGTCCGAGGTTGCCGCCGGCAACAACCCGCGCCGCATGAGCTTCCAGCGCTTCGTGCTGGCGACGCTGCTGGACGAAGTGCTGGAAGCGGCTTCGCTGCGGCTGGTGCGCATGAGCCGCGGCCGCTACGAGCTGCAGCGCGTGCGCGAACAGGGCGACAAGCGCGCGGCCGGCGGCCTGGACCTCGAAGTCTTCGACCACGATACCGGCCTGCCGCGGCCGGCCAGCACGCTGTCCGGCGGGGAAGGCTTCCTGGCCTCGCTGTCGCTGGCGCTGGGCCTGGCCGACGTAGTGCAGTCGCGCGCTGGCGGAATCCAGCTCGATACGCTATTCGTGGATGAGGGTTTCGGCACGCTCGATCCGGAGAGCCTCGACTTCGCCATCCGCACGCTGCTGGACCTGCAGCAGGCGGGGCGGCTGGTCGGCGTGGTGTCGCACGTCAGCGAATTGCGCGAGCGCGTCGATGTGCGGCTGGAGATCCGGCCGGGAGCCCAGGGCAGCCGCGCGGTTCTGCAACTGCCTTGAGCCATCGCCCGGCCGGCAGGCCGCGCGGGAGAGCGGACACGAGCGGGCCCGGGCGGGCACACTGCGGTGTCCGCTCGGGCGGGCGGGCGGCCTGTCCGGTGCCGCCTGCTGCGCTTGACCCTTGGTGCGGGCGGGCGTAACATGTTCATTTAGCGAATTCAAGTTCGCAATTAGAACAAAGTCGGAAAGACTGGCTGGCAGGGCAGCCGCCACGCCCGCTCGGGCGGCATCGGTGAGACGAATCGCCCGGCACGACATCCGGAGACTTCTTTGCGCGCTGCACTGCGGCGGGTTCCGGCTGGACGTCCGGAGTTTTCCAAACAGGAACGCAAGTGATCAACAAGATATATGACTCGGTGGAGGCGGCGGTCGCCGGCATCCACGACGGCGCCACCATCCTGATCGGCGGTTTCGGCCTGGCCGGCATGCCCGCCGAGCTGATCGACGCGCTGATCGCGCAGGGTGCGCGCGACCTGACCATCGTCAACAACAACGCCGGCAACGGCGACACCGGCCTGGCCGCGCTGCTGAAAGCCAAGCGCGTGCGCAAGATCATCTGCTCCTTCCCGCGCCAGTCCGATTCCTACGTCTTCGACGCGCTCTTCCACGCGGGCGAGATCGAGCTCGAGCTGGTGCCCCAGGGCAACCTCGCCGAGCGCATCCGCGCCGCCGGCGCCGGCATCGGCGGCTTCTTCACCCGGACCGCCTACGGCACGCCGCTGGCCGAGGGCAAGGAAACCCGCATCATCGACGGCCAGGGCTATGTGTTCGAGAAGCCCATCCACGCCGACTTCGCGCTGATCAAGGCCGATGCCGCCGACCGCTGGGGCAACCTGGTCTACCGCAAGACCGCGCGCAACTTCGGCCCGGTCATGGCCATGGCCGCCAAGTGCGCCATCGCGCAGGTCAACAGGGTGGTGGAACTCGGCGAGCTGGATCCCGAGCACATCGTCACGCCGGGCCTGTTCGTCAAGCGCGTCGTCAAGGTGGACTGCGGTCCGACCCGCATTTCCTGACCAGTCTGAGAGCGAAAGGAGAACCGATATGCAACGCCTCACCCGCGATCAGATGGCCGCACGCGTGGCCAAGGACATTCCCGACGGTGCCGTGGTCAACCTCGGCATCGGCCTGCCCACCCTGGTCGGCAACCACCTGCCGGCCGACCGCGAGATCCTGCTGCACAGCGAAAACGGCCTGCTCGGCATGGGCCCGGCACCGGCCGAGGACCAGATCGACGGCGACCTGATCAATGCCGGCAAGCAGCCGGTCACGGTCAAGCCGGGCGGCTCGTATTTCCACCACGCGGATTCTTTCGCGATGATGCGCGGCGGCCACCTCGACTTCTGCGTGCTGGGCGCCTTCCAGGTGTCCGAGAAGGGCGACCTGGCCAACTGGCATACCGGCGCCCCGGGCGCGATTCCGGCCGTGGGCGGCGCCATGGACCTGGCGATCGGCGCCAAGCAGGTCTTCGTCATGATGGAGCACCAGACCAAGAAGGGCGAAAGCAAGATCGTGCCGCAGTGCACCTATCCGCTGACCGGCATCGGCTGCGTCACCCGTATCTACACGGACCTCGCTACCATTGACGTGACGCCGGACGGACTGGTCGCGCGCGACCTGGTCGAAGGGCTGTCCTTCGAAGAACTGCAGCGCCTGACCGGCGTGCCCCTGACGCAGGGCGCCGCCTGAGCGGGGCGCCTCGGCATACACGACAACCGAACGAGAGACGAGACATGACCGAAGCCTTTATCTGCGACGCCATCCGCACCCCCATCGGCCGCTACGGCGGCAGCCTGTCCGCGGTGCGCGCGGATGACCTGGGCGCGGTGCCGCTGAAGGCGCTGATGGCACGCAACCCGAACCTGGACTGGCGCGCGATCGACGACGTGATCTACGGCAACGCCAACCAGGCCGGCGAGGACAACCGCAACGTGGCGCGCATGTCGCTGCTGCTGGCCGGCCTGCCGCAGGATGTGCCGGGTGCCACCATCAACCGCCTGTGCGGCTCCGGCATGGACGCCACCGGCACCGCCGCGCGCGCCATCAAGGCGGGCGAGGCCGGCCTGATGATCGCCGGCGGCGTGGAAAGCATGAGCCGCGCGCCCTTCGTGATGGGCAAGGCCACCAGCGCCTTCTCGCGCGATGCGCAGATCTTCGACACCACCATCGGCTGGCGCTTCGTCAACCCGGCCATGCGCGCGGCCTACGGCGTGGACTCGATGCCCGAGACCGCCGAGAACGTCGCCACCGACTACAAGATCAGCCGTGAAGACCAGGACCTGATGGCGCTGCGCAGCCAGGAAAAGGCCTCGCGCGCGCAGGCCGACGGCACGCTGGCCCAGGAAATCACCGCCGTGACGATCGCGCAGAAGAAGGGCGATCCGATCGTGGTCGAGCGCGACGAGCATCCGCGCGCCACCAGCATGGAAGCGCTGGCCAGGCTCAAGGGCGTGGTGCGCGCGGACGGCACCGTGACCGCCGGCAATGCCTCCGGCGTCAACGACGGCGCCTGCGCGCTGCTGCTGGCCAGCGAAGCCGCCGCCAGGCAGCATGGCCTGACGCCGAAGGCACGCATCGTCGGCATGGCCACCGCCGGCGTGGCGCCGCGCGTGATGGGCATCGGCCCGGCGCCGGCCACGCAGAAGCTGATGAAGCAGCTCGGCATGACGCTGGACCAGATCGACGTGATCGAGCTGAACGAAGCGTTCGCCGCGCAGGGCCTGGCCGTGCTGCGCGAACTCGGCGTGCGCGATGACGATCCCCGCGTCAACCCCAACGGCGGCGCGATCGCGCTGGGCCACCCGCTCGGCATGAGCGGCGCGCGCCTGGTGACCACCGCCATGTACCAGCTGCACCGCACCGGTGGCCGCTTCGCGCTGTGCACCATGTGCATCGGCGTGGGCCAGGGCATCGCCATGGTGATCGAGCGCGTCTGAGGCGTGCTGCGGCTGCCCCGGGCGCGCAGCCGGCGTCCGGGCAGTCTACAGATCACATTGCAGGCTGCCGTTAGCCAGTGAGGACCTGATCGGAGCACGGCCGGCCGCCCGCCGGCCGCCGGCGTTCCTTCCGGTCGCCTTCGCCTCCTGCGGAGCGTGAAGCCATGCGGCCGGGCCGGTCGCGTTTTTCAGCATTGCCCGGCACGCACGCCGGTGTGGAGTCCATGATGTCCCTTCCCGTTGCCACGCTGGTCACCGGCGGCAGTTCCGGAATCGGCCGCGCCATCTGCGAGATGCTGCTCGCCGACGGCGTGACGCAAGTGGTCAATGTCGACTATGCCGAGCCCGGCTGGTCGCACCCGAACATGACCTTCTTCCAGGCGGACCTGACCGACGCCGCGGCCACGCGCGCGGTCGGCGAGCAGGTCACGCAGCGCTTTGCCGTGACCCGCCTGGTCAACAACGCGGGCGCGACCCGCCCCGGCACCATCGACAGCGCCACGCTGGACGACCTCGACTACGTGGTGGGCTTGCACCTGCAGGCCAGCATGCTGCTGATCCAGGCCTGCCTGCCGGCCATGCGCGCGGCAGGTTTCGGCCGCATCGTGCAGATGGCCTCGCGCGCGGCGCTGGGTAAGACCGAGCGCGTGGTCTACTCGGCCACCAAGGCCGGCATGATCGGCATGGCGCGCACCCTGGCCATGGAACTCGGCGGCGACGGCATCACCGTCAACTCCGTGGCGCCGGGCCCGATCGCCACCGAGCTGTTCCGCCGCAGCAACCCGGAGGGCAGCGAGCGCACCCGGCGCATTCTTGCCAGCATCGCGGTCAAGCGCATGGGAACGCCGGAAGACGTGGCGCGCGCCGCCATGTTCTTCCTGTCGCCAGAAAACGGCTTCGTCACCGGACAGGTTCTCTATGTCTGCGGCGGAACCACGCTGGGCGTGGCGCCCGTCTGAAGAAGACCGCCACGCCGCCACGAAGGCCAGCCTTTCATGAGAGGGCGGGCCGGTATAACGATATTTCAGGAGCATTTTCATGAGTTTCGCCTCTCACACTTCGTCGGCGCGCCGCCGCCTGCTGGCTGCCGGCGTGGCGCTCGCGGCCGGCTTTGCCGGATTCGCCGGCGTGGCCGGCTCGGCCTTCGCGCAGGGCGGCTATCCGACCAAGCCGATCACCATGATCGTGCCGTTCTCGGCGGGCGGCACCACCGACATCCTGGCCCGCATCGTCGGCCTGCAACTGAGCAAGGTGCTCGGCCAGCCGGTGGTGATCGACAACCGGCCGGGCGCCGGCGGCAATATCGGCGCGGCGCTGGCTGCCAAGGCGCCGGGCGATGGCTATACCCTGTTCATGGGCACCATCGGCACCCACGCGATCAACCAGTCGCTGTACGCCAAGCTGCCGTACGACCCGGTCAAGGACTTCGCGCCGATCACCCGCGTGGCCATGGTGCCCAATGTGGTGGTGGTCAATCCCAAGGTGCCGGTGCAGAACGTCAAGGAACTGATCGCCTACGTCAAGGCGAACCCGGACAAGCTGTCCTTCGGCTCCTCGGGCAGCGGTTCGTCGATGCATCTGTCGGGCGAACTGTTCAACTCGATGACCGGCCTGCACATCCAGCACATTCCGTACAAGGGCAGCGCCCCCGCGGTGAACGACCTGCTGGGCAACCAGATCGGCCTGATGTTCGATAACCTGCCTTCGTCCTATCCGCACATCAAGGCAGGCCAGCTGCGCGCGCTCGCCGTGACCTCGGCCAAGCGCTCGCCGGCACTGCCCAATGTGCCGACCGTGGCCGAGGCCGGCGTGCCGGGCTACGAGGCGACCTCATGGTTCGCGCT
Organism: Cupriavidus malaysiensis; assembly: GCF_001854325.1. Taxonomy (NCBI): domain Bacteria; kingdom Pseudomonadati; phylum Pseudomonadota; class Betaproteobacteria; order Burkholderiales; family Burkholderiaceae; genus Cupriavidus; species Cupriavidus malaysiensis. Next base: position 274,045 of record NZ_CP017755.1, read on the forward strand.
GTACGCGACCGGCGGCACGCCGCAGCCGATCGTCGACCGCCTGAACGCCGAAGTGGTCAAGATCCTGCAGAAGCCGGAAGTGCAGAAGCAACTCGCCGAACAGGGCGCGGAAGCGCATCCGGAGAAGCCGGCCGACCTGGCGAACTTCATGAAGTCCGAGACCGCCAAGTGGTCCAAGGTGGTCAAGTCCTCCGGCGCCACCGTGGGCTGATGCCACGAGCCTTGGACGGGCACGGAAAAAGCCGGCGCGCAGCGCCGGCTTTTTCTTTTATCCTGCGGCAATGCCAAGGGACCGGGACAGGAACGGCAGAAAAAACCCGCGCATGGCGCGGGCGGAATCCTGGCCCAATGGGCAGGAGGAGACGCGATGGCGGCCCGGCGGCGGCGGCCGGGACATGCGCTCAGATGGTGTATTTGACGACCTGCTCCTCTACGCCGACGAAGCGCACGAGGATGCGCAGGCCGCTCGGGTATTCCTTGATATGGTGGCCGTCCGGCGTATCGGGCAGGCGGTAATAGACCGGTGCCGGCTCCCGAGACCGGGCAGCCGGCACCGAGCCGCCGCCCGAAGCCGGGGCGGCGGGGTCATGGACCTGTGGCTGATGTCCGGTCATCGTGGAACTCCTGACGAAAGGCATGCATGGACACCTTGGCCGGAAGTCGGCATCGTGCATGCGGGTGGCAATGTCTCGAATGTATTACGGGGCTGGAGAAAATGCCATTTAGCGTTTTTTAATTCTGTTGCAGCGATTTAACTTTATTGTCATTCCGGGGCGATTCTTCGCGCAGCCGGGGGTGGCAACGCCGGGGCGCGGCCGCGCCACGGTGGCGCCCGAATTCGTGGGGTACGCCGCCGCATGCTGTGGTGCATTGATTACAATGCCCCCATGCGAACACCCTTCAGCAAGGCCAGGCTCGGCCGCTACCAGCTAGAGGCGCGTCAGTGAGCACAAACTCTGGTGTCGACCGGACACAGCCGGCCCTCTTCGATGCCGACCTGGCGGCCTGGCGCAGCCAGCCGGAGCGCGCCTTCGATGGCTGGCTGGCCAGCCATGGCTTCGGCCAGGCGACCGCCGTCGTCTATCGGGCGATGTGGGGCAAGCTGCTGCGCTGGTCCGGCGAGCGGGGGCTGGCGCCGCTGAGCTGGTCTGCACAGCAGATCGGCGAATTCCTCGATGCCCAGCAACTGCACAAGCACCATCGCTACCGCTACGCGCGCCTGATAGAGCGGGTCTTCCATCACCTGTCCGCCTTGCAGCAAGGCCTGCACAATCCGGCCACCCAGGCGGTGCGGGCCCGCCTGGCCGATGGCGAAAACGATCCGATGGCCTTCCTGCTGCCGGCGGAGCGGGATTGCCTGATCTCGCAACTGGCCGCGGCCTGCGCCGGGCCCGAAGCACAAGGTGAGTACTCGCCCACGCAGTGGAAGCGCGCGCGCGACCTGGCCTTGCTGGCGGTGTTGCTGGGCGCCGGCCTGAAGGTCGGCCAGGTGCGCGCACTGGGTCTCGACCAGTTCACCGACGGGCTGCAGGCGGTGCGCATGGTGAGGCCGGACAATGGGCGTGCCTATGAGGCCCCCCTGTTGGCCTTCGCGCGGCCCGCCTTGGCAGCCTGGCTGGCGGTGCGCGCCAGCGGCGGCGCGCTGGGTTCGCTGGTCTTCCCCGCCACGCCCGATGGACGGGCCATGCATGCGGCGTCCGTGTATCGCCGCATCGAGCGCCTGCTCGGGCAGGCCGGGGTGCTGGACGGGCGCAGCGAACGCGCCTCGCCCCAGACCTTGCGCAACACCTATGGCGCCCTGCATTTCGATGCCGGCGCCGGACCGGCGGCGGTGGCGCAGTATCTCGGCATGCGCGACCTGGAGTCGGGCTGGCGCCTGCGCGCCGCGTATGAAGCGTGGATGGCGCGCAGCGGGCAGATGACCGACCACGATGCACCCGCGGCATCGGCCTGAATGCCGGCGCCCGTCACAAAATCCGACGAACATCTCATCAGGAATCGAAACTTCATGTCTGAAACCTTGTTGTTGACCGGCGCGACCGGATACATCGGCTCGCACACCTGGGTCGCGCTGCTGGAGGCCGGCTATCAGGTGATCGGCCTGGACAATCTGTGCAACAGCAGCCGGGTCGTGGTGGACCGTATCGCCGCCATCACCGGACAGGCACCCCGCTTCGTCGAGGGCGATGTGCGTGACGACTCACTATTGCGCCAACTATTCGCAGAGAACGAGATCAGCGGGGCGATCCACTTCGCCGCGCTGAAGGCGGTGGGCGAATCGGTGGCCCAGCCGCTGGCCTACTACGGCAACAATCTCGAGGGCCTCGTGACGCTGTGTTCGGTCATGGGCGAGGCCGGCGTCAAGCAACTGGTGTTCAGTTCCTCGGCGACGGTCTATGGCAATCCCCATGCGGTGCCGATCCTGGAGGATTTTCCGCTGTCGGCCACCAACCCCTATGGCCAGACCAAACTGATGGGCGAACAGATCCTGCGCGACCTGGAGCGCTCCGATCCTGCCTGGCGCATCGCCTACCTGCGCTATTTCAATCCGGTCGGTGCGCATGAAAGCGGGCAGATCGGGGAAGATCCGGGTGGAATTCCCAACAATCTGATGCCCTATGTCGCGCAGGTGGCAGGCGGGCGCCGCGAGAAACTGATGGTTTTCGGCGGTGATTATCCGACGGTCGACGGCACGGGCGTGCGCGACTATATACACGTTTGCGACCTGGCGGACGGCCATCTTGCCGCCCTGGAATATCTGCGCCGCGCGGGTGCTGGCCTGACCGTCAATCTGGGGACCGGACGCGGCTACAGCGTACTGGAGGTGGTCAAGGCCTACGAGGCAGCCAGCGGGCGGACCGTTCCTTACGAGATCGTCGCGCGTCGGCCGGGCGATATTGCGGCCTGCTATGCCGATCCGTCATTGGCGGGAGATTTGCTGGGGTGGCGTGCGCGCCATGATATCGAGCGGATGTGTGCCGACTCGTGGCGCTGGCAGTCGATGAATCCGCTCGGGTTTGCCGGCGCCTGAATGCCATCGGCAGGGCTTTTCCCGCAGCGGGTTCCTGCTGCGGGGCCCCGCAGCGGGCGCAAGCGGTAAGCCCCTGCATAATCGCGCGCAGAAAAAACAAAGAACAAAGGCCGGGCTGCGTTGACCAGGCGCCCGGGCCGTCCCCCCCGGAACGGAAACGCCGCGCCGCGTCCATTTGCATGAACGCGGCGCCGGGTCTGGGCATGGTCGCGGCAACCCGGCCTGGAGCCGGGGCGGCGCTGCTGGCGGCGCGGCACCAGCAGCTGCCACGCAGGCGCCAGCCGGTTGGAACTCAGCGGATCAGGAAGTCCTCGACCTGCTTGCCGGCGGCCAGGGCCTGGGTCAGCCAGCCCGGGCGCTTGCCGCGACCGGTCCAGGTGTTGCCGGCATTGTCGCGATAGCGCACCGGCACCTTGCGGCTTGCCTTCTTGCCGGCGACCGGCTTGGCGCCAAAACCGAGGTCGTCGGCGGTCAGGCCATATTGCTCGATTTTCTGGCGAATATCAGCGATCACAGCAGCCTGTTCGCGCGCCTTGATTTCCTCTGCTTGCTTCTGCAGTGCGTTGATCTGCTGAACGATTTCCTGATATGTCGCCATTGCTTGCCTCGATTTTAGGGGTGGGAGCGTGAAGATTCGCATGAATTATAACGAGCCGGACGGGCCCTGCAAATGCCTTTAACCCGTTTGAGGATCGATACACAAAAAAATTGGTGCTGGCCGTGGGCAAATGAACTTTTGCACCGCCCGCGAGTCTGCAGGAATCGCGGTTTTTTCCGCGCCGCCAGCGCACGCAATGTGCATTTGAGATGGGGCGATCCGCGGCAGGCCGATAACGCCGGCTATTCGACCGCGGCCGCGTTCATAGGGGTTTGGGTGGAAGAATAGTGATTCCCGCATAACAAAGCCGATAAGTCTGACGTTGGCGGCTGGCGCAATGCCCCGCGCGGCTGGCTCGCCTCAAGAAAGATTCTGCCCAGCCGATATCCTGCGAGTGGATCGTCGATGTGTCGGTCCGACAACATGGGGCATTGGCGTGTCCCCCGGGGTCCGTCTTGTCCGAGGTGCATCATGTCCTTTCTTAAAAACATTGAGATCCAGGCTCAGTCGCGCACGGCATGCCCGGCCCTGCCATGCCCGCGGCCTGGCATGGCGGCGCTGCGCGGCCCGGCGCGGGGCCCCGGCCGGCGGCTGGCGAACGCTGCCGGTGTCCTGGCCTCGGTGGTGCTTCCGGGAGAATGCCGGCGGCGTGAGGGGACTGGCACGGTATCCAGGGCGGCGCGCACCAGGGCGTCCACCGTGGCCGGCGGCGGCAGTTCCGGCAACGACTGGACGGCTTTCTGAGCACCTTGCAGCGGACGCCGGGTTCACACGGCGTAGCCGAAATGACATGATGCGAGCTTTTTCCGCACCGCCTGCTTCTTCGCGATCGTGCTCACCTTCAACGCGCGGCTGCCGTCGGCAGTCGTATGCCTGCAATGATTGACAGCCTCCTGTTACTCGTCATACCGCTCTGCCTGGCCCTCGGGCTCGGGCTGGGGCTGGGCGCGGCTGGCGGGAAACGCATGCCGGGCAAGTGGGGGGTCCGCTACACACAGTGGATGTTCCTGCTGAGTGCCTGCGCCTCGGTCGGCATGCCCTCCTGGGTCGTGCTGGCTTCCGGCAGCCTGCTGCACCTCGGCGAGGGGCAGCAGGCCGCCGCTGCGGCGTTCGGCGTGGGTGCCGCGGCGGCCGCCATGGTCCAGTTGCTGCGGCGCGCGCCCTTGCACTGGCGCGGCACCGCCGTGGTGGCCGCCGCGCTGGCCACCGGCCTGATGGCCACCGCGGGTATCGAATTGGGCCGCGCGTGCGGCCGGCCGGGTGCGATGCCGCGTGCCTGCCTGGACGCCTTCACGCCGCTGTCGCCGGTCTGGCTCGCCGTCGGCGTGCTCATGCTGGCCAGCGTGGCCTGGTTGGCGCTGCGCGGGCGCGCCCACCTGGCCGCCGTGCCGCCGGCTCCCGGTGGCGCGGCTGACGCAGCCGCCGTGGCGCCATCCGGCGATGCCAGGGGGCTGGCGCGCCGCGCCCACGGCCGTTCGCCAGGCAGCCTGACGGTGCGCCCGAGCGCGCAGGGCGAGGGCCATGTCGGCGAATACAACGCCGCCGAGGAGCTTCCAGACCGCGCCGCCTTTGCGCGCTGGCTGGAACAGGCCATCGCCCATGCCCGCTTCGCCGACACCGGGTGCGCCGTGCTGCTGGTCCATATTGCCGATTTCCGCGAGGTCGACGAGGTGTTCGAAGTGCGCGCCGACGATATCCTGGCCCAGGATACGAGCGCCCTGGCCCAGGCCGTACTCGAGCCCCACGACTTCCTGGCCCGCCTGGCGCGCGACGAGTTCGCCGTCGGCGTGCCGGAGCTGGTCAGCTACGGGCGCGCACAGGAGCTCGGATCGCGCCTGCTGGGCTCCCTCGGCGAGTTTGTCGCGGCGCGCGGGCTGCAGATGCAGATCGGCGTCAACATCGGCATCGCGATCTACCCGCGCGACGCCCAGACCTCGGAGACGCTGATGCAGGCCGCCCGCGTCAGCCTGGCCGAGGCGCGCGAGAGCGGTTCCAACCAGGTGCGCCAGTTCAACTCCGCGGCAGGCGAGCGCGCGCGCCGCGTGCGCGTGATCCGGCGCGACCTGTGGCCGGCCATCGAGGACGACGCCTTGTCGCTGGAATACCAGCCGAAGTTCGACGTGCGGCAGCGCCGCGTGGTCGGTGCCGAGGCGCTGTGCCGCTGGCGGCACGCCCTGCTGGGCGCCGTCAATCCGGCCGAGTTCATCATGGTGGCCGAGCAGTCGGGGCAGATCGACAAGCTCGACGACTGGGTGATCGCCGCCGTCTGCAGGCAGGTCCGGCAATGGCGCGACCTGGGGCTGCCGACCGTGCCGGTGGCCATCAACGTGTCGGGGCTGCGCTTCGCCAGCCGCAATTTCCCGCAGTACCTGATGGAGCAGATCCACCAGCACGACATCCCGCCGTCAGCCGTCACGCTGGAGATCACCGAGACGGCCGCGATGAAGGACATCGGCAAGTCGCTCGAAACGCTGGCCGAGCTGCAGTCGCTCGGCATCCACGTGGCGCTGGACGATTTCGGCAGCGGCTATTCCAGCCTGGGCTACCTGAAGCGGCTGCGCGTGGGCACGCTGAAGATCGACCGCACCCTGATCGGCGGGCTCGACGCCGACGCGCAGGGGCGCGCCATCGTCGGCTCGATGGTGGCGCTTGCCCATGAGCTGCGCATGCGCGTGGTGGCCGAAGGTGTCGAGTCCACCTCGCAGCTCGATATCCTCGCCGGCATGGGCTGCGACGAAGTCCAGGGCTACCTGCTCGCGCGTCCGCTCGAGCCGGGGGTGTTCGCCGAGCTGCTGCGCGACAGCGAGGCTGCCGCGGCCTGAGCGGCGCCAGTGCGGGACGGGTCGGGGACCGGCCCGCTCCTGGCTGCCGCGGACGGCGCCGCGACGGACCTGAAGACGGACCTGAAGACGGACCTGAAGACGGACCTAAAGACGGACCTAAAGACAGCGCCCGATGTGCCGATAAATACCGCAGGCGCGCTGGCACCGGGCCCATGCGCGCTGGCGCGGGCCGGCTGGAACGCGCTCCGGACCGGCGCCGACACGCCGCATCAATGGAGTCGTCATGTCTTCCCAGAGCATCCTCGTCGTCGACGATTCGCCCTCGCTGCGCGGCATGATCTGCGCCTGCCTGCGTGCTGCCGGCTATCCGGTGACCGAGGCCGGCGACGGGGCCCAGGCGAGCGAATTGGCCGCGGGCGCGGATTTCTCCCTGCTGGTCACCGATCTCGTCATGCCGGGCGTCGACGGTCTTGCGCTGATCCGTGCCCTGCGCGCCATGCCGCGCCACGCCGCGCTGCCGATCCTCGTCCTCAGCACTGAGGGCGACGACGGCGTGCGCGCCCGCGTGCGCGAGGCGGGCGCCTCCGGCTTCCTGCCCAAGCCGTTCGATCCTGCCCAGCTCCTGCACGCCGTCGGTGCCTTGCTATCCCCCTCTGACGTGGGGTGAGTGCGGCGGCAAGCCGGCCTTCAGACAGGCGCCCGCCTGCCGTTATCTCAGAGGCTGAACAGGGCGATGCCGTGCCGCAGCGGGCGCGCTGCTGCCTGCCGCGCGAGCGGCCGGCCGGGATACAGGTAGACAACAGGAGCGGAAGATGACGGACAACATCAAGGCCGATGGTGCGGGAGCGGAGTTCCTGGCATTCCGGCTGGGCCGCGAGGAATACGGTGTGGATATCCTCAAGGTGCAGGAAATCCGCGGCTACGAGACCGTCACGCAGATCGCCAACGCGCCCGCCTACCTGAAAGGCGTGATCAACCTGCGCGGCATCATCGTTCCCATCATCGACCTGCGCATCAAGTTCAGCCAGGCAGCGGTCAGCTACGACCAGTACACCGTGGTGATCATCGTCGATCTCCACGATCGCACCACCGGCATCGTGGTCGACGGCGTCTCCGATGTCCTGACGCTGGCCCCCGCGCAGATCAAGGCCGCCCCGCTGATGTCCGGCGATATGGATACCGACTACATCCGCGGCCTGGGCTCGATCGAGGACCGCATGCTGATTCTCGTCGACATCGAAAGACTGCTCGATACCGAAGAACTGGCCGCGCTCGACGCGGCAGCCGCGGCGTGATGCCGGCGGCGCGCCCGCGCCGCGGCAGCCGTACCTGAAATCATGCGAAACAACCAGCCAGTCACCAGCCACGAGTACCAGCTTTCCCCCAACGATTACCTGATTTCGCGCACGGACCTGAAGGGGCGGATCACCTTCGCCAACCGGGCCTTCGTCGAAGTCAGCGGCTATTCGCACGAAGAGCTGATGGGCGCGCCGCACAACCTGGTGCGCCATCCCGACATGCCTCCCGAGGCCTTTGCCGACCTGTGGCACTCGCTCGAAGCAGGCCATTCCTGGCGCGGGCTGGTCAAGAACCGGCGCAAGAACGGTGATTACTACTGGGTCAACGCCACCGTCACGCCGACGCGCGTCGACGGCCGGGTCATCGGCTACACCTCGGTGCGTGCGATGGCGGCGCCCGAGCAGGTCGCCGCGGCCAGCGCGGCCTATGCGCGCATCCGCCAGGGCGGCAGCGGGCTGGTGGTCCGTGACGGCGCCGTGGTCCGCACCGGCCTGGCGGGCCGGCTCGCCAGCCTGTTCCGGCCCAATTTGAAGCGGCGCATCGTCTGGTCGCAGGGCACGGCGCTGGCCTGCTTCCTGCTGACGCTGCTGGCGGTGGAGTGGCAGGGCGGCACCGCCGCGGCGGCGCTGCGCCCGTGGCTGTGGAGTGGTTTCGGCCTGGCCCTGGCATGTGCCTTCGCCTCCGGCGTGCGCCTGCTGTCGCGTGTGCACCGGCCGGTCGACGAGATGCTCGACTTCGCCTTGCGCATGGGCGCGGGCGACCTCACCACGCGCTACGACTACCAGTCCGACGACGAGGTGGGCGCGCTGGCGCAGGCCATGCAGACCATGCAGCGCAGCCTGCTGTCCGTGGTCCACGAGATCCAGGAAGGCATGAGCAGCATCGCCACCGCCACGCGCCAGGTCGCGGCGGGCAACAACGACCTGTCGCAGCGCACGGAGCAGCAGGCGGCCTCGCTGGAAGAGACGGCGTCGAGCATGGAAGAGCTGACGGGCACGGTGCGCCAGAACGCGGACAACGCGCGGCAGGCGAGCGGACTGGCGGCGAACGCCTCGGAGACGGCGCTCAAGGGCGGCGAGGTGGTGGGCCGGGTGGTCGAGACGATGCAGGAGATCAACGAGGCGTCGAAGAAGATCGTCGACATCATCGGGGTGATCGAAGGGATAGCGTTCCAGACCAACATCCTGGCGCTGAACGCGGCGGTGGAAGCGGCGCGCGCGGGGGAGCAGGGACGGGGCTTCGCGGTGGTGGCGGGCGAAGTGCGCAGCCTGGCGCAGCGCAGCGCGAACGCGGCCAAGGAGATCAAGGGCCTGATCGGCGACACGGTGGCGCGGGTGGACAACGGCACGACGCTGGTGGGCCAGGCGGGCCAGACGATGGAAGAGATCGTGCAGGCGGTCAAGCGCGTGACGGACATCATGGGCGAGATCAGCGCGGCATCGGCGGAGCAGAGCTCGGGGATCGAGCAGGTGAACCAGGCGGTGGCGCAGATGGACGAGGTGACGCAGCAGAACGCGGCGCTGGTGGAAGAGGCTGCCGCCGCGGCCGGATCGCTCGAAGACCAGGCAGGCCGCCTGGGCGAGGCGGTGGCCACCTTCCGCATCAGCCTGCAGGCCGAGGCGCGGCCGCAGCGCGCCCGGCGCGCCGAGCCTGCGCTGCGGCCGGCCTCCGCGCAGGCCTGAGCCGCGCAGGCGGCCGGATGCGGCGCCGCCGCGCCGGGGCGTGTCGGGGAGCGGCACCCAGGGCGGCGGCAGGCACCGGCGGGCGACAACGGGAAATAACAGGAAACAACGGGTAGCAGCGGGTAGCAACAGGTAGTAACGGGTAGCAACGGGTAGCAACGGGTAGCAACGGGTAGCAAAGGCAACAAGAAGAAGCAACAAGAAGAAGCAAGAACGAGCAAACCTGCAGAAGGCGGCGAAACGGCCGCCGCACTTTTCAGAGACTAGGGGGTAGTTGTCATGCAATGGTTCAATCAACTGCGCGTCACGACCAAGCTGATCGTCGGCTTTCTGGTCGTGTCCGTCATCGGCGCCGCGATGGGGCTGCTCGGCGTGGTGAACATGGGACGCATGGCTGAGTGGACCGGCAAGATCTACAACGACGATCTGCAGGCGCTCAAGGCCGTCCAGGATGGCAACGTCAACCTCGTCTATGCCAGCCGCGCCCAGATCGGCCTGCTGTCCGCGTCGACCATGGGCGAGCGCTCGGCCGAGAAGGAACTGATCGAGAAGTCGCTCGCCACCGTGGACGAGCGCATCCGCAAGGCCAAGGCGGTGTTCGTCCAGCCCGAGGGGCAGGCCCTGGTCAAGCAGTACGATACGCTGATGCCGGCCTACCGCGAGCGTATGGCCAAGTATGTCGAGATGGTGGGCAAGCAGCCACTGGACACGTCGCAGTTCGACAGCCAGGTGTTCACCGAGAGCGCGGAACTGATCAAGGCGAGCCACGCGCTCGAGGATCTGATGGCCAAGATGGTCAAGCGCCGCGACGAGCGTGCCCGCGCCAATATGGACGAGGCGCGCGGCGTCTACGACGCCACCCGCGTCTGGATGCTGGCGCTGGTCCTCGGCGGCCTGGCGGTCTCGGTGCTGCTTGGCTACGTCATCGCGCGCCTGCTGTCGCGCCAGCTCGGCGGCGAGCCGGGCTATGCGGTGGCCATCGCCTCGCGCATCGCCGCCGGCGATTTCTCCACGGCAGTCACGGTCCGCTCCGGCGACAAGAGCAGCCTGGTGCATGCGATGAGCGAGATGCAGCAGGAGCTATCGGGCATGGTGCGTGACTTCAAGGCCTCGGCCGGCTCGATCGCTTCGGCCTCGCGCCAGATCGCCGCGGGCAACGGCGACCTGTCGCAGCGCACGGAGCAGCAGGCGGCCTCGCTGGAAGAGACGGCGTCGAGCATGGAAGAGCTGACGGGCACGGTGCGCCAGAACGCGGACAACGCGCGGCAGGCGAGCGGACTGGCGGCGAACGCCTCGGAGACGGCGCTCAAGGGCGGCGAGGTGGTGGGCCGGGTGGTCGAGACGATGCAGGAGATCAACGAGGCGTCGAAGAAGATCGTCGACATCATCGGGGTGATCGAAGGGATAGCGTTCCAGACCAACATCCTGGCGCTGAACGCGGCGGTGGAAGCGGCGCGCGCGGGGGAGCAGGGACGGGGCTTCGCGGTGGTGGCGGGCGAGGTGCGCAGCCTGGCGCAGCGCAGCGCGAACGCGGCCAAGGAGATCAAGGGCCTGATCGGCGACACGGTGGCGCGGGTGGACAACGGCACGACGCTGGTGGGCCAGGCGGGCCAGACGATGGAAGAGATCGTGCAGGCGGTCAAGCGCGTGACGGACATCATGGGCGAGATCAGCGCGGCATCGGCGGAGCAGAGCTCGGGGATCGAGCAGGTGAACCAGGCGGTGGCGCAGATGGACGAGGTGACGCAGCAGAACGCGGCGCTGGTGGAAGAGGCCGCCGCCGCGGCCGGATCGCTCGAAGAGCAGGCGGGCCGCCTGCAGGACTCGGTGGCGCGCTTCCGTCTCGCCGCGGCCGACCTGCAGGCCACCACGGTGGCGCGCACGCCGGCCGTCATCAAGGCAGCGCCGGCCAAGCCGGCCGCGCCGCGTCCGGCCCGCCGCGAGCCGTCCGTCGCCGCGGAGGCCCCGCTGGAGGCCCGCCCGGCCGCCAGTGCGCCGGCCGCACGTCCGGCCGTGGCCGGAACGGCATCGGACCACGGCGACTGGAGCGCTTTCTGACCTGAAGCACCAGCCGTCCGCCCGGCCCATGCGGCGCCCGCCAGGGTGTCCGGGCCGGCGGCCAGGTGCGACCGTACCCGTTTCTGCGAGCCGACATGCATACCGACGTAACCCTGGCGCTGCCCGACGAAGCCGTCGCCAGGCTGAGAACCGCTTACGAGCAGTTCGTGCGCTTGTCCACCGGCATGGACCACGCGTTCGAGCCGCCGACCTTCGAAGCCTTCCTGCGCGCGCGCCTGCTCGAGCAGGAGTCGCCGTTGACCGAGCGCGCCGTCGGCCGGCTGCTGTCCAGCGGCGAGTACGCCTGGCTCAAGCGGGTGCTGGACAAGCAACTGCCCAACACCGTATCGGCGCTGATGCGCGATGCCGAGCGCTTCGGCTTCGCGCTGGCCACGCAATGCGACTGGACGCCGCAGCAGAAACAGGAACAGGCGCGCCAGTGGTCGCGGCAGATCCTGGCCGATTCCGGTGTCGATGCCGCTTTCGCCGAGTCGCTGGCGAGCCAGATCGCGTCTTCCGCGGTCGATGTCCGCGTGGTCGAGCAACGCATGCTGACGCCGTCCTGGCGGCTTGCCGAGAGCCTGCGGCAGCGTGCCTATGACCTGATGTACGCAGTGCAGACCGAACGCAATGTGGTGCGCGCGCGCACCCATGTCGGCGAGGTCAAGGCACTGCTCGGCCTTGCGCTCGAATACGGCTCGGTCAGCGCCGACGAATTCGAACGGGTGATGGCGCAGCTCGCCCATGTGCGTCCCGAGCTGTTCCGCGACGAGCCGGATGACATCTTCTCCCGGCTCGCCGCCTGGTTCAGGCGCTTGCTAGTCTACGGAGCCCCCGCTCGTCAATAGAGGAATGCGCTTGCCTGCACACGCCGGAGGAGCTTCCGCCCGCGTGCCGCACCGCTAGATCCTTGATGTAAATCAGATGACGCGATGATGACGGCTGTCACAATTCCGCGCCTTTGTATGTTTGGTGCGACATTGCATTCATCCCAACGTTAGTGGGGATTGGCAGGCGGGTCCGATTGCCGATATAAAACGTACCAGCTGTGCTTACACTCTGTAACACTTGTAACGCATAAGTTAAGTGTTCCAGACAAGTCCAGCGGGAAGCTGTTCCTTTTGTCGTACGTCGTACCCGTCGATTTTGCATACAAACGATCCGGCCGCCGGTTGCTTCTTGAGCCGTCGGTAAGCGCTGGACAAGCAATTCGCGGGTTTTTGGTAGCGGGGAAAAATTGGAAAGCAGTGAAGTTCTCCAGGAGATCAGGGAGGTTAACCTCGCCTATCTGCTGCTCGCGCAACGGCTGGTGCGTGAGAATCAAGTCGAAGCCATGTTCCGGCTGGGAGTCAGCAAGGAGATTGCGGACATCCTGGCCAAGCTGACCTCAGCGCAGCTCGTCAAGCTGGCGGCATCCAATATGGTGCTCTGCCGCTTCCGCTTCGACGATCACGCGCTCCTGTCGAGCCTGACGCATACCGCCAAGGGCCACGACATGCAGCAGACCCACGCAGCCATCCTGCTGGCGCGCCAACCGCTGGAGTCGCTCAATTGACCGCGCTGCTCCAGGCTCAGCCCGTCCGCAGCTTCACCGCGGCTCCGGTGCCCAACCGCAAGAGCGTCCTGCAGGACGCCAACCAGACCCAACTGGCCATCGAGCTGATCGGGCTCGGTGCCCGGCTCCAGGTACTCGAGGCGGAGACCACGCTGTCGCGTGATCGCCTGATCCGCCTGTACAAGGAGCTGCGCGGCGTATCGCCCCCCAAGGGCATGCTCCCCTTCTCGACAGACTGGTTCACCACCTGGCTGCCGAACATCCATTCCTCCCTGTTCTTCTCGGCGTACCAGTTCATGGTCCAGCAGGGCGAGACCGCGGGTATCCGCGCCATCATCGCCAGCTACCGGCTCTACCTCGAGCACGTGTCGCTGCTGGGAAGCGAAATTGTCTTAAGTTTCACCCGTGCCTGGACGTTAGTAAGGTTTTTCGAGAGCAATATGCTCCAGCTTTCCACCTGCACCTGCTGCGGTGGCCAGTTCGTGACGCATGCCTACGAGCCGCACGCTCGTTTCGTATGCAGTCTGTGCCGGCCGCCGTCGCGGGCGGGCAAAGCGAAGAAGCTCTCGAAGGACGCCCCGTCCACTCGAGCCGTCGCCTGAGCGCGGCTCGTCCGGGCCGGGCGAGCGCGGGACCGGAGTAGCGGCCGCTCGCGGCCGCCACCCCGGCCCCGGCGCGCCGCCGCGCGCCGGAGTGTTTATCTGACGGGGAATCATCGTGCTAGTTGTCATCGGCTATGTCATCGTGCTGGCGGCCGTGCTTGGCGGATACGCCATCACCGGCGGTCATATGGGCGCGCTTTACCAGCCGGCGGAGCTGATCATCATCGGGGGGGCCGCGCTCGGCGCCTTCATCAGTTCCAACAGCGGCAAGGCGCTCAAGGCGACGATGCGCGCGCTGCCCACGCTGTTTCGCAGCAGCCGCTACAGCAAGGCGCTGTACATGGAAGTGATGGCCCTGCTGTACGTGCTGCTGTCCAAGGCACGCCGCGAAGGCATCCTCTTCCTCGAGAAGGAGATCGCCGACCCCGCCGCCAGCAGCGTCTTCAGCCAGTATCCGCGCATCCTGGCCGATCCGGCCATGATGGAGTTCCTCACCGACTATCTGCGCATGATGGTCAACGGGAACATGAACGCCTTCGAGATCGAGGCCCTGATGGACCACGAGATCGAGACCTTCCGCCACGAGGCGGAAGTTCCGGCCCACGCGCTGTCGCGCGTCGGCGACGGCCTGCCCGCCTTCGGCATCGTGGCGGCGGTGATGGGCGTGGTGCACGCGCTGGCCTCGGCAGACCTGCCTCCCGCCGAACTGGGTGCGCTGATCGCGCACGCCATGGTCGGTACCTTCCTCGGCATCCTGCTGGCCTACGGTTTCGTCTCGCCGCTGGCCTCGCGCATCGAGCACCAGGTCTCCGAGACCGTGAAGATGTACGAGTGCATCAAGGTCACGCTGCTGGCTTCGCTCAACGGCTACGCACCGCTGGTGGCGGTCGAGTTCGGCCGCAAGGTGCTGTTCTCCAGCGAACGTCCCTCCTTCCTCGAGCTGGACGACCATGTCCGCGAGGTCAAGAGCCTTACCTGACGGGCAGGAGGTATTGCGATGAGCAATTCGCACGACAGCCACCCGATCGTGGTCCGGCGCGGCAAGGCGCGCGCCAAGCCGCACGGCAACCATAGCTGGAAGATTGCCTACGCCGACTTCATGACGGCGATGATGGCCTTCTTCCTGGTGCTCTGGCTGCTGAGCGCGAGCTCGCCCAAGACGCTGGTCGGCGTGGCGGAGTACTTCCGCACGCCGCTGAAGGTGGCCATCGCCGGCGGCGACAAGAGCAGCCTGTCCAGCAGCGTGATCCCCGGCGGCGGCATGGACCCGCTGAGGAAGGACGGCGAGGTGCAGCGCGCGACCGACAACGATCCGGACGCGGTGCAGAAGCGCCGCGACCAGCAGGAGGGCGAACGCCTGCGCGCGCTGAAGAACCGGCTAGAGCAGATCATCGAGAACAACCCGGTGCTGCGGCAGTTCCGTCCGCAACTGCTGCTCGACATCACCAGCGAAGGCCTGCGCATCCAGATCCTGGACACGCAGAACCGCCCGATGTTCCGTACCGGCAGCGCCATGGTCGAACCCTATATGCGCGTCATCCTGCGCGAGATCGCGCCGGTGCTCAACGAGCTGCCCAACAAGGTCAGCCTGTCGGGCCACACCGATGCGGCCAACTACAGCAATGGCGAGCGTGACTACAGCAACTGGGAGTTGTCGGCCGACCGCGCCAATGCCTCGCGGCGCGAGCTGATCTCGGGCGGCATGAACGAGGGCAAGGTGCTGCGCGTGCTGGGCCTGGCCGCGACCATGCCGCTCGATCGCAAGGACCTGATGGCGCCGGTGAACCGCCGCATCAGCATCGTCGTGCTCAACGCGCGCGCGCAGGCCCGCTTCGAGGCCGAGAACGCCAGCGCCGCGGACGTCGCGGTGAAAGCACGCGCGGGCCAGGCCGGCGAGGACATGAAGGAAGCGCTCGGGGCCGACGCGAGCGCTCCGGCAGCACAGGGCAAGAGCAAATGAGGCAGGCGACCCGCGCGTGCGGCGCGCCGCATTCCGCAATCTGGATCTAGAGAGTCAGGACGGCCATGTCTGTCGATATCGATATCACGCAGTTCTACCAGACCTTCTTCGAGGAGGCCGAGGAGCTGCTCGTTGAAATGGAGCAATTGCTGCTCGGCCTGGATCTGGAGGCGCCCGACGCGGAAGAGCTGAATGCGATCTTCCGCGCCGCGCACTCGATCAAGGGCGGCGCCGCCACCTTCGGCTTCGCCGCGCTGACCGAGACCACGCACTTGCTGGAAAACCTGTTGGATCGCACCCGGCGGCGGGAGATGGCGCTGTCGAGGACCATCATCGACACCTTTCTGGAAACCAAGGACGTGTTGCAAGATCAGCTGAACGCTTACCGCAACGGTACCGAACCCGATCCCGAAACGCTGGCGCGCATCTGCGCGGTCCTGCAGCAGCTGGCGCGCGAGGCGGGTGGCGAGCCTGCCGCCGCGTCGGCACCCGCACCGGCGCCTGCGCCGGCCCCCGTGGCGGCGGCCCCCGCTGCCGTGGCAGCCGGTGGTGCGCTCAAGGTGCGCCTGCTCAAGGTGTCGGCCGCCGACCAGGCCCTCTTGCGCGAGGAACTGGCCAATCTCGGCGAGATCACCGGCCAGCAGGAACGCGACGGCGAGCTCGCGATCTGGCTGTCGACGCAGTGCAGCGCCGACGACATCATCGCGGTGTGCTGCTTCGTGATCGACGGCGAGCAGATCGTGGTGGAGCCGGCCGATGCGGCGCCGCCGCCCGCGGTGGTGCAGGAGGCCGCCGCCGAGCCGGTCCAGGCCGCCGTGCAGGAAACCGCTGCCGTGGCGAGTGCGCCTGCGGCGCCGGCCGTGGCCGCAGCGGCCGCTCCCGCCAAGGAGAAGGCCAAGGCCGCGCCGGCCGCTGCCGCGCACGGGCACGAATCCGGTTCGATCCGCGTGGCCACCGAGAAGGTCGACCAGATCATCAACCTGGTCGGCGAACTGGTGATCACGCAATCGATGCTGGCGCAGACCGCGTCCACGCTCGACCCGGTGCTGTTCGACCGGCTGTTCTCCGGCATGGGCCAGCTCGAGCGCAACGCGCGCGACCTGCAGGAAGCGGTGATGTCGATCCGCATGATGCCGATGGACTACGTATTCTCGCGCTTCCCGCGCCTGGTGCGCGATCTTGCCGCCAAGCTGGGCAAGCAGATCGACCTGGTCACCTTCGGCAAGGCGACCGAGCTCGACAAGAGCCTGATCGAGCGGATCATCGATCCGCTCACCCACCTGGTGCGCAACAGCCTGGACCACGGCATCGAGACGCCCGACAAGCGCGTCGCCGCGGGCAAGGAGCCGACCGGCCAGCTGATCCTGTCGGCGCAGCACCACGGCGGCAACATCGTGATCGAGGTCAGCGACGATGGCGGCGGCCTGCGTCGCGACAAGATCCTGTCCAAGGCCATGCAGAACGGCCTGGCGGTGTCGGAGTCGATGCCCGACGAGGAAGTCTGGCAACTGATCTTCGCGCCGGGCTTCTCCACCGCCGAGGCCGTGACCGACGTGTCCGGCCGCGGCGTGGGCATGGACGTGGTCAAGCGCAACATCCAGGAAATGGGCGGCCACGTCGAGATCTCCTCGCGCGCGGGCCAGGGCACCACGATCCGTATCGTGCTGCCGCTGACGCTGGCCATCCTCGACGGCATGTCGGTCCGGGTCGGCGCCGAGACTTTCATCCTGCCGCTGAACTGCGTGATGGAGTCGCTGCAGCCCAAGGCCGATGACGTGCGCACCGCCGCCAACACCGAACGCGTGATGCATGTGCGCGGCGAGTACCTGCCGCTGCTCGAACTGCACCGGGTGTTCGACGTGGCCGATGCCGTGCGCGAGCCCACGCAGGGCATCGCCGTGATCCTGCAGGCCGAGGGCAAGCGCTTCGCGCTGCTGGTCGACCAGCTGATCGGCCAGCACCAGGTGGTGCTGAAGAACCTGGAAACGAACTACCGCAAGGTGCCGTGCATCTCCGCCGCCACCATCCTGGGCGACGGCAGCGTGGCGCTGATCGTCGACGTGGGTGCGCTGCAGCGTACCGGCGTGCGCCGGCACGATGCGGTGGTGGTGCAGTAACCGCTCAAGCTCTGGATCTGGAGGAACCAACATCATGGCCGGCATCGGACATATCGACGCGCCCGGCAGCGAGGCTGCCGGGCAGGAATTCCTGGTGTTCACGCTGGGATCGGAGGAGTACGGCATCGACATCCTCAAGGTGCAGGAGATCCGCGGCTACGACGCGGTCACCCGCATCGCCAATGCGCCGGATTTCATCAAGGGCGTGACCAACCTGCGCGGCGTGATCGTGCCGATCGTCGACCTGCGGGTGAAGTTCCGCCTTGGCAATGTGCGCTATGACCACCAGACCGTGGTGATCATCCTCAACATCGCCGGTCGCGTGGTCGGCATCGTCGTCGACGGCGTTTCCGACGTGCTGACGCTGAACGGCGGTGACGTCAAGCCGGCACCCGAATTCGGCGTGTCGGTGTCGACCGAGTACCTGACCGGCCTGGGCAGCGTCGAAGGCCGCATGCTGATCCTGATCGACATCGAACGCCTGATGACCAGCCCGGAGATGGAACTGATCGAGGTCGCGCTGGCCTGAGGCCGGCGCTGCAGCACCCCGCGTTCCGCCCAACCAGACCACGCAGCATCGGAGCCAGCAAATGACGCAGCCACGCTCAGCAGTCCAGGCGGCCGGCGGCACCCGCAATGTGCTGGCGCCTGCCGCCGCGCGCCGCGACGAGCAGCGCGACTTCCTGCTGACCGAGCGGGATTTCGACAAGATCCGCGCGCTCATCCATCGGCGCGCGGGCATCTCGCTCGGCAGCCAGAAGCGCGAAATGGTGTACAGCCGGCTGGCGCGCCGGCTGCGCGCGCTGCAACTGGTCGACTTTGCCACCTACCTGGAGCAGCTGGAGTCGGACGACCGCTCCCCCGAGTGGGAGCTGTTCGTCAACGCGCTGACCACCAACCTGACCTCGTTCTTCCGCGAGGCGCATCACTTCCCCCTGCTGGCGGAGCATGCCAAGAAACACGGCCGGCCCTACTCGGTCTGGTGCGCGGCGGCCTCCACCGGCGAGGAGCCGTATTCGATCGCCATCACGCTGGCCGAGGCGCTCGGTGAGCGCGCCGCGACCGTGCTGGCGACCGACATCGACACGCAGGTGCTGGCCAAGGCGCGCAGCGGCATCTACACCAGCGAGCAGGTCGCCAAGCTGCCGATGGAGCAGCTCAAGCGCTTCTTCCTCAAGGGCAGCGGACAGCGTTCGGGCGCCGTCAAGGTCAAGCCGGAACTGGCCTCGACCATAGAGTTCGCGCCGCTGAACCTGCTGGCGCCGGACTGGGGCATCCAGGAGCGCTTCGACGCGATCTTCTGCCGCAACGTGATGATCTACTTCGACAAGCCCACGCAGGGTCGCATCCTGGAGCGCTTCGTGCCGCTGCTCAAGCCGCACGGGCTGCTCTTCGCCGGGCACTCGGAGAACTTCTCCTACGTCACGCGCGCCTTCCAGCTGCGCGGACAGACGGTCTACGAGCTGGCCTCGCCGGCCAGCCGCGCGGGAGGTGGATGATGCGTACGCCACAGATGCCGGAGGCGATCGCCACCCGTACCTATTTCGACCGTGAGTTCGGCAAGCAGGCGATCAAGCTGCTGCCCAACGAGTACTACGTCAGCAGCGAGGACGTGGTGCTGACCACCGTGCTGGGCTCCTGCGTGGCAGCCTGCATCCGCGACGAGGTGGCCGGTGTCGGCGGCATGAACCACTTCATGCTGCCCGACGACGAGAACGCCGGCGCCGACCGCATGCTGTCGCCGTCGATGCGCTACGGCTGCTACGCGCTCGAAGTGCTGATCAACGAACTGCTCAAGGCCGGCGCGCGGCGCGAGCGGCTCGAGGCCAAGGTGTTCGGCGGCGGCGCCGTGCTCGCCAACATGACCACGCTGAACATCGGCGACCGCAACGCCGACTTCGTGCTGCGCTACCTGAAGACCGAGAACATCCGCGTGGCGGCGCAGGACCTGCGCGGACCGCACGCGCGCCGCGTCAGCTATTTCCCGCGCAGCGGGCTGGCGCTGGTGCGCCGCCTGACGCGCCAGGACGACCAGGTGCTGGTGGCGCGCGACGAGCGCGCGCTGGCCCGAGCCATTTCCGCCGCCCCGGAGCGCGGCCGGGCCGAGCTGTTCGAGCGCCGCCCGACTGCCTTCACGACATCCTGAAGCGAAAGGACCCGAGACAATAATGAGCGCGGCAAAGATCAAGGTGCTGTGCGTGGACGATTCCGCGCTGATCCGCAGCCTGATGACCGAGATTATCAATAGCCAGAGCGACATGGAGGTGGTCGGGACCGCTCCCGACCCGCTGGTGGCGCGCGAGATGATCAAGCGGCTGAACCCCGACGTGCTGACGCTGGACGTGGAAATGCCGCGCATGGACGGCCTCGATTTCCTCGAGCGGCTGATGCGCCTGCGCCCGATGCCGGTGCTGATGGTGTCGTCGCTGACCGAGCGCGGCTCGGAGATCACCATGCGCGCGCTGGAGCTGGGCGCGGTGGACTTCGTCACCAAGCCCAAGCTCGGCATCCGCGACGGCCTGATCGAGTACACCGACGCCATCGCCGACAAGATCCGCGCGGTCTCGCGCGCGCGCGTGCGCACGGCCGCGCCGGCCGCCGCCAGCCCGGTCGCCGGCACGCCGCCCGCGCCGCTGCTGCGCAGCCCGTTGCTGTCCACCGAGAAGCTGATCATCGTGGGCGCCTCCACCGGCGGAACCGAGGCCATCAAGGAACTGTTGATGCCGCTGCCGCCGGACAGCCCCGGCGTCATGATCGTGCAGCACATGCCGGCCGGCTTCACGCGGTCCTTCGCGCAGCGCCTCGACGGCCTGTGCCGCATCACCGTCAAGGAGGCCGAGCACAATGAGCGGGTGCTGCCCGGCCACGCCTACATCGCGCCTGGCGACATGCATCTGCGGCTGGCCCGCAGCGGCGCCAACTACGTGGCGCACCTGTCGCAGGAGGCGCCGGTCAACCGGCACCGGCCGGCGGTGGATGTCCTGTTCGATTCGGCGGCCCAGCATGCCGGCAAGAATGCCATCGGCGTGATCCTGACCGGCATGGGCCGCGATGGCGCACAGGGCATGCGGCGCATGCACGATGCGGGCGCCTATAACCTGGCGCAGGACGAGCACAGCTGCATCGTGTTCGGCATGCCCAAGGAGGCCATCGCGGCCGGCGGCGTCGACGAGATCGTGCCGCTGTCGGCCATGACGCAGCGCGTGATGGCGCGGCTGGCCACGTTCGGTGCGCGCGCTCAGCGGGTCTGAGGCACGCGGTGGACGCGACGGAGGGGTCGGCGCAGCACCACATAACAAGACGATAACAAGACGATAACAAGACGCCGGCAAGACGCCGGCAAGACGTACAAGGGCAGGGAGCCGGAAGCCTGGCACTCTCCGGAGCCTGCCGAGATAGCAATCATCCACAACCGTTTTGGAGCCGTTAGAGTGGACAAGAACATCAAGATCCTCGTGGTCGACGACTTTCCGACCATGCGTCGGATCATCCGCAACCTGCTCAAGGAGCTGGGCTTTTCCAACGTGGAAGAGGCCGAGGACGGCGCGGCCGGCCTGGAGAAGGTCAAGGATGGCAGCTTCCAGTTCGTCGTCTCCGACTGGAACATGCCCAATATGGACGGCCTGAGCATGCTGCAGGCCATCCGCGCCGAACCGGCGCTGGCCAAGCTGCCGGTGCTGATGGTGACGGCCGAGGCCAAGAAGGAAAACATCATCGCCGCCGCGCAGGCCGGCGCCAACGGCTATGTGGTCAAGCCGTTCACCGCGGCGACGCTGGACGAGAAGATCACCAAGATCTTCGAGAAGCTGGGCAAGGAAGGCACCTGAGGTAGGCACCATGGCGACGACACCGTCTTACAGCAACGATACCGCCGAGCAGATCATCCATCGCATCGGCAACCTGACGCGCATGCTGCGCGACAGCATGCGGGAACTCGGGCTCGACAAGGAAATCGAGCGCGCGGCGCAGGCCATTCCCGACGCGCGCGACCGGCTGAAGTACATCGCCGCCATGACCGAGCAGGCGGCCGAGCGCACGCTCAATGCCGTCGAACTGGCCCAGCCCATCCAGGCTCAGATGGAGAAGCAGGCCGAGGGCCTGGAGCAGCGCTGGGATGCCTGGTTCAAGGAGCCGGCGGAGCTGGCCGACGCGCGCGAGCTGGTGCTCGACACGCGCGCCTTCCTCACCGACGTGCCCCAGCAGACCCGCGCCACCGGCGCGCATCTGCTGGACATCATGATGGCCCAGGATTTCCAGGACCTGACCGGCCAGGTCATCAAGAAGATGATGGACATGATCCGCTCGCTGGAGCAGGAACTGCTGCAGATGCTGATCGACAACGTGCCGGCCGAGCGCCGCGCGGAGGCGCCGGCCACGCTGATGAACGGCCCGCAGGTCAATCCCGAAGGCAAGGCCGACGTGGTGTCGGACCAGTCGCAGGTGGACGACCTGCTCGCCAGCCTGGGCTTCTGAGTCTGCTGCCGGCCCGCGTCTTGCCCGCCGGGGCACGCGGGCCGCATGCTCTGCCGTCCCCGTCGTTTCCTCCTGTCCCCTGGCGCTGCCATGGCCGCACGGGCCGTCACGTGCTGCCCGCTTCGGGCGGCGGCGTGCCGGCGCACGTCCGCTCGTCGTCTGCGCGCCGGCCTCTCGCGCTTGCCCCTTACGCCCGAGCTTGCTCGCGCATGGCCTCGGAAAAGAAAAGAAGCGCCGCGCGCGCCGGCAGGCGGCGCGCGCGGCGGCTTTCCGGGCTTTCCCCGGCGCTCAGAACACGTGCTTGATGCCGATCATCGCGCCGAGCTGGTTCACGCCGGGTGCGGGATTGGAACCCGCGGCGCCGCCGCTGACCGATTGCGCGAGCTGCCCGCCGTTGTCGATGAAGCCGGCGGTGGCGTAGACCGAGGTGCGCTTGCTGAAGGCGTAGGTGCCGCGGATGGCGTACAGCCAGGCCTTGTTGGCGCTGTTGTGGTACTTCAGCCAGTAGACCTGGCCGGCCAGGTTGAAGGCGGGGGTGATGTCATAGGACGCGCCGGCGTACAGCAGATCGCTCTTGGGCGTGGGGCTGCCGCCATTGTCGCGGCGCAGCCAGCCGGCTCCCAGCTTGGTGTTGGCCAGCAGCATGTAGCCGCCCAGCGACAGGCGGTTGTCGGTCAGGCTGCTCTTGGTCAGGCCGCCGAAGGCGCCCGGACCGCCGCGCAGCGAATCATAGGCGGCGGACAGGCCCCACCAGTTGGTCTCGTACATCAGCATGGCCGACCATTCGCGGCAGGCGCGCACGTCGGCGGGATTCTCGCCGGCGCAGTTGGTGCCCGAGGGACTGGGGCCGGCGTTGACGGTGTCGCGGCCGAAGCTGTAGGTGGCGCCCGCCGTCAGGCCGCCGAACTTGCCCTTGTAGGCGATCGCGTTGTCGGCGCGCGTGTTGGGCAGGTAGCTGTCGAGCGAGCCGGAGCCATAGACGTTGGGTCCGAGGATATCGGTGTCCAGCGTGGCCCAGAACAACATGGTGTATTGGCGGCCGAAGCTGACCTGGCCCCAGTTGCTGCTGCTCAGGCCGACCCAGGCCTGGCGCCCGAACAGGCGGCCACCCTGGTTGGACGCGCCGCTGTCGGGCGCGAAGCCCGATTCCAGCGCGAAGTTCGCCTTCAGGCCGCCGCCCAGGTCCTCGGTGCCGCGCAGGCCCCAGCGCGACGGCACCGTGCCGGTCAGCGTGGGCACGCGGGCGAGGCCGTCCTTGGCCGCGCCGACGTTGTTCACATACTCGATCCCGGTGTCGATGACGCCGTACAGCGTCACCGACTGGGCCGCGGCGACGAGGGGCGCGGCGGCAAGCAAGCCGGCCACAAGCCTAGCAAGTTTCATTTCTCGATTCCTTCTCTTTTCCGATAGCAGATAGCGGTCAGTCGTGGTGTGGATGCCGTTCCCCGGCTCGGGAACGCGCGCCGCGCGGCGCCCTGGGGCAGTGGTGGTCTGGTGGCGGGATCCTCCTTGCGGATCGGCGGGTTCGGGGGCAGGCCAGGGTGCCGGCAACGCGCCGGCGGGACCTCGTCTTGTTCTCTCCGTGTTCCGTATATGAAACAACAATCCATATACGGAACGATTGACTCAATATAGCCGCCAATGCCGTGGAGGATGGACCCGGGATATCCCTAGTGCAGCGCGAATACGACGGCCATTGCGTCCGGCCGCCGGCTTGCCGGCTGGCGCCGGTGAATCCATGCGGGCGCGGCGGGTGAACGGGCAAGGCCGATGAATCAAGGCGGGCGGGCCGGCAGGCCGGAATCGGAGGGCAGCACGCGCCCGAGCCGGCCGGCTGGCATCGGGGTTAACCCGCGTGATTCTTCCCGGAAGCAGGCTCTATAGTCCTCGATGTTCTGCATAGGAATCAGTGTTTTATATATAAAACGCAGAGACAGCCTTGCCATGGGCGCGGGCTATCGGGCATCAGGAGAAAACGAGTGGAATTCGAGCTGAATGGGAAGCCCAGCCGCTTCGACGGCGACGGCGACACGCCGCTGTTGTGGGTCATCCGCGACGAGGCCGGGCTGACCGGCACCAAGTACGGCTGCGGCATCGGCATGTGCGGCGCCTGCACCGTGCACATCGACGGGTTGGCACAGCGCTCCTGCGTGACGCCGGCCAGCGCGGTGGCCGGCCGGCGTGTCACCACCATCGAAGGGCTGGCGCCGGAGCGCTCGCATCCGGTGCAGCAGGCCTGGATCGCCAAGGACGTGCCGCAGTGCGGCTACTGCCAGTCCGGCATGGTGATGGCGGTGGCGTCGCTGCTCAAGCAGCACCCGCATCCCACCGACCAGCAGATCGATGCGTCGATCAGCAATATCTGCCGCTGTGCCAGCTACCACCGCATCCGGGAGGCGATCCATGCTGCCGCGAAATGAGACTGCGCTGGAAGCGCCCGCCAGCCCGTCGCGGCGCGGATTCCTCAGGTTCGGCGTGGCCGCGGCCGGTGCGCTGTGCATCCCGTTGCCGGCGCTGGCCGGCCGCACCGTGGACAGCGGCCCGCACGGCAGTCACGAGCTGACCGACTGGATCTGGATCGAAGCGGACGGCAGGACGCGGCTCGGCCTGTCGCAATGCGAAGTGGGGCAGGGCGTCTACACCGGCCTGCCGCAGGTGCTGGCCGACGAGCTCGACGCCGACTGGCGCCAGGTCGAGGTGGTCTTCGTCACCGGGCGCGATGCCTACCGTACCGGGGCGGCCTACGAGGAGCCGCAGCAGTTCGTCGGCGCGTCGATGTCGGCCACGCTGTTCTACGAGCGGCTGCGCATCGCCGGCGCGCAGGCGCGCGAGGTGCTGTTGCGCGCCGGCGCACGCCGGCTCGACGTGCGGCCCAGCCAGTGCCACACCGAACTGGGGCGCGTGATCCACGGCGCCAGCGGACGCTCGCTCGGCTACGGCGAGCTGGCCGCCGATGCCGCCAGGCTGCCGCTCAACCCATCGCCCCGGCTGAAGAACGAGGCCGCCCACAAGCTGATCGGGCGCGACCTGCCGCGCCTGGACACGCCCGCCAAGGTCGACGGCAGCGCCGAATTCGGCATCGACGTCAAGGTGCCCGGCATGCTGGTCGGCGCGCTCAAGATGCCGCCCCAGGTGACCGGCAAGGTCACGGGACTGCGCAATGCCGAGGCGATCCGCAAGATGCCGGGTGTGCGCGCCGTGGTACAGGCGCCGGACGCGGCCATCGTGGTGGCGCAGCATTACTGGCAGGCCAGGAAGGCGGCCGACGCGCTGGAACTGGAGATCGACCCCGGCGCCGCCCAGGGATTGCACAGCGACGCCATCCTGGCTGCCCGCGTCGCCGCGCTCGGCGCTCCCGGGGCCGTCGTCGCCACCCACCTGGGCAGCCCGGAAGACACGCTTGCCAAGGCCGGAGGCAAGATGGTCGAGGCCGACTACCACACGCCCTACATCGTGCACGCGACCATGGAGGCGGTGAATGCCACCGTGCACGTGCGCGACGATGCCATCGAGGTCTGGGGCCCGATCCAGGGGCAGGATTTCGTGCGCAACGCCCTCGCCAGGCTGTTCAACCGCCAGCCCGAATCGGTGATCGTCCACACCACCTTCCTGGGCGGCAGCTTCGGCCGCAAATTCCTGCCCGACTTCGTCATCCACGCCGCGCGCGCCTCGGCGGCGGTGGGCCAGCCGGTCAAGGTGATCCGCTCGCGCGAGGACGACATCCGCCATGGTTTCTACCGTCCCGGCGTCTCGGGCCGCTTCCGCGCCGTGCTCGATGCGCAAGGCATGCCGCTGGCCATGCATGCGCGCGTCACCGGCCAGTCGCTGTACGGTGTCATCAAGAAGGAGCGCATGGCGCAGAACGGCGGCTGGGACGAGACCATGCTGGAGGCGATCTATGACCTGGCCTACCAGGTGCCCAACCTGAAGGTCGACATGATCGACGTGAAGCAGCCGATTCCGGTCAGCTTCCTGCGCAGCGTAGGCAGTACCTCGAGCGTGTTCATGCTGGAGAGCTTCGTCAACGAGATGGCCGACGCGGCCGGCGCCGATCCCTACCGCTACCGGCGCAAGCTGCTGGCGCACGATCCGCTGGCCGTGCGCGTGCTGGACGCGGCCGCGGCCCGCGCCGGCTGGGACAGCAAGCCCAGGCCCGGCGTGACGCGCGGCTTCACCTTCAGCCTCTACACCGGACGCGGCGAGGCCTTCCAGACCTATGTGGCGATGGCGGTCGAACTGGAGCGGACGGGCAAGACGTTCCAGGTGCGGCGCGTGGTCTGCGCCGTCGACGCCGGCCGCGCCATCAACCCGAACCTGATCCGCGCCAATATCGAGGGCGGCATCGGCTTCGCGCTCAGCAACACGCTCAAGAGCGAGATCACCTTCCAGGACGGCGCGGTGCAGCAGAGCAACTTCCACGACTTCCGCGTCATCTCGCTGGCCGAGATGCCCAAGGTGGAAGTGGAGATCGTCGCCAGCGACCGCCCGCCCCAGGGCTGCGGCGAAGTCTCGCTGGCGCCGGTGGCACCCGCCGTGGCGCACGCCTTCTACCAGGCCACCCGGCAGCGCCGCCGCGCGATGCCGATGTCGCTGGAGGCCTGAGGGCAAGCGCCCGTCGGCCGCGGCGGCCTGGATCACACCATCGGCTTCGTCTCTGCGCTCGCGTGCTGGACCACACCGAGGGCTTCGCTGGATGTGGCGCCTTGCTAAACCACCCCTCTCCCCCGCCCTCTCCCATGCGGGGAGAGGGAGCCAAGACCTTGTGCTTGGCGCTCGGTGTTGGTGCATCTCGTCGGCTTCGGCAAGTGCATCAGAGTTCGCACCGCGCCGGTCTTGGCACATCAACGGGTTAACCCCAGTCTGCATTTCCCGATTCCTTGTCTATAGTTCTGCTTGTTCAATATATGAATCGCTGTTTCGTTAGTGAAACGAAACGCAAGACAAGATCCCCGCCGCGATGATGTGGCGCCGAGCCGGCACCGAGCGCCGGCACCAGAAGGATAGGAGCAAGCGCAATGGACGACGCCGCATACAACCCGAACCTCGCGCCCTGGGAAAAGGCCGTGCCCAACAACGTGGCCGGCAAGGGCTATATCGAGCAGCCCGGCAAGGTCGCCAATCTCGTGTGGCAGACCCGCGCGGCGGCGCCGACCGCCTACGAGAACGCACTGGGCGACGCGCTGCAGGCCGCCTTCGAGGGCGGTGCCGAGACCCCCGAGGACATCGTGCGCGCCTTCAATGCCGCCGGCCTGCTGAGTGCCGACGGCCAGCGCTGGAACGAGGAGCGCTTCCTCGCCGAGATGCGCCGCCTGGGCGCCTGAGCGCAACGGCACCACGGGCACGACGGGTGATAAGGAACCGAGAGATGACGATGGAAACGAACAAGCAGGCACGCGTGGAAGAGCGCCTCGAGACGGGGCTGCGCAACTACTGGTACCCGGTGGCCGCCTCGTGGTCGCTGCGCCATGCGCCGATCGGCGTGACGCGCCTGGGCCAGAACCTGGTGCTGTGGCGCGATGGCGCCGGCCAGGTGCAGGCGCTGGAAGACCGCTGCCCGCATCGCGGCGCGCGCCTGTCGATGGGCTGGAACCTGGGCGACCGCGTGGCCTGCTGGTACCACGGCGTGGAAGTGGGCGGCGACGGCCAGGTCAAGAGCGTGCCGGCGGTGGACAGCTGCCCGATGGAGGGCAAGACCTGCGTGCGCAGCTACCCGGTGCAGGAGAAGGCCGGCGCCGTCTTCGTCTGGTTCGGCGACCGCGCCCCGGGCGAGGCCGACGCGCTGCGCCTGCCGGAGGAATTGGAAAGCGAGGAGCACAGCCACTTCCTGTGCGTGGCGCATTGGGACTGCAACTACCGCTACGCGGTGGACAACGTCATGGACCCGATGCACGGTGCCTACCTGCACGCAGTCTCGCACTCGATGGCCAGCGGCGAGAAGTCGGCCGTGATGCAGGTGGTCGAAACCGAGCACGGCCTGGTCTTCGAGAAGACCGGCCAGCGCGGCGTGAACTTCGACTGGGTCGAGTTCGGCGAGACCGGCGCGCTGTGGCTGCGCCTGTCCATCCCCTATCAGCGCAAGGTCGGCCCCGGCGGCCCCTTCGGCATCGTCGGCATCGCCACCCCGGTGGATACCGAGCACTGCATGGTCTTCTTCTGGCGTACCCGCCACGTGCAGGGCTGGCAGCGCGATGCCTGGCGCTTCCTCTACCGCAACCGCCTCGAGCGCCTGCACTGGGACGTGCTGGAGCAGGACCGCGTGGTGCTGGAGTCGCTGGCGCCGAACGCGCGGGACCACGAGACGCTGTACCAGCACGACATCGGCATCACCCGCGTGCGCCGCTTGCTGCGCCGACGCGCCGAACAGGAAGTCGCGGAGCAGCCGATCGCCATGCTGCAGCCCGCCAGCGGAGCCGCCAGCCATGCCTGACGCCGCCAACCAAGGCCTGCTGGCCGGCCGGCGCGTGCTGGTGACCGGCGCCGCGCGCGGCCTGGGACTGGCCTTCGCCGAAGCGATCGCGCAGGCCGGCGCCGCCGTCGCCATGGCCGACGTGCTGGGCGAGCGCGTGCGCGCCGCCGCGGCCGGCCTGGCGCAGCGCGGCCTCACCGTGCTGCCGCTGGAGCTGGACCTGGCCGATCCGGACTCGGTGCGCCGCTGCGCGCAGCAGGCCATCGCCGGCCTGGGCGGCCTGGACGGCCTGGTCAACAACGCCGCGGTGACCGACTCGGGCGGCCGCGCCAGCGACGAGATCGATATTGCCACCTGGGACCGCGTGATGCAGGTGAACGTGCGCGGCACCTGGCTGATGACCAATGCCTGCCTGGACGCGCTGCGCGCCTCCGGACGCGGCGCCATCGTCAACCTGGCCTCCGACACGCCGCTGTGGGGCGCGCCCCGGCTGCTGGCCTACGTGGCGAGCAAGAGCGCCATCCTCGGCATGACCCGTTCGCTGTCGCGCGAACTGGGCGAGGCGCGCATCACGGTGAACGCCGTCGCGCCCGGCCTGACCCTGGTGGAAGCCACCGAGTACGTGCCGGCCAAGCGCCACGAGCTGTACCGCGAGCAGCGCGCGATCCCGCGCGAGCAGTTGCCCGAAGACGTATGCGGCGCGGTGGTGTTCGCGCTGTCCGACTTGTCCCGCTTCATGACCGGCCAGACGCTGGCGGTCAACGGCGGTTTTGTGATGCATTGAATCAGCAAGGAGAAAGAGATGAGCGATCTGAGCGAAGCGACGCAGGTCAAGCGGACGTGGGAGCGCCCCGAGGGCGCCAGCTTCGACCAATGGATGGAAAGCCGCGTGGCGCGCTTCTCCACCCGCCGCTACGACTGGGACGCGCTGAAGTTCCAGGCCGACCACGATCCCAAGTACCGCCGCGCGCAGATGCGCTACCTGGGCACGGGTGGCACGGGCGTCGCGGCCGACACCAATACGGTGCCGTCGGAGCACTTCACCTTCTCGACCATGATCATCCCGGCCGGCCACGAAGGCCCGTCGCACCTGCATACCGACGTGGAAGAGGTGTTCTTCATCCTGCGCGGCAAGATCAAGCTGATCCTGGAGAAGGACGGCGAGCGCTTCGAGACCATCCTGACCGACCGCGACCTGGTCTCGGTGCCGCCCGGCGTGTACCGCGAGGAGATCAATATCGGCGAGGAAGACGCGCTGATGTGCGTGATGCTCGGCGCCAGGAAGCCGGTCACGCCGACCTATCCGCCCGAGCACCCGCTCGCCCAGATCAAGCGCGGGTGAGATCGTGAACGCTCCCGTGCCCGGCAGCGCGCCTGCCTCCGCAGCGGACCACGTCCAGGCCCCGGCGGCCCTGCTCGCCGAACTGGACGCGGGCTTCGCCGAGCGCACGGCCGTGCTGGCCGACGGCGCCCGCGTGGCCTACCGCAGCGGCGGCAGGCAGGGCCCGCTGGTGGTGCTGCTGCACGGCATCAGCTCCGGCGCGGCCTCCTGGCTGCCGTGCGCCAGCCTGCTGGCGGCGCAGGCGCGCGTGCTGGCATGGGACGCGCCCGGCTACGGCGCTTCCGCCGCGCTGGCGCAACCGGCGCCGCGCGCCTCGGACTATGCGGCGCGGCTGGCGGGTTTGCTGGAGGCGCTGGCGCTGCGTCCCGACGTCATCGTCGGCCACTCGCTGGG
Source organism: Cupriavidus malaysiensis (assembly GCF_001854325.1). NCBI lineage: Bacteria > Pseudomonadati > Pseudomonadota > Betaproteobacteria > Burkholderiales > Burkholderiaceae > Cupriavidus > Cupriavidus malaysiensis. Next base: position 304,344 of record NZ_CP017755.1, read on the forward strand.
CGCGCTGATGGCCGCGGCCTTCGTCGCGCAGGCGCGTCCCGCGCTGCTGCCGTCGCGGCTGCTGCTGCTCAGCCCGGCGCAGGGCTACGGCGCGCCCGGCCAGCAGGAACAAGCGGCACAGGTGTCGGCGCAGCGGCTGCAGGCGCTGGCGCAGCTCGGCGTGGAAGGCCTGGCCGAGCGCGGTCCGCAGCGCCTGCTGAGCGCGGCCGCCGATGCCGGCGCGCGCGACTGGGTGCGCTGGAACATGCGGCGCCTGAACGTGGACGGTTACCGCCAGGCGGTGGCCATGCTGTGCGGCGATGCCATCGAGCCCTACCTGCAGCGGCGAGCCGCCGGGGTGGACGCGCGGGTGGCCTGCGGCGGCGCGGACGTGGTCACCACGCCGGCGGCGAGCGAGGCGCTGGCACAGCGTCTGGGCCTGCCTTTCGGCCTGGTGCCCGATGCCGGTCATGTGTGTTATATCGAGCAGCCACAGGCACTGGCGCGCATGCTGCGCGGCCTGCTGCCCGCCGCGGCCGCTCCCGGCGCCGCCGTGTCACACTGATCCATCGCCAACGCCAACTGCAAGGATGAACACGACCATGAGCAAAGCCACCCTGCCCGAAGACCTCCAGGAAAAGTACATCGTGCCGGGCCTGGAGCGCGGACTGCGGCTGCTGTGCGAATTCAGCCGCAAGGACAGCACGCTGTCGGCGGCCGAACTGGCGCGCCGGCTGCAGGTGCCCCGCTCCACGGTGTTCCGTTTGCTGACCACGCTGGAGATGATGGGTTTCGTCGAGCGCACCGACGGCGGGCGCGAGTTCCGCCTCGGCATGGCCGTGCTGCGCCTGGGCTTCGAGTACCTGGCCTCGCTGGAACTGACCGAGCTGGGCCGGCCGCTGCTCGACCGCCTGCGCGACGACATCCACTACCCGTGCAACCTGGTGGTGCGCGACGGCCGTTCGATCGTCTACGTCGCCAAGTCGGTGGCGCCGACGCCGTTCGCCAGCTCCGTCAACGTGGGCACGCGCCTGCCGGCGCACGCCACCGTGCTCGGCCGCGTGCTGCTGGAAGACCTGTCGCTGGCCGAACTGCGCGAGCTCTATCCGGAGTCGCAGCTCGAGGTGTTCTCGGAAAGCACCCCGCGCACCGTCGAACAGCTGTTCGAGATGGTGCAGCACGACCGCCAGCGCGGCTACGTGCTGCAGGAAGGCTTCTTCGAAGCGAGCATCTCCACCATCGCGGCGCCGGTGCGCGATCGCAGCGGCAAGGTGGCGGCGGCGATGGGCGCGACGATTCCGGCCTCGCGCATCGACCCGGAGCAGCTCGGCCCGATGGTGGAACAGGTCCGTCATGCGGCGGACGAGCTCTCGCGCCTGCTGGACTACCGTCCGGCGGCGGAGCACAAGGTAGTCAACTTATACCGAGAATGATGAACAAGGTGATGGGATGCCGATGATCGATCTGGACGGCCGCGTGGCCGTGGTGACCGGCGGTTCGTCGGGCATAGGACTGGCCACCGTGGAGCTGCTGCTGGAAGCGGGCGCATCGGTGGCACTGTGCGGCCGGGACGAAACCCGCCTGCGCGAAGCCGAAGCCGGCCTGCGCGCACGCTTTCCCGGCGCGAAACTGTATGCGGCGCGCTGCGACGTGCTGGACCCGGGCCAGGTGCGCGCCTTCGCCGCCGCCTCCGAAGCCGCGCTGGGACCGGCGCAGATGCTGGTCAACAACGCCGGCCAGGGCCGCGTGTCGACCTTCGCGGATACCGAGGACGAGGCCTGGGCCGAAGAACTGCGGCTCAAGTTCTTCTCCGTGATCCACCCGACGCGGGCCTTCCTGCCGCAGCTGGAGCGCACGCGCGACGCGGCCGTCGTCTGCGTCAACTCTCTGCTGGCGCTGCAGCCAGAGCCCCATATGGTGGCGACCTCGGCCGCGCGCGCCGGGGTGCACAACCTGGTGCGCTCGCTGGCCACCGAGTTCGCCCCCAAGGGCATCCGCGTCAACGGCATCCTGCTCGGCCTGGTGGAATCCGGCCAGTGGCGCCGCCGCTTCGAGGCGCGCCCTGACGAAGACCGCCATCTCGACTGGGCCGCGTGGACCGCGCGCCTGGCCGGGCAGAAGCATATCCAGCTCGGTCGCCTCGGCCTGCCGGTGGAAGCCGCGCGCGCCATCCTGTTCCTTGCCTCGCCGTTGTCTTCGTACACCACGGGCAGCCATATCGATATCTCCGGAGGACACTCCCGTCATGCGTAACGAACAACCGCAAGTCACCGTCGGCGCCGCCATCGCGGCCTTTCTCGAACAATGCGGGGTCAAGGCCGCCTTCGGCGTGATCTCCATCCACAACATGCCCATCCTCGACGCCATGGGCGAGCGCGGCAAGATCCGCTTCGTGCCGGCGCGCGGCGAGGCCGGCGGCACCAATATGGCCGACGCCTACGCCCGCACCACCGGCGGCCTGGGCGTGTGCCTGACCAGCACCGGCACCGCCGCCGGCAATGCCGCCGGCGCCATGGTCGAAGCGCTGACCGCCGGCACGCCGCTGCTGCACATCACCGGGCAGATCGAGACACCCTACCTGGACCAGAGCCTGGCCTACATCCACGAGGCACCGGACCAGCTCACCATGCTCAAGGCAGTGTCCAAGGCCGCCTTCCGCGTGCGCAGCGCCGACACCGCGCTGTCGACCTTCAAGCTCGCGGTACAGACCGCGCTGACCGCGCCGAGCGGCCCCGTCAGCGTGGAAGTGCCGATCGATATCCAGTCGGCGCTGATCCCGATGCCGTCCGACCTGCGTCCGCTCGCCGTGCCCACGCACGTGCCCGCGGCCGAGGCCCTCGATGCGATGGCCGAGCACCTGGCCCGCGCCAAGCGCCCGATGCTGTGGCTGGGCGGTGGCGCGCGCCATGCCGGCGCGCAGGTCAAGCGCCTGATGGACCTGGGCTTCGGCGTGGTCACCAGCACGCAGGGCCGCGGCATCGTGCCGGAGGACGACCCGCGCTCGCTGGGCGCCTACAACCTGCACAAGCCGGTCGAGACCTTCTACCAGGGCTGCGACGCCATGGTGGTGGTGGGCTCGCGCTTGCGCGGCAACGAGACGCTGAAGTACGAGCTGAAGCTGCCGCGCCCGCTCTACCGCATCGACGCCGACCCCTCCGCCGAGGGCCGCTGCTACGCCAGCGATGCCTTCGTCTGCGGCGACGCCGCGCTGGCGCTGGCCGGCCTGGCCGACCGCCTCGAAGGCAAGCTCAAGGTCGACGCCGGCTTCGCCGCCGACCTGCGCCGCGCGCACGACACCGCGGTCGGCAGCCTGGTCGACGGCCTCGGCCCCTACGCCGCGCTGGTGCAGTCGCTGCAGGCAGCGGTGGGCCGCGCGTTCAACTGGGTGCGCGACGTCACCGTGTCCAACAGCACCTGGGGCAACCGCGAGCTGCGCCTGTTCGACTCGCGTGCCGGCGTGCACGCGCTGGGCGGCGGCATCGGCCAGGGCCTGGCGATGGGCATCGGCGCCGCGGTCGGCGCGGCGGCCACCGCCTCCGGCAAGAAGACCTTCTGCCTGGCCGGCGACGGCGGCTTCATCCTCAACCTGGGCGAACTGGCCACCGCGGTGCAGGAGCGCGCCGACCTCGTCATCGTGCTGATGAACGACCGCGGCTACGGCGTGATCAAGAACATCCAGGACGCCCAGTACGGCGGCCGCCGCCACTACGTGGACCTGCACACGCCCGACTACGCCCAGCTGGCCCAGTCGCTGGCGCTGCGCCACCGCCGCGTCGGCAACCTGGCCGACGCCGCCGCCGCGCTGGAAGCGGCCACGGCCGAAGCCGGTCCCTTCCTGCTGGAGATCGACATGCTGGCCATCGGCAGCTTCAAGACCGCCTTCGCCGGCCCGCCGGTCAACAAGGCGACGCCGGCCGACGCGCAGGGCGAGCAGGAAGCGCGCGCCGCCGAGCGCGCCACCGTGACGGCCTGAGGCGAGGAGAGGCGAGATGCTGCACGTGTCGATGGTGGGCTGCGGCGCGATCGGGCGCGGCGTGCTGGAACTGCTCAAGGACGATCCCGACGTCGCCTTCGATGCGGTGATCGTGCCGGAGGCGGCGCAGGCCGAGGCGCGCGCGGCGCTGGCCGCGCTGGCGCCCGGCGCGCGCGTGGTCGACAGGCTCGGCGACAGCCGTCCCGACCTGCTGGTCGAGTGCGCCGGACACCAGGCGCTGGCCGAGCATGTGGTGCCGGCACTGGAACGCGGCATCGCCTGCCTGGTGGTCTCGGTGGGCGCGCTGTCGGAGCCCGGCCTGGCCGACCGGCTGGAAACCGCGGCGCGGCGCGGCCATACCCAGGTGCAACTGCTGTCCGGCGCCATCGGCGCCATCGACGCGCTGGCCGCGGCCCGCGTGGGCGGCCTCGACGAGGTGGTCTACACCGGCCGCAAGCCGCCGCGCGCCTGGCTGGGCACGCCGGCCGAGCAGGTCTGCGACCTCGGCGCGCTGACCGAGGCCCGGGTCATCTTCGAGGGCAGCGCGCGCGATGCCGCGCGGCTCTATCCGAAGAACGCCAACGTCGCGGCCACGCTGTCGCTGGCCGGGCTGGGCCTGGACCGCACGCAGGTCAAGCTGCTCGCCGATCCCGGCGAGCAGGAGAACGTGCACCACGTGGCCGCGCGTGGCGCCTTCGGCGGCTTCGAGCTGACCATGCGCGGCAAGCCGCTGGCGGCCAACCCCAAGACTTCCGCGCTGACGGTGTTCAGCGTGGTGCGGGCGCTGGGCAACCGCGCGCACGCGGTATCCATCTGAGGCGCGGCCCGCGGCCGGCCCGGACCAAGCAAGAGAGAGCGAGATGAACACGGAACAATGCCTGCCGATCTGCGTGGCGGGGGAATGGCGCCTGGGCACGGGCGAGCGCTATGCGACGCGCTACCCGGCCACCGGCGAGGTGGTGGCCGAGCTGCACGCGGCCAGCGTGGCCGACGTCGAGGAAGCGGTACAGGGCGCGCAGCGCGCCTTCGAGACCAGCGGCTGGGCCCGGCGCAAGCCGCATGAGCGCGCCGCCGTGCTCTACCGCGTGGCCGAGCTGATCCGCGCCCGCGCCGAGCCGCTGGCGCAGCGCCAGCGCCTGGACAACGGCAAGCCGATCAGCGAGACGCGCGCGCTGGTGGCCAGCGCCGCCGGCACCTTCCAGTTCTTCGCGGCGGCCTGCGAAACGCTGGAAGAAGCGCTCACGCCGTCGCGCGGCGACTGCCTGACCCTGAGCGTGCACGAGCCGATGGGCGTGGTGGCGGCCATCACGCCGTGGAACTCGCCGATCGCCAGCGAAGCGCAGAAGATGGCGCCGGCGCTGGCCGCGGGCAACGCCGTAGTGGTCAAGCCGGCCGAGGTCACGCCGCTGATGGCGCTGGAACTGGCCAGGATCTGCGAAGAGGCCGGCGTGCCCAAGGGCCTGGTCAGCGTGCTGCCCGGCAAGGGCTCGGTGATCGGCGACGCCATCACCCAGCATCCGCTGGTGCGCCGCGTGTCCTTCACCGGCGGCACCAGCACCGGCCGCCATATCGCCCACATCGCCGCCGACAAGATGATGCCGGTGTCGCTGGAGCTGGGCGGCAAGTCGCCCACCATCGTGTTCGAGGATGCCGACCTGGACCACGCCGTCAACGGCGTGCTGTACGGCATCTTCAGCTCCTCGGGCGAGTCCTGCATCGCCGGCTCGCGCCTGTTCGTCGCGCGCCCGCTGTACGAGGCCTTCCTGGAGCGCCTGGCCGCCGGCGCGGCGCGCCTGCGCGTGGGCGACCCGGCCGACGAGCGCACCCAGATGGGCCCGCTGATCACCGACCGCCACCGCGACAGCATCGAGTCCTACGTGGCGATGGGTGTGGAAGACGGCGGCCAGCTGCGCACGGGCGGCGTGCGCCCGGTCGTGCCCGGCTGCGAGAACGGCTACTTCTACACGCCCACCATCATCGAAGGGCTGGATAACCGCGCGCGCCTGTGCCAGGAAGAGGTCTTCGGTCCGGTGCTGGTGGCCATGCCCTTCGAAGACGAGGAAAGCCTGGTCGAGCAGGCCAACGACAGCGTCTACGCGCTGGCCGCCGGCATCTGGACGCGCGACTACAAGCGCGCCTGGCGCTTCGCCCGCGCGGTGCAGGCCGGCAATGTGTGGATCAACACCTACAAGCAGTTCTCGATCTCCACGCCGTTCGGTGGCTGGCGCGACAGCGGCCTGGGGCGCGAGAAGGGCCGCCTGGGCATCCTGCAGTACATGGAGCAGAAGAGCGTGTACTGGGGCCTGAACGAGCAGCCGCTGCCCTGGGCCAACTGAGCCGGCGCCGCGCGACCCACAAGAGAGAGACAGCAAGATGAACACGATCCTGGGCATCGACGAAATCGTCTACGGTGCCGACGACCTGGACGCCTGCAAGCGCTTCTTCGCCGACTGGGGCCTGGCCCTCACGCGTGAAGACGCCGCCGGCCTGGACTTCGAGACCTTGAACGGCTGCCGCGTGCTGGTGCGCCGTAGCGACGACCCGGCGCTGCCGCCTGCCATCGAGGACGGCCCGACCCTGCGCGAGGTGGTATGGGGCGTCGATACCCCCGCCGCGCTGGCAGGCATTGCCGAGGCGATCCGCGGCGAGGCCGGCTTCACCGAGGCCGGCGGGCGCGTCGGCTGCACCGACCCCAACGGCCTGGCCGTGCGCTTCCAGCTCACCCGCAAGCGCGAGGTGCAGCTCGAATGCGCGCGCATGAACACCTGGAACGAGAAGCCGCGCCTGAACCAGCGCGCGCCCATCTACGAGCGCGCGCAGCCGGTCGAGGTCGGCCACGTGGTGTTCTTCGTCAAGGACGTGGCGGCCACCGAACGCTTCTATACCGGCAAGCTCGGCTTCGTGCCGTCCGACCGCTATCCGGAGCGCGGCGCCTTCCTGCGCTGCGCCCCCGAGGGCGGCCACCACGACCTGTTCCTGCTGCAGCTGCCCAACGGCAAGAGCGGCCTGAACCACGTCGCCTTCACCGTGCGCGACATCCACGAAGTGTTCGGCGGCGGCCTGCACGTCTCGCGCTGTGGCTGGGATACCCAGCTCGGCCCGGGCCGCCACCCGATCTCCTCGGCCTACTTCTGGTACTTCAAGAACCCGGCCGGTGGCCTGATCGAGTACTACGCCGACGAGGACCAGCTCGACGCGCGCTGGGAACCGCGCGAGTTCGAGCCCGGCCCCACCCGCTTCGCGGAGTGGGCGGTCGAGGGCGGCCTGGACGGCAACACGCGCCGGCAGAAGAACGCGGGCGGCCCCGAAGGCAAGTTCCTCACGGAAAAGCGCTGAGCGGCCCGGCGAGGCGCGCGCAAGACAGCAGCAACGAGACAGCAGCAAGACAGCGGCAACGAGACCGCGGCAACAGCAGGAAGGAAGACAGTCATGAGTACCAGCCAGACCTTGACGATGCGCGTGCAGGCCATGCGCTACGAGGCACGCGGCATCGTCAGCGTGGAACTGCGCGCCGTCGACGGCAGCGAACTGCCGGCCTATACGCCCGGCGCGCATATCGACCTGCACCTGGGCAACGGACTGGTGCGCAGCTACTCGCTGTGCGGCGCCCCCGAGCAGCGCGACCGCTACGTGGTCGGCGTGCTCAACGACCGCGCCAGCCGCGGCGGCTCGCGCTATGTGCACGAGCAGCTGCGCGTGGGCAGCACGCTGACGGTGGGCGTGCCGCGCAACCACTTCGAACTGGACGAGGGCGCTGCCCACACCGTGCTGGTGGCGGGCGGCATCGGCATCACGCCGATCGCCTGCATGGCGCGCCGGCTGGCGCAGCTCGGCCGCTCCTTCGAGCTGGTCTACTGCGCCCGCTCGCGCGAGGAAGCCGCCTTCCTCGATGAACTGGAGCAGTACGGCGATGCGCTGCGCGTGCATTTCGACGACGTGCAGGGCGGCCCGCCCGACCTGCCGGCGCGCCTGGCAGGCCATGGCGCCGACACGCATTTCTACTGCTGCGGGCCGGGCCCGATGCTGCAGGCCTTCGAGGCCGCCTGCGCCGGCCACGGCCACCAGCATGTGCACATCGAGCGCTTCGCCGCCGATCCGGCTGTGTCGGCCGTGCAGGACGGCGCCTACACGGTCGAACTGGCGCGCTGCGGCAAGCACCTGACGGTGCCGTCCGGCAAGGCCCTGCTCGACGCGCTGCTGGAAGCCGGCGTCGACGTCGACCACAGCTGCCGCGAGGGCGTGTGCGGCTCCTGCGAGACGCGCGTGCTGGAAGGCGTGCCGGAGCACCGCGACAGCGTGCTCAGCAAGAACGAGCGCGAATCCGGCAAGACCATGATGGTATGCGTGTCCGGCTGCAAGGGCGCGCGGCTCGTGCTCGACCTGTAAGGCTCGCGGGGAAGCAAGAGAGCCGCCAATCCAGGCATGAAACGCCGCCGGCCGCGCGCCGGCGGCACGATCCCGGCATGGGGACATCCGGCACGGCGGTTGCAGACCGTCAGTAGACCGGAGGCACGCGCAGGCATCCCGCCGCTCGCGCAGGCCGCCCTGCCAGACGCCGCTCGCGCGCCGGCCCACCAGCCGCGCGCCCCCGGCCGACACCACGAAAGGCATAGCGTGTTGATCCAGAGACAAGAAACCGCCCCCCTGGCCGCCGACGGCGCCAGCGTGCCCGCCCCGCCGCCCGGCCTGCCGCGCGACGCGATGCCAGCCGGCCAGGCCGCGGCCGCCGGCACCACTCCAGGCCAGATCGTCGCGCGCATCGAGCGCATGCCCGGCAACGCCATGCATGTGCGCGCGCGCCTGCTGATCGGCCTGGCCACCTTCTTCGACGGCTTCGACGTCATCGTCATCGCCGCCACGCTGCCGCTGCTGATCGCCCAGTGGTCGCTGTCGCCGGCCCAGGTCGCCTTCCTGATCGGCGCGCCGGCCTTCGGCCAGCTGCTCGGCACCCTGCTGTTCCCGGCCCTGGCCGAGCGCATCGGGCGCCTGCGCACCATCGGCTGGAGCGCGGGCATCATCGGCCTGATGAGCATCGCCTGCGGCTTCTCCACCTCGTTCGAGATGTTTGCCGCGCTGCGCATCATCCAGGGCCTGGGGCTGGGCGGCGAACTGCCGGTGGCCGCCACCTACATCAACGAGGTCACGCGCGCCCACGGCCGCGGCCGCTTCGTGCTGCTGTACGAAGTGGTGTTCCCGATCGGCCTGCTGGTGTCCAATGCCGTCGGCGCCTGGCTGGTGCCGCGCTTCGGCTGGGAGATCATGTACTTCATCGGCGGCGTGCCGCTGGTGCTGCTCTTCATCCTGCCGCGCGCCGTGCCCGAATCGCCGCGCTGGCTGGCCGAACGGGGCCGGCTGGCCGAGGCCGATGCCGCGCTGGCCGTCTTCGAAGCGCGCGCCAAGGGCCCGCTGCCGCCGCTGGACGGCGAGCGCGACTACGATGCCCTGATGCAGAAACACCCGCGCCGCAGCGTCAAGGACCTGCTCGGCCGCGCCTACCGCGGCCGCACGCTGGCGGTGTGGATGCTGTGGGCCACCTGCGGCTTCATCCAGTACGGCCTCTCGACCTGGCTGCCCACCATCTACAAGACCGTCTACCACGCGCCGCTGCAGCTCGCGCTGAACCTCGCCGCCGCCGCCTCGGTGCTGGGCGTGCTGGGCTCGCTGGCCTGCGCCATGCTGGTCGACAAGGTCGGCCGCAAGCCGGTGATCAATGTGTCCTTCCTGCTGTGCGCGCTGTCGCTCGGGCTGGCCGGCGTGTTCCACGACAGCTCGCTGTACGTGGTCGCCACCTTCTGCGCGCTGGCCATGGGCCTGCTGGCCAGCGGCTTCATCACGGCCTACGTCTACACGCCGGAGCTCTATCCCACCAGCATCCGCGCCACGGCCTGCGGCTTCGGCGGTGCCTGGCTCAAGCTCGGCGCCATCGTCGCCCCCACCTTCGTGGCGGGCACCATCGGCAGCGGCAAGATCGACCACGCCTTCCTGGCGCTGGCGCTGGTGCCGCTGCTGACCGCGGTGGTGGTGCATCGGCTCGGCATCGAGACCAAGGGCAAGGTGCTGGAGCAGCTGGAGGCGTGAGGCTCCGGGCGGCGGGTGCTGCCCGGGGCATCGGCGGCCGGTGGCCAGCGACGGGACGGCGCGCGAGCGGCCGGCGCTACGGCGCCGATCCCCGCTGCCAGGCCAGCAGGCTGGCATGGCGGGCCAGCGTGCGGCGCGCGGTGTGGTAGTCGGGCGGGTCGACCGCCGCGGCCAGGCCGCTGCCGCCGCCGTCCTGCTGCGCCGCCGCGTGGCGCCGCACCAGGTCTTCGGCATCGGCGACCTGTTGCGCGGACGGCGTGAAGGCCGCGTGGATGGAGGCGACCTGCGCGGGCAGGACCGTGCAGCGCGACTTCATGCCGATGCGCCGCGCCCATTCGAGGTCGGCCTGCAGGGCGGCGGTGTCGCGGTAGCTGAACGGACAGTCGATCGGCACGCAGCCGGCGGCGATGCAATCGACGAGAAAGCGCGCGCGGATGTGCCGCAGTTCGATGCCATCCGGTCCGCGCACCACGCCCAGGTCGGCGCTCAGGTCTTCGGCGGCCAGCAGGCAGGCGCTGACGCGCGCGCTGGCCGACAGGATCGCGCCGGCATTGACGAGGCCGCGTGCCGATTCCAGGGTCGGCACGATCTCGGTGGCGCCGGCCGGGAGGCCGAGCGCCTGCTCCAGCGCGCCGATCTCGGCGTCCAGGGCACGGATCTGCTCGGCACGCTCGACGTGCGGCAGCAGGATCGCCGTCGGCGCGCCCGGCATGACGCCGCGCAGGTCGTCGCCGCCATCGCGCTCGAGCAGGTTGATGCGCACGGCGCCGACCGCGCCGCGTTGGCGGCACGCCGCCATCAGCGCGACGATGCGGGCACGCGCGGCGGGGCGGTCCTCGGCCGCGGTGAACTCTTCCAGGTCGGCGACCAGGACATCGGCGCCGCTGTCGAGGCCGGCCTGCTGCCGCGCCGCGTCCAGTCCGGGCACGAACAGCCAGCTGCGCCGCAGGATCGGCGGGCGCGGGCGGCAGGGGGTGTCTTGTGAAGGCATGGCGGACGCGTTACGGGGCAAGCTGAAGCACCGCCGAGGCGGGCTCGCCCGCGCGCAGGCGCGCGAGGATGGCCGGCTCGGCCTGGTCCGAGGCCAGCGCCTGGTCGACATGGGCGGCCGCCACCTCGGCGGGCAGGAACAGCACGCCATTGTCGTCGGCCAGCACCAGCCACCCGGGGTGGACCGTCACGCCGCCGCACTGCACCGGCACGTTGACGGCGCTGCCCCCGGCCTCCTGCTTCTTGGTGGTCAGCACACTGGTGCCGCGCGCGAACACCGGCAGCCGCATCCCGCCCAGCTCCGCGATGTCGGTCACGACGCCGTCGCTGACCACGCCGCGCGCGCCGGCGCATTGCAGCGCGGTGCCGGTCACCGCGCCGATCGCCGCATGCGCGCGGTCGCCGCAGGGATCGATCACCAGCACGTCGCCGGGCCGCAAGGTTGCGATGGCGCGGTTGACGGCAAAGGCATTGGGCGTGGCCAGCCGCAAGGTGACGGCGCGTCCGACGATGCGCAGGCCCGGGACCAGCGTGCGGATCGCGTGGCTGGCAAAGCCGTCCTCGAGGAAGTGGCCGAGGGTGGGAAAGCTGATGCGGTCCAGCCGCTGCAGCAGGTCTTGGTCCGGGCCTTGAGCCGGGTCGTGGTCAGCAAGCATGATGGGGAATCCAGGGTAAGGACTGGCAGCGGGCTCCGGGTGTCAGCGCGGCGCGGCGCCCGAGCCGGCCAGCGCGCTGCCATTGGCCGCATTGCGGGCCAGGGTCTCGGCGAGCATCAGCAGGGCACCGGCCGACAGCGTCGCAGAGCCGATCATGTACCAGGCCACCGACGAGCCGCGGCCGGTCGCGGACAGCAGCGCGGTGGTGATGATGGGGGTGGCGGCGCTGCCGAGCAGGCCGGACAGCATGTAGCTGATCGACAAGCCGGAGTAGCGCACCTTGGTGCCGAACAGTTCGGCCAGGAAGGTCGCGATCGGGCCGTAGTTGGCGGCGAAGGCGCCCATCATCAGCAGGTAGCCGAGCAGGGCCAGGCCGAACACCTTGGTGTCCAGCAGCCAGAACAGCGGGAAGGCCAGCAGCGCCTCGGCGATGATGCCGCCGACGATCACCGGCTTGCGCCCGACCTTGTCGGACAGCAGGCCGAACAGCGGCAGCAGCACGATGCACAGCGCGCAGGAGATCAGCGCGATGGCGAGCATCGCGTTGCGCGAGAAGCCCAGCGTCTGCGTGCCGTAGGTCAGGCCGAAGGCCACGATCAGGTTGAAGGCGGTGCCGGTCGACATGGTGGCGATGCCGCCCAGCAGCACCTGCTTCCACGATTTGGTCATCACCTCGGCCAGCGGCACCTTCACCTGTGCCGCGCTTTCCTTGACCTTGCTGAACGACGGGGTCTCGGCCGTGTTGAGGCGGATGTACATGCCGACGCCGACCAGCAGGATGCTGGCCAGGAAGGGGATGCGCCAGCCCCACGACAGCAGCGCCTCGTTGGACAGCACGGCGTTGCTGGCCAGGAAGGCCAGGTTGGCGATCAGGGTGCCGGCCGGCACGCCGATCTGCACCCAGGAGCCGTACAGGCCGCGGCGGTTGGCCGGTGCGTGTTCCACCGCCATCAGCACGGCGCCACCCCACTCGCCGCCGAGGGCCAGGCCCTGGATCACGCGCAGGGTCAGCAGCAGGATCGGCGCCCAGATGCCGATCGCGGCGTAGTCGGGCAGCAGGCCGATGGCAAAGGTCGCCGCGCCCATCATGACCAGGGAAACCAGCAGCATGGACTTGCGGCCGACCTTGTCGCCGAAGTGGCCGAACAGCGCCGCCCCGACCATGCGCGCGAGGTAGGCGGAAGCGAAGGTGCCGAAGGCCAGCAGGGTGCCGATCAGCGGATCGAAGGCCGGAAAGAACACCTTGTTGAAGACCAGGGCCGAGGCGGTGGCGAAGATGAACAGGTCGTACCACTCGACCGTCGTGCCGATGACGCTGGCGACGGCGATCCTGCGCATCTTGTCGGGGGCGGCGCCGCGTTCCGCTGGGGTCGGGGAGGCGTGGTCTGGGGTCATGACGATGTTTCCGGTAAGGCGGGATCCGGTGCGGGATCCCGAGGTTGAGGCGTTGCGCTGGCACTGGCTGGCGCCGTCCGGGCTGGCCGATGGCCGCTGGTGGTCCGGCCTTTTGGTCCGGCCGGTTGCCGTGAAGCGCTGCTTATTTCACCATCTATGATGGAATTGAGCGGGTGGTCAGGCCAATATATCCTATCGGAGCCGAAGCGGCTGGGTTATAGGTAGTTTCTCTAGGTCTGGTGGACAGGTGGTCCGGCCATATGGGGCGGGGCCAAGCTGCTGGTCTGACCGATCGCAAGACGTGTGCCAGCATCAAGATCCGGCAAAGAGGCGAGGCCGGGACCGTGGCGCGCACGGCCGTGGTGCCGGCGGCCCGGATTCGGCCCGGATTCGGTCCGGCTGCGGTGCGTCGGCGGTGCGTCGGTGGTGCGTCAGCGGGTCGTTGCGGTGCGCGGCGCTGGCCGCGCCGCGGCTCAGGCGGTGATGTCCTCGGACAGCCGCGAGACGATGGCGAGCAGGTGGAAGGACATGGCGTGGCGGGCGCGGATGGGATCCCGCGCCACGATGGCGGACACGATACGTTCGTGTTCGCCGATGGCGGCGCGCCAGGCCGGGGCATCGACGAAGTGCTTGTCTAGGCGCTTATAGAGCGGACTGGCCTCGCACAGATCCCACACGTGCGTCACCATGGACGCCAGCGCGGCATTGCCGCAGGCCGCGGCGATGGCCTGGTGGAAGGCGCGGTCATGGGCGAAATCGCTGGCTTCCGGCGACTGGTCCGGGTTCATCTGCCGATGCGCCTCCTCGATGGCCGCGATCTGTTCCTTGGAGCCCTGCTGGGCCGCCAGCGCCGCGCATTCGGGCTCGATCAGCATCCGTGTTTCCAGCAGCTCGAACGGGCTGGCCTCGCGCGCGGCGGCCAGCAGGGCGGCGTTGGCCGCGCCGCTGCCGTCGGCACCCTCGTCGGCCGGCCGGCTGTCCGTGCTCATCGGCATGGAGCGGTCCCTGGGGTCGACGACGAAGACCCCGCTGCCCACGCGTACCTCGATGTAGCCGCCGATCTCGAGGGCGATCAATGCCTCGCGCAGCGTGGAGCGTGCCACGTTGAGCTGCTCCGCCAGCTCCCGCTCGGCCGGCAGGCGCTCGCCCGGGGCGAACTCGCCGGCGGAGATCTTGCTGGCGATCTGGTCGGCGATCAATCGATACAGGCGCTGGGCGGAAACGGCTTGCAGGGACGACATAAGCGGTGCGGGCGGGAGGTGCGGCGCCGCCACGGCCGGTGGGGCGTCATCTGGACTCGGGTCTTGGCCGTGCCTGGGGCACTCGGCCTGCGGATGGTCCGGCCAATTATAGGGCAAAGACAGGCCGAAGCGATTCGGGTGGGCACCGCCTGCGGCGCGGCGCCCGCCGGGGTATCCGGTGGGCGGACCGGCGCAGATCCGTGGGCGCGCTCGTCGCGGGCCGCGTGATGCTTTATTGAGCACGTTTGCTACCTTGCAAATCCTATTGGTCCGGCCATGCGGCATCTTTCCAAGAAAATCTTGCCACTTCCACAGGCTTCTGCTTAGAATTGGTCCGGCCACCAGCCCAATTGGAGGGTGGGCCATCCACGAAATCCAGATTGGCCCGGCCAGATCCCATCAGGCGCCGCATGGCCGGTCCATCGCCGGCCGCCTGCCCGCCGCCCCGCCATCGAGACGTTGGCATGGACACGAGACAGCGGCTGCGCAAGCCGCAATGCATGGAGCAACACATGAGGAATGCAGACCTGGTTCGCCGCAAGGACGCCGCCACCCCGCGCGGCGTCGGCGTGATGTGCAATTTCTACGCCGAGCGGGCCGACAATGCCGAGATCTGGGACGTCGAGGGCAAGCGCTACATCGACTTCGCCGCCGGCATCGCCGTGCTGAACACGGGCCATCGCCACCCGCGCCTGCTGCAGGCGATGCAGGAGCAGATGGCGCGCTTCACCCACACCGCCTACCAGATCGTGCCCTACGCCAGCTACGTGGAGCTGGCCGAGAAGATCAATGCGCGCGCGCCCGGCCGCTTCGCCAAGAAGACGGCCTTCTTCACCACTGGCGCGGAGGCCGTGGAGAACGCCATCAAGATCGCCCGCGCAGCCACCGGCCGCCCCGGCGTGATCGCCTTCTCCGGCGGCTTCCACGGCCGCACCATGATGGGCATGGCGCTGACCGGCAAGGTGGCGCCCTACAAGGTAGGCTTCGGCCCCTTCCCGGGCGAGATCTTCCACGCGCCCTATCCCTGCGAACTGCACGGCGTGTCGGTCGAGGACTCGCTGAAGGCGCTGCAGCAGCTGTTCAAGTCGGATATCGATCCGAAGCGCGTGGCGGCCATCATCTTCGAGCCGGTGCAGGGCGAGGGCGGCTTCCATGTGGCGCCCGCCGCCTTCGTCAAGGCGCTGCGCGCCCTCTGCAACGAACACGGCATCCTGCTGGTCGCCGACGAGGTGCAGACCGGTTTCGGCCGCACCGGCAAGCTGTTCGCCATGGAGCACTACGGCGTGGCGCCGGACCTCACCACCATGGCCAAGAGCCTGGCCGGCGGCATGCCGCTGTCGGCCGTGTGCGGGCGCGCCGAACTCATGGATGCACCGGCGCCCGGCGGCCTGGGCGGCACCTATGCGGGCAACCCGCTGGCGGTGGCCTCGGCGCTGGCCGTGCTGGAGGTCCTGGAGCAAGAGAAGCTGGTGGACCGCGGCGCGGTGCTGGGCGACCGCCTGCGGGACAAGCTGGAAGGGCTGCGCTCGCGCGTGCCGCAGATCGCGCAGGTGCGTGGCGTCGGCGCCATGATCGCGGTCGAGTTCAAGCAGGCGGACGGCAGCCCGGATCCCGACTTCACGCGCCAGGTGCAGGCGCGCGCGCTGGAGCGGGGCCTGCTGCTGCTGTCGTGCGGCGTGGACGGCAATGTGATCCGCTTCCTGTTCCCGCTCACCATTCCCGACGCCGTGATGGACGAGGCGCTGGGCATCCTCGCCGACGCGCTGCTCGGCTGAGGCAGCGGCCATCCGCCGTGTGCCGGAGCCGGCCGAGGACACGCCGCTGCCGGCGCCGGCCCTGGGGCTGCCGGCAGAGCGCGCCGGCCTGCAGGGCGTGGCCTTCCGGCGGCGTCAAGCAATCCGGCCTGGGGCGCGAAGGTTCCAGCCTCGGCATCGAGGAGTACTTCGAGACCAAGTACCTGTGCCTGGGCGGCGTGGACCGCCGGGCAGGCGGCACGCCACCGGGCAGGGCAGGCATTCACAGGCATCGCGTCCGCTGGGGGGCGATGCGCAAGGACAGCAGAGCACAGACATGAGCACAGACAACAGCACGCAAGCGCCGCGACTGCAACCGGCGCCGACAGAGCGCAACGGCGGCCGGATTCTTATCGACCAGCTGATCATCCAGGGCGTCAAGCGCGTGTTCCTGGTGCCGGGGGAGAGCTACCTGCCCTGCATCGATGCGCTGTACGACCACCAGGACAAGATCCAGCCCATCGTCTGCCGCCAGGAGAGCGGCGCCGGCTACATGGCGGAGGCCCACGGCAAGCTGACCGGCGAGCCCGGCATCTGCTTCGTCACGCGCGGGCCCGGCGCCACCAATGCCAGCATCGCCGTGCACACGGCCTACCAGGATTCGACGCCGATGATCCTGTTCGTCGGCCAGGTGGGCAACGACTTCGCCGAGCGCGAGGCCTTCCAGGAGATCGACTACCGCCGCATGTTCGGCCAGATGGCCAAGTGGGTGGCGCAGATCGACCGCACCGAGCGCATCCCCGAGTTCATCGCGCGCGCCTTCGCGGTGGCCACCAGCGGGCGTCCCGGCCCGGTGGTGCTGGCGCTGCCGGAGGACACGCTGTGGGGCAAGGCCAGCGTGCCGGACGTGCCGCGCTACCGCCGCGCCCACGCCGCGCCCACGCCCGACGCCATGGACGAACTGGCGCGCCTGCTCGCCGCCGCCGAGCGCCCCTTCCTGCTGCTGGGGGGCTCGGGCTGGACGCCGCAGGCCGCGCGCAGTATCGAAGGGTTTGCCGAACGCTTCGGCCTGCCGGTGGGCGTGGCGTGGCGCCGGCTGGAATGCTTCGACAACCATCACCCGAACTTCGCCGGCCACGTCGGCTGGGGCATGCCAGAGTCACTGCGCCGCCGCGTGCAGCAGGCCGACCTGCTGATCGCGGTCGGCACGCGCATGGGCGAGGCCACTTCGGAGGGCTATTCGGTGATCGCCAGCCCGCTGCCGCAGCAGCGCCTGGTGCACGTGTATCCCGACGCCGGCGAACTGGGCCGCGTGTTCCACCCGACGCTGCCGATCGTGGCCGACGCGCCATCGTTTGCCGCCGCCGTCGACCGGCTCGCCCCCGCGCGCGAGCGCACGGGTTCCGGCGCCGCATACCAGGCTCGCCGGGCCCACGAGGCTCACGAGGAGTACCTGGCCGGACAGGAGCCCAAGGCCGCGCCGGGAAAGCTGAACCTGAACAAGGTCGCCTGCCACGTGCGTGACCACCTTCCGGCCGACGCCTGCCTCACCGTCGGCGCGGGCAACTACGCCCTCTATCCGCATGCCTATCACCGCTTCCGCGGCGTCGGCACCAGCCTCGCGCCGACCGTCGGCTCGATGGGCTACGGCCTGCCGGCCGCCATCGCCGCCAAGCTGGAGGATCCCCGCCGCACCGTGGTGTGCTTCGCCGGCGACGGCTGCTTCCAGATGAACCTGCAAGAACTCGGCGTGGCCATGCAATACCGCGTGGGCATCGTCGTGCTGGTCTTCAACAACGGCATCTGGGGCACCATCCGTGCCCACCAGGAGCGCGAATTCCCGGGCCGCACCGTCGCGCTGGGTTTCGACAATCCCGAGTTCAGTGAACTGGCACGCGCCTATCGCGGCTACGGTGAAATCGTCGACAGCGACGAGGCTTTCGGGCCCGCGTTCGAACGCGCCTTGGCGTTCGCCAACGCCGAGCGCCTGCCCGCCCTGCTCGAACTGCGCTATGACCCCGATGGCATCGCGCCGGGCATGACCCTGTCCGGCATCCGCGCCGACGCGCTCGCGCGCCAGTCCGAAGCCTGACGACCCGCAGCAAGGAGCACGGATATGAACACGCTGAACATCAACGGCGAGCGCCTGTGGCAAGCGCTGATGGACCTGGCCGCGATCGGGGCCACCCCGAAGGGCGGCAATGCGCGCCTGGCGCTGACCGCGCTGGACGGCCAGGGCCGCGACCTGCTGGTGCGCTGGATGCGCGAGGCCGGGCTGGCCGTGACGGTCGACCAGGTGGGCAATATCTTCGGCCGCCGCGCGGGCCGCAACGACGCGCTGCCGCCGGTCATGACCGGCAGCCATATCGACACCCAGCCGACCGGCGGCAAGTTCGACGGCTGCTACGGGGTGCTGGCAGGGCTGGAGGTGATGCGCACGCTGGCCGAGCGGGGCATCGTCACCGAGGCGCCGCTGGAGCTGGCCATCTGGACCAATGAGGAGGGCTCGCGCTTCCTGCCGGTGATGATGGGTTCCGGCGTGTTCGCCGGCGTGTTTCCGCTGGAGACGGCGCTGGAGGCGCGCGACAGCGAAGGCAAGCGCGTCGCCGACGAGCTGGCCGCCATCGGCTATGCCGGCGGCGCGCCGGTCGGCCGTGAGGTCGGTGCCTACTTCGAGGCGCATATCGAGCAGGGCCCGGTGCTGGAGGCCGCCGACCGCGTGATCGGCGTCGTCACCGGCTCGCTCGGCGTGCGCTGGTATGACGTGACCGTGACCGGCATGGAGGCGCACGCGGGCCCCACGCCCATGCCGATGCGCCGCGATGCGCTGTTCGGCGCGACCTTCCTGATGCAAGAAGTGGTGAAGATCGCCCGCGACTTCGCCCCGCACGGGCGCGGCACGGTCGGCGTGGTCAACCTCCATCCCGGCTCCCGCAACGTGATTCCCGGCGCCGTCCGCTTCACCGTCGACCTGCGCCATGAAGACGCGGAGCAGCTCGCGCGGATGGACGCGCGTTTCCGCGCCGCCTGCGCGGCGGTGGCCGATGGCACCACCACCGGGGCGGTGCTGCCGGTCGACGTGCAGCAGGTGCAGTACTTCAAGCCGACTCCCTTCGCGCGGGAACTGGTCGAGCAGGTGCGCGCGGAAGCCGCCGCGCGCGGTCTCACGCACCAGGACATCGTCACCGGGGCCGGCCACGACGCTGTCTACATCGCCGGCGTGGCGCCCACGGCGATGATCTTCGTGCCCTGCAAGGACGGCATCAGCCACAACGAGATCGAGGACGCCAGGCCCGAACACCTCGAGGCCGGCGCCAATGTGCTGCTCGGCGCCATGGTGGCGCGGGCCGGCCTTCCCGCCGGCGCCTGAGGCGCCGCGCATGCGACTACCTTCCGCTGGAAACGCATCATGACTGAGACGAAAGACCTCGCTTACTGGCGTGCCCTGGCCGAGCGCGTGCCGTTGCGCACCCAGGCCTATATCGACGGCCGCTGGGCCGATGCCGCCGACGGTGCCACCTTCGACACAGTGAACCCGGCCACCGGCCAGGTCATCGCAGCCGTGGCCGCCTGCGGCGGCGCCGACGTGGACCGCGCGGTGGCGGCGGCGCGGCGCGCCTTCGACCAGGGCATCTGGTCGGGCCTGCCGCGCAGCGCGCGCAAGGCCGCCCTGCTGAAGCTGGCCGCCCTGGTCGACACGCACCGCGAAGAGCTCGCGGTGCTCGAGACGATCGACATGGGCAAGCCGATCGCCGACACCCTCGGCTACGACATCCCGGAGGCCGCGCGCACCTACGCGTGGTATGCCGAGGCGATCGACAAGATCTACGACGAGATCGCGCCCACCGCGCCCGAGGTGCTGGCGACCATCACGCGCGAACCGCTGGGCGTGGTGGCCGCGGTGGTGCCCTGGAACTATCCGCTGCTGATGGCGAGCTGGAAAGTGGCGCCGGCCCTGGCCGCCGGCAACAGCGTGGTGCTCAAGCCGGCCGAGCAGTCGCCCCTGACGGCGCTGCGGCTGGCCGAACTGGCCGAACTGGCCGGCATCCCGGCCGGTGTCTTCAACGTGGTGCCGGGCCTGGGCGCTGTCGCGGGACAGGCGCTGGGGCTGCATGCGGACGTGGACTGCGTGGCCTTCACCGGCTCGACCGCCACCGGCAAGCGTTTCCTGCAGTACGCCGGGCAGTCCAACCTCAAGCGTGTCTGGCTGGAGTGCGGCGGCAAGTCGCCGCACATCGTCTTCGACGACTGTCCCGACCTGGACCGTGCCGCGCGCGCGGCGGCGGTCGGCATCTTCAACAACCAGGGCGAGATCTGCATCGCCGGCTCGCGGCTCTACGTGCAGGACGGCATCTACGACCGCTTCATGGCAAAGCTCGAAGCCTGCGCCGCCACGATGCAGCCGGGCGATCCGCTCGATCCCGCCTCGGCCATGGGCGCCATCGTCGACCGGGCCCAGCTCGACCGGGTCTTGTCGTACGTGCACGCGGGCCGCGAAGAGGGTGCCCGCCTGCGCCTCGGGGGCGAGCGGGTGCGCACCGACAGCGGCGGCTTCTACCTGCAGCCCACCATCTTCGAATGCCCCAGCCAGGCGCTGAAGATCGTGCGCGAGGAGATCTTCGGTCCGGTGCTGGCCGTGACCCGCTTCCACACCGAGGAGGAAGCGGTACGCATGGCCAACGATTCGCCGTACGGGCTGGGCTCCGGCCTGTGGACGGCGAACCTGGCGCGCGCCCATCGCGTGTCGCGCCGGCTGCAGGCGGGCCTGGTCTGGGTGAACTGCTACATGGACGGCGACGTCACGGTTCCCTTCGGCGGAGTCAAGCAGTCCGGCTCGGGGCGCGACAAGTCCCTGCACGCGCTGGACAAGTACACCGACCTGAAGACCACCTGGATCAGCCTTGCCTGATATCGCCGGGCGGGGCGCGCATCGCTGTGCCCGGCTGCGGGGCAGGCCGGGCTACCGCTCGGCCTGCAGTCGTTCGATCCATACGTCGGAAAGGCGGGCCGTGAATCTGCTTTTGAGTTAAATCTTGTGAAGTTGATTTACGTGTTCTGGTTCCGTACCTAAAGTGGTGTGGTGCTGTCATCAGGGCGCTGCGATCCGGAGGCGTACTGCTATGGCGTTACTTTCCATGGAGTTGGCTTCGATGAGCTTGTCTGCCCGACTCATTTCCCTGCGCAAGGCGCGTGCCCTGACGCAGCAAGGCTTGGCCGGTGCCATCGGCATCCACGTCCAGCAGATCAAACGCTATGAGGCCGGCTCTTCCGAGCCTTCCGCAGAAGTCTTGCGCAAGATCGCCAGAACCTTCGCCATCTCGACCGATTGGCTGCTGTTCGAGGAGGGGGAGCGTGCTCCATCCGATGACCTCGTCTCGCAGTTCGAAGCCGTTAGCCAGCTTTCGGACGACGAGCGCGCCATTGTCAAGGAAGTCATCGACAGCCTCGTTATCAAGTACCAGACGAGGCGCTGGAATGCTGCGAGGCAGACGCCCGCGGTCAAGACGGCTGCGACGCGAGGCGACTCGGGAGCCGATCGATAAGGATCAGCGAAGTACCGCTGAAGAAGCGCGGGCCGTGAGTGCACCAACACCCGCGGCCCGCTGACCACCACCAACTCACCAAAGGAGTTGATCATGGCTGACGCCAATCTTAAGGCACGTTCGCCCGTCACGGAACGTTTTGTGACCATCCAGCAATCGCAACGCCATCAGCGCAACGGGAGAAGCCGCTCCACGCCGCCGCTTTATCCGTGGATGAAGCTCGCCGGCCGGTGGATCGAGCACGCGGGCTTCGAGGCCGGGCAGCGTGTCAGGATCGCTGTCGAACAGGGGCGGCTGGTCATTACCGCCGAGTAGAAGCTCAGGGGAAACCACTATTTGACATCCATTCAAATAACGCCGATATTTGACAGCATATCAAATAAAGCGTGACGCCGGCTTCCACGGCGCCTGCCGTGCCGGATCCTGCTGCAGGCAGCGGTGAGGCCGCTTGTGTCGCCTGTCTGCGACGTCAGCGTGACTCTTCTGCGCGACTTTCACGCGACTTTATTTGAGACTATGTCAATAATGCCGGGCCGATGGGGCCGCGGCATCCAGAACCAAGGAGACGGCATCGTGACAGAGCAGGACAAGGCCCAGGTGACGGCGGGGATGCGCGGCGCATCGTGGGATGCGCGGCTGATGGCCCGTCCCTACCAGATGGTGCCGTATGCCTTGAGCACCGCCGACGGGCAGCGTACGCTGGGATTCCTCTTCACCGTCACCGGCAAGGAGCGCACCGTGGTCTCGCTGATGCATCCGCGCGAGATGGCGATCACGCACTATCTCGTGCCGTTCGTGCTGGACGCCGGCTGCGCCTGCTGGGTGCAGGGGCCGCGCTCGATCGGCAACGACCTGCGGCTGGAGCACGAGATCGCCCTGCTCGATGTGGCGGCGGGCATGTCGCACCTGCGCGACCTCGGCTACGAGCGCATCGTGCTGCTCGGCAACTCGGGCGGCGCGGGCCTCTACACCTTCTACAACCAGCAGGCGCTGACGCCGCGCGAGCTGCGCATCGCGCGCACGCCGGCGGGCCGGCCGACGCTGCTGGGCGAAGTGCCCATGCCGGAGGTGGACGGCATGATCCTGGTGTCGCCGCATCCCGGCCAGGGCAAGCTGCTGATGAGCGGCCTCGACGCCTCGGTGGTCGACGAGCAGGATCCGATGCGTGCCGACCCGGCGCTGGACCCGTTCGCCGCAGCCAACGGCTACGACGCGCAGACGGGGCAGGCGCGCTATGCGCCCGGGTTCGTCACGCGTTACCGCGAGGCGCAGGCGGCGCGCGTGACGCACATCGACGCGCATGCGCGTGCCTTGCTGCAGGCCAAGCAGGAGGCCCACCGGCGCGTCAAGGCTGGCACTGCGAGCGAGGTGGAGCGCCGCGTCGCCGCGCACGCGCCGGTCTTCACCGTGTGGCGCACCGACGCCGACCTGCGTGCCTGGGATACCACGCTCGACCCGTCGGACCGCAAGCCCGGTTCGCTGTGGGGCAGGGACCCCTTCGTCTCCAACTGGGGCAGCGTGGGGTTCGCGCGCGTGGTGACGCCCGAATCGTGGCTGTCGACGTGGTCGGGGCTGTCGTCGAACGCCTCGCTGGACAAGACGCTCGGCAGCCTGCACCAGCCGACCCTGCTGATCGAGTACACCGGCGACCAGTGCACCTTCCCCGCCGAGATCCGCGCCATCTACGAGCAGATCCCCGCCGCCGACAAGCGCCACCTGCGCGTGCGCGGCAACCATCACGGCATGGCGCTCGGCCGCGACGAGGAGCCGGGCCAGCGCGTGGCCGGGCGGCATATCGTGGAATGGCTGCGCGAGACCATGGTTTAGGGCCGGTGTGCCGCCACGCCCCGGCGGCGCCATCGACCGATCGAGACACCGAAAACGACAGACAGAGGTAGACAGACATGCAGCAGATCGACAGCGTCAGGCCATCCGTGCTCCTGGAGGGGGTCCGCTATCCGGACGAGGCGCGCCTGCGCCGCTACATGGAACAAGGCGTGCTGAACCGCGAGACGCTCGCCGGCGGCTTCCAGGACGCCTTCCGCACGCACGCCGGGCGCCTGGCCCTGGCGGGACCGGAGGGCGAGTACAGCTACGCCCAGCTCGACGAGGCCACCGACCGCCTGGGCGCGGCCCTGCTCGCCCTCGGCATGCGCCCGCTGGACCGCGCCATCTTCCAGTGCGGCAACTGCAACGAGCTGCTGCTGACCTTCTTCGCCTGCCTGAAGGCCGGCATCATTCCGCTGTGCTCGCTGCAGGCCTTCCGCAAGCTGGAGATCGGCTACCTCGGCAATCTCTGCGAGGCCCGCCTGCACTTCGTGCAGGGCGACGATGCCAAGTTCGACGACGTCGCCTTCGCCGAGTCGATGCAGCAGGAGGTCGGCAGCCTCGCCTTCATCCTGCAGGCGCGCGGGCAGCGGCGCGGCCGCGCCGTGCTGCTGCAGGACCTGATCCGCGACATGCCGCTGGAGGCGGCGCGCGAGCGCCTCGCCGCGGTGCGCCACGAGCCCTTCCAGGTGGCGGTGTTCCAGCTCTCGGGCGGATCGACCGGGGTGCCCAAGATCATCCCGCGCTTCCACAACGAGTACCTGTACAACATGCGCGCGGTGGCCGCGTTCAACGGCTACACGCAGGAGGATGTGCTGTTCTTCCCCACGCCCTACCTGCACAACCTCAACATGGGCTGCTTCTTCGGCCCCTTCCTGCTCAGCGGCGCCACCGTGACGGTGTCGCCCGACATCGGCGAAGAGAACCTGCAGGGACTGGTGCGCGACTATGCGCCCACCTGGTTCGGCGTGGCGGGCCCGATCCTGATGCGCATCGCGCCGGAGCTGGCCAAGGGCGATGCGCAGGCGCGCGCGCGCCGCAACTTCATCGCGCCGAAGAACGCCACCAACCTGACCCGGCTGACCGGCTCGCCCACCCGCCATATCTTCGGCATGACCGAAGGCGTGATCATGTTCACCCGCCCCGACGACGCGCCGGAGATCCGCGACGCTTCGGTCGGGCGGCCGGTGTGCGCGCAGGACGAGGTACGCATCGTCCATCCGGGCACGGAGGACGAGGTCGCCGACGGCGAGGTCGGCGAGGCGCTGTTCCGCGGTCCCTACACCATCCGCGGCTACTACAAGTCGGAGCAGGAAGACGTGCACCGCTTCACCGCCGACGGCTTCTACCGCTCCGGCGACCTGATGAGCTCGCGCGTGGTCGACGGCCGGCGCTACTACTTCTTCTGCGGCCGCATCAAGGACGTGGTCGACCGCGGCGGCGAGAAGATCAACGCCGAGGAGCTGGAGAACGTGATCCAGGAACACCCGGCGGTGCTGGCCTGCGCGGTGGTCGGCATGCCCGACAAGGTGTACGGCGAGCGCGTCTGCGCCTTCGTCATTCCCAAGCCGGCCGCGCCGGCACCGACCCTGCCCGTGCTGACGCAGTTCCTGCAGGAGGCCGGGCTGGCCAAGTTCAAGTGGCCCGAGCGCCTGGAGGTGGTCACGGAGTTCCCGCTGACCGCGTCCGGCAAGTTGAGCAAGGTGCTGCTGCGCCAGCGCATCGTCCAGGTGCTGGAGGCCGAAGCCTCCACCGCCCCCACCGCCACCGCCACCGCCACCGCCACCGCCACCGCCACCGCCACCGCCACCGCCACCGCCACCGCCTCTGCCATCACTGAAGGAAAGTGAGATGACCCAAGCCACGATTCCGTCCGACCTCCCCGACCTCCCCGTCCTCGCCCTGCACGGCGTGCACCATACCGCGCGCCCGACCTGGAAGCTTGCCGAGACCGTGCAGTTCTACCGCGACCGGCTCGGCCTGCCGCTGGTGCATGCGATCTCCGCCAAGGGCTGGGGGCCGGACAACCATGCCGACTTCCTGCACTTCTTCTTCGACAGCGGCAACGGCAGCACCATCGCCTTCTTCTACTACATCGGCACCGAGCGGCCCGACTGGCTGGCCGTGCGCGAGCACTACCAGGACCGCGCCACCCACACCGCCTGGCGCGTGCGCGACGAGGCCGAGCTGCTGGCCTGGCGCCAGCGCGCGGAGGCGGCCGGCATCCCGGTGCGCTACCAGATCCGCCACGAGGTGATCGAGTCGATCTATTTCAACGATCCGAACGGCTACCCGATCGAGATCACCTGGCAGATGCGGCCGTTCGGCACGGCCGACCGCGAGGACGCCGCGCGCACCATCGAGGCCGCGATCGAGCTGGAGCAGGCCGGGCGCGACGGCGCCGGCTTCGACTCGATCGAGCCGGTGTGGCAGCGCAAGGGCAGTCGCATCGATCCGGGACCGGAGGCCGGCACCGATGCCGGCACCGGCGCGGCCGCCGGCGCGCCGCAGCGCGCCTCGATCTACGTGCTGGACGTGCCCGAGTTCGCCGCCCTGGTCGAGGCCGCGCGGCACAGCGAGGGCTATGCCACCACCCGCCTCGCCAACGGCTACGTGCGCATCGACGGCAACCCCGGGCTGCGCTTCCAGCGCAAGGCGCTCGGCTTCAAGCCCGCGGTCTGGTACGGCGCGCTGACCGGCGGCCTGCGCGGTTCGATTCAGCAGTTCGACATGGACGCGCTGGTGGTCACGGCGGGAGAGCCGGCATGAAGATCGCAATCATCGGCGGCGGCCCCTCGGGCCTGTTCCTCTCGATCCTGCTCAAGGAGCGCATGGCCGGCGTCGAGATCGACGTCTACGAGCAGAATCCGGAAGACGCCACCTTCGGCTTCGGCGTGGTGCTGGCCGATACCGGGCTGTCCAACCTGCGCGCGGCCTCGCCGGTGGTGGTCGACGAGCTGGCGCAGGCGATGCGCTTCAGCGACCGCCATTCCATCGTCTGCCACGAGCATCCGATCACGATGAAGCGCCCGGGCGCGGGCGGCGGCGCCATTCCCCGCATCCGCCTGCTGGCCATCCTGCAGGCCAGGGCGCGCGCGCTGGGCGTGCGTATCGCTTTCCAGCAGCGCATCGAGGACTTCGACGCGCTGCAGGCCGACCTGGTGGTCGGTGCCGACGGCGTCAACTCGCGGCTGCGCGCCGCCCACGAGGATGCCTTCGGCACCACCCGCCGCCACCTGAGTAATCATTTCGCCTGGTATGGCGTCGAGAAGCCGTTCGCGAACCCCGCGCTGGTGTTCCGCAAGCACGACGGCGGCTACTTCGTCGCGCACTACTACCCGTACTCGGACACCATGAGCACCTTCGTAGCCGAGTGCGATCACCAGACCTGGCTGGACTTCGGCATGGAAGCGATGACGGACGCGGCGCGCCAGGCCCTGTTCGAGACCGTGTTCGCGCCGGAGCTCGGCGGCTACCGCCTGGTCTCGAACAATTCGGCGTGGCGCCAGTTTCCTGTCATCGTCAACCAGACCTGGCACGCCGGCAACAAGGTCCTGATCGGCGATGCGCTGACCAGCGCCCACTTTTCGATCGGCTCCGGCACGCGCATCGCCATGGAAGACGCCATGGCGCTCGCCGATGCCATCGTCGCACACCCGCACGATGTGCCGGCGGCACTGCAGCAGTACGACGACGTGCGCCGCCCGCAGAAGGCCAAGCTGATCAGCGCTTCGGAAGCCTCGTACAATTGGTACGAGCGCATCCGCGAGTGGATGGAACTGCCGACGCCGCACGAGTTCGTCTACCGCTTCATGACGCGCACCGGCCGCGTCGACCTGCAGCGCCTGCAGGCCCAGTTCCCCAATCTGATGGCGGAACTGGCCGCGGGCGGCGTGGCCGGCCTGGCGGCGGAGCAGCCATGATGCGCGCCACCGAGTATGTGCTGAGCGAGCGCCCCTTCGTCGTGCGCCGCACCGTGCGCTGGGGCGATTGCGACCCGGCCGGGGTGGTCTATACCGGCCGCTTCACCGACTACCTGCTGGGTGCCGTGGGCCTCTTCACCGACCACCTCGCGGGCGGCGGCGGGCGCCTGGGCGCGGCGCATGGTGTGGGCACGCCGTGCAAGGCGATGCGCTTCGAGTTCATCGGCACGCTGTGGCCGGACGATGTCATCGATATCGCGTGCTCGGTGCAGGCCATCCGCACGCGCTCCTTCGACCTGCGCTGCGTGGCGCGGCGGCCCGATGGCAGCCCGGTCTTCGACGCCATCTTCTCGCCGATCTGCGTGCGGCTGGACGAACGGGTCGGCACGCCGATCCCGGACTCGCTGCGCGCGGTGCTGGCCGGGTGGCTGCAGCCGCCGTCGCCGGCGTCATCCGCGTCATCCGCGTCATCCGCGTCCCCCGCATTCCCCTGAACCCCGGCCGCCGAGGCAATACGTCATGCAATACCGAATCGGGCAGATCGTGCCCAGCTCCAACATCACCATGGAACGGGAGATCCCGGCCATCTTCGCCGGCCGCATGCGCAC
Organism: Cupriavidus malaysiensis; assembly: GCF_001854325.1. Classification (NCBI taxonomy): domain Bacteria; kingdom Pseudomonadati; phylum Pseudomonadota; class Betaproteobacteria; order Burkholderiales; family Burkholderiaceae; genus Cupriavidus; species Cupriavidus malaysiensis. Next base: position 332,290 of record NZ_CP017755.1, read on the forward strand.
GCGGCCCGAGCGCTTCTCCTTCCACGCCAGCCGGGTGCGCATGCACCGGGTGGTGGCCGAGGAACTGGAGCGGATGAACCGCGACATGGGGCGCTGTGCCCTGGAACTCGCCGACGCGCGCGTCGACGTGATGAGCACGGCCTGCCTGGTCGCCACCATGTGCATGGGCCGGGGCTACCACCGCCAGGTGGTCGACGACCTGTCCGCCGCCCTCGCCGGCGAGCCGCATGCGCCGGCCATCATGACCTCGGCCGGGGCCCTGGTGGAGGAACTGAAGGACTTCGGCGCGCGCCGCATCGCGCTGCTGGCGCCCTACAGCGACGCCCTCACGCACACCGTGGTCGACTACATCGAGGCGGAGGGCATCGAGGTCAAGGACGCCGTCAACTTCTCCATCCTCGATAACCTGGAGGTGGGCGCGCGCGATCCCATGCAGTTGCTGGACGACGTGCGCCGGCTCGACGTGGCCGGCGTGGACACCGTGGTGCTGTCGGCCTGCGTGCAGATGCCGTCTTTCGCCGCCATCGAGCAGGCGCAGGCCATGCTGGGCATCCCGGTCACCTCGACCGCGGTCTGCACCGCGCGGCAGATGATGCGCCGCCTCGGCATCGAGGCGGTGGCGCCGGCCGCGGGCGCCTACCTCGGCAGCCGCGCGGGCCTCGGCTGAGGCAGCGCCGGCCTTCCGCTTTTCCCCCGGGGCATGCGCCCGCAGAGGCGTGCCCGACCATCCTGGAGACAACTCCCATGCAGCCCCCGAACGATACCCGGCCGCCGGCCGGCAAGTGGACCTATGCCGCCGTCATCCTCGGCGCGGCACTCGGCATGCTGGCCGGCTATGCGCCGCTCTTCAACGCGACGGCCGGCGTCTTCGTGCGGCCGCTGGCCGCCGAGTTCGGCTGGGGCCGCTCGGAGGCCTCGCTGTCGTATGCGGCGTCGATGTTCGGCCTGGCGGTGGTCAGCCCGCTGGTCGGCTCGCTGATGGACCGCTTCGGCATCCGGCGCGTGATCGCCTGTTCGGCGGTGGTGTTCGGCCTGGCCACGGCGGCCATGGCGCTGCAGAATGGCAGCAAGGCGCTGTGGGTCTGGCTGTCGGTGCTGGTCGGCGTGTCGGGGGCGGCCACCTCGGTGCTGGGCTACCTCGCCGTGCTGCCGCAGTGGTTCGACCGCCGCCTGGGCCTGGCGCTGGGCCTGGCCATGTGCGGCCTGGGCGCGGGCACCGTGCTGATGCCGATGAGCGCGCAGTACCTGGTCACGGCGCACGGCTGGCGCGCTGCCTACGCGACGCTGGGCGGCGGCACCATCGTGCTGTCGCTGCTGGCCTGCGCGCTGCTGCGCGAACGGCACGTGCCGACGCGCGCCGCGGGCGGGCCTTCCGCCGCGGCGGACGGCATGACGCTGGGCCAGGCCCTGCGCAGCTACCGCCTGTGGGCGATCTGGCTGGTCTTCGTGCTGGCTTCGTCCGCCACGCTGTCGCTGGGGCCGCACCTGCCGGCGATGTTCGCCGACCGCGGCTTCACGCCGGCCGAGGCTGCCCGCAGCGCCTCCACCGTGGGGGTGGGCCTGCTGGTCGGCCGCATCGCCACCGGCATCCTGATCGACCGCATCCACGCGCCGCTGGTCGCCGCGGTCTTCTTCGCCGGCGGGGCGCTGGGCATCCTGCTGCTGCGCGCGGGCGGGGACTACGGCACGCTGCTGCTGGCGACCACGCTGATCGGCCTGACCATCGGCGCCGAGGGCGACCTGATCTCCTACCTGGTGCGTTCCTACTTCGGCCTGCGCGCCTTCGGCACCCTGTTCGGCATCGCCTTCTCGGGCTACGGCTTCGGCGCCGTGATCGGCCCGGTCGGCCTGGGCGCCTGGTTCGACCGCCATGGCGACTACGCGCTGCCGCTGCTGGTGCTGCCGGCCATGCTGGGCGTGGCCGCGCTGCTGGTGCTGTCGCTGGGGCGCTACCGGCGCCCGGCGGCCCACGGCGCGGCGGGCGAGGTGGCGGTGTCCGCTTGAGCGGGCGGCACGGGGCAGGGCGGCACAGGGCAGGGCCGGCACGGCGGGCGGAGTAGAATTGGGACCGGCGCAATTTCCATCCGCATCCCGTCGATCCCCCGCTTCCCCACCATGTCCGCCGCACGCAAGCCCGCCGCCGCCCAACCCGCACCCGCACCCATCCCGCGCCGGCGCGGCCGCCCGCCCAAGAGCGATTCGCCGATCGGCGCCGAGCCCATGCTCAGCCGCACGGCCATCCTGCAGCACGCCATCGCGCTGACCCGGACCATGCCGCTGGACCAGATCTCGATGGTCCAGCTGGCCAAGGACTTCGGCGTCGCGCCCGGCCTGATCCACTATTACCTGGGCGGGCGCGACAAGCTGGTGTCGGGTGTGCTCAACGACTACTACCGCATGCGCATGAGCCGCACGCCCGCGCTCAGCGGAGACTGGCGCGGCGACGTGGAGCGCATCGCGCGGCTGAGCTTCCAGGTGGCGCTGGAGAATCCGGGCGTCAGCATCTACGTGGCCTCGCACAACCGCTTCCGCCTGTTCCAGGACGTGGAGCCCGGCGAGACCGACTACGGCATGGAGTTCTTCAACCGGATGACGTCCGCCATCATGCAGGGCGGATTCAGTGCCGAGCAGGTCGCGCTGGCCTACCACCTGATCGCCCAGTACCTGGTCTCGACCAGCATGGCGGAAGCCTCGCGCCAGCTGCCGGCCTACCACCAGGCCTTCATCGAAGAGAAGCTGAGCCAGGTGCCGGCCGGGCAGTATCCCGGCGCGCGCTTCGTCGCCAAGGCCTTCTCGCGCCTGTCGTCGGAGACGGCCTTCGAGGAAGGGCTGCGCATCACGCTGGACGGGATCGAGGCCTGGCGCACGGCTGCCGCGGCGCCGAAGAAGCGCAAGGCCAAGGCGGCATAGCTTCCTTCTCCTGCTCTTGCCCCTCGCTTGCGCGCGAGGGCAGGGCTGCCGGCCCCCGGCGCCGCTTCCTGCGCGCGCCTGCGTTCAGCGATCGGTCGCTGCCATGAGTCCCCGCCGTTGAATCCTGATACCGCTGGCTAGTGGTATCCACTTATTTGAGATACTGGCAATTAATTTAGAATCCTTATTTGCCACCGTATCAAATAAAACGGAAGCGGACCGGCGCGAGCCCGGCCGCCGCGCCACGCGGCAGGCGGCAAGCGATGACAACGCAGTGATCCCTAGCGACCGATAGCGATCCGTAGCACCCCGGGGCCCGCCCTGTTGCCGGGATGCTCCAGCCTCCGATCTTCCCGACCCCCCGCAACACCCGTCACCACCCCATCGATAACACCAGGAGGAGAAAAATGAAAAAACGTCATCGCATCGCGGCCGCCGCGCTGCTGGCCTGTTTGGCCTGTTTGGCCTGTGCGGGCGCCGCCAGCGCGCAGTCCGGCGTCACGCTCTACGGCGTGGCCGATGCCAGCGTCGAGTTCGTCAACCACGCGGGCACGGTGCCGACCGCCGCCAACGGCTTCAATCCCGGGCCCGCCAACCAGGTCGTGCGCCTGAACTCGGGCGGCCTGTCGGGCTCGCGCTGGGGCCTCCGCGGCGTCGAGGACCTGGGGCAGGGACTCAAGGTGAACTTCGTGCTGGAGAGCGGCTTCAATCTCGACACCGGCACCCTCCAGCAGAGCGGCCGGCTGTTCGGGCGGCAGGCCTTCGTCGGCCTGCAGAGCGCGACGCTCGGCCAGCTTTCGCTGGGCCGGCAGTACACCTCGCTGTTCGACAGCATGGCGAACTTCGTGCCGGCCTACTTCGCCACGCAGTATGAGCCGGTGGTGATGCTGACCGGCGCCAATTTCCGCGAGGACAACACCATCAAGTACAGCGGCACCTTCGGCGCCCTGACGGCCGTCGCGCACTGGTCGTTCGGCACCGGGCTGGCCCTGCCGCAGGTGGTGGCGGGCGGCGCCGCCATCGGCGGCAACGGCGAGAACCCGGGGCAGTTCCGCCGCGACAGCGCCTACGGCGCCGCGCTCACCTATGGCGCCGGCCCCTTGGCCGCGGCGCTCGGCTACGACCAGTTCAACCCGAGCATCGGCAGCGGCAGCGGCAGCTTCCGCAAGGCCGCCGCGGCGCTCAGCTACAGCTTCGGCCCTGCGCGCCTGATCGGCGGCTACCGCTGGGGACAGAACCAGGGCGCGACGGGCGCGGTGATCGGGCGCGACGACTACTACTGGGTGGGCGGCATCTACCAGGTCACGCCGGCCCTCAGCCTGACGCTCGAGTACGCCTACGACAACCTGAAGAACCTGTACGGCAACAGCGCGCTCGCCAACCCCTGGCAGCTCAACCTGATCGCCGGCTACAGCCTGTCGAAGCGCACTGATCTCTACTTCACCGCCGCCTACGCCAGGAACGCCGGACTGGCGCTGGACTCGGCGTCGATCGGCTTTGCCAACAGCCTGTCGCTGGGCAACAGCTACGCGCCGGCCAGCGGCCAGTCGTCGATGCTGGGCATGGCGGTCGGGATCCGCCACAAGTTCTGAGCGGCCGGACGCGGGCCGATGCGCACGCCGGAGGTGCCGTCCGGGTGGCCGCTCAGGCGGCTGCGCCGGCGTGCATCGGCACGGCGCCGGCTGCCTGCGGGAACAGCGGTCCCGCGGCGGGCGCGCCGGGCTGCTCCACCTCGTCCAGCAGCGGCGGGAAGTCCGTCGCGCGCAGCCACTGGGCCAGGAAGGTGCCCAGCGCTTCCAGCAACACGTCCGAACTCAGCCCCTGCACGCCGCCGAAGGAGGGCGCCACCACCAGCGTGGTGCCCTCGTGCTGGAAGATCTGCAGGCGGTGGGTGGTGTCGGCCGGCTGCAGCACGGCTTCGCTGCCCGCCACGTCCTGGAAGCCGAAGGCACGCAGGTAGTCGTGGCGATGGCGCTCGCCCAGGCACAGCAGCACGCGCGGGCGGTGGCGCTGGCGCAGTCCATGCAGGAAGCGGAAGCGTCCGCCTTCGCGGCACAGGCGCAGGAAGGCCGGCCGCGAGCGCAGTTCCGGCTGCTCGGCGAAGACCTTGGTCCACGGCAGGGCGGCATCGAGCCGCTCGGGCAGCGGGAACAGGTTCAGCTTGAATTCCCAGCCGCGCGGCGCATAGAGGTGGCGGTGGAAATAGTCGGGCGCCGACATCAGGCTGCGCCCGGGGGGCAGCGCCGCGGCACGCGCCGACGCCATCACCCGCGCGATGCGGTAGTGCGTCTGCCAGCGCGGCAGCAGGTGGGCATGGCGGCGGCGGTAGGCGGCATCCCACGCGTCCGGCTCGGGGCGGCCCTGCAAGGCCAGCGGCAATGGCATGCCGAGGAAGAGCGGCATGGCGTCGCAGATCCAGACCGCCGCCGCCGGATTGCCCCCTTCCATGCCGGCGAACGTCGAGAATGCGCGGTCCAGCGCTTCGCGATCCCACTCTTTGCGGCCCGGCGCCGCGCTCCTGTTGTGCTGCATGACTTCCCGCCCCCTGACGCTTGACCCTTGACCCTGGACCCGGGATCGCGCGCCGTAGGCCGGCGCGTCGTCCCGTCGTTGTTCCGCCGTTCTGCTGTTCTGGCTTGCGGAGGCCGCGCGCTCGTGGATGGCGCAGCTTGTCCTCCGCGTTCCCTGCCCGGCGCGCAGGCACCGGACCGGTGCACGCCTGGCTGGCTCTTGCCGCGGGCGCCGGAGTGGGGGAAGCATGGGGAAGCATGCAATCCCATCGCCGGAGGGCTTGACCATGCGTCTCAGTTTCTGTGGCGGCGCCGGGGGAAAAAATGCGTGGGCGCTCTTGACAGCGCCGCGCCGATGCCGCTACGGTCGTCCGGCTATCCCGGCCGACATATGCCCCCATCCCATCCGGCCGCGCCACGTTCCATGCCGAATCATCCGATCTGGCCAGGCCATCCGGCGCCGGACGCCGAGCGCGTCACCTTCAGCTACTTCGACGTTGCGGGCGAGCCGTTCCACCAGCAGCTGCTGGCATGGCGCGGCCGCGTCGGACACGTGATGGATGTGCTGCCGCTGCGCGACCAGCTCGCGCAGCCCTTCCGCGGCGCCATCGCGCGCTACGACGCCGGCGGCATCGCCTTCACCGACTGCGTGACGGATACGCTGCAGATCGAGCGCACCATCGCCCGCATCTCGCGCGACAGCGTGCGCAGCTTCGCCTTCCACATCTTCCTGTCGGGCGGCACCGGGATCCTGTCGGGGCGGCGCGCCAGGCGCACCGACGCCGCCGTGGCCGACGGCATCCTCGGGCTCGATATGGACCAGCCCGTGCGCATGATCCGCCACGCCTGCCGCGTCATCACCCTCTTCGTGTCCGGCCAGGTGCTGGAGGACCTGCTGGTCGACCCGGCCACCATCCATGGCCGGGCGATCGGCGCCGACGTGCCGATCGCCCGGCTCATCATCGAGCGGTGCGCGGCCCTGGCGGGCCGCATCCGGCGCATGCCGGCGGCCGAGGCGGGCTTCCATCTGCGTGCCATCGTCCGCCTGCTGGCCGAGGCCTACGGCCGGCAGGCCGGATTGCTCGGCAACGCGCGCGCGGTGGAGCGCGCGCAGATGTACGGCCAGGTGCTGCGGCATATCCGGCACCACCTGCACGAGGCCGAACTGTCGCCGGACAGCGTGCTGGATGCGCTGGGCCTGGCGCGCCCCTCGGTCTACCGGCTGTTCCAGCACGAGGGCGGGCTGGCCCGCTACATCCAGCGGCTGCGCCTGCGCCTGGCCGCGCACGAGCTGGTGGCCTTCCCGCAGATACCGGTCAAGGACATTGCCTACGCCTGCGGCTTCAAGACCCCGTCGGACTTCTCGCGCGCCTTCCGCCGCGCCTACGAGATGACGCCGCAGGAGCTGCGCATGCCGGCTGCCCCGGTCTGACCCGGGTGCCTGGTACTGCGCTCGGCCCACGAAGGCGCGCAGTGATGGAAAATGTGCCCGGATGTGTCTTGATCGCCGTGATCGCGCCGCCCTTGCTTCCGCGAGGCCGGCCGACCCGCCGGCACCGGCCCTGGCCGTGCTGGCGGCGGCGCGCCTGCCGCTGCTGCCGACCGTGATCGTCGGCGTGGCCGCCGCAGGCGTGCTCCGGCATCTGCTCGGATACGGGACAACAAATAGGGATCACGAAAGCACCATGGATGCACCGCAACTCATCACCGAGGACCACTGGATCGACACCGCCCACGGACGCGTCTTCGCGCGCAGCTGGCAGGACGGGGATGCCGCCGCGGCCGGCCTGCCGCCCATCGTGCTGATGCACGACTCGCTCGGCTGCGTGCGCCTGTGGGGCACCTTCCCGGCCACGCTGGCGCGCCACAGCGGGCGCCGCGTGATCGCCTACGACCGGCCCGGTTTCGGCGAGTCCGAGGCACGCGCCGACCGGCTCGGCCCGGACTTCGTACGGGCCGAGTCCACCGAGGTCTTCCCGCGCCTGCGCGCGCAGCTTGGCATCGGGCGCTTCGTCGTGATGGGGCACAGCGTCGGCGGCGGCATGGCGACCTATTGCGCGGCGGCGGCCGGCGATGACTGCGAAGCCCTGGTCACCGAAGCGGCCCAGGCCTTCGTCGAAGAGAAGACGCTGGCCGGCATCCGCGATGCCAAGGTCCAGTTCGCCCAGCCCGAGCAGTTCCAGCGCCTGGCGCGCTATCACGGCGGCAAGACGCAGTGGGTGCTGGATGCCTGGATCGGGACCTGGCTGGGACCGGCCTTCGCCGACTGGTCGCTGGCGGACACGCTGCCGTCGGTGCGCTGCCCGCTGCTGGCCATCCACGGCAGCGAAGACGAGTACGGCTCCGACGTGCATCCGGACATGTTCACGCGCCTGGCCGGCGGGCCGGCGCAGATGGAGCTGATGCCCGACACGCGCCACGTGCCCCATCGCGAACGCGAGCAGCAAGTGGCGCAGCGCATCGCGGCCTTCCTGGACGCCGTGCCCGGCATGCGGGCGGCGGCGCGCTGAGCGCAGCGCCGCGCGCCGGCTAGCGGGTGGGGCGCTGCCTGCCTTGGCGCGCCGTACGCGGCGGCCGCGCGCCGGAAGCGCCGGCCGCGCCGGCTGCGTCGGCCGGCCCGATGCCGGCGGGCTCCCGCACCGGGTCCGGCGCTGCCGCCGCGCTGCGCTCGAGGAAGCCGACCAGCAGTTGCGCGGCGGGAGAGAGCAGGGCGACGTCGCGGAAGCAGATGGCGAAGCGGCGCCGTGCCCAGCCGTCGCGCAAGGGGATGATGCACAGCCCCAGTGCCGGCGCGACCTGCTGCGCGATTTCCGCCGGGAAGACGGCGATGCCCAGTCCGGCCCGCACGCAGCGCAGCGCGGCCTCGAAGGTGGACACCACGGCACGGTAGGCGATGCGCCGGCCGAGGATGGCGGCGTGCCGCTCCAGCATGGTCTGCACGGCCGTCTGCGCCGGCATGCCGACCTGGTCGAAGGCCAGTGTGTCCTCGAAGCGGCAGGCCTCCAGCCGTGCCAGCGGATGGGCGGCGGGCACCACCACGGCCAGGTGGTCGCTGCGGTAGGGCCGGGTCTGGAAGCCCTCCAGGTCGGCCGCATCCCAGCAGATGCCGAGCGGCGCCGAGCCTTCGCGCAGCGAGCGCACGATCTCCGTGCTGAGGCTCTCCTCGATGGTGACGCCGATATCGCGGTGCTCCGGCTGGCGCAGGAAGGCGGCGATGTCGTCCGGCAGCGATTCCGCCAGTGACGAGGTGGTGGCGAGCAGCCGCACCTGGCCGCGCACGCCGGCGCCGTAGTCGGCCATGTCGCGCGCCACGCGGCCGGCGGCGGCCAGCATGGCGCGCGCGTGGGCCAGCACGATCTCGCCGGCGGGCGTCGGGATCACGCCGCGGCGGCGGCGTTCCAGCAGCGTGGCGCCCACCGTTTCCTCCAACTGTGCCAGCCGCTTGCTGATGGCCGAGGCCACGATGTGCTCCTGTTCGCCGGCGCGCGCCATATTGCGCGTCTCGCAGACGGCGACGAACAGGCGCAGGGTGGTGAGGTCGAGGTCTCGCATGGCGCAGGTGGGGAGTCCAGGGTTCCGGTCGGGAAGGCACGGGCCGGCAGCGGGCCGGGAGGATGCCGACCCGGCAACGTTACCGCCAGCCGAGGCCGCGGCGCAAGGCTTTCCATTTCGGAAAGTTATCGTGCGCAAATCATCGCTTCTCCAGGACAGCGGAAGGCCATAGAGTGAATCCCGTCGCTTCCCGCCGGGAAGCCCTCCCCACCGATTCCCGCTTCCCCGATTCCCGTTCCCCGTTCCCCGTTCTCCGCCATGACCTCTACCTACCCCCGCCGCGCCGTGATCCGCGAGGTCGGCCTGCGCGACGGCCTGCAGAGCCTGCAGGCGATCCTGCCGACCGCGCACAAGAAGACCTGGATCGCCGCCGCGCACGCCGCCGGCCAGCGCGAGATCGAGGTCGGCTCCTTCGTGCCGGCACGCCTGCTGCCGCAGCTCGCCGACACCGCCGAGCTGGTGGCCTTCGCGCGTACCCTGCCGGGCCTGTCGGTCTCGGTGCTGGTGCCGAACCTGCGCGGCGCGCAGGACGCCATCGCCAGCGGCGCCGACCTGATGGTGGTGCCGCTCTCCGCCAGCCACGCCCACAGCCTGGCCAACCTGCGCAAGACCCCGGACGAGGTGGTCGCGGAGGTGGCCCGCATGCGCGCGGCGCGCGACGCGGCCGGTGCGCGCACGCTGATCGAGGGCGGGGTCGGCACCGCCTTCGGCTGCACCATCCAGGGCGCGGTCGATGCCGGCGAAGTGCTGCGCCTGATGCAGGCGCTGCTCGATGCCGGCGCCGACCGCGTCAGCCTTGCCGACACCGTCGGCTATGCCGACCCCGCCATGGTCGGCGCGCTGTTCGAACGGGCCCTCGCCATCGCCGGCGAGCGCCTGTGGTGCGGCCACTTCCACGACACGCGCGGGCTCGGGCTGGCCAATGTGCTGGCGGCACTGCAATGCGGCGTGACACGTTTCGACGCCTGCCTGGCCGGCATCGGCGGCTGCCCGCACGCGCCCGGCGCGAGCGGCAACGTCGCCAGCGAGGACCTGGCCTACATGCTGGGCAGCATGGGCATCGACACCGGCCTCGACATCGGCCGCCTGCTGTCCCTGCGTGCCGAGGTGGCCGGGTGGCTGCAGGGCGAGACGCTGCATGGCACGCTGGCGCGCGCCGGCCTGCCCAGGACCTTTGCCGCGGCGCCCGCGCGCGCGGCGGCCTGAGGGGAGACGCAATGGCCATCGACGAGCACGAAGACACCCTGGCGGCCGCTCGCGCCGGCAGGCCAGATGAGGCCGGCGCGCTGCCGCTCGCCGGCCTCCGCGTGGTGGAGTTCTCCCATATGGTGATGGGCCCCACCTGCGGCATGATCCTGGCCGACCTCGGCGCCGAGGTGATCAAGGTCGAGCCGCCCGGCGGCGACAAGACGCGCCGGCTGCCCGGCCTGGGCATCGGTTTCTTCCGCGCCTTCAACCGCAACAAGAAGAGCGTGGTGCTGGACATCACCACCGCCGCCGGACAGGCTGCCGCGATCGAGCTCGCCGGCCAGTGCGACGTGCTGCTGGAAAACTTCCGCCCGGGCCTGATGCAGGAGTTCGGCCTCGGCTACGAGGCGCTGTCGGCCCGCTTTCCCCGCCTCGTCTACGCCTCGCACAAAGGCTTCCTGCCGGGGCCGTACGAGAAGCGGCTGGCGCTCGACGAAGTGGTGCAGATGATGGCGGGCCTGTCCTACATGACGGGCCCGCCGGGACGCCCGCTGCGTGCCGGCGCCTCGGTCAACGACATCATGGGCGGCATGTTCGGCGCCATCGGCGTGCTGGCCGCGCTGCGCGAGCGCGAGCGTACCGGCCGCGGGCAGGAGATCCAGAGCGCGCTGTTCGAGAACTGCGTGTTCCTGGCCGCCCAGCACATGCAGCAGTTCGCCATGACGGGCGAGATCCCGCCGCCGATGCCGGCGCGCGTCTCGGCCTGGAGCGTGTACGACGTCTTCACGCTGGCCGGCGGCGAGCAGCTCTTCATCGGCGCGGTCAGCGACAAGCAGTTCATCACCTTGTGCAAGGTGCTGGGCCACCCGGAGCTGGCCACCCGCCCCGAGTACGCCGACAACGCCGCGCGCGTGGCCGTGCGCCCGCAACTGCTGGAAGCGCTGGGCGCCATCCTGCGGCACCACCGCGCCGAAGACCTGGCCCCCCGGCTGGAAGCGGCCGGGGTGCCCTACGCGCCGATCATGCGCCCGGACCAGTTGCTGGACGACCCCCACCTGGTGGGCAGCGGCGGGCTGGTGCCGATGCCGATGGACGACGGCAGCGTCGCCCCCACGGTGCTGCTGCCGCTGCTGATGGGCGGGCGCCGCCCTGGCGTGCGCCGCCCCTTGCCGAAGGCCGGCGAACACAACGCCGAACTCTTTCCCGGGCACGCCGAGGCGTGCGGCGGCAGCTGAGCGCGCGGCGCCCCGTCATCGAGCGCGCAGACAAGGCCACGACAGAGCCAGGACAAGACAAAACCCAGACCGGAGACAACCATGCACCAGCCCGACCCGCGTGCCCCCGCGCACGCCGACTCCCCCGCCCGGCCCGCCCGCCGCACCCTGCTGAAGCTGGCGGCGCTCGCCGCCGCCGCGGCCTGCCTGCCACCGGCGCCGGCCCTGGCCCAGGGCGGCAGGCCGCTCAGGCTGATCCTGCCGATCAGCGCCGGCTCGGGCGTGGACGTCATCGCGCGCGCCGCCGCCCCCGCGCTGGGCAAGGCGCTCGGGCAGCCGGTGGTGATCGAGAACCTGCCGGGCGCGGGCGGCATCACCGGCGCGGCGGCGGTGGTCAAGGCGCAGCCGGACGGCAACACGCTCGGCCTGGTGTCGAACAACCACGTCATCAATCCGAGCGTGTACCGCGCGATGCCCTTCGATGCCGTCAAGGACGTCACCGCCATCAGCGTGATCGGCGCCACGCCGCTGGTGCTGGTGGTCAATCCCAAGGTGCCGGCGAAGAACGTCAAGGAACTGGTGGCGCTGCTCAAGGCGAAGCCCGATGCCTACAACCTGGCCTCGTCCGGCAATGGCACCATCCTCCACCTGGCCGGCGAGATGTTCCTGGGCGAGGCGGGCGTCAAGGCCCACCACGTGCCCTACAAGGGCACCGGGCCGATGATCACCGACCTGCTGGGCGGCCAGGTCGAGATGGGCGTGGTGGCGCTGAACGCGGTGCTGCCCTACCTGAAGGCCGGCACGCTGCGCGCCATCGGCCTGTGCGGCCACGCCCGCTCGCCGGCGGCGCCGGACCTGCCGACCATCGCCGAACAGGGTTTGCCGCGCTACGACGTCGAGGGCTGGTTCGCCGTGATCGGCCCGCCCGGGATGAAGCCGGCCGACGTCCAGCGCATCCACGACGCCTTCGCCGCCGCCTTCACCAGCCCCGAGGTCGCCGACGCCATGAAGCGGCTCGCCACCGTGGTCGAGCCCGGCACGCCGGCTGCCGCGGCGAGCTTCTTCCGCGCCGAGGCCGAGCGCTATGCGCGCCTGGTCAAGGCCAGCCACGTGGTCGTCGAATAGACGGGCCGCACGACCCGCCGCGCTTCCCACATCCCGCAGCCCGCAACCCGCAACCCGCAACCCGCAACCCGCAACCCACAACCCGCAGCCCACACTACCCGACATGCCTCTCTACCGACTGGGCGGGCACGCGCCCGCCATCGCCGCCTCCGCCTACGTCGCCGCCGAGGCCACCGTGATCGGCCGCGCCGAACTGGCCGCGCAGGCCAGTGTCTGGCCCGGCGCGGTGATCCGCGCCGACAACGAAACCATCTGCCTGGGCGCTGGCAGCAATGTGCAGGAAGGCGCGGTGCTGCACACCGACCCCGGCTGTCCGCTGGACATCGGCGCGGGCGTCACCATCGGCCACCAGGCGATGCTGCACGGCTGCACGGTGGGCGATGGCAGCCTGGTCGGCATCCAGGCGGTGATCCTGAACCGCGCGGTGATCGGCGCCGAGTCGCTGGTCGCCGCCGGCGCGCTGGTGACGGAAGGCAAGGCCTTTCCGCCGCGCTCGCTGATCCTGGGCTCGCCGGCCAAGGCGGTGCGCACGCTCAGCGACGAGGAGGTGGCGAACCTGCGCGCCAATGCCGAGGACTATGTGCGGCGGGCGCAGGCCTACCGCACGGAGCTGGAGCGGATCGGCTGAGCTCCCGCACGCCGGTGTCCGGAGCCAACGGATGCCAGGCCCAGGCCACTAGCCGCTAGCCTGCCGAGCGCTTCAAGCGCATCGAGACCGAGAAGCTCTCGGCCGGATGCACGGTGACCGAGACCTCGAAGGTCTCGCCGGCCGCATCCATGTAGCGGCGCACGATCTTCAGCACGGCGGCGCCCGGTTCCAGTTGCAGGGCCTGCGCGATGCGCGCATCGGCCAGCGTCGAGGCGCGCACGTCCTGCTGGATCTCCGCGATCTGGCGCGCGTAGCGCGACTCGATCAGAGCGCTGACCAGCTTGTCCGGCGAGCGCCGGACCTCCTCGCCGATTTCCTCGTAGGCGGGATCGATGTAGACATCGGTCCAGGCCATCGGCGCCGTCCGCGCGCCTTCGCGCAGGCGCACGCTGGCAATGCGCAGCCAGGGCGTGCCCTCGGCGCAGCCGATCTCGCGCGCGGCTTCCCCCGCCACCGCCACCGTCTCCACCGCCTGCACCACGCGCAGGTGCTCCGCGCCGAACTGCACCAGGTCGTCCACCGAGGCGAGCGTGGGGCGGAACACGGCCTTCGGCCGCGTCGCCTCGACGCGTGTTCCCACGTTCTTGCGGCGCGACACCAGCCCCAGTTCCTGCAGTTCCTGCAGCACCGCGCGGATGGTGTAGCGGCTGGCCTGGAACTGCTCGCACAGCTCGAATTCCGTCGGCAGCAGCGTGCCCACCGGGAGGCGTCCCGTGGTGATCCCGTCCAGCAGTTGCCGGGTGATGTCCGCCGAATTGCTTTTGCTCATCTGTGTTGTCTACGTCACCAAAAGATGCGGGCGGGTTAACCCCCATGGCGCCGATATGTTCGAACATATTTAATGTCGAATATGTTCGAACATATTAGCGAACCCGTCCCGACCCTACAAGGTAGCACCATGTCCACCTACTCCATTCCCGCCGCCAGCACCGTCATCGACTCGGCACTGTTCCGTGACGCCTTCGGCACCCAGGCGATGCGCCAGATCTTCTCCGACGGCGCGCTGGTGCAGCGCTACATCGACGTCGAGGTCGCGCTGGCCAAGGCCGAGGCGCGCGTCGGCGTGATTCCCGCCGAGGCCGCCGCCGTCATCGCCAGTGAAGCCCGCATCGAGCGCCTCGACTTCGAGCACATGCGCGAGGAGACCGACATCGTCGGCTACCCGATCCTGCCGCTGGTGCACCAGCTCGTGGCCATGTGCGGCGAGGCGGGCCGCTACGTGCACTGGGGCGCCACCACGCAGGACATCATGGATACGGCGGTGGCGCTGCAGGTGCGCGACGCGCTCGACAGCATCGACGCCGACATCCGCGCACTGCGCGGCATTCTCGCCGGCCTGGCGCTGCGCCACCGCGATACGCCGATGGCGGGCCGCACCCACCTGCAGCAGGCGCTGCCCGTGACCTTCGGCTACAAGGCGGCGATCTGGCTGGCCATGTTCGACCGCCACCAGCAGCGCCTGGCCGAACTGCGCCCGCGCGTGGCGGTGGTCGAATTCGCCGGCGCCGCCGGCACGCTGGCCTCGCTGGGCGAGGCTGGCTTCGCGGTTCAGCGTGCGCTGGCCGAGGAACTCGGCCTGGGCGTGCCCGCCACCACCTGGCACGTGGCGCGCGACGGCTTCGCCGAGGCGGTCAACCTGCTCGCGCTGGTGACCGGTTCGCTCGGCAAGATCGCGCTCGACATCATGATCATGGCCTCGACCGAGTTCGCCGAGGTGTATGAACCCTTCGTCAAGGGGCGCGGCGCCAGCAGCACCATGCCGCAGAAGCGCAACCCGATCTCCAGCGAGCTGATGCTGGCTGCGTCCAAGGCCGTGCGGCAGCACGCCGGGCTGATGGTCGATGCGATGGTGCAGGACTTCGAGCGCGCCACCGGGCCCTGGCACGCCGAGTGGATCGCCATCCCCGAGAGCTTCGTGCTGACCGCGGGGGCCCTGCACCAGGCCAGGTTCGCGCTCGGCGGCCTGATCGTCGACGCGGCCCGCATGAAGCACAACCTCGGCCTCTCCAACGGCCTGATCGTGGCCGAGGCCGTGATGATGGGCATGGCGCCCCACATCGGCCGCCAGCAGGCGCACGACGTGGTCTACGACGCCTGCCGCACCGTCAATGAAAGCGGCGGCACGCTGGCCGACGCGCTCAGCGCCCTGCCCGAGGTGACGCGCCACTTCGACCGCGCCGCCATCGAGCGCCTGGTCGACCCGGCCAACTACCTGGGCCTGGCGCCGCAGATGGTCGACCGCGCGCTTGCCTTGTCGCGCCAGGTGGCTTGAGGTTCCGGGGTCAGGTGGAGGAAGACATCATGCACAACACACCCATCCAGGCGCCCGCTGCGGCGCCGGCGCGGCCGCTGCCGTGGTACCGCAGGCTCGGCATGCAGGTGCTGGTCGCGCTGGCGTTCGGCATCGCGGTCGGCTTCGCCTTGCCCGCCTTCGCCGCCAAGCTCAAGCTGCTCGGCGACATGTTCCTGTCCCTGATCAAGGCCGGTGTGGCGCCGCTGGTGTTCCTCACCATCGTGCACGGCATCGCCTCGGCCGGCGACGTGAAGAGCGCGGGGCGGGTCGGCTGGCGCTCCATCGTCTACTTCGAGGTGATCTCCACCCTCGCGCTGATGGCCGGCATGCTGGCCGGCAACCTGCTGCAGACCGGCAAGGGCATGAGCCACGTGGCCGCGGGCGCCGCGCCGGCCGCCGCCAAGGCGGCGCCGCAGGGCTTCCTCGAGTTCATGATGCACATCGTGCCGGACAACTTCGTCGGCGCCTTCGCCAAGGGCGAGCTGCTGCAGGTGGTGGTGCTGGCGGTGATGGTGGGCATCGGCATCCTCGCCATCCCGGAAGCGCGCCGCGAGAAGATCAATGCCGGGCTGGACACCATCTCCGAGGTGCTGTTCTCCTTCATCAACCTCGTCATGAAGCTGGCGCCGATCGGCACCTTCGGCGCGGTGGCGTACTCGGTCGGCAGCAACGGCTCGGCGGTGCTGGTGGCGCTGGCGCAGTTCGTGCTGAGCTTCTACGCCGTGGTGGCGCTCTTCATCGCCGTGGTGCTGGGCCTGATCGCGCGGCTGGCCGGCTTCAGCCTGTGGCGCTTCCTGCGGTTCATCAAGGAGGAGGTGCTGATCGTGCTGGGCACGGCCTCTTCGGAAAGCGCGCTGCCGCGCCTGCTGATCAAGCTGCAGCGCCTCGGCTGCGCCAGGCAGACCGTCGGCCTGGTGCTGCCCACCGGCTACGCCTTCAATCTCGATGGCACCTCCATCTTCATGGCCATGGGCGTGATGTTCATTTCCCATGCCTACGGCGTGCCGCTGACGCTGGACCACCAGCTCGGCATCCTCGTGCTGATGCTGCTGACCTCCAAGGGCGCGGCCACGGTGTCGGGCGGCTCCTTCGTCGTGTTCGCCGCCACCGTCACCTCGACCGGCCTGCTGCCGGTGGAGGGCCTGGCAGTCATCTTCGGCGTCTACCGCTTCCTGTCGATGGCCATCGCCACCTGCAACACCATCGGCAACAGCGTGGCCACGGTTGTCGTCGCCAAGTGGTCGGGCACCTTCGATGCCGAGGCCGCCAGGCGGCAGCTGTATCCCGAGCGCTACCCCGAGGCCGTGGCCGACGCGGTGCTCGACGGCGGCATGCTGCCGGCGGGCACCGCGCAGGGCGCCGGCCGCCAGGACAGCGGCGTGCCGCTGCAGAAAGCGCGGGCGCTTTGAGCCGGGGGCGGCGCTGCCGCCCGCATGAAGCGACGCGCACGCAATCCGCGGCAATCCGCTGCGGCAGAACCAGAAACCGATACAAGACAGAGGAGACACCGGATGCAATCCCTTCCATCCCATGCAGGCCGCGCGCAGCGCGCCTCCGCCCGCCTCGGCGCGGTGGCGGCCGGCGCCGCCTTCGCCGTGCTCGCGGCCATCGCCGGCACGGCCCAGGCCCAGGCCTACCCCGCCAAGCCGATCACCTGGATCGTGCCCTTCGCCGCCGGCGGTCCCACCGATGCGCTTGCGCGCAGCATCGCCGAGCGCGTCGCGCGCGAAGTGGGGCAGTCCATCGTCATCGACAACTCGCCCGGCGCGGGCGGCACGGTCGGCGCGGCCAAGGCGGCGCGCGCGCCGGCCGACGGCTATACCCAGCTGGTCGGCCACATGGGCTATATGGGCGCGGCGCCCGCGCTGTACAAGAAGTTGCCGTACGACCCGGTCAAGGACTTCGCCGCGGTGTTCCGCTTCCCGGACACGCCGATGGTGCTGATGGTGCGCAAGGACCATCCCGCCAAGGACGTGCGCGCCCTGGTCGACTATGGCAGGGCGCACCCCGGCAAGCTCTTCCTCAGCAATGCCGGCATGGGCTCCACCTCGCACCTGGTCGCGGCCATGTTCGCGTCGGCGGCGGGCATGAAGGTGGCGCTGGTGCCGTACAAGGGCGCCGGCCCGGCCCTGATCGACGTGATCGGGGCACAGGTCGACGGCATGTTCGACCAGACCAACACCGCATTGCCGCAGATCGCCGAGTCCAAGGTGCGCGCGCTGGCCGTCACCTCGGCGGTGCGCGTGCCGCAGCTCAAGGATGTGCCCACGCTGGCGGAAACCGTGCTGCCCGGCTTCGAGGCCGGCACCTGGTACGGGCTCTACGCGCCGCGGGGCACGCCGCCGGCAGCGCTGGAACGCCTGCAGCAGGCCTACCTGAAAGTGATGGCGGACAAGGCCTTCAGCGCCCGGCTGTCGGCGCAGGCGATCCAGTTGCTGCCGCCCGAGCAGTACACCGGCAGCGCGCTGGCGCGGCACACCGAGGCCGAGGTCGCGCGCTGGAAGACGGTGGCGGCCAAGGCCGGCATCTCGCTGGACTGAGCGCCATGGCCACCCATCGTATCGAGCACGACGCATTCGGTCCGGTCGAGATCCCGGCAGACAAGTACTGGGGCGCGCAGACGCAGCGTGCGCTCGGCGTCTTCGCGGTCGGCGAGGAGCGCCTGCCGGCCTGCCTGATCCATGCATTCGGCCTGCACAAGATGGCTGCCGCCGCCGCCAACCTGCGCTGCGGCGTGCTGGAAGCGCGGCTGGGCGAGGCGATCCTGCGCGCCGCGGACGAACTGCGCGGCGGCGCGCTCGATGCCCACTTCCCGCTGACCGTCTGGCAGACCGGCTCCGGCACGCAGACCAATATGAATGCCAACGAGGTCATCGCCAACCGTGCCAACGCAACGCTCGGCCAGCCGCTCGGCAGCAAGGCGCCGGTGCATCCGAACGACCACGTCAATGCCTCGCAGTCGTCCAACGACAGCTTCCCGAGCGTGATGCACATCACGGCCGCGCTTGAAGTGCGGGACCGCCTGCAGCCGGCACTGGCGCAACTGCGCGACAGCCTGCGCGAGCGCGCCGACGCCTTCGCCGGGGTGCTCAAGCTCGCCCGCACCCACCTGATGGATGCCGTCCCGACCACCCTGGGCCAGGCTTTCGAGGGTTTTTCCGCGCAGGTGGCCAATGCCGTGGCGCGCCTGGACGATGCCATGCCGCGCCTGCTGGTGCTGCCGCAGGGCGGCACCGCCGCGGGAACCGGGCTCAACGCGCCGGCGGGCTTCGCCGAAGCGTTCTGCGAGGAAGCCGGCCGGCTCGCCGGCCTCGCCTTCCGTCCCAATCCCTGCAAGGTCGAGGGCATGGCCGCGCATGACGCGCTGCTCGAGCTCTCCGGTGTCCTCAACGTGATCGCGGCCGCCTTCACCAAGATCGCCAATGACCTGCGCTGGATGGGCTCGGGGCCGCACTGCGGCCTCGGCGAGCTGCTGCTGCCGGACGACGGCCTGACCTCGTCGATCATGCCGGGCAAGCGCAACCCGACCATCGCCGAGGTCATGGTGCAGGCGGCGATGCAGGTGGCCGGCAACCACGTCACGGTGACCATGGCGGGCGCCTCGGGCAGCTTCGAACTGAACGTGGCCAAGCCGGTGCTCGTCTACAACGTCCTGCAGTCGATCCGCCTGCTCGCCGACAGCGCGCGCATGGCCGCCGCGCGCCTGGTGCCCGGCCTGCGCCCGGTCGAGGCACGGCTGGCGCGGCAGCTGGAGAGCCCGCTGCTGGCGGTCACCGCGCTGAACCCGGTGCTCGGCTACGATCGCGCGGCCGCGATCGTGCGCCATGCCATGGCGCGGGGGATCGCGCCGCGCGAGGCGGCGGTCGAGCTGGGGCTGTTGACGGCGCAGGCGTATGACCGCCTGGTGGACCCGCGCCGCATGGCGCGGGGCGGCGACCCCGGACCGGTGCCCGGCCGTTAGTCCACTGCGTCATTCGAGAGGCACCGCCGCCCGGGGGCGCCTTCTCTGACGCAATGGACTAGCGCCCCCGCTCGGCGCCGCCGTTGACCTGCACGATCTGCGCGGTGACGTGCGCCGCGCCGGGCGAGGCGAGCCAGCCGATGGTGGCGGCGATGTCCTGCGGCGTGCCGGCGCGCAGGGTCATGGCCTCGGCGGCCTTGCTGTCGCGCTGCGCCGGCGACAGGGCGCTGCCGAAGAACCCGGTGTCCTGCACATAGCCCGGAGCGATCACGTTGACCGTGATGCCGCGCGGGCCGAGGGCCTTGGCGAGGTCCTGGCTGTAGGGGTGCAGGGCGGCCTTCGCCGCGCCGTAGCAGCCTTGTCCCGAGCCGCGGTAGGCGGCGATCGAGCTGAGGAACAGGATGCGGCCGCCCGGCGCGCGCAGCTGGTCGGCGAGTGCCTCGGTCAGCAGCACGGCGGACAGGGTGTTGAGGCGGAAGTTGTCCGTCCAGCGGCGCGCCACGCCGGCCAGGCCATCGGCATAGGTCTCGGCGGGCACCTGGCGCAGCACATGCCTGCCCGCCGCGTTGACGATCACGTCGATGGCGTCGAAGCGCGCGCGCAGGACGTCGCGCACGCGTTCGACCTGGTCCGGCGCGGCCAGGTCGGCCTGCAGCGCGATCACCGGCGGTGCCTGGGGAAAGCGGCCGCCGATGGCCTGCGCGGCCTGTTCGAGCAGCGCGCCGCGTCGTCCGAGGATGACGACCTGGTCGCCCTGTTGCGCGAAATGTTCCGCTGCCGCGCGGCCGATGCCCGTGCCGCCGCCGCTGATGATCACCACTTGGGTCATCGACTTGCTCCGTTCGTTGCGTGCCTGAAGTACAGTGCTATGCCGCGCCGTCCGCGGCGCGCTGCTGCGTGCGCCTGCCGCGTCCGGCGTGCCGGCAACGATCGTCCGCGGCGCCCGCGGCGTCAAGCTTGATACTGCCGATCAACCTGTCCGTTCCTTTCCGTTCCCTTCCGTTCTCTTCCCTTCCCAGCCAAGGCCATCCCATGCCGACCTACCTGACTTCCGCCGAGGCCGCCGCGCGGCTCGGGGTCTCGCGCCAGTCGCTCTACGCCTACGTCAGCCGTGGCCTGCTGCGCGCGCGGGAAGCGGAGCGCGCGCGCGAGCGCCGCTATCTCGCCGCCGATGTGGAGCGCCTGGCGCAGCAGCGTGCGCGCGGCCGCAAGCCGGGGGAGGTCGCCAAGGCAACGCTCGACTGGGGGCTGCCCGTGCTCGAGTCCGGCATCACCCTGGTCGAGCACGGGCGCCTGTTCTATCGCGGCACCAGCGCCACCGAGCTGGCCGCCGCCGCCACGCTCGAAGACGTGGCGGCCCAGTTGTGGCAGTGCGATGCCGCGGCTGCATTCGGCGCGCGCGCCCCGGCGCGCTCCCGCACGCTGGCGGGTCTGCAGCGGCACTACCGCGGCCAGCGCGCGGAGGCCAGCCTGCTGCCGCTGTTCGCGGTGGCCAGCGAGGACAGCGCCACCGCCGCGCAGCAGCCCTGCGCGGCGGACCTGGTGCGGGGGTGTGCCGACCTCCTGCGTCTGCTGGCCGCCTGCCTGCTGGGCACGCGGCCCGATGTGGCACCGCTCCATCTCCAGTGCGCACGGGCGTGGGGCGTGGACGCCGCCGGCGCGGAACTGATCCGCATGGCCCTGGTACTGTGCGCGGACCACGAACTCAATGCCTCGAGCTTCACGGCCCGCTGTATCGCCTCGACCGGCGCCAGCCTGCGCGCGGGCGTGATCGGCGGCCTCGCCGCGCTGAGCGGCGACCGCCATGGCGCCACCACCGCGCGCGGCGAGATCTTGTGGGATGAACTGGGTGTCGAGCGGGGCAGGAACGCGATCGAGCGCCGCATGCGCGAACGCCTGGCCCGGGGCGGCGACCTGCCGGGATTCGGCCATCACCTGTATCCCGATGGCGACGTGCGCGCAGCCGCGCTGCTGTCCCGCGTCCTGCCCAGGCACCGCCGCTGGCAGCAGCTGGCCGCCCTCGCCAGCGCGCTGACCGGCCAGCAGCCATCGATCGACTTCGCCCTGGTCGCCGTGCGCAGGCATCTGCGCCTGCCCGTCGGCGCCGCCTTCGGCCTGTTCGCGCTGGGGCGGGCCGTCGGCTGGATCGCCCATGGGCTGGAGCAGCGCACGCAGCCGGGCCTGATCCGGCCGCGCGCGGCCTATGTGGGGGTGCGGCCGGTGGGGGGCGGACTACCAGGCGGACTACCAGGCGGGCCGCAAGTCGGATCCGCCGCCGCGCCCGGGCGCGAGTACCGCGCCGGCAAGCGCGTCGCGCCCCGGGGCGAGCGGCTGGTGGCGGAGGCGATCGCCCCGTCGTCCGGCCGCCGGTGAGCGTTGCCGCCGAGTCAGCCGCGCTTGGTGCAGGGCGAATGCCCCCCGCGCAGGCGGGCGGTCGCTCCCCTCTCTCACTCGCGGGAGAGGGGCGGGGGGAGGGCGGGCGCCCGCAGCCGTGCCGCCTCTCCGCTTGCCAGCGCCGCCCGCAAGGCTCCGGCCTTGCAACGCTTCGCCCCCGCCTCGCCCGGCTGCTCGACGGACCGGGTTTCTCGACGAATGGAAGACTCGGGACACTAAGCGTCCGTCGTCCCGCCGCGCCGGCGATACGCTCCCGGCGCGCTGCCGGTCCAGCCCTTGAAGGCGCGCTGGAAGGCCGCGCTGTCGGTGAAGCCGAGTTCCTGCGCCAGTTCGGCCAGCGGCACCGCGCTGGTATTGAGGCGCTCGATCGCCAGGTCGCGCCGCAGCGCATCCTTCAATGACTGGAAGGACGCGCCTTCGAGCGCCAGCCGCCGCTGCAGCGTGGCGGTCGACATGTGCAGCGCGCCGGCGGTCTCGGCGAGGTCCGGCCAGGCCGGCCGCGCGCCCTGCAGATGCGTGCGCACGCGTGCGCTGACGAGGTCGTTGCCGCTGCGCGGCACGATGATGTTGGCCTGCGCATGGGCCAGGAAGTGGCGCAGCGCGGCCTCGTCGCGCCGTATCGGAGCCTGCAGCCATGCCGCGTCGAACCAGAAGGTGGTCAGCTCGCGGCCGAACTCCAGGTCGGAGGGAAAGATCTTGCCGTAGCTGGCCGCGTGCGGCGGATTGTCGAAGGCGAAATCGAAGCGCGCGATCGGCAGGCGGCCGCCCGCCAGCCAGGCCAGCAGGCGCCAGAACACGCGCACCAGCATCTCGTGGAGGAACACCGGACGGCCCGTGGCCGCTTCGTGGAAGCGCAGCGCGAGTCCGGCGAGGGCGCCGTCGCGCCGGTGTTCCAGCGTGACATCGTCCTGCAGCAGGGAAAAGGTGCGGGCCACGCGCCGGATGGCGGTGTCGAGGTCGCGCGCGTTCAGCGCGGCGCGCGCGACCAGCGCGAAGCTGCCCGGCTTCAGCGGGCGCGCGAGAAAGCCCAGGCACTCGTCCTCGCGCTGCTCGATCAGCACGCGGAACAGCGCCACGTACTGCGTGGCCGTCACGCGGGCGGCCGGGTGCGTCAGCGGCGCGCGCGCGATGCCGGCATCGTGGAGAAAGCCGTCGATGGGTTCGCCGCGCGCCTGCACGCCGGCGAGCATGCCGTGCACCAGGGCGACGGGCACGGTCACGGGGGCTTTGGACGTCACGGGCGGCGGTGCCATGGATTGAGGTGTTCTGCCATCGGAACGATGCGGTTTGCAATGGCCGGCTCGGGCCAGCGTTTCTAACATGGGTGGCATCGATAACGCAATCGACCCGCAATCATGCGGGCGGGACGGAGACCAGCATGTACCTGACCCAAGGGCTGCATCGTGCGGTGCAGCAGAAACCTGACCACATCGCTGTGCGCTGCGGCCGGCGCCAGCGCACCTTCCGCCAGCTGGCGGAACGCGTGGCGCGCCTGGCCGGCGCGCTGCAGGCCCTCGGCATGCGCGAGGGCGACCGCGTGGCCATGCTGGCGCTGAACTCCGACCGCTACGTGGAGTACCAGATGGCCGTGCCCTGGGGCGGCGGGGTGATGAACCCGTGCAATACGCGCTGGTCCGCCGCGGAGATCCTCTATGCCCTGAACGACTCGGGCTCGACCATCCTGCTGGTGGACGAGAACTTCCGCGCGCTGGTCGAGCAGGTGCGCGGCGAGGCCACCACCTTGCGCGAAGTGATCTACTGCGATGACGGCGGCGATGGTGACGGCGGCAGTCACGGCGCGCCCGGCACGCGCGCCGTGCCGCCCGGCATGCACGGCTACGAGGCCCTGCTGGCCGCCACCGCCCCGGTGCCCGATGCCATGCGGCGCGGCGAGGACCTGGCGGGCATCTTCTACACCGGCGGCACCACCGGTTTTCCGAAGGGGGTCATGCTCAGCCACGCCAACCTGTGCAGCTCCGGCCTGGCGCTGCACGCCGAGGGCCTGGCGACGCGCGGCGGCACCTATCTGCATGCCGCGCCGATGTTCCACCTGGCCGACATGGGCCTGGCCATGCCGCACTGGATCGAGGGCAATACCCATGCGGTGGTTCCCGCCTTCTCCGTCGAAGGGGTGCTGGAGACGCTGGAGCGCGACCGCGTCACGCACGTGCTGCTGGTGCCGACCATGATCCAGATGCTGGTCGACCATCCGGCCATGCGCCAGCCGCGCGACCTGGGCGCGCTGCGCACCATCGCTTATGGCGCCTCGCCGATCGCGGAAGCGGTGCTGGAACGCGCGATGGCGGCCCTGCCCGGCGTGGAGTTCGTGCAGGCCTACGGCATGACCGAGCTGTCGCCGCTGGCGACCATCCTGCCGCCGCTTTACCACAGCGCACAAGGCCGCGGCCTCGGCAAGCTGCGCTCCGCCGGACGCGCCAGTTATTGCACCGAGGTGCGCATCGTCGACCCGCTGGGGCGGGAAGCGCCGCGCGGCTGCGTGGGCGAGGTCGTCGCGCGCGGACCGAACGTGATGCAGGGCTACTGGAACAAGCCGGAACAGAGCGCGGAGGCGCTGCGCGATGGCTGGATGCATACCGGCGACGGCGGCTACATGGACGAAGACGGCTTCATCTTCATCGTCGACCGCATGAAGGACATGATCATCAGCGGCGGCGAGAACGTCTATTCGGCCGAGGTCGAGAACGCGCTGGCCCAGCATGGCGCGGTGGCGTCCTGCGCCGTGATCGGCATCCCCAGCGCGGAATGGGGCGAGGCCGTGCATGCCGTGGTGGTGCGCAGGCCCGGCGCCGACGTTGCGGCCGAGGCGCTGATCGCCCACTGCAAGACGCTGATCGCCGGCTACAAATGTCCGCGCAGCGTCCAGTTCCGCGATGCCATGCCCCTCTCGGGGGCCGGCAAGATCCTCAAGACCGAGCTGCGCAAGCCCTATTGGGAAGCGCTGGCGCGCCAGGTCGGTTAGTCCTCCCACGAACCATCCACCAGGAGCCACCATGACTGCATCCGCGATCGTCGCCGGCGTCGGCATGATTCCCTTCTCCAAGCCGGGGGCGAGCGAAGCCTATCCGGTGATGGCCGCCCGCGCCATCCGTGCCGCGCTGGCCAACGCGGGCCTCGCCTACGACAAGGTACAGCAGGCCTACGCCGGCTATGTCTACGGCGACTCCACCGCCGGCCAGCGCGGGCTCTACGAGGTCGGCATGACGGGCATCCCCGTGATCAACGTCAACAACAACTGCTCGACCGGCTCGACCGCGCTGTACCTGGCGCGCCAGGCGGTGGCGAGCGGCGCCGTCGACTGCGCGCTGGCCTTCGGCTTCGAGCAGATGACGCCGGGCGCGCTGGGCTCGGTGTTCGAGGACCGGCCCAGCCCCTTCGAACGCTTCGACGCCGTGACCGAGGCACTGGTCGACGTGCCCGGGGTGCCCTTCGCGCTGCGTTACTTCGGCGGCGCCGGGCTGGCGCACATGGAGGAATTCGGCACGCGCCTGGAAACGTTCGCGCGGATCCGCGCCAAGGCCAGCCGCCACGCCGCCAACAATCCGCTGGCGCTGTTCCGCACCGTGGTCACGGCGGAGGAGGTGATGGCCTCGCCGATGATCTGGCCCGGTGTCATGACCCGGCTGATGGCCTGCCCGCCGACCTGCGGTGCGGCGGCCGCGCTGCTGGTGTCGGAGGCCTTCGCCAGGCGCCACGGCCTCGACACCACGGTGCGCATCCGCGCCCAGGCGATGACCACCGACACGCCCGTGGCCTTCGACGCGCGCGATATGCGCGAGGTGGTGGGCTTCAGCATGACGCGCGAGGCCGCCAGGCAGGTGTACGAGGCCGCCGGCGTCGGGCCGGAAGACATCCGCGTGGCGGAGCTGCACGATTGCTTCGCCCACAACGAGCTGATCACCTACGAGGCGCTCGGGCTGTGCCCCGTGGGCGGCGCCGAGAAGTTCGTCGACGATGGCGACAACACCTACGGCGGGCAGGTCGTCACCAATCCCTCGGGCGGCTTGCTGTCGAAGGGCCATCCGCTCGGCGCGACCGGGCTGGCGCAGTGCACCGAGCTGGTCGAGCAATTGCGCGGGCAGGCCGGCGCGCGCCAGGTCGAGGGCGCCCGGCTGGCCTTGCAGCACAACCTGGGGCTGGGCGGCGCCTGTGTCGTCACGCTGTACGAAAGGAGCTGACCATGATCGACAAGCAATGGATCGACCATGAGCTCGGCGCCTCGGTGCTGACGGTCGAGCGGGGCCGCGTGCGCTTCTTCGCCAAGGCGATCGGCGAGACCGATCCCATCTACAGCGACGAGGCGGCCGCGCGCGCCGCCGGCTATGCCGACCTGCCCGCGCCGCCGACCTTCCTGTTCGCGGCCGAGCTGGACTCGGGTGCCATGTTCGGCATGCTGGACCGGCTTGGCGTGCCGCACGCCAAGGTCCTGCATGCGGAGCAGGGCTTCGAGTACCTGGCTCCGGTGGTGGCCGGCGACACCGTGACGGTGCGTTCGCGCATCCAGGACATCTATGAGAAGAAGGGCGGCGCGCTGGAGTTCATCGAAGTCGCGTCCGACGTCGTCAACCAGCGCGGCGAAGCGGTGGCGCGCCTGCGCTCGCTCACCGTCGTGCGCCACTGAGCGGCGCGGAGGAATCCCCATGGCAAGCCCTGAATTCGCTTCGGTCCAGGTCGGCGACGCGCTGCCGCCCCTGCACCTGCCCGCGGTGGACCGCCGCATGCTGGCGCTGTTCGCCGGCGCCTCCGGCGACCACCACCCGATCCACATCGACCTCGACTACGCGCGCCGGGCCGGCATGCCGGACGTGTTCGCGCACGGCATGCTGGGCATGGCCTGGCTGGGCCGCCTGCTGACCGCCTGGGCGCCGCAGGCACGGCTGCGCCGCTTCGACGCGCGCTTCCAGGGCATCACCCATCTCGGCAATGCGGTGCAATGCAGCGGCCGGGTGCTGGAGAAGCTCGAACGCGGCGGCGAGCGCTGCGTGCGCGTCGAGGTGCGCAGCACCAACCAGTTCGGGCAGGTCAAGATCGCCGGCGAAGCGCTGGTGGCGCTGCCTTGACCGGCGCGGGCGAGCCGATCGCACAGAGACCGCACAGATCACACAGACATAGCAAAGGAGACGCCATCATGACCCGCAGACTCGAAGGCAAGGTTGCCCTCGTCACCGGCTCCGGCCGCGGCATCGGCCGCGCCATCGCGCTCAAGCTGGCCGGCGAAGGCGCACGCCTGGTCATCAACGACCTCGACGCCGCCCCCGCCGAGGACACCGTGCAGGCCATCCGCGCCGCCGGCGGCGAGGCGGTGGCCTGCCTCGGCAGCGTCACCGCGCCGGATTTCGCCGAGCGCTTCGTCGGCACCGCGATGGCCGAATACCAGGGCCTGGACATCCTCGTCAACAATGCCGGCTATACCTGGGACAACGTGATCCAGAAGATGACGGACGAGCAGTGGCATGCCATGCTCGACTGCCACCTGACCGCGCCGTTCCGCATCCTGCGCGCCGCCCAGCCGGTGATCCGCGGCCTGTCGAAGGCCGAGGCGGAGGCCGGCCGGCGCGTGGTGCGCAAGGTCGTCAACATCTCGTCGGTGGCCGGGCTGTTCGGCAATGCCGGCCAGGCCAACTACTCCGCCGCCAAGGCCGGCATCGTCGGCATGACGCAGACGCTGGCCAAGGAGTGGGGACGCATGCAGGTCACCGTCAATTGCGTCGCCTTCGGCCTGATCCAGACCCGGCTGACCGGCAGCGCGGCGCAGGACTCGACCGCCCGCATCGAGGGCCGCGACATCAAGGTCGGCGTGAACCCGGACCTGCTGGCGGCCATGGAGCGGGGCATCCCGCTCGGCCGCGGCGGCACGCCGGAGGAGGCCGCCGGAGCGGTCTACCTGCTGTGCATCCCGGAGTCGGATTACGTCAGCGGGCAGACGCTGGTGTGCAGCGGCGGCCTGACCGGCATCTGAGCCGCGGGCAAGGACCAAGGGGACCAACGGGAGGAGAAGGAGGAAACGATGGAACAGGAAGAGGGGATCGCCTGGAGCGTGGACGGGCCGGTCGGGCGCATCGTGCTGAAGCGGCCGGAGCGCGCCAATGCCATCTCGCGCGGCGCCAGCCGGGCGCTGGTGCGCGCCATCGACGCGGTGCTGGCGGCGCGGCCGCGCGTGGTGCTGCTGGCGGCCGAGGGGCGCATCTTCTGCGCGGGCGGCGACATCGACGAGTTCGCCGCGGTGGGCGACGGCCTGGCAGGCCTGGTCGACGACATCCTGGCGCCGCTGCACCCGGCGCTGCACCGCCTGGCGACGGCGCCGCTGCCGGTGGTCGCGGCGCTGAACGGCCCGATCGGCGGCGCCGGCATCGGGCTGGCGCTGTGCGCGGACTTCGTGCTGGCGGCGCAGTCGATGAAACTGCGCACCGGCTATGCCGCCATCGGCCTGTCGCCCGACCTCGGCGCGTCCTGGTTCCTGGCGCGCCGCATCGGCGCGGTACGGGCCCAGCAATGGCTGATGCTGAGCGAGGCGATCGACGCGCAAGGCTGCCTGGCGCACGGTGTGGTCGACGCGCTCTACGCGGACGCGGCACTGCCCCGGGCGGCGGAAGATCTGGCGGTGCGGCTGGCGCAGGCGGCGCCGGGCTCGCTGGCCGCCATCAAGACCTTGTGCGGCGGATTGCCCGGGCGCAGCCTGCAGGCCCACCTGGACCTGGAGCATGCCCTGCTGCGCGAGCGGGCCGGCAGCGCCGATGCGCGCGAAGGGGTGCAGGCCTTCGTGGCACGGCGGCCGCCGCGTTTCACCGGCGGCTGATGCCGCCCGCCCTCAGCGCTGCAGCCCCTTCTGCACCTGCCACGACAGCGGCAAGGTGAGCAGCAGCATCACCGCCAGCGTGACCACGGCGGCGGTCATGCCGGCCACGTCGCCGAGGCGGCCGAACAGCACCGGCGACAGCGCGCCGCCGCCGATGGTGCCGGTGTAGAAGAGCGCGAAGGCGTGGTCGCGCCTGCCGGCGCCGGCCAGTTCCGGCACCGCGCCGTACAGCACCGAGGAGGTGCCGTTCAGGGCCAGCCCGAGCAGCGGCAGCATCGCCATCATGGCGGGCAGCGGCAGCCACACCGCCGCCAGGATCAGCAGCGAGGTGCCGGACTCGGTGATCCAGACCGTCTTCATCATGCCGATGCGCGCGCCCAGGTAGCCGCAGAACAGCTTGCCGAAGGCGCCGCCGACGAACAGCAGCGACAGCGCGAGGCCGATGCCGGCGGTACCCGCGCCCTTGCCCTTGAGCAGGAAGGGCAGGAAGGTGAGGAAGCCCATGCGTACCGCGCTGTCCAGCGTGCCGGTCAGCAGCAGCGCGCGCAGGCCGCTCGCCGAGCCCTCGCCCGCGGTGGCCTCGGCGGCCTTGCCCGGGCCGACGGCGCCGGCGCGCGCCGGGATCAGCCACCACAGCAGCGCGGCGGCGGCCAGGCCCAGCAGGCCCATCAGGGTCACGCTGGCGCGCCAGCTCGCCACCGCCAGCAGCAGGCCCACCGCGCCGGGGATCAGGGTCTTGCCGATGTCGCCGGCGAAGTTGTACTGCGACAGCGCCTCCTTCACGTCGCCGCCCGCCTCATGCGCCTCGGTCACCAGCGACGACGCCAGCGGATGCTGGGTGCTGGCGCCCAGCCCGCCCAGCAGCAGCGCGCCCAGCAGCACCGCCACGCCGCCGGCCTGCCCGGCCACGAGATAGGCCAGGCCGGCCAGCGCCGTGCCGCCCACCAGCAGGCGTTCGCGGCCCCAGCGCCGCGCCGCGCGGCTGGCCAGCAACTGGAAGCCGGCCATCATGCCCGAGTACGAGCCGCGCAGCAGCCCGACCAGCGCGTAGCTGATGCCGAACTGCGACTGCCAGATCGGCAGCAGCACGTAGATGAGGTCGGTCAGGCCGTCATGGACAGCGTGGGCGGTGCAGGCGGCGACCAGCGCGCGGCGGCGCGCCGAGGCTGCGGGAAGGCCGGAATCGCCGGAGAAGGTGGCGCTGCGCGGATCGCTCATGGCGGCACGGGGCGGTGATCGGGAGGCGCCCATTTAAGCATCGGCACGTGCCGCAGGGAAGATGGATCAATGCGCGGATTGGTCTAGACGTCTGCAGGGTATCTTCGCGCGGCGCACACCCCGCACGGGGAGATACGCCAGCAGTGTGGGCGCGCGCCCAGCTCCTGCAACCGCCGCGCCGTCACCGTGGCGCCGCCGATCCACTCCAATGCTATCGAGTACGCTTTGCTATGCTTGAAAGGTATGGCAGGGGAGGCCAGCCGGTGGCATCCGGCATGGCTCCCCCGGCCACCAGGCATCCATGAGGAACACAGGCATGACCACACCTATCCGCATCGCTATCGCCGGAGCGCGGGGCCATATGGGCCGGGCCGTGATCGAGCTGGCGGGGCAGGACCCGACGCTGGCGGTGGTGGCCCGCATCGCGCGCGCGGGCAGCGCGGCGGCCGACGGCCAGGTCGAGCTGACGGCCGCGCTGGCGCAGGCCGACGTGGTGATCGATTTCACCAGCGGCGCGGCGTCCGCCGCCCTGGCGTCCGCCTGCGCCGCGCGTGGGGGGCCGGCCCTGGTGATCGGCTCGACGGGCTTCGAGGACGAGGACCTGGCGGCCATCGCCGCCGCCGCGCGGTATATCCCCATCGTGCGCTCGGGCAACTTCTCGCTGGGCCTCAACCTGCTGCTGGGCATGGTGGCGCGCGTGGCGAAGGCCTTGCCGCAGCAGGAGTGGGACATCGAGATCGTCGAGGCGCACCACCGGCGCAAGGTCGACGCGCCGTCGGGCACCGCGCTGATGCTGGGCGAAGCCGCCGCGCAGGGGCGGGGCGTGGCGCTCGAGGCGGTGGCGCAGCGGGAGCGCGACGGCATCACCGGCGCCCGCCCGCCGGGCGAGATCGGCTTTGCCGTGTTGCGCGCCGGCGGCATCGTCGGCGAGCACAGCGTGATGTTCGCCGCGGAAGACGAGATCCTGACGCTGTCCCATTCCGCGCGCGACCGCAGCATGTTCGCGCGCGGCGCGCTCGCCGCGGCGCGCTGGGTGGTGCACCGGCAACCGGGCGAATACGACATGCAGGACGTGCTGGGTCTCGGCGCGCCGGGCTGACGCCGCACCGTGTCGGACATCGCCAGAACGGAGCGTGCGCAGGGCGGCAGCGGGGCAGCCGACCTGCGCCGCATCGAGCTGCGCCACCTGCGCTACTTCATTGCCGTGGCCGAGGCCGGCAGCGTGGTGGCCGGCGCCCGATCGGTCGGCATCGTGCAGCCGGCGCTGTCGCGCCAGATCCAGGAACTGGAAGAGGCCATCGGCACGCCGCTGCTGCGGCGCTTGCCCAAGGGCGTGGAGCTGACCGCCGCCGGCACCGGTTTCCTGCGCGATGCCAGGCAACTGCTGGCCGGGCTGCAGGCCAGCCGCGAGCGCGCGCAGCGCAGTGCCGCCGGCCTGCTGGGCGAGCTGCGGCTCGGCGTGCTGCCCAACTACCTGGCGCTGCCGGCGGTGGCGGCGCTGCTGCAGGTGCAGCGCTTCGCAGAGGTGCTGCGCGGGACGGCACGATGCGCTTGCCGAAGCCGACTGGTGCGCCAACACCAATCGCCAAGCACGAGGTCTTGGCTCCCTCTCCCCGCGCGGGGAGAGGACGGGGGAGAGGGGTGGTTTAGCAAGGCGCCACGCCCAACGAAGCCGTCGGTGTGATCCAGCACGCGAGCACCGAATCGAAGCCGCCGGTGTGATCCAGCACGCGAGCACCGAATCGAAGCCGCCGGTGTGATCCAGCACGCGAGCACCGAATCGAAGCCGTCGGCGTGGTCCAGCCGACGAGCACGGACGAGCACGGAATCGAAGCCATCAGTGCGATCCACGCCGCCACGTTCAGCCGGCGCCTGCCCTCTCCCCCGGCCCCTCTCCCGCAGGCGGGAGAGGGGAGCGGGCCGGCGTGATGCGTACGGCGTCGCACTGGACGAGGCCGTCGGTCTGGAGCGGGGAGGCAACCGGCGCGCTCGGGAGCCTGCATTGCGCCTGCATCGCGCCTGCATTGCGCGATCCGCCCTGCCTCAATACCCCGCCGCCCGGTCCACCAGGTTCAGCAGCGGCTGGCCGGCGCGCGCGCGGCGCAGGTTCTCGACGCATTGCTGTGCCACCAGCTCGTATGAGGGATCGCAGGCGATATGCGGCGTGGCTTCGATGCGAGGATGGTTCCACACCGGGTCGCCCGCTTCGACCGGCTCCTTGGAGAAGACATCGAGCGCCGCGCCGGCGAGGTGGCCGGCGTCGAGCAGGGCGAGCAGGTCGGGCTCGACCACGTGTTCGCCGCGGCCCACGTTGATGAAGTAGGCGCCGGCCGGCAGCATCGACAGCGTGCGCCGGTTCAGCAGGCCGTGTGTCTGCGGCGTCAGCGGCAGCGTGCAGACGAGGATGTCGCTCTGCGCCAGCAGCGCGGCCAGGCCGTCGTCGCCGGTGAAGTCCGCCACGCCGGGCAGGCCCTTGCCGCCGCGGCTCCAGCCTGCCACCGGGAAGCCGATGGCGGCGAAGGTGCGTGCCACCGCGCTGCCGATCTCGCCCAGTCCCAGCACCCCCACGCGGCAGCGCGACAGCGGCCGGCCCGGATGGCGTCGCCATTCGCCGCGCCGCTGCTGCTCGGCATAGGTGCCCAGCGCGCGGGCGTGGCGCAGCGCGGTGGCCAGCACGTAATGGGCGATGCCGGTCTGCTGGCCGGGGTCGACCACGCGCGTGACCGGCAGGGCGGCCGGCAGGTCGGGCGCGGCCAGCAGCTTGTCGACGCCGGCTGCTGCCGCGCACACCAGGCGCAGCTTGGGAAAGGCGGGCACCACGCCGGGCCGCAGGCCCCAGGCCAGCAGGGCCTCGACCTCGTCCGCGGGCGCGTTCTCGCGGCCGTTCCAGACCGGAATGTCGGGCGCGGCCTCGCGCAGGGCGGCGGTGATGGGGGTTGCCATGAAGGAGGGCAGGTGAACGAGAATGGCCATGGGGGTGCGTGTTCGGATGGTCTTGACGATGCGTGAGCGGCCGCCCCCGGGGGCGGCCGCCTGCTGTCGGGGCCGGCCGTGTCGTCGGCCCGGCCCGTCGAGCGTCTCGGCTTGCGCGGCATTCGCGCGCTTGCCTGGGGATGCCGCGTATGCTGCGTATGCCGCGGGATCAGTTGCGGAAATCCGGCTGGATGCGGTCGAGCCGGCGCAGCAGGCCCGGCCAGGCCAGGCCCGAGCCCTTGCCCTTGGTGGCCTGGCGGGCCTGCTCGCCGACGTCGGCGCTGGCCGACTCGGGCACCGTGGTCAGGGTCGAGCCGCCGCTCTGCGCCAGGATCTGGATGCGGCAGGCCGATTCCAGCGTGTACATGGTCAGGAAGGCGTCGGCCACCGAGCGCCCGCAGGTCAGCAGGCCGTGGTTGCGCAGGATCATCTGCTTGCCGCGCCCGAGGTCCGCCACCAGCCGCGCCTTCTCGTCCTCGCGCAGCGCCACGCCCTCGTAGTCGTGGTAGGCCAGGCCCATGCGCGCGAACATCGCCTGCTGGGAGATCGCCAGCAGGCCCTCCTTCTGCGCCGACACCGCCACGCCGTGCGGGGTATGGGTATGCATCACGCAGCCGATCTCCGGGCGCGCCTCGTGCACCGCGCTGTGAATGATGAAGCCGGCCGGGTTGACGTCGTACGGCGTCTCCAGCACCGGCGCGCCGTGGTGGTCCACCTTGACCAGGCTGGACGCGGTGATCTCGTCGAACAGCATGCCGTAGGGGTTGATCAGGAACTGGTCCGGCGCATCCGGCACGCGCGCCGAGATATGCGTGAAGATCAGGTCGTCCCAGCCGAAGTGCGCCACCAGCCGGTAAGCCGCGGCGAGGTCCACGCGGGTCTGCCATTCCGCGTCGGATACGCGCTGCTTGACGGAATCCTTGCCCGTCTCCACCCGTTGCATCTGTGCCATGTCCGTGTCTCCTTGGCTTGTCGTTTCCTGTGGGGTCGAGGCATTCTGCGCCGGGGACGATGCCAAAGTCTGTTAAGTCCTGGACAATCTCGGTGTCATCAGGCGGGGGGACGGATGTGAAGCGAGAGGCAGGAAGTGCCGGCAAGGGCGGTGCCAGGGCGAGGGGCAGGACAGTGGCCAAGGCGGCGGCCAAGGCGGCGGAGCCGCAGGCGCCTCTGCCGCGCGGCGTGCTCGCATCGGGCTGGCTGCGCAACGCCCCGGCCCGCGTGCTCGATGCCGTGGCCAAGGCCGCGCGCCGCGAGCGCTACGCCGATGGCGAGATGATCTTCGCGCGCGGCGATGCGCCGACCAACTTCTACCTGGTGCTGTCGGGGCGGGCGCGCATGAGCCGCGTCAGCGCGGGCGGGCGTGAGGCGGTCTACGCCGTGGTCGGGCGCGGCCAGTGGTTCGGCGAGATCTCGCTGCTCGATGGCAAGCCGCGCACGCATGACGGCTTCGCGGTCGGCAGCACCGAGCTGGTGGCGCTGGGCTGGCACGACTTCCAGCGCATCCTGGCCGTGCATCCGGAAGGCATGCAGCTGATCGTGCGCCAGATCTGCGCGCGGCTGCGCATGGCCTTCGACCACGCGGAGAGCGCGCAGCAGGCGCCGGTGGACGCGCGCATGGCCGAGCGGCTGCTCGAACTGGCGGACAGCACCGAGCGCGTGGTGCATATCTCCGCCGAGGAGCTGGGCGACATGGTCAACCGCTCGCGCCAGACGGTGGCCAAGTACCTGCAGGCCTGGGAGGCCGCCGGCTGGATACGGCGCCGCTACCGCGAGATCGAGCTGGTGGCGCCGCAGGCCTTGCAGCGGCTGGCGGGGCGGTAGGGGCAGTGGCACGGTGGTGGCGGATGAGCACCGTGCCACTGCCCTGCCCTGCCCTGTCCTGCCGTTTACTCGATGGCCACCTTGCCGTCCTTCACCAGGCCGGCGAACTTCACCGTTTCCTGGTCGATGCGGCGCGCGAAGGCCTCCGGCGAGCTGGACATCGGCTCCGCGCCGGCGGCCAGCATGCGCTGCTGGAACTCGGGCGACTTGACGATGCGGACGATCTCCGCATTGAGCCGCGCCACCACTGGCCCGGGCGTGCCTGCCGGCGCCAGCACCCCGAACCACGTGCCGATGTCGAAACCCTTCAGGCCCGCTTGTTCCAGCGTGGGGACATCGGGCAGCGCGCTGGAGCGCGTGGCCGTGGTCACCGCCAGCGCGCGCAGCTTGCCGGCCTTGATGTGCGGCAGCACGGTGGCGAGCGTATCGAATGACATCGTCACCTGGCCGCCCAGCAGGTCGGTGGTCAGCGGGCCGCTGCCCTTGTAGGGCACGTGCAGCAGGCGGATGCCGGTGGCCGCCTGGAACTGGGTGCCGATCAGGTGCTGCGCGGTACCGTTGCCATTGGAGCCGTAGGAGAACCCGGGCGTGCTTTGCCTGGCCAGCGCGACCAGCTCGGCCACGTCGCGGGCTGGCGTGCGCGCCGGGTTGATGGTGAGCACGTTCGGCACCATGGCGAGGGTGCTGACCGGCACGAGATCCTTCTGGAAGCTGTAGGGCAGCTTCTTGTACACGCTGGTGGCGATGGTGTGGTGCACGGCGCCCATCAGCAGCGTGTAGCCGTCCGCCCGGGCCTTGGCCACGTAGTCGGCGCCAAGCGTGGCGCCGGCGCCCGGACGGTTCTCGACGATGACCGGCTGGCCCAGGCTGCGCGAGAGCTGGTCGCCCAGCGAGCGCGCCAGCAGGTCGGTGGTGCCGCCGGCGGGGAAGGGCACCACCAGGCTGAGCGGCTTGGCCGGCCATTCCTGCGCCAGCGCGAGCGTGGCGGCGCCCAGGCCGAGCGGCAGCGCGGCGAGGCAGCCGAGCCGGCGCAGCGCCTGGCGGCGCTGGCGGTGGTGGTAGCAGTGCTTGGATGCGGGCATGGCTTGTCTCCTCTTGTGTTCGTTTGAGTCGGAAGGTGGGAACTGCGCGGCTACGCTGCCGGTGCCGCCGCGCGCAGCGCGACGCCGATGGCATCGAGCGTCTCGCCGAGCGTGCCGTCGGCCAGCCGTACCTGCGCGGCAACCGTGGGATGGCCGCGCGAGTCGAGGATCTCGTAGCCGCGTACTTCCTGGATGGTCGTCATGGCGCCTGTCTTACTGGATTACTGGACCTGCGCGATGCGCAGCAGGTTGGTGGTGCCGGCCACGGTGAACGGCAGGCCGGCGGAGATCACGATCGATTGCCCGCTCTCGCCGAAGTGCTCGTTGCGCACGGTGTGGCCGGCCAGCTCCGTCATCTCGACCACGTCGACCACCTCGTGGCACAGCACCGCGTGCACGCCCCAGGCCAGCGCCAGGCGGCGCGCCGTGGCCACGCGCGGCGTCATGCCGAGGATCGGTACCTCGGGCCGCTCGCGTGCCATGCGCAGCGCCGAGTAGCCGGAGCTGGTGTAGGCCACCGTGGCCGGCACCTTGAGCAGGCCGGCGACATGGCGCACCGCATAGCCGATCGCATCGGCCGCCTCGGCGCGCGGCGGCGTGTGCGAGGCCTGGATGGCATCGTGGTAGAGCGGATCGGATTCCGTGCGGCGGATGATGCTGTCCATCATCTTCACGGCCTCGACCGGGTAGCGCCCGGAGGCGGACTCGGCCGACAGCATGACGGCGTCGGCGCCGTCGTAGACCGCGGTGGCCACGTCGGAGGCTTCGGCCCGCGTCGGCACCGGCGCGGCGATCATCGATTCCAGCATCTGCGTGGCCACGATGACCGGCTTGCCGGCCTTGCGGCAGGCTCGCACGATCTGCTTCTGCAGCGAAGGGACCTGTTCGGCGGGCATCTCCACGCCGAGGTCGCCGCGCGCCACCATGACCGCATCGGCCTGCGCGACGATGGCCTCCAGGCTGTGGATGGCAGCCGGCTTCTCGAGCTTGGCGACGATGCCGGCGCGCCCCTGCACCATGGCCTGGATCTCCTCGATGTCCTCGGGCCGCTGCACGAAGGATAGCGCCACCCAGTCGACGCCCAGGCCGAGGCCGAAGTCGAGATCGCGCCGGTCCTTCTCGGTCAGCGCCGACAGCGGCAGCACCACGCCGGGCACGTTGAAGCCCTTGCGGTCGGATAGCATGCCGCCATCGAGCACGGTGGTCTCGGCGAAGTCGTCGCCGCAGCATTCCACGCGCAGGCGCAGCTTGCCGTCGTCGAGCAGCAGCTCGGAGCCCTCGCGCAGGGCGCGGAAGATCTCCGGGTGCGGCAGGCTGACCCGCTGCGCCGAGCCCGGCGTGCCGCGATCGAGGTCGAGCCGGAACGGCGCCCCGGCGGCGAGCGGGACCGGGCCGGCGGCGAAGGTGCCGATGCGCAGCTTGGGGCCCTGCAGGTCGAGCAGCACGCCGATCGGCCGCCCGCGTTCGCGTTCCACCGCGCGGATGGTGTCGTAGCGCTGCCGGTGGTCGTCGTGGCTGCCGTGGCTGAAGTTGAGGCGGAACACATCGGCGCCGGCCTCGAACAGCGCGTCGATGGTTTCCGGCGTGGTGCTGGCCGGTCCCAGCGTGGCCACGATCTTGGCATTGCGAAGGCGTCTCATCTCTTTTCCCTTTCCCTCAAGTTCCAGTTGCGGCTGCAGTTGCGGTTGCGGTTGCAGTTGCACTTTCCGCTCCGCTTCCAGGCGCGATCAGGATCGCGCGGAAGTCGTTGACGTTGGTCAGCGTCGGGCCGGTCACCACGCTGTCGCCGAGCGCTTCGAAGAAGCCGTGCCCGTCGTTGTCGGCCAGCGCGTCGCGCGCCCGGATGCCGAGCCGCTGTGCGTGCCGCAGGGTGTCGGGCGTGACGATGGCGCCGGCGATCTCTTCCAGTCCGTCGACGCCGTCGGTGTCGCCCGCGATGGCATGGATGCCGGCATGGCCGCGCAAGGTCAGGGCGAGTGCCAGCAGGAACTCGACGTTGCGGCCGCCACGGCCCTGGCCGCGCACGGTCACGGTGGTCTCGCCGCCGGACAGCAGCACGCAGGGCGGCACCACCGGCTGGCGATGGTCGGCGACTTCGCGGGCGATGGCGCCCAGCACCAGGCCGACGTCGCGCGCCTCGCCCTCGATGGCGTCGCCGAGCAGGTGCACGGTCAGTCCCGCCTCGTGCGCCACCTGCGCGGCGGCTTCCAGCGCCATGCGCGGCGTGGCGATCAGCGTGGTGTCGATGCGGGGCAGGCGCACATCGCCCGGCTTGAGCGTCTCCGCCGCCTCGGAGGCCAGCACCTGCAGCACGTGCGGCGGCACTTCCAGGCCGTAGCGGCGCAGAATGTCGAGCGCGTCGGCGCGCGTGCCGGGGTCGGCCACTGTGGGGCCGGAGGCGATGTCGACCGGGTCGTCGCCCGGCACGTCCGACAGCAGCAGGTTGCACACGCGCGCCGGGTGGCAGGCGGCCGCCAGCCGGCCGCCCTTGATGGCCGACAGGTGGCGGCGCACGCAGTTCATCTCGCTGATGGTGGCGCCCGATTTCAGCAGCGCGCGGTTGAGGGCCTGCTTGTCGGCCAGCGTGATGCCCGCCAGCGGCAAGGGCAGCAGCGACGAGCCGCCGCCCGAGACCAGGCTGATCACGAGGTCGTCCGGGCCCAGGCCGGACACCAGTGCCAGCATGCGCCGCGCGGCCTCGTGGCCGGCGGCATCCGGCACCGGGTGCGCCGCCTCGACGATCTCGATGCGCCGGCACGGTACCGCGTAGCCATAGCGCGTGACCACCAGCCCTTCGAGCGGCCACGGCCAGGCCGCTTCCAGCGCCTGCGCCATGGCGGCCGAGGCCTTGCCGGCACCGATCACGATGGTGCGCCCGCGCGGCGGCGGCGGCAGGTGGCGGGTCAGCGTCAGCGCGGGCTGGGCGGCCGCGACAGCGGCGTCGAACATGCGGCGCAGCAGGGTGCGGCAGGCGCTGGTGTCCATGGAGGTCTGGGCCATCTCAGTGCATCCGTCCGCTGGTCGGCACCATGTTCATCAGGAAATCGACGAAGGAGTGCGGTGCCTGCGCCGCGTGGGTGTAGCCGGCGATGGCCTTGGCGTCGAGATGGGCGGGGTCGACGTTCATGCCGGCGCCCGGCCGCACCAGGTTGACGACCACCAGCCCCAGTGCCAGCGCCAGCGTCGACAGCAGCTCGAAGTAGAGCAGCGCGCGCGCGCCGACGCGGCCGAGTTCCTTCATGTTCTCCATGCGGGCGATGCCCAGCACCACGGTGGCGAAGATGATGGGCGCGAACACCATCTTGATGAGCTTGATGAACACGTCGCCAAGCGGCTTGACGCTGCCGGCGAGGTCGGGCGCGAACAGGCCGAGCGCGATGCCGGCGCCGACGCCGATCAGTACCTGGACGTACAGCTTTCCCAATAGCCTGCGGATCATGGCTGTCTCCTGCGGGTGATGCGTGAGGGCAGCCGGGGCACGGCTAGCGTGCCTGGCCCCCGGTCGCGCTGGCGGCGCAGCTCTGGCGGCTGCTGGACGATTCCGCCAAGGGCGGGCGCCGGTGGCGCGCACGAGGCGGCCCGGACGGTGCCGGGCGGGAAGGGTTGGATAGGGGCGGCGGGGCGGCTCAGGCCGCCTCGGCCTGCTGCTGCGTGGCCAGGTGGTCGCACACGGCGCGCGTCACCTGCGCGGTGGTGGCGCTGCCGCCGAGGTCGCGCGTGTGCAGCGCAGGGTCGGCCGTGACCGCCTCGATGGCCGCCATCAGGCGCTGCGCGGCGGCGTGCTCGCCCAGGTGCTCCAGCAGCATGACCACCGACCAGAAGGTGCCCACCGGGTTGGCCAGGCCCTGGCCCATGATGTCGAAGGCCGAGCCGTGGATGGGCTCGAACATCGACGGGTAGCGGCGCTCGGGATCGATGTTGCCGGTGGGGGCGATGCCGAGGCTGCCCGCCAGCGCGGCGGCGAGGTCGCTCAGGATGTCGGCGTGCAGATTGGTGGCGACGATGGTGTCGAGCGACTTCGGCCGGTTCACCATGCGCGCGGTGGCCGCATCGACCAGCTCCTTGTCCCAGCGCACGTCGGGGAACTCAAGCGCCACCTGTGCCGCCACCTCGTCCCACATCACCATCGCGTGGCGCTGGGCATTGGACTTGGTGATCACGGTGAGCAGCTTGCGCGGGCGCGACTGCGCCAGCCGGAAAGCGAAGCGCAGGATGCGCTCGACGCCCACGCGCGTCATCATCGACACATCGGTGGCGGCCTCGATCGGATGGCCCTGGTGCACGCGTCCGCCCACGCCCGAGTACTCGCCTTCCGAGTTCTCGCGCACGATGACCCAGTCCAGGT
Source organism: Cupriavidus malaysiensis (assembly GCF_001854325.1). NCBI lineage: Bacteria > Pseudomonadati > Pseudomonadota > Betaproteobacteria > Burkholderiales > Burkholderiaceae > Cupriavidus > Cupriavidus malaysiensis. Next base: position 372,339 of record NZ_CP017755.1, read on the forward strand.
CTTCCGGCGCGCAGCGCTTGAGCGGGGCGTCGATGCCCGGCAGGATGCGGGTCGGGCGCACGTTGGCGTACTGGTCGAAGCCCTGGCAGATCTTCAGGCGCAGGCCCCACAGCGTGATGTGGTCGGGGATCTGGTTGTCGCCGGCCGAGCCGAACAGGATCGCATCCTTGCCGCGCAAGGCGTCGAGGCCGTCGGCGGGCATCATCGCGCCGTGCTGGCGGTAGTAGTCGCCGCCCCAGTCGAAGTCCTCGAACTCGAAGCGGAAGCCGGCGCCGGCGTCGGCCAGCGCCGCCATGACTTCCCGCCCCGCCGGCACCACCTCCTTGCCGATGCCGTCGCCGGGAATGGTTGCGATCTGGTAGGTCTTCATCTTCCGTCTCCTGGTCAGGGTTGCCGCTGCATGGCGCGAGGCGGATTCTGGCCGGTGGACGAAGTTTTGGATCGGCACTAAAGTTAAACCATTCTTAACCTGGAATTAACAGTGAGGTTCGCAGTGAAGGTCGTGATGAGGTGCCCGGCAAGGGTCACCGCGAGGAACGCAGCAGGATGACCGCCAACAGCGCGATCCAGCCCGCCGAACTGGGCTTCTTCGCCGCGCTCGCGGGCGCCGGCAGCCTCAGCGCCGCCGCCCGCGACCTGGGCATCACCACGGCGGCCGTCAGCAAGCGGCTGGCGCAGATGGAAGCGCGCATCGGCATGCCGCTGGTGGTACGCACCACCCGGCGCATGAGCCTGACGCCGGAAGGCGAGGTGGTGCTGGAGCACGCGCGCCGCATCCTCGGCGAGATCGACGACCTCGGCCAGTTGCTGACCAGCGCCAAGGGGCGCCCGAGCGGCCTGCTGCGCGTCAACGCCACGCTGGGCTTCGGGCGCATGCACGTGGCGCCGGTGATCGCCGCCTACAGCCGTGCCTACCCCGATGTCGACGTCCAGCTCCAGCTCTCCGCCGACCCGCCGCCGCTCAGCGAGGATGCCTTCGACGTCTGCGTGCGCTTCGGCGAGCCGCCCGACGCGCGCATCGTCGCGCGCCTGCTGGCGCCCAACCGCCGCCTGCTGTGCGCCGCGCCCAAATACCTGCGCGACCACGGCGCCCCGCAATCGCCGGCCGACCTGCCCCGGCACAACTGCATCGGCATCCGCCAGGGCAGTGACGCCTACGGCGTCTGGCGCCTGACCCCGGTCAAGGGCGCCAAGGCGCGTACCGAGTCCGTGCATGTGCGCGGCAACCTCACCACCAACGACGGCGAGATCGCCGTCAACTGGGCGCTCGAAGGCCACGGCATCGTGCTGCGCGCCGAGTGGGACGTCGAGCGCTACCTGCGCAGCGGCCGCCTGGTGCAGGTGCTGCCGCAGTACGCCACGCCCGAAGCGAATATCTATGCGGTGTACCAGCAGCGCCACCAGCTGTCGTCGCGCATCCGGCTGTTCGTGGATTTCCTGGCGGCGAAGTTCGCGGCCTTCGGGCGGTAGGGGAGGGCAGGCGGGTGGAGGCGAGTTGCAGCGTGCCGGTGTTTTTGTGGCATATGCGGCATGCCGCTGGCACGTGTCTACTGGCAGCGCCTGGCCGCGCATCCGTTGGGCAGTGCCGGCTTCGCGCGGATCGCCGCAGGACAGCAGGCGTGGCTGGATACGGTGCAGGGCCAGCTGGCAAGGGTAGTGGCGGGGACCGGCAGCCGCTGAAGCGAAGGCCGGCCCATCCGCGCTGTGGCCGTCAACCGCGCGCGCCGTCCAGTTCCGCCCCGAAGCGTTGCAGGCGCGGCAGGTAGTAGTGCTCCGGATCCAGCGAGAAGGCGACCCGGCGGGTCCGTCCCATGATTTCCTCGCGGGGGAAGAAGCCGTAGTAGCGCGAATCGGCGCTGTTGTCGCGGTTGTCGCCGAGCATCAGGTACTGGCCGGCCGGGACCGGCACCGGCCCGAACGAGCGGCGCGGGCTCGGGGCCAGCGGTGACAGCCGGACCGTATGCGCCATGCCGCCGACCGCTTCGGTGAAATAGGCGGCGCCGGCATCGGGGGCGACGTTCGCGGCGGTGGCGTCCAGCGGCTGGTACGAGGCGCGCTCGCCGTTGATGTAGAGCACGTTGTCACGCATTGCCACGGTATCGCCGGGCACGCCGACGATGCGCTTGACCAGCAGCGTGTGCGCGGCGGCGGAATCGATGGTGACGATGTCGCCCCGCTGCGGCTGGCTCAGGTAGGCCAGGCGCTGGTGCGTGAGCGGGATGCGCAGGTCGTAGGCCATCTTGTCCACCAGGATGCGGTCGCCGATGCGCAGGGTCGGCAGCATGGAGCCGCTCGGCACCACGTTCCAGTCGGCGATCGCGCCACGGAACAGCACCATCAGGAACAGGAAGGCGGCAAGGCCCTTGTTCTCTTTCCACAGCTTGGCGAGGAGTTGCATAGGGAGATGAGGGGAGAAGGCCGCGCTGGCGGCCGAGGTTGGCAAGAGCCCTAGAGTACACCCGAACCGGTACGCCCGAGCCGTGCCTGCGGGGGGCTGTCGCGGTGCAGCAAAAGCGCTCCGGCCCATGCTAGGATGAGCGGCGTCCATCGCAGCACCCGCCCACCCGCCAGCGCACCATGACCACTCTCTACGCGATCCTCGGCGTGCCGGAGCACGCTTCTCTGGAAGAGATCAAGCGCGCCTACCGCCGCGCCGCGATGAAGTCCCACCCTGACCGCAACCTGGGCCGCGAGGCGGAGGCACATGCCGCCTTCCAGGAGATCCGTGATGCCTACGCCATTCTGTCCGACCCGGTGCAGCGCCAGGTCTACGACGAGGTGTACGCGCGCGAGATGGAGCGCTGGCAGGCCGAGCACGAGGCCGAACAGGAACAGGAGCGCGCGGCGCAACGCGAGGCCGAGCGCGCCGCGCAGCAGCACTACGAGGCCATGGTGGCGCTGGCCATGCGCTTTGCCGGCGACGGCCACAACCGCGACGTGATCTTCGGCGTGCTGCTGGGCCGGGATTGCGAGGCGGAACTGGCCGCGCGCATCGCGGACAGCGTGTGGGCCTTGCAGGAGTCACGGCGGGCCGAGGCCGCGGCAGCGGAAGCCCGGGCCCGGGCGGAAGACGAGGCCGGGGCCGAAGGCGAGGCACCGGCGGCTGCCGCGGGCGCGGAGGCGCAGTCCCGGCGGCACACCACCCCCTTCGAGTCCTTCTGGCACGGGCTGTTCGGCCTGCACGCGCAGCGCTGAGGCGGCGCACGCTGCGCTTGCCTCAGTACAGGTCGTTGTGCACGGTGCGGAAGTCGTCGTCATCCATGGCGCACGGCGGCCGCGCCCAGGCCGTCCAGCGCGGCCCATTTCTTGCCCGACGAAGATATCCAGGCCGGCTCGCGGCGGGGATCGATCATGGATCCCTTCGCGCTGCCGCGAGTCGCGACCTACAGGATGGAACGGTATTGGCCCAGGCCCTTGACGGTTTGCAGCAGGCCCTGGCGTTGCAGCACGTCGAGGTAGCGGTCGACATCCATGGGCGGATGCTTGAGCTGCGCGCGCTGCTGCCGGGCGGCGGCAACGACAGCGGCCGCATCCAGGTCGAACAGGTTGTCGATGAATTCGTCGGGGTGCCGGGCCTCGATGCCGAACGGTGCCAATGCGTCGTCCGGAAAGTCTTTCCGGTTGAAGGTGACGATGACGCTGGCACCGCAACGAATGGCGGCGGCGAGTACGTGCCGGTCGTCTGGGTCCGGTAACCATAGTTCGACGGCAAGTGCCTCGTAGTCAAGGACCAAGGCATCAGGGATGGCGCGATCCATCAGGTCCGATGTGCGATCCAGTTGCTCGCGCGTCAGGTCTTCGCGGTTAGCCAGCAGATTGCGCTTCCATTCGTCGTGGATCTGCGGACTCCACCGTGCACGGAACCGCCCCGACAGGCCCAGCCACATGAGAAAGTCGCGCAGTGGCGCTGGATACAGCACGCAAGCGTCATACAGGGCTGTGAATGGCGAATGCCTCATTCGTAACCCATGTCAGACACCTGGGCTTGATGCGCCAACTCGGCCATGGCTTGCTCACTGGCCTGATCGCGCGCGGCCTTGAACTGCATCAGGTCCGAAAAGCGCACGCGGCGGTGCTTGCCAGCCCGATGGAACGGCAGCGCGCCGTCTTCCAGCAACTTGACCAGGTGCGGCCGGGAGACGTTGAGCAGGTCGGCCGCTTCCTGCGTGGTCAACTCGGCATGAACAGGCACGACCTTGACGGCATTGCCGCCGGCCAGTTCGGCCAGGATGTCCACCAGCAGGCGGAGCGCCGATGTTGGCAGCTCCACCTGATGAGCTTGATTCTTGTCATCGAAGATCTGGATGCGCTGGGTCTCGACCTGGGTGGCCAGATAAGCCGCCAAGGCGCGTTGACCTTGCACGGCAGCCTGCACTTCCCGTTCCACGGGTAGCGTTACTCTCGAATAGGCGGCGGTCACGGCATCACTCCTGGGCGTTGATCAGTGATCTACGTTAAACGAAACAATCGAAAAACGCAACAAACGAAACGAATGCCAAGCGATCCTGCCTTCTACGATTGCCTTGAGGCTGGGGGATCGGCTGGCATGCGGTCGTCAGCCCTCGTTTGATCCCCATGACTCCGCTACCGACTCAAGTGCACCGTCGCAATCTGTGCGTGCTCCTGCTTCAGTTCGCAGCGGATTGTCCGCCGCGCCCGTCCGCCGATGGCGCGCTGGCCGGGTAGCGGACCCACCGGCGGCGCCATGCCGCATTGATCGGGTCCGACCACGACCAGGCCACGCACGCTCCCACCGCGACCGAGAGCACCAGGTAGGCAGCCAGCAGCACCGTCTTCGCATCCCCGGCGATCATGGCCGCAGGCATGAGCGTGCGCATCGAGCCCAGCACCAGCAGGTGGAACAGGTAGATCTCGTAGCTCCGGCGCCCGCAGGCCGCCAGTGCCCGGGCCGGCCGCGACAAGGGCGCGGCGCGGCCGCTTCCCAGCAGCAGCAAGGCTGTGGCCAGGGCCATTGCGCTGACGCCCAGCACATGGCTTTGCGCGATCGGCCAGGCCAGGTACAGCGCCGCCATCGCGGCCGCGACCAGCGCGCGGACGGCGCGCTGCTGCAGCACGGGGAACGGCCGCTGCCGTGCCAGCACCGCCGCGCAGCAGCCGATCGCGATGGCGTCGAAGCAGGCCGGATAGGCGTACAGGAATCCGCCCTCGTCGCCCGCGTGGGCGTAGCGGTACAACGGGCCGATGCAGATCGCCGCCAGCGCCAGGGCCAGGCGGACCGACGGGCGCCGCAGGCCCACGCAGGCCAGCGGGAACAGCAGGTAGAACACCGCCTCGACCGACAGCGACCACAGCACGCCCAGCGGATAGTTGATCCAGCCGTGCTGCGTGATGAGGACGTTCATCCAGAAGGTCGCGCCGGCGAGATTGACGGTCCATAGCGATACCGGCGCGCCCGCGCGGTTGTCGAAGATCCGCACCCCCGCCAGGGCCAGCGTGTCCACCGCCAGCAGTGCCAGGAACAGGCCGGGCAGGATGCGTGCCGCGCGCAGGGCGTAGAAGCCGGGCAGCCGGATCCGCTCCAGGCTGCCCCAGCGCTCGAGGGCATTGGTGGTGATCAGGAAGCCGGAAATGACGAAGAAGATCGTCACGCCGTAATTGCCGTTGCGGGCCACGGCGCGCACGGCGGGCCAGCCCAGGGTTGCCGCCAGCACGGTGTCCTGCAGCGGGTAGGCGATATTGAAATGGTGGAGCAGCACCAGCAGGATCGACACGCCGCGCAGCATGTCGATCCGCCCATTGCGCGGATCGGGATGCACGGCGGTCTCAGTCCTTCTTGCTGATGCTGATGCCGGTGCCGGTGCCGGTGCCGGTGCCGGTGCCGGTGCCGGTGCCGGTGCCGGCGAGGGTGGGGAACTCGCGGAGGATGGCGTCGCGTACCCGCACGCCCGCGTTCGGCGTCGTGGCCTGCTCGTCCTGGATCAGGCGGGCGAACACCAGTTTCCGCTCGCCTTTCTCCGCCCAGCCCACGAACCAGCCGTAGGCATGGTCGCGGTCATAGCTGCCGTCCGAGCCGGGCGATCCGGTCCCGGTCTTGCCGTACACGCGCCATCCGTCCGGGCTCTGCTCCTGCGCGAAGAGGCGCTCGGCCATGTCGTAGGCATGCGCGCCGACGGGCAACTGCCGGATGGCGATCTTGCGCAGGAAGGCGATCTGCTCCAGCGGCGAGATGCGCAGCGAGGCATTGAACCACGCACCCTGCGTGCCGTTCTGCTTGCCGGGTTCGCCCGAGACATCCTGGTTGCCGTACTGGAAGGCCGACGTGTATTGCTGGAGGCGATCCTGCCCCAGGCGCGCGGCGAGCTGCTGCGAGTACCAGAACACGGAGTAGTGGATCCAGCGGGCCGGGTCCACCGGCTGGCGCCACGGCTCGCCGCCCCAGTCCGGATAGCCAGGCTGGAACGGCCACGCGGGCGTGTGTTCGTCCTGCAGGATGCCGGCGTCGAAGCCCATCAGGGCGAGCGGAAGCTTGAAGGTGGATGCCGGCGTATAGCGCTCGGCGCATTGGCCCTGCTGCAGCAGCACGCGTCCGTCGACCGCGTCGGCGACGACGGTGCAGAGGGTGAGGGCGGAGGCCGGCGCGGCGCACGGCCCGCAAAGGATCAGGGCGAGGGACATCCCGCGCCAGTTCAGTCTTGGCTTCATGGCAATCGATCAAGGGTGGAGCACGGAGGAACGGCCGCACCGGCGCCGGGGCCGGCGCGGCCGGGGAGGAGGCAGCGCGGCTACGCCGGCTGTTGGCGCGCCTTGAGCAGCACCAGGGTCAGGTCGCGTCCCTGCACCCGGACGCGCATGACCAGGCAGCGGCCCGCCGCAGGCGACATGCCGGTCTTGGACAGTTGGATGTCCCAGCCCCGGCGGCCGACCAAGGGGTTGGTATTGCGGTAGTGGAGGGCGCCGCTCGCGATGTTGACGGTTTCCGCCGGCCGCGTGCTGTCGCGCGCGATCTCCGGATAGGCGGCTGCCGCGTTCACGATGCGCTCGATGTCGGCAGCCGTGGAGCGATTGGCCGGCGACAGGCCGGTCGGTTCGCGCAGCGTCGTGTGCTTCAGGCCGAGCTGTGCCATCTTGTCGCGCAAGGACCGCTCGAACGCCGGCGTACCGCCGGGATAGCTGCGCGCCAGTGCGTGGGCGGCCCGGTTGTCCGACGACATCAGCGCCAGCTTCAGCAGCGTGCCCAGCGTCGCGCTGGCGCCCACTGGCAGTTGCGACACGCTGTTGCGGGTGGCCTCGGCATCCTCCCGCTCGATGCGGACGGGGCGGGCGAGGTCCGGGGCGGTATCCAGCACCACCATGGCCGTCATCAGCTTGGTCAGCGAGGCGATCGGGACTTCCTCATGCTCAGCCCGTCCGATCAGCTTGGCCCCCGAGGCGGCATCCACCACCAGCACGTGGGCCGCCCCGCTGGCCTTGACCAGCGCCTCGATGCCGGCCAGGCCGGAGCCGGACGGCGCGGTCGGGGCGGCCGGGACGGTCCATGCGGCGGCGCAGGCCAGCCCCAGCGCCGCGGCAAGCCAGGGGGCCGCCAGCGCGGCACGCGAGGGCGCCGGCGCCGGGCGCAGCAGGCGGCGGATGCGCTGGGCCAGTGCCCCGCCGCGCGCCTGCTGCGCCAGGTCGAGGCCGGCGGCCGGCACCGGCATGCCGCGGCTGAGGCTGTCGAGCGCGCGCGCCAGGGTGCGCGGCGCGCCGATGCAGGCCGCGGCCATATCGTCGGCGATGTGCTCGCGCTCCTCGCCCAGGCGGCGCGACAGCCACCACACCGAAGGGTGGAAGAACAGCAGTGCCTCGATCACGCGCTGCAGGAAGTTGACCAGGTAGTCGAGGCGCCGGACATGCGCCAGCTCGTGCGCCAGCAGCGCCTCCAGCAGGTCGGCCGGCATGCCGCTCACCAGGCCGGCGGGCACCAGCACCACGGGCCGCCACCAGCCCGCCGTCACGGGGCTGGACAGGCCGGGCGCGATGCGCAGCGCGACGCCGCGCGGCAAGCGCAGCCGGCCCGATAGCGCCTGCACGCGCGCTGTCCATGCGGCATCCGTCCAGGGCCGGCTGGAGCGGATCACCTGCCGCAGCCAGGCCATGCCCAGCAGCAGCCGCAGCGTCATCCCGCTCACGCCCGCCAGCCACGCCATCGCCAGCCAGGCGCGCCACGGGAGCGCCGGCGCGGCCATGGCCGGCATGCCGGCGAGCACGCCGGACCAGGTCGCCGGCAGCGTGACGATGCCGGCGGCGCCATCCGGCAGCACGGCCGATGCCTGCCAGGTGTCGAGTCGGGCGGCCGCGTCCAGCACGGGTACGACCACGCACAGGACGAGGGCGGCGCACAGTACCGCATAGCGGGCACGGGCGCCGGCAGGGCGCATCCACCACAGCAGGCAGGCCGCCGCGGCCTGGATGCACAGGCCCTGCCACAGGAAGGCCAGCAGCACATCGCCCGCGATCCAGCCGAAGCCGGCCATCGGGCCACTCACTTGCCGTCCCCGCGCAGCAGGTCCTCGATCTCGGCGCGCTCCTGCTGGCTGACGTGACCGCCGCGCAGCGCGGCCAGCACCAGGGCCTTGCCGGAGCCGGCGAAGGCCTTGCTGATCAGGTCCTTCAGCAGGCTGGCCTGGGTCGACTTCTGGCTCTGTGCGGGCGCATAGACATGCGAGCGTTCACTCTCGTCGCGCTCCAGCAGGCCCTTGCCGTGCATGATCTGCATCAGCCGCAGGACGTTCGCGTAGGTCAGCTCGGGCCGATCGGCCGCCATGGCCTGGTGCACCGCCTTGACCGTGGCCGGTCCGGTTTCCCATAGGGTCTGCAGTACGTCGAGCTCGGCGCTGGTGGGTTTGAGGGGGCTGGCGGGGAAGCGGTTCATGGCAGGAGCGGGTGCGGCGCGGCATCGGGATTGCCGGCGCCGCGTGGAGGATTCGATACATGTAGATTATTCTTTCTAGAAAAGAATGTCTAGAAAATATTGTCTATATGTGGGGCCCCGACGAGGCCGGCAGCACTGGCGGCACTGACGGGCACAGAGCGGCCAGAGCGGCCAGAGCGGCCAGAGCGGCCAGAGCGGCCAGAGCGGCCAGAGCGGCCAGAGCGGCCAGAGCGGCTAGAGCGTCACCGCAGCGGCCCTGGCAGCGCTGCCGGCACCGCCAGTGCTGTAAGTACCGCTTGAACCACTCGAATCGTCCGGAAAGTGGCGTGTCAGATGCCTGTCCGCGACTGTTCGCCAGCACGAACAGTCATTTCTTATTCGGGAACAAAGATTGTTGTTTTGATGTAATTGTTTCACGGAATTGTCATCTGGTTTTTCCATGATGCGGCCTGCCATGCCAGGGCCCCGCGCGTCGATCCATCCGCGCCGCGCTCCGGGCAAGGCTCCCTGGCAACACCACATCGAGATTCCAGTTGAAAAAGAACATCGCATTCGCGTTCGCCGCCGCCACGCTCGCCGTGCCCGCCGCGTCCCAAGCCCAGTCGGCCTCCTCCAGCGTCACCCTGTATGGCATCGCCGATGCCGGCGTCAGCTACCAGAGCCATGTCCAAAGCACCCCCGGCCAGGGCGGCAACCTGTTCGGCGTGACCTCCGGCGGCCTGTCCGGCTCGCGCTGGGGCATCCGCGGCGTGGAAGACCTGGGCGGTAACCTGAAGGGCATCTTCGTGCTGGAGAGCGGCTTCAACATCGATACCGGCACCTCCGGCCAGGGCAACCGCCTGTTCGGCCGCCAGGCCTATGTCGGCCTGCAGAGCGAATACGGCGCCATCACCCTCGGCCGCCAGCAGAACGCGCTGTTCCAGCTGTTCGGCGACTATGACCCGATGGCGGTCGGCAACAGCTACTCGCTCAACGCGGTCGACACCAACGGCTTCAACGGCCGTGCCGACAACGCGCTCAAGTACACCGGCACCTTCGGCGGCCTGACCGCCACGGCCTTCTACAGCACCGGCCGCGACAGCACCATCGCCAACGGCAGCGAAGTACCGGGCAGCTTCCGCGTCGGCACCAACTTCGGCGGCGGCATGGCCTACGCCAACGGCCCGCTGTCGGTGGGCGTGGCCTACGACCAGTACCAGGGCACCACCGTGGCGACCTCCGGCGCCAGCGCCCGCCGCGCCGCCGTCGGCGCTTCGTACAGCCTGGGCCAGGCCAAGCTGTTCGCCGGCTACCGCTGGCTGCGCGACGAGGTCACCACCGCCACCGCGCGCCACGACAACCTGTACTGGGGCGGTGCCACGTACAAGTTCACCCAGGCCTTCAGCCTGACCGGCGCGGCGTACTACACCGATGCGCGCACCGACAGCAAGGACTCGCTGATGTTCGTGCTGGACGCCGACTACGCGCTCTCCAAGCGCACCGACGCCTACCTGCTGCTGGGCTACGTGAAGAACCACGGCAACGCCGCCTATGGCCTGACCAGCACCCAGAACACGCTGCCGGGCCAGAACCAGACCGGCGCCATGCTCGGCGTGCGCCACCGCTTCTGAGCGCGCGCTGACCAACACCGGCGCGCTGTCGGGGCGCGCCGCAGATCCGTCATATCGACCTTGGCCTCTTGCAACGAGCCGGGACGTTCGGCCGGCAGGCTTGCCGGCCTTTTTTCTGCGCCGGTTGCGGGCGAGGCAACGCAAGCACCAGCGTCGGGCCATCGTGATCACGCCACGCCATCGTCTTGGAGCTGGTTTGCAGCCATGGCCGCAAACTGGCCGGCCACGTCGCACAGTCGGTCGATGATCCGGCTGGCAGCATCCGCCTGGACCTCCGCTTCATCAGCAAGGCTCAGCATGGCCCGCCGGTCGAGAGCCGGAGCCTCGCCCATCACGTCCATCTGGTACCCGCCTGACCCCTCGCAGAACGTCACGTCGTAGGCCGGCGCCAACTTCCATGCGCCGGCTGGTGACATGACGCGGGTCAAGCATGGCTGGGCTCTCTCCTGGTACGTTGTCGCCTGGTGCTGTGCTCGTAACGGCGAACGTCCTCCGGGCGGTCCAGCTTGGGCAAGAACCGTCCTTCGAGTTCCTTGATCCGCCCAGGCACCATGGCCAGGCTGACCACGTTCTCGAATCCCGCATCGCGCCCAGCCTCCAGGCCGGACCTCGAATGGATTCCGATGCTGGCGCGACCGGCCACGTCGGCTGGCGTCATCCGCTGGGCTGAGCGCTTTAGAACATGCGCCGAAGCCGGCAGCGCTCACATCATCAAGACCCTGATCGACTGGATCCGAAGGAGAAGATATGGCCGTGCCCACGAACAAGGACGAATTGCTCAAAGCGATTGATGCAAACTTCGATAAGCTCATCAAGGAGCTACGCGCCGTGCCGCTGTCGCTGGTCGATGAACGCAGCCTGGAAGGCCATGCGAAGGGAACGCAGATGAGCGTTGCCAACCTCGCTGCCTATCTGGTCGGCTGGAATGAATTGGTCTTGAAATGGCTTGACCAGGACGCGGCCGGCGAGCCGGTCGATTTCCCCGAGACCGGCTTCAAGTGGAACGAACTGGGCCGCCTCGCGCAGAAGTTCTATCGCGACCACGAGATCGTCCCCTGGCCGCAACTCCTGGACCGTTTGGTGGCTGCGAAGGATCGCATTGTCTTGCAGATCGAGACCCATAGCGAGCACGAGCTTTACGGGACACCATGGTATGGGAAATGGACGATGGGAAGAATGATCCAGTTCAACACGGCGTCCCCCTATGCCAACGCGCGCAGCCGCCTGCGTAAGTGGATGAAGACAAAGGGCTGAACTCCATCCATAGGATTTCGAGCGAGAAAGCATGTTCAACATCGGTAAGACAGTGATCGCAGGCGATGCCGCCCTGTTTGTGTCGGCAGCAGGCAAGGCGGGCGGGCAGCCGATCATCTTGCTGCATGGCGGCCTGGGAAGCCGAGACGACTTCCTGCCATTGGCGAAGCATCTGGCAGCGGACTATCGGCTGATTGCCATCGACAGCCGTGGGCATGGGCGATCGGCGTTGGGCGACCTCCCTCTCACCTACCGTCGGCTCGAACAGGATGCCGCCGCCGTTCTGGCCGAGCTTGGCCTGACAGATGCCGGGATCATCGGCCACAGCGACGGCGGTATCGTGGCATTGCGCCTTGCCGCATCCGGTGCCGTCCGGCCTCGCTTTGTCGTGGCGGCTGGCGCGCATTGGCAACTGCCGGCCGATGACCCGGCCCGCGCAATCTATCAGGGCATCACGGTGGACGAGTGGCGTGGCATGTTCCCGCAGCAGGTCCAGCACTACGAGGCTGAAAACCCCGCGCCTGATTTTGCGATGTTGTTCGGTGCAACCGCGGCCATGTGGCTCGGGAACGATGACAACGCCTATCCGGGGCCGGCAGTGCGCTCGATCGCCTGCCCGCTCCTTGTTGTTCATGGCGATGAGGACTTCCTGGTTTCCCGCCGTCAGGCTTTTGAGCTGGTCGAGCAGGTCGAAGGGGCGCGCCTGCTGAATCTGCCTTTCGCCTCGCATACCGTGCTGGAAGACTGCCCTGAAGACGTTCTTCCTGCGCTCAAGTCATTCCTTGCCAGCTTGTCGCAGGTCAAGTGACCCAAGGCCTCGGAGTGGCAGTTCCCATCTCGCGCTGGCCAGGGCATTCAGGGGGTGCGTCCTTGTGGTGCCGGCGGCGGGAAATCGGGCCTGTAATTCGCGGGCGGCCGCGCCGGCGGCGCGGCAAGCATCGGCCCGTAGGCCGGGACCCGGTGTCCGGCGGCATACATGCACTGCAGGTAGGCTGCGTCGTACTCTTGCTGCGCATCGTAGCCGGAGTATCCGGTGCCGCTGGCATTGCCGGAGGCTTGAGACGGGCTCGCACCACTGACGCGGTCCAGCGCCAGGTGGCGGCAGTTCAAGTCATCCCCGCGAAACTGCTCGTACGTCTTGTGGCTGCCCGGAAGCACCATCACGCTGGGGCCGGTCGGCATGCTCGTGCAGCCGCCCATGGCGAGCGCAGCTGCTACCAGGAGGGGGAGGGAACGCCGCTTCATCTGGTCCTCGTCATCCGTGCCTCGTCACCGCTACCCGGGTATCCGCGCGCCCTACGGCGACGGCGGCCGGGCCGGTACCGGCTGCCAGCCGCCCGGGCATTCCTTGACGTAGGGATAGTAGCCGCCGGGCCGGTCGCAGCGGTACCACCACGCGTTGGCCGACGCCAGGTCCGAATCATCGCCCTTCTCGATGTATTGGGCCGCGGGCGCGTAGTAGCCGGAGTAGGCGTAAGGGTCGGGCCAGCCGTCGTACGGATATCCCCACCACCCCCAGCCGGGCCAGCCCCACCAGCCGCCGCCCACCGCGAAGGCCACACGTGCATGCCCACGGTGAAAACCGTCATGGTGGAAGCCGCCGCCGTTGTGGAAGCCGCCGCCGTGCATGCCGCCGCCACCGCCGTGCATGCCGCCACCGCCGCCGCCGTGACCGGCGGCCAGCGCGGGACCGCCGCCGCCCATCGCGGCCGCTGCCACGCATGCCAGGGCGATCTGGCAAAGCCTGCGCCCGTTCATGATGTGCCTCCTGCTGCGCTGCCTGATTTTCCGCATTTTCCGCCAGGCGGGCGGGGCGTCGAGAACCCCGTACATGCATTGAACGGCTGACAGGTCGGATTTATTCCGCCATCCCGTCCAAGGCCCGGTGCGGCCGAACAGCGCATCCTCCGCCGCGGCCTCGCGCGCTTGTTCCGCGGCCTGCGGCTGCACGCGCTCGCGTGCCTGCTGCTGCTGCCGCTGCCGCGGGTGCAGCCGTCCCGCGCCGCACGTGCCGCACGCGCCGCACGCGCCAGGACCACGGGTGATACCATCTGCGCTGCCCCTGGCAGCGTGCGCGGCGAGCCCGCCAAGGCGATCGCGGAGGCGATCGCCGCTGCCGCGGCCTCCCTCGACAGAAGGACGATCCCCATGGACCAGCTTGTCGGCAGTCATCGTTCCCGTGCCCCGATCCAGCGTGTCGATTTCGATCGGGTCTCGGTGTTCTTCGGCGAAAAGAGCGGCAAGTATCCCGACGGCAACCAGGTGCTGGTGCGCGGCTCGGATACCCGCGCGGCCTTCGATACGCCCATCGTCGCCAACCACATCGGCGCGGAGTTCGAGGCCACCGAGCTGGTGGTGATGGGGCACGTGCACGAAGACCACATGGCCGGCCTGCACCGCCTGCCCCATGCCGCGGTCCATGTGCACGAGGCCGACCTGCCCGCGGCGCGCAGCTGGGACGGCCTGCTGGCCGCCTATGGCAGCCATGCCGGCTACGCGGCGGAGATGCTGGCGCGTTTCCAGCGCGACTTCTTCTACGCGCCGCGCCCCGACGCGCAGGCCTATGTGGATGGCGCCACCTGGGACCTCGGCCAGGTCCGCATCCGCGCCTTCCACATGCCCGGCCATACGGCCGGCCACACCGTACTGCTGGTCGAACCCGAAGGCGTGGCCTTCATCGGCGATATCGACCTGACCGGCTTCGGGCCCTACTATGGCGACGCCTGCTCCAGCCTGGCGGATTTCCGCCGCACGCTGGCGCGGCTGCCGGAGATTCCGGCCAAGGTGTGGGTCACCTCGCACCACCGCGGCGTCTATACCGAGCGCGAACGCTTCCTGCGCGATCTTGCTGCTTTCGCGGCCAAGCTGGACGAGCGCGAGCAGCGCCTGCTGGCCTGGCTCGGCGAAGGCCAGCAGACGCTGGCGCAGCTGGTCGAACGGCGCTTGCTGTATCCGCAGGGCTACGAGGGACTCTGGGTGGTGGACGCCGAGACCCGCACGATCGCGCGGCACCTGGCCGAACTGCTGGCCGACGGGCGGGTGCGGGTGGACGAGGGCGGGGTGTATCGCCTGGGGTGAACTCAGACCACGGCGTGCATCAATCGCATGGCGCTGCCCATGCGGAAGCCATCCGTGCGTCCGGCCAGGTAGCGATCGCTCAGGTCCTCCGGGCTGACGTTGTCCGCTTTGCCGAATCCCAGCGCGCGCAGGCTTTCGGCCAGCGCTGCCGGATCGAAAAAGGTCTTCCACGGCTCTCCGCTTTCCGCGATCTTCGCGCGCACCAGCTCCGTCCCCACGCGCTCCATGGGCGTGAGCAAGGCAGGATCTGCCACATAGTCGAAGACGACGGCGCTGCCGGCCGCGCACGAAGCGATGAAGCGCAGGGTCTCCAGGATCGCCGCTTCCTCCAGGTAGATCGAGACGCCGAGCCACGAGAAGAAAGCGGGCTGGTCCACCCTGAAGCCGGCATCCGACAAGGCGCCTGCCAGGCTGCCGTGTTCAAAGTCCGTGGGCACGTAGGTCAGCGACGCCGGAATCCCGATGCCGGCGGCACTGAGGCATTCCCGTTTCCATTGCTGCGTCGCCGGCAGGTCCACCTCGAAGATCCGTCCCGCCTGGTGGGGCCCGCGATAGGCATAGGTGTCCAGCCCGGCGCCCAGGATGACGTATTGGCGCACGCCATGCTGCGCAGCCTTCGACCACGTATCTTCGGCATAGCGGCTGCGCACCGCGAGGGACAGCCTGAGCCCCCTGGACAATGGGTCATCGTAGTGCCCCGGGTTGCCGCGCACGGCGGCTTCATTGCTGCTGCCCAGGATTCTCAGGGCCAGCGGGTCGTCCAGGATCAACGGCGTATCCAGGAGCCGGTGTGCCGCCCGCAAGGTCGCGACGCGTTGCGCGCTTGGCCTGGGGCCGGTGTTGACGGAGGTCTGTGCGCGCTCTCTCAAGGACAGGATCGCCTTCTGGATAAACAGGATCAGCGGCAGATCGAGGCCGATGCCGACCGACAGTCCGGGTTCGTTCTGCAGCGCCAGGTGAATCCTGCCTTCGAGCGCGGCATCGTCACCGCAGTACGAATCGCGGAACAGCTCCTGCCAGCGGCGGGCCAGGACCTGGACGGCCGGATCGGCCACCCCCGCGCCGGCCTCCATCTGCGCTCGCACCTCCGCGAACAGCTGCGGCCAATCGTCGACGTGGGCGATCATGCGCCGGCGCACGTCTTCCAGTTCGACCGGTGACAGGTACTTGGCAAACAGGTTTGCCCTGGCGTTGACCACCGACAAGGAAATCCATTGATGCATTGCCGGCGTGAAGCCGGTGATCTCCCGGGCCCTGGGTTCCCGTTCCTGCATGGCCTTCAGTCGCGACGCGAGCTGGGCGTTGTCTCCCGTCGTATCCTTCATGTGCTGCACCCAGCGCCAGGCCAGTACCTGTGCCTCCTGATGTTCCGGCAGCCGCCCGGACTCCATCGATCGTCTCGTCTCGGCAATCAGTTCGGCCCTGCGGGCATCGAGGTTTGAACCCGACGCCTGCTGCTGCGCCCGCAAATGATCCAGGTCCTCGCTCGAGAGGTGTTTTTCGTACATGGTCATCATTTCCAGTAGGTTGAGCCAGTCCGCCATGCCGGTTTCGCTGCCGCGGGTGATCTTTTCCGCCAGGTGCTGAAGACCGTCCCGCAGTGCCTGGGCGCGCCGCGCCTGCTCGTCGAGCACGCTGATCTGCCGGTGGATGATCTCAGCCGGCTCGATTCCGGCATCGTCCAGATAGGCTTTGATGTCCGACAAGGAACAGCCGAAATGCTTGAGCGCCTGGATCCGGTGCAAGCGGATCACGTCCTCGTGGCTGTATTGGCGAGACCCGCCATCCGAACGGGCGGAGGGGGACAGCAATCCGATCGCGTCATAGTGGTGCAGCGCCCGCACGGTCAGGCCCGCGCGTCTTGCGAGCTCTCCAATCTTCAATGCCATCGAAATTCCTCCGCTGAAACGCACAATAAATCATGACGTAACGTCAGGTTCAAGCCTTGGCGCATGGGTTTCCCGGGTTGGATTCTTGTGGCTTGCCCGGCGATTTGCCGAGCGCATGGACGGCGGTCGAAACGACTCGGAAGCGGCACGGCCTTCCATCCCGCGGTAGATGACGGTGCGCCGTCGTGAGAGCTGTTTTCAATGTGATGTATACAGCATTGCATGAAATGGATGGGGTGAGGTCGGGGGATCGGCTGAATAGGGCCTTATGCGCCGCATTGAATCCATGTTTACCCTGGTTATCCGAGCTTTCTCTTGCTGCGGATTCAAGTGTTGGATACATTCTGTATCCAACACAACATCAAAAGCCGCCTGGTCCCGCGCGGCTCGCCCCCCGAAGGAGACGTCACGGATGGATACGGACAACGACAACCTCAGCGACAGCAAGTCCGGCACCAGTTCTTCCCAAGCGGTCAGGGCCCTGCTAGGCCTGCGCGAGCTGGTACTCGGCGGTGAACTGCCGCCCGGCAGCCGCATCTCCGAGTTGTGGGTGGCCGACCGTCTCGGCGTGTCGCGCACGCCGATCCGCGCGGCGCTGATCCGGCTGCAGGAGGAAGGGCTGGTCGAGCCGATTCCCTCCGGTGGCTTTGCCGTGCGCTCATTCGCCGAGAGCGAGATCAGCGACGCCATCGAGCTGCGCGGCACGATCGAGGGACTGGCTGCCCGCCTGGCCGCCGAACGCGGCGTCAGCTCGAGCCTTCTCAACGCCATGCGCGACGTCATCGCGCAGATCGACACCGCACTGACCGGCGAGCTGACTGCCGTGAAGTTCTCCCAGTACGTCGACCTGAACGCACGCTTCCACCAGTTGCTTGCCGACGCGTGCGGCAGCGCGCTGGTCGCGCGCCAGATCGAGAAGGTCACCAGCCTGCCGTTCGCTTCCGCGAGCGCCTTCGTGATGGTGCAGTCGATCGATGAAAGCGCGCGCGAGATGCTGCTTCTGGCCCAGGCGCAACACCGCGCCGTGGTCGAAGCCATCGAGCAGCGCGAAGGCGCACGGGCCGAGGCGCTGATGCGCGAACACAGCCGCATCGCCAACCGGAACTTGAAGATCGCGCTGCAGAACCAGCAGGCGATGTCGCAAGTGCTCGGCGGCAGCCTGATCCGGCGCACGGGCCGTCCGGCCTGACCGCGACACCGGCTCCGCACCTCTCTCTCTTCGTCAACCACCTGGATCCTGGCGCTGCGCGCGCCGGGAGGGGATAGTCATGTTCCTGAAAAACACCTGGTACGTCGCTTGCACGCCCGACGAACTCGCAGGCAAGCCGCTCGGCCGCACCCTCTGCAACGAAAAGATGGTGCTGTACCGCGACGGCAACGGCGCGGTCGCCGCGCTCGAGGACTTCTGCCCGCACCGCGGCGCGCCGCTGTCGCTCGGCTTCGTGCGCGACGGCCAACTGGTCTGCGGCTACCACGGGCTGACCATGGGCCGCGACGGCAAGTGCGCGGCGATGACCGGCCAGCGTGTCGGCGGCTTCCCGTCGATCCGCAGCTATCCCGCCATCGAGCGCTACGGCTTCGTCTGGGTATGGCCCGGCGACGCCGCGCTCGCCGACGACACGTTGATCCCGCACCTCGAATGGGCCGTGAACCCGGCCTGGGCGCATGGCGGTGGCCTGTATCACATCGGCTGCGACTACCGTCTGATGATCGACAACCTGATGGACCTGACCCATGAGACCTATGTGCATGCGTCGAGCATCGGGCAGGCGGAGATCGAGGAGTCTGCGCCGGCCACGCGCGTGGAAGGCGATACGGTCGTCACCAGCCGCCACATGGAGGGAATCCTGCCGCCACCCTTCTGGGCCGCCGCGCTGCGCGGCAACGGCCTGGCCGACGACGTGCCGTGCGACCGCTGGCAGATCTGCCGCTTCACGCCGCCGAGCCACGTGATGATCGAGGTGGGCGTGGCCCACGCGGGCAAGGGCGGCTACGAGGCGGCGCCGGAACACAAGGCATCGAGCATCGTGGTGGACTTCATCACGCCGGAAACGGAGACCTCGATCTGGTACTTCTGGGGCATGGCACGCAACTTCAAGGCCGAGGATGCCGCGCTGACGGCGACCATCCGCGAGGGGCAGGGCAAGATCTTCGCCGAGGACCTGGACATGCTGGAGGCGCAGCAGCGCAACCTGCTGGCGCATCCCGAGCGCAAGCTGCTCAAGCTCAATATCGACGCCGGCGGCGTCCAGGCGCGACGCATCCTGGACCGGCTGATCGCGCACGAACAGGCCCAGGCCCAGGCCTCCGGGCAGCGGGGAGCGGCATGATGCGGGTCCGGATCGCAGACAAGACCGATGCCGCCGACGGCATCGCCGTGTTCGAACTGGTGGCCGCCGACGGCGGCACGCTGCCGCCCTTCAGCGCCGGGGCGCACGTCGACGTTCATCCCGGCAACGGACTGGTGCGCCAGTACTCGCTGTGCAACGACCCGGCCGAGACGCACCGCTACCTGCTCGGCGTGCTGCGCGATCCCGCTTCGCGTGGCGGCTCGGCGGCCATGCATGCGCTGGCGGCCGGCGATACGCTCGAGATCAGTGCGCCGAAGAACCATTTCCCCTTGCACGCCGACGCCGGGCATTCGGTGCTGGTGGCGGGCGGCATCGGCGTCACGCCGATCCTGGCGATGGCGCAGAGCCTCGCGCGCGCCGGCGCCTCCTTCGAGTTCCACTACTGCACCCGCAGCGCGGCGCGCACCGCGTTCCGCGAGCGGCTTGCGGCCGACGACCTGCGCGGGTGCACGCACCTGTATCACGACGACGCGCCAGGCCGGCAGGCCGACCTGCCGGGCCTGCTGGCCGCGCCGCGCCCCGACGCGCATCTCTACGTCTGCGGCCCGTCCGGCTTCATGGCCGCCGTGCTCGACGCCGCGCGCGCGGCCGGGTGGCCCGAGGCCCGGCTGCACCGTGAGTACTTCGCGGCCCCGGAGGCGCCTGCCGCCCCCGGCGGCGCCTTTCAGGTGAAGGTGCAGAGCAGCGGCCGCATCATCGGGATCGCGCCGGACGTGACCGTGGTGCAGGCCCTGGCCGCGCACGGCGTGGAGATTCCGACCTCGTGCGAGCAAGGGGTCTGCGGCACATGCCTGACGCGCCTTCTGTCCGGCGAGCCGGATCATCGCGACGCCTACCTGACCGAGGAGGAACGCGCCGCCAACGACCAGTTCCTGCCGTGCTGTTCGCGCGCGAAGAGCGGGATGCTCGTGCTGGATCTTTAGTGCCCTGAATCACGGACGCACTGACTCAGTCCGCCATGAGTCCGTCGGAGGGCCACGCGATGCGCCGTCACGGAGGCGCGCAAGGCTCCAGCCTTGCTGCGCTTCGTTCCTGGCCTCGCACGGCTTCTCGACAGACTCGGTTCTTCCACGAATTCAAGACCCGGGACACGCGTTCAGCGCTTCATCCGCTTCATCCGCTTCATCCGCATCACTCCCCCGAAAGCCGTCCGTTCGTGGCGGCACCCAATACAACAAAACCACTGGAGGTAGACCCATGCAGCCCGACATCAGGGAAACCATCAACCACGGCACCATGACCCGCTTCCAGGTGATGGCGGTCACCATCTGCATCGTGCTCAATATGCTGGACGGCTTCGACGTGCTGGCGATGGCCTTCTCGGCCTCGCACATCTCCGCCGCCTGGCACTTGACGGGCAAGGAGATCGGCGTGCTGCTCTCCGCCGGCCTGTTCGGCATGGCGGCCGGCTCGCTGTTCCTGGCGCCGTGGGCCGACCGCATCGGCCGGCGACCGCTGATCCTGATCTGCCTGGGCACGATCTCGGCCGGCATGCTGTGCTCGGCGCTGGCGCAGGACGTGCCGCAGCTCGCCGTGCTGCGCGCCGTGACGGGGCTCGGCATCGGCGGCATGCTCGCGAGCATCAACGTGATCACCGGCGAGTACGCGTCCGACAAGTGGCGCAGCACGGCGATCGTCCTGCAGGCCACCGGCTATCCGGTCGGCGCGACCATCGGCGGCGCCATTGCCGGGGTGCTGCTGGCCCGCTACGGCTGGCGCAGCGTATTCGTGTTCGGCGGCCTGGTCACGCTGGCGATGATCCCGGTCGTGCTGGCACGGCTGCCGGAATCGCTCGACTTCCTGATCGCCCGGCGTCCCGAGGGCGCGCTCGACAAGCTCAACCGGCTGCTCGCACGCATGGGCCGCCCGACCGTCACCGCGCTGCCTGTGCGCGCGGCCGCGCAAGCCCGCGAAGCCGGCGGCGTGCGCAGCCTCTTTCGCGGCAGCCTGGCCTTGCAGACGCTGATGATCTGGGTGTCGTTCTTCCTCGTGATGTTCACTTTCTACTTCGTGCTTTCCTGGACACCGAAGCTGCTGGTGGCGGCGGGCATGTCCGCGCAGCAAGGCATCACGGGCGGCGTACTGCTGAACGTGGGCGGCATCGTCGGCGGCACGGCGTTCGCCTTCCTCGCCGCGCGCATCGGACTGCGCCCGCTGCTGTGGAGCTGCTTCATCGTGACGGCGCTGCTGATGGTGGGCTTCGGCCTGTATGCCGGCGCGCTGTCGACGGCCTTCGTGCTGGCGATCCTGATCGGTGCCGGCATCTTCGGCTGCATGGTCGGACTCTATGCCTATGCGCCGATCCTCTACCCGGCGCAGACGCGCACGACGGGCATGGGCTGGTCGATCGGGATGGGCCGCTTCGGTGCCGTGCTCGCGCCGCTCGTGGCCGGTTCGCTGCTCGACGCCGGTTGGCCCACCGCCAATCTGTACTACGCCTTCGCGCTCCCGCTGCTGGTGGCGATCGCCAGTGTGGGGCTGCTGGGCAGGTCACAGGCATCCCTTGGCGAGCCGGTGCGCCTGAGCACGCACTGATTCCCCGCCGGCCCTGTGCCGGCCCCCCCATCCCTTGACGAGCAAGGCAAGCCTGCCGGCCGCCGGCCGGCAGGGCCTCGCTCGCACAAAAAAAGCCAGAACGGAGGAGAAACACATGACATCCAAGCTATCCGCTGCCATCATCGCGGCCCTGCTGCCCGCGGCCGCCGCCGCGCAGAACGTGACCGCCTATGGCGTTGTCGACACAGGTATCGAGTACCTCAACGGTATCGGCGCCGCGCACGACAGCGTGGTCCGCATGCCCGCGCTGACCGGCACCGTGCCGTCGCGCTGGGGCCTGCGCGGCACCGAAGACCTGGGCAGCGGCCTGAAGGCCGTGTTCTGGCTGGAGTCGGGCTTCGCCCCCGACAGCGGGGCCAGCAACCAGGGGGGCCGCCTGTTCGGCCGCCAGGCGCTGGTCGGCCTGTCCGGGCCCTGGGGGCAGGTGGCCCTGGGCCGCCAGTACACCATGTTGTTCTGGGCCATGGCCGAGCCGGACATCCTCGGCCCCAACGCGTTCGGCTCGGGTTCGCTGGACAGCTATATCCCCAACGCGCGCACCGACAACGCGATCTCCTACAAGGGGACATTCGGCGGCCTGACCGCGGGTGCGACCTACAGCTTCGGGCGCGACACGGTCAACGCCGGGCCCAGCCCGTCCGGCACCAACTGCGCCGGCGAGAACCCGGCCGACAAGCGGGCCTGCCGCGAGTGGTCGGCGATGCTGAAGTACGATGCCGCGGCATGGAGCGTGGGCGTAGCCTACGATTCGCTGCGGGGCGGCCCCGGCGCCTTTGCCGGACTGACCAATAGCGGGCTGCGCGACGATCGCCTCTCGATCAATGGCTACGTGAAGATCGACGACAAGGCACGGATCGGGCTGGGCTGGCTGCGACGCGACAACCGGGCCAGCGCCACACCGCGCAGCGACATG
The DNA here is from genome assembly GCF_001854325.1 of Cupriavidus malaysiensis. NCBI lineage: Bacteria > Pseudomonadati > Pseudomonadota > Betaproteobacteria > Burkholderiales > Burkholderiaceae > Cupriavidus > Cupriavidus malaysiensis. The sequence goes on from NZ_CP017755.1 coordinate 394,862, forward strand.
TTCTATGGCGGCGTCACGTATCAGCTCACGCCGGCGCTCAGCCTCGACGGCGAAGCGTTCCACCTGCGCTTCCACGACAGCGCGAACAAGGCATGGCTGTTTGCGGCACGCGGCGTCTATGCGTTCACCAAGCGAACCTCGGTCTATGCCACCGCCGGTTATATCGACAACGGCGGCAACCTCGCGCTTTCGGTCAGCAACGCGCAGGCCGGCGCGACCCCTGCGCCCGGCGGCAACCAGTTCGGGGCGATGGTAGGGATGAAGCATATCTTCTGACGGCGGTGCATGCGGGAGCGAGGCGCAGGCAAAAGGAGCAGAGGACCTGAGCCGTCCGGGCGCCGCAGACTTCCGCTGCCGGGGCCACAGCGGCGGGGCCGGCCGCGCAGGTAAGGCGGTCGGCTCCCGAGGCCTTTGCGCCGTTCTCGACGAAACTTCTGCCGGATCCTCCGGTCGTTATTCGATAGCCTCGCCGTAGCCCCGCGGCAAGCCAGACGAAGGACGACCATGCGCCTCGAACTTCTCCTCACACATCCCTGGTTCGGCACCTGGATGGCGGCCTTGGTCGCCGTCGCCGTTGCGCTGCTGGCGCATCGCATCGGCCGCGTGCTGCTCCTGCGCATCACCCGGTCCGCGCCCGTGCCGCATGCCATCGTCAGGAAGGCGCGCGCGCCGTCCAAGGCCGTGCTGCTGCTGCTGGCCTTGCAGACGGTCTGGCAGGCCGCGCCGGATGCGCTGCCATGGATCGACATGGTGCGCCATCTCAACGGGCTGCTGATGATCGTCGCCACCACCTGGCTGGTGGCGCGCATGATCGCGGGCTTCGCCCTGGGCGTGATGGAGCGCCATCCGGTCGATGTCGCGGACAATATCAACGCCCGCCGCATCCACACCCAGACGCGGGTGCTGGCGCGCATCGCCATGACGCTGGCGGTGGTGATGGGCGCGGCCATGCTGCTGATGACCTTCCCCGGTGCCCGCCAGGTCGGCACCAGCCTGCTGGCCTCGGCCGGCGTGGTCGGCGTGGTGGCCGGTATCGCTGCCAAGCCGGTCTTCAGCAATATGATCGCCGGCCTGCAACTGGCGCTGACCCAGCCGCTCCGCCTCGACGACGTGCTGATCGTGGAGGGCGAGTGGGGACGCGTGGAGGAGATCACCTCGACCTACGTGGTGCTGCGCATCTGGGACGAGCGCCGCCTCATCATTCCCCTGCAGTACTTCATCGAGAAGCCGTTCCAGAACTGGACCCGCAACAATTCGCAGCTGATGGGCTCGGTGTTCTTCCATGTGGACTACGGCATGCCGCTGGCGCCGCTGCGGGCCGAACTGGAGCGCATCGTGCAGGCCGCGCCGCAGTGGGACCAGCGCTTCTTCAACCTGGTGGTCACCGATGCCACGGAGCGCACCATGCAGTTGCGCGTGCTGTGCACCGCGGCTTCCTCCGGCCAGGTGTGGGACCTGCGCTGCCAGGTGCGGGAAGGGCTGATCGACTTCATGCAGCGCGAGTATCCGCAGTTCCTGCCGCGGCTGCGGGTGGAGGGGGAGGGCGCGCGGGAGGGGGCGCAGGAGGGGGCGCGGGACGGAGCGCCGCCGGACGCCTGAGCTCGCCTGGCCGCGCGCCACCGGCCCGCACCGCTTCGTCCGTGCTCGTCCGTGTTCATCCCCGCCGCGCCGTGGCCGGGCCATCGTCGGTTTCCCCGGTTCCCCGCGCTTCCCCGACCTTGCCGACCGCTGCGGCACCCGGTCGCTCCCGTTTTCCGCCGTCTTCCGCCGTTCCCCGCCGTTCCCGCCATTCCGCGCCGGATGTCCCAATTCGGCAAATGGATGTCCCAGATAAGCAAGCGCAAGCCCGCCGCGCGCCCGAAGATAGCCACAGCCGGCACGAACGGCGAGACATCGGAGGAGACGCGGAAATGAAGATCAGGCCCATCACCCCGGCCATCGGGGCGGAGATTTCGTCGGTCCACCTGGGCGAGGCGGCGCGCGACGCCGGCTTGTTCGCGCAGATCAAGGCGGCACTGCTCCAGTACAAGGTGCTGTTCTTCCGCCGGCAGGACATCACGCGCGCCGAGCACGTGGCCTTCGCCGGGCGCTTCGGCGCGCTCGAGACCCATCCGGTCGCGGGCAGCGATCCGGACCATCCCGGCCTGGTGCGCATCTACCGCAGCGACAACCCGCACAGCTACGAGAACAACTATCACTGCGACGGCCTGTGGCGGCCCAATCCGGCCATGGGGGCGGTGCTGCGCTGCATCGAGTGCCCGGAGATCGGTGGCGACACCATCTGGGTGAACATGGTGAAGGCGTACGAAGAGCTGCCGGAAGAGGTCAAGCGCAAGCTCGACGGCCTGCGCGCGCGCGCCAGCATCGAGCAGAGCTTCGGCGCGGTGATGACGCCGGAAGCGCGCGCCAAGCTGGCCCAGGACCATCCGGCGGTGGAGCACCCGGTGGTGCGCACCCATCCGGAGACCGGCGAGAAGGTGCTGTTCGTGGGCGCGGGCTTCACCACGCATTTCACCAACTACAGCACGCCGGCCAATGTGCGCCACGGTATCGACAAGGCGCCGGGCGCTGCCTTGCTGCTCAACTACCTGATCAGCCGCGCCACCATTCCCGAGTACCAGGTGCGCTGGTCATGGCAGCAAGGCGACGTCGCCGTGTGGGACAACCGCTCCACCCAGCACTACGCCCTCAACGACTACTGGCCGGCGCCGCGCAAGATGGAGCGCGCCGGCATCATCGGCGACATCCCCTGCTGAGCGCCCGCGCGGCAGCGTTGCCCCGAAGCACCGATCCCCCGCCCGAGCGCTCCCTGCCGAAGCGCGGGCACCCCCTACCCGGAGACACCCCATGAACTTCCTCGACGGCCATCTCTTTCCCGAGAACCAGCAGCCGCTGATCATCACCGCCGCCCCCTACGCGCCCGGCTGGCTGCCCTCCGACTTCCCGGAGGACATCCCGGTCACGATGGAGGCGCAGATCCAGAAGGCGGTGGACTGCTACAACGCCGGCGCCACCGTGCTGCACCTGCATGTGCGCGAGCTCGACGGCAAGGGCTCCAAGCGCCTGTCCAAGTTCAACGAGCTGATTGCCGGCGTGCGCGCCGCCGTGCCGGAGATGATCATCCAGGTGGGCGGTTCGATCTCCTTTGCGCCCGAGAACGAGGGCCAGGCCGCCAAATGGCTGTCGGACGACACGCGCCACATGCTGGCCGAGCTGGAGCCGGTGCCGGACCAGGTCACGGTGACCGTCAACACCTCGCAGATGAACGTGACCGACCACGCCGAGGACGCCGACTTCCGCGGCACCTCGCGCGAGAACCCCGCCATCTTTCACGCCTACAAGGAGATGACGGTGCCCGCGCAGCCGGGCTGGGTCGAGGAGCATGTGCGCCGCCTGAGCGCCAGGGGCATCCAGAGCGCCTTCCAGTGCTACAACACCAACAGCTTCGAGTCGGTGGAGCGCTTGATGCGCCGCGGCTTCTACAAGGGGCCGCTGGTCATGAACTGGGTCGCCATCGGCGGCGGCATGGACACGCCCAACGTCTACAGCCTCGCCAACTTCATGCGCGGCGTACCCGACGGCGCGGTGGTCACGGTGGAGAGCAATGTGCGTAACGTGCTGCCGGTCAACATGATGGGCATCGCCATGGGCCTGCACGTGCGCTGCGGTACCGAGGACGTGATCTGGAACCAGAAGCGCAGCGCGAAGATGAGCACCGTGGAGCAGATCGAGCAGCTGGTGCGTATCTCGCGCGAGTTCGGCCGCGACATCGCCAGCGCGCGCCAGGCGCGCGAGATCAGCAAGATCGGCGTCTTCTACGACTCGGTGGAGGAATCCCTGCAGGCGAACGGCTTCGCGCCCAACCGCAACGGCGGCACCCAGGGCTTCCTGCGCAAGACGCATTGAGCGCGGCGGCTCGGTAAGAGGCCAGGTGCCGGCATGCGGCCGGACATCACAACGAGGAGACTGCCATGCAACGCTTCACCCCGATCCTGCGCCGGCTTGCGGCGCCCACGCTGGCGCTCGCGCTGGCCCTGGGCGCGCTCGCGCCGGCCATGCGCACCGCCGCTGCCGCCGAATGGCCGGCCCGGCCGCTGCGCATCCTGCTCGGCGCCCCGCCGGGCGGCACCGCGGACATCGTCGCGCGCCTCTATGCGGTCGAGCTGCAGCGCGCGCTCGGGCAGCCGGTGATCGTCGACTACAAGCCCGGGGCGGCCGGCACCATCGCGGTCCAGACCATGCTGTCCGCGCCGCGTGACGGCTATACCTTCCTGCTGATCCAGAAGGGCATCGCCGCCGAAGTGCCCCATGCCATCAAGGTTTCCTACGATCCCTTCAAGGACATCGTGCCGGTCGCGCAACTGACCCGGCAGGGGCTGATGCTGGTCGGCAATCCGGGCCTGCCGGCGAAGAGCCTCGCCGAGCTGGTGGCCTATATCAAGGCCAATCCCGGCAAGCTCGACTACGCTAACTTCGGCATCGGCCTGCGCGGCCAGACCATCGGCGTGCAGTTCAACCGGCTGGCCGGACTCCAGACCGGCAGCGTCAACTACAAGGGATCGCCGCCCGCGCTGCAGGACATCATGGGCGGACAGGTCGCGCTGATGTTCGACGGCCCGGCCTCGTCGCTGCCGCTGATCAAGGGCGGCAGGCTGCGCGCCTTCGCCATCGCCTTCCCCAAGCGCATCGCCGCGCTGCCCGACGTGCCCACCTTCGCGGAACTGGGCTACCCCGAACTCAACGAGGTGGGCTGGATGGGCCTGTGGGCGGCGTCGGGCGTGCCGCCGGCCATCGTGGCCAAGGTGCGCGAGGCCGCCATCCAGGCGATGCAGTCGCGCGGCCTGCAGAAGAAGCTGGAGGAACTCGGCATGGAGGCCGGCACGCCGGTGGCCACCGAGGCGCTGGCGCGCGACGTGCGCGAATCCTACGAGCGCCAGGGCGCGCTGCTGCGCTCGATCGGCTTCACGCCGCAGTGAGGCCGCCCGGCCGGCGGGGGAACAGGACATGAACAGGCAGGACCGACAGGAGCAAGCATGAAAGCGGCACAGGTACTACCCGGCGCGGACGGCGGACGCATCGTCGTGCAGGAGATCCCCGCACCCACGCCGAAGGCCGGCGAAGTGCTGGTCCGGGTGCGGGCATCGGGCGTCAACTACGGCGAGATCAAGTACATGCGCGAGCACCGTACCGGCCTGCCGATGACTGCCGGGGTGGAGTTCGCCGGGGAAGTGGCCGCCGTGGGCGAGGGGGCCGGCGGCTGGCGCGAGGGCGACCGCGTCATGGGCCACGGCCGCGGCTGCCACGCGCAGTACGTGCTCGCCGCGCCGCAGGCGCTGATGGCGGTGCCGGACACGGTGTCGTGGGTCGACGCCGCGGCCTTTCCCAATGTCTTCATCACCGCGCACGATGCCCTGGTCAGCAATGGCGCGCTGCAGGCCGGCGAGTCCGTCTACATCAACGGCGCCTCGGGCGGCGTCGGCATGGCGGCGATCATGATCGCGTCGGCGCTGGGCGCGCGGCCGGTGATCGCCTCCTCGCGCTCGGCGGAGAAACTGGCGCGCCTGGCCGGCTACGGCGTCGACGTCGGCCTGCTGGCCGGACAGGAGCCGCTGGCCGGACGCCTGCGGGACGCCACCGACGGGCGCGGTGTCGACGTCATCCTCGACACCATCGGCGGCACGGTGTTCGAAGATCACGTGCAGAGCCTCGCCGTCAAAGGGCGGCTGGTGAACCTGGCCCGCCTCGGCGGCGCCAGCACCGCCCGCCTCGACCTCAACCTGCTGTGGCTGAACCGCCTGAAGCTGATGGGCGCCACCTTCCGCACGCGCACCGAGCCGGAGCGCCTCGCCTGCGTGCAGGCCTGCGCGCGCGACCTGCTGCCGTGGTTCGGCGCCGGCAAGCTGCGCCTGCCGATCGACCGCGTGTTCGCGCTGGACGCGATCGGCGACGCCTACGACTACATCCTGCGCAGCCAGCACATGGGCAAGATCGTGCTGTCGGTGGACTGAGCGCGCTTCCAACTTCCTTTGCATCGCCGTGCCAGGCCGACGCTAGCCCGCCAGGGCCCGCGCCGCCGGCGCGGCGTTCTGCTTGCGCCACTGCGTCACGCTGCAACCGAAGGCGGCGCGGAACCAGTGGCTGAAGCTGCTCTGGGTGGCGAAGCCCAGCAGGCTGGCGATCTCGCCGAGCGGCAGGTCGCTTTCGGCGAGGTGGCGCAGTACCAGCTGTGAACGCACCTCGTCGAGCAGTGCCGAGAAGCTCAGCCCGTCGGCATCGAGATGGCGGTGCAGCGTGCGCCGGTCGACGCGCAGGTGGCGCGCCACCTGCTGGGCCGTGCAGCGGCCGCCCGGCAGCAGCGCCAGGATCAGCTCGCGGCATGACTCGCGCGTGCCCTCGCCGCGGCGCCGCAGCGCGGCATCGAGATAGTCGCGCGCCAGCCGCGCCGCGCCGGACTGCGCGGGCGCGCGTGGCCGGTCCAGGTCCGCCGCCGCGCAGACGATGCCGTTGAAGGCCTGGTTGAACTTGGGCTGGCGGCCGAAGAAGGCGCGGTGGGCCGACAGGTCCGCCGGCGCGCGGTGCGTGAAGCAGACCTGCTGCGGCCGCCACTGTGGGCCGATCAGTTCGCGCAGGATGCGGAACATCATGGCCACCGTCAGCTCCATCGCCTGGCGCGTGGCCGCTCCCGGGGTGGGCAGCAGATCCTCGCGGATGACCACGGTCTGGTCCGTTTCCTCTATGTGCGTCACCAGGGCGGCGCTGATCAGCTTCAGGTAGCGGCACAAGGTATCGAGCGCCAGCCGGGGGGAGGCCTCTTCCTTCAGCACCAGGCTGATCGGCCCCAGGTTGGAAAACCCGCGCCGCGCCGCCAGCCGCAGCGCGAGGTCCTCCACCCCGGTGGCGCTGGCGGTCAGCTCCAGCAGCTCGCGCAGGGCGCGGCTCGGAATCAGGGCCTCGGGGTCCTTCAGCAGCCGCATCGACAAGCCCGCCTTGCGCAGCAGGGCGCCAGGATCCTGGCCGAGCGACTGCACCAGTTCGATGTAGCCGTTCAGGCTGGCACTGCGGACCAGTCTCCCGACTTGTTCCATTCTGCTGACTCCACACGCTTGGCTGCCATGCCGGGAGGCTTGGGACAGGACCGGCAGAGGCGGGCGGGAGGCCCCGCACGCTGCCGGCATCGGCGTGAAGTATGCCTGAGGTCGTGGCGCCGGGTCGAGCAAGCGGGGGCCTGGCGCGTGCAATGCGCTACGGGCGCCGGAGACAGGCGAGGAGCTCAGCGCCGGAGCGGATCGGCCAGGCCATATGCCGCATCGATCAGTTCGACGGCACGCAAGCAGTCCCGTGCACTCGCCGGGGGAGGGCCGCCGGCACGCCATGCGTCCAGGGTCTTGCGCAGCATCCCGAACGCAGGATTCCCATCCGGCTCTCCGGGCAGGGATGTCTCGTCGTCCGTGCCGACGATGCGCAGCATGCCATCCTTGGCCATCAGTAGCGCATGCTGGCCGCAGATCTTCCATTCGCCGTCGGCGCCGTCGAGCAGCCGATCCCGGCTTGGCAGATTGGTGGCGCCTTCGGTGGTGCGGCGCGGGTAGGCATTGCCAACTTCCAGCGTGGCGAGCACACCGCTTTCGCTGCGCAGCAGCACGCTTGCATAGTCTTCTACCGCCTGGCCGAGCGCACCATTGCTGATCTGTGCTGCGGTGACCACCCACGGCTCGTCGACCAGCACCCGCAGCGCGTCCAGGCCGTGCGTGCCCAGATTGCGCAGACAGCCGCCGGCCGACGCCTCCGGGTCAAGCATCCAGGCGGAATCCCAGGCGGGGTAGCGTGCGGAACTGAAGCGGTTCATGCGGATGTAGATGTGGGACAGGCGGCCGAAGCGCCCCTCGACAAGCATCTCGCGCGCCTTGCGCATGAATGGCGCGTCGCGCTGGGGCAGTGGAACGGCGACGAAGGCGCCCCGCGCCGTGGCTTTGTCGACAATGCCACGGACTTCGGCGGCGTTGCGTCCCATCGGCTTTTCCATCAGGAAGTCGATGCCCCGATCCAGCAGGTCATGCGCACGCCGCGCCATGCGGTCGTGACGGCCGAGCGCAACGACGAAATCCGGTTGCTCGCTGTCGAGCATCGCCAGGTGGTCGGCGTAGACGGCACCGACCCCGACGGCCCGTGCACGCTTCGCAGCGATCTCGGCATCGTCATCATGCAGTGCCACTACCTCCACGTCTTCCATTTGAACCAGATGTTTCAGGTAGGCGGCGTCATAGATTGAGTGCCAGTGACTGACGTCGATGGCGGCAATGCGGATCGGCATGGCTTTCCTTTGCATGGGTGGTGAAACAGGCCAGGCCCCCGGGGCCGGAGGCGTCGCCGCCGTCATGTCTTCTGGCCGGCGGCAGGCCTGGTGACTTCGATCGTGACTGGAGTGTACATAAGGTTGGTGTGCATATCAATTTATTGACCGTACGCCAATCGTTGGTATACTCACCATATCGAAACGACCCGAAGAGACAACGCCAAGCACGCGTTGCTTGCCTGAGAAGTGGTCGGGATGGTCGTTCCTTATACCGCCGGGTGCCAACTCTTCCTTCTGGAGACAAACTTGAAGCTCTGTCGATTCAACAATGACCGCGTGGGCGTCGTCCTGTCAGGACAGGTGGTGGACGTGACGGAAGCTGTCACGCGAGTACTGGAGGGCTTGCCGCCGGTGGATGGCGATCCCCTGATCGCCTACCTCGACCAGGTTCGCGCCGGATTGCCGTCGGATCTGCTGGCGCGGCAAGCCGCGCCGGCCAGCGCCGTCAGCCTGCTTGCGCCGGTGCGCTTGCCAGGCAAGATCGTGGCGGCGCCGGTCAACTATCACGCGCATATCGCTGAGATGCTGGCGAGCAATATTTCTCCGGGACACAACCTGGCGGATATCGAGAAGGCAGGTCTGTTCCTCAAGGCGACATCGTCCCTGGTGGGGGCTGCCCAGGGAGTCGCGGTGCGCTTTCCCGAGCGGCGGACCGACTACGAGGTGGAGCTGGTAGCAGTGATCGGTCGCGCCGCGAGCGAGGTGCCGGTGGAGGAAGCCTTGGACTACGTCGCCGGCTATGCGGTCGGCCTTGACATCACCGTACGCGGTACCGAGGATCGCAGCTTCCGCAAGTCGATCGATAGCTATACGGTGCTTGGCCCCTGGCTGACCACTCGGGATGAGATCGAAGATCCGAACGCCCTGCGGTTGTGGTTGTCGCAGAATGGCATCGTGAGGCAGAACACGTCCACGGCCGACATGGTGCTCAGCGTCGCGGAGCTGATTGCCTTCGCTTCGCGCTTCTACACGCTCAAGCCAGGCGACCTGCTGTTCACCGGCACGCCGGAAGGCGTGGGTCCGATCCACCCAGGCGATTTCCTGCATGCCGCCTGCGATGGCCTGGATGCCATGGATGTCCGGGTACGTGCCTATGGAGACGAGGCATGACGGCGGAACGGCAGCGCAGCGGCAGCAAGCCGCTGTTGGAGGCACTCGACGAGGTTCATGCACAACCCTTGTGGGATCGCTATATGCGTCTCAATACCCGCGAGCCCCAATATCGCGCGCCGCTGATCTGGCCGTGGCAGACGATGGGGCCGCTGGTGGAACGTGCCGCCCGCGAAGTCGACATGGAGGAGGCTGAACGGCGGGTGCTACTGCTGACCCATCCCGATTTCCCTGGCACGGTCTTTACCACGCCGACACTGTCGGGCGGATTGCAGGTTCTCAATCCGGGAGAGTCGGCCGATGCCCATCGGCATACGCTTGCCGCGCTGCGCATCGTCATGTGCGGCAGCGGAGCGGTCACGACGGTCGACGGCAAACGCTGCGAAATGGTCCCCGGCGATGTGATCCTGACGCCGGCATGGAGCTGGCACGAGCATTGCCACGAGGGAAGCGAGCGCATGGTCTGGTTCGATGGGCTCGACTATCCGCTGGCGCGGCAACTCGGCGCGGTGTTCTTCGAGATGGGGCCGGGTCCCGTGCCACCCCGTGGCCTGGCGGCAGCGCCTGACGATAGCCTGGCGGAGGGCGGCATGCTCCCGGAAGGCGACGCGGCGGTGGTGCCTTACTCTCCGCTCTATCGCTACGCCTGGGAGCGCGCCGACCGGGTGCTGGCCGCCATGGCCCCGGGCGTCGACGGCTCGCGCCGCCTGCGCTACCTCAATCCGGCCGACGGCGGCCCCGTGATGCCGACCATCGACGTCGAGGCGCTGCGCCTGGCGGCCGGCCGGACAACTGCCGCGGTGCGCACCACCGCGACCGCGATGGTCGTCGTGATCGAAGGGAGTGGCCGCAGCGACATCGGCGACACCGTGTTCCATTGGCAGCAGCACGACGTGTTCACGCTGCCACGGTGGCAGTGGGTCCGGCACCAGGCCGTGAGCGAGCAGGCCACGCTGATGCTGGTCAGCGATCGCGAACTGATGCGCAGGCTGGATTACCTGCGCGAGGAGAGGCGGGCGGATTGAAGATCTCGGCGTTCCGCGGCGTCCGGCATCCGTCCGCGCCGGGGGCCGCCACATGCATATCACACGAAAACTAGGAGACAGCTTCATGTTGAACCCCTTCCTGCGCAGCGGCCTGCTGCGCGCCTGCCTATTACTGTTCCTGGCGGCAACGTTCGGCGCCTGTCCTGTGGTCGCGCGCGCCGAGGATTTCCCGGCCCGGCCGATCACCATTGTCGTGCCATTCACCGCCGGCGGCGCGGCGGACGTCGGCGCGCGCCGTATCGCCGAGAAAGTGACCGAGTACACCGGACAACCCGTGCTGGTCGACAACCGGCCCGGCGGCGGCGGCCAGATCGGGGCCAGCGCCGTCAAGAATGCGCGCCCGGACGGCTATGTGCTCTACCTGGCCAGCGTCGGTTCGCACGCGATCAACAGTTCCCTCTATACGAAGTTGAGCTATGACCCGGTCAAGGACTTCGCGCCGGTGGCGCCCCTGTTCTCGTTTCCCCATGTGCTGGTCGTGCCGCCATCGAGTCCGGCCCGCTCGCCGGCGGACCTGGCGGCGCTGAGCAAGGGCCGGCCGGGCGGCCTCAGCTATGCCTCGATGGGCATCGGCAGCGGTGGACATCTGTTGGCCGAGATGTTCCGTTCGCGGACCCGGCTGGAAGCGACGCACGTGCCCTACAAGGGCTCGTCGCAGGCGGTTGCCGACGCAGTGGCGGGGCGCTTCGACTTCTTCTTCAACGGTATCGTCGACTCGTTGCCGCTGGTGCGCGAGGGCAAGGTGCGCGCCCTGGCCATTGCCGACACGCAGCGTTCGCCGCTGCTGCCCAACCTGCCGACCATGATCGAACTAGGCTATCCCGATTTCGTCCTGAACGCCTGGTTCGGCGTGGTTGCCCCGGCGGGTACGCCCAAGGCCGTCGTGGCGAAGCTGAACGCGGAATTCGCCAAGGCGGCGCGCGATCCCGAGGTCGTGGCGAAGATGGCGGAGCAGGGCGCCAAGATGATGACCGGCACGCCGGAGGAATTCGCCTCCTTGATGCGTTCGGAGACGATCCGGCTGGGCAAGGTCGTGCGCGAGTCCGGCGCTCACCTGGACTGAGGAACGACATGGCTCGGCGTGCTGTCGCGCGACAGCCGCAGGGCGCCACGCACCTAGCCGGACCCTGACCGGCGCCCGTGCCCATGGAAGACAACAAGGCGATGCCGTCAGGGCAGGCTCGCACTCGCTCCGAAACAAGCCAAGGAGATATTCATGCAGCATTCGCAGGAAAAGGAAGTCGTCATCATCGGGGCCGGCATCGGCGGCCTGACGCTGGCGCTGGCGCTACACCGCGTCGGCATCCGCTGTCGCATCTACGAGAGCGTGACGGAACTCAAGCCATTGGGCGTCGGGCTGAACCTGCTGCCGCACGCGATGAAGGAACCCGCCAGACTTGGACTGCAGGAGCGCCTGCTGGCGAAGGGCCAGGAGACGCGTGAGTACTGCTTCTTCACCAGCCATGGCCAGCTCGTGCATCGCGAGCCGCGTGGCAAGTTTGCCGGCTATGCCTGGCCACAGGTGTCGATCCATCGCGGTGACCTGCAGATGACCCTGCTCGCCGCGGTAGAGGAACGCCTGGGCGCCGATGTCCTGCACCTCGGGCAGCGCTGCACGGGCGTGGAGCAGGACGACGCGGGTGTCACCGTCCACCTGCAGGACAGCGGCAGCGGCGCGCCGTTGGCACCGGTCAGCGCGCAGGTCGTGGTGGCTTGCGACGGCGTCCATTCGGTGATCCGCAAGCAGTTTCACCCGGCCGAGGCCAGGCCGCGCTACCAGGGTTCCACGCAGTGGCGCGGCGTTACGCGCGCCAAGCCCTTCATGTCGGGTGCCAGCATGGCCTATGTCGGTACCTACCACACCGGAAAGCTGATTACCTATCCGATCCGCGACAACATCGACGGCGAGGGCACGCAGCTCATCAACTGGGTCATCGAGTTCGCCAAGCCCGAAGAGGAGGAGCGGGACTGGAACCGCCAGGGCCGCCTCGAGGATTTCCTGCACCTTTTCGAGCACAGTCAGTTCGAATGGCTCGACATACCAGCCATGCTGCGCGAGGCGGATGCGGTCTACGAGTACCCGATGGTCGATCAGGATCCCCTCGGCTTCTGGACGGTGGGGCGGGTCACGCTGCTGGGCGACGCCGCGCATCCGATGATGCCGCGCGGCTCGAACGGTGCAGCGCAGGCCATCATCGACGCGACTGCGCTGGCCGATCTGCTGGCCGCGGAGGACGATCCGCGCCGGGCACTGCAGGCCTACGAGCACAAGCGCTTGAAGGCTACCGGCGACGTGGTGCTGGCGAATCGCGAGATTGCACCCGATGCCATCCTGCTGGTCGTGGAGGAACGTACCGGCGGGAAACCGTTCGAGCGGCTCGAGGACGTGATCTCAGCGCAGGAGTTGCTCGCATGGCAAGAGCGCTACAAGCGCGTGGCGGGCTTCGACGCGGGGACACTGTCGGCCGCGCCTTGAGGAACCCTCTCAACTGGAGTCTGGAAGATGGAAGACGTACTGGGTTATCGCCGGCCGGCCGCGGGCACGCAGCCGGACTACCTGTTCCCTCGCTACGTGGCGACGCAGAAGCGCTCGCCCAAAGTGCCGCTGGTGTTGCTCCCGCAGACCTTGTCCGAGATCACGGGGCCCGTGTTCGGCCACCAGGATCTCGGCGCGCACGACAACGACCTGACGTCGCAACACGACGGCCGGCCGCTCGGCGAGCGCATCATCGTCAGCGGGCGGGTGCTGGACGAGAACGGCAGTGCTGTGCCGAACACGCTGGTGGAGATCTGGCAGGCCAATGCCGCCGGTCGTTATCCGCATCGTGCTGACCGTCACGACGCACCGCTTGACCCCAACTTCACCGGCTGTGGCCGAACCTTGACCGACGCGCGGGGCTGTTACCGCTTCCTCACCATCCGGCCAGGCGAGTATCCCTGGCGCAATCACTACAACGGCTGGCGCCCGGCGCACATCCACTTCTCGGTGTTCGGCCCCGCCTTCGCCACGCGGCTGGTCACGCAGATGTACTTTCCCGGCGATCCGCTGCTGGACTACGACCCCATGTACTTGTGCGTGCCCGACGCGAAGGCGCGGCAACGCTTGGTGAGCCGGCTCGACTGGGAGCACACGGTGCCGGAGTTCGCGCTGGCCTACCGCTTCGACATCGTGCTGCGCGGACGCGAGCAAACGCCGTGGGAGCCGTCCGGTGGCTGGGTACGTCGCTAAGGCCGGCATGCGCAAGGCCGGCCGCCCAGCGGCAATCATCGACAGGAGGAATGGATCATGAGCCTTCAAGCAACGACTTCACAGACTGCGGGTCCTTACCTGCATATCGGGTTCACCTGGCTGACGAGCGAGGATCTGGCACCGGGCGAGGTGGGGGAGCGCGTTTCCCTTTCCGGCCGCGTACTGGATGCCGACGGCGCGCCGGTCAACGACGCCATGCTGGAAGTCTGGCAGGCGGACCCGCAGGGGCGCTACGCCCATCCAGAGGGCGGACGGGCGCCGCTGTCCGGCTTTCGTGGCTGGGGGCGGGTGGGTACTGACGAGGCGGGGTGGTTCCGCTTCACTACCGTCAAGCCTGGCGCCGTGCCGGGGCCGGGCGGGAGCCTGCAGGCACCGCACCTGGTGGTCGCGCTGTTCATGCGCGGCATCCTGAAGCAGCTCGTGACACGGGTCTACTTCCCAGGCGAGCCCGCCAACCGGACCGACCCGGTGCTGGCGCTTGTCCCGCACGAGCGCCGCGCTACGCTGGTGGCGCAGGCCGAAGGGCCTGGAGTGCTGCGGTGGAACGTGGTGCTGCAGGGCCGGGACGAGACGGTGTTCTTCGATTTCTGACGAGCTCTGCCTTGCTGCGCCAGGCCCCAGTCCACTGCGTCATTGGAAAAGCACCTGCGATCGACAGCGATTCCAGGCCGTATGCGTCATGGCAAAGGCGTGCCATCGCCGTGCGATGCCCGTGCTTTGCGCCTGGCCTGCGACCTGGATGCACCGCCGCTCGGGAGCGCTTTCTCTGCCGCCAAGGACTAGGCGGTCTCGCCGCCGCGACGTACTGCCTTGCGTGGGGCGCGCGCGGGCGATGGCTTGCTGGCGGTGCCGGTCGTCTTGGCCGGGGACTTGCGTGCGGGCGATTTTTCCTCGGGCGCCCGTGTACCGGGCAGGTCGAGCCGGCCCTGTGCCGCCAGGTCTTCCATCCGGGAAGCATCCAGCGGTGCGCGCGAGTAGGCATTGTTGACGTTGACCAGCTTTGTGAGCATCTCCATGAAGAGGCGCTGCTCGGACTTGCTCAGCGGGGCCAGGATGCGCGCCTCGCTGCGGTCGAGTTCCTGCTCGATCTGGTCCAGCGTGGCACGGGTCGCCGGTGTCACGTGCAGCAGGTTCAAGCGGCGATCATGCGGTGCCCGCGTGCGCGTGATGAGTCCCTTCTCGACGAGGCGGTCGATGACCTTGACCATGGTCGTCTTGTCCATGGCGATCATGTTCGACAGGGTCATCTGGTCGATGCCGGGGACCTCGTCGATCATCTTCAGGGCGGCGTACTGCCGGGGCGTCAGGTCATGGCTGCCGGCTTCCTCGAGGAACAGCGCGACAGAGATCTGGTTGAGGCGACGGATCAAATGGCCGGCCCGCGAGTAGAAGATTTCAAGCGACATAGAACGAGATGCTCCTGAAAGGCGCCGCCCCGAAACGGCCGGTGGCAGTGGGCGGTCCCTGATTTGAATATTGTACCAATGATCGATACAACGATTGCCAGCATACCAACCATATGCTTGCCTATCAAATGGCGGAGGCGGGTTGCGGGGCACGGGTCATTGCTTGTGTCCCCGTGTCTCGGCGCGGGGCGATTTCCTGGAGTTTCCATTCACTGACTGGAGGTTTGCATATGAGCCGATTGCGCTTGACCATGGCCTGCTGGGACTATGACCGAGTGGCCGCACTGAAATCTGGCGAGGTCGCCATCGACGGCGTCGATCTCAATTTCCTCGCCCAGCCCGTGGAAGAGACGTTCTTCCGCATGCTGCGCCACCATGAGTTCGATATTGCCGAGATGTCGCTATCGTCCTATGTCGTGTCCCTGGCTCGGGGTGACTCGCCCTTTATCGCCGTCCCGGTGTTCCCGTCGCGTTTCTTCCGTCATTCCTGCATATTCGTCTCCGCCGCCAGTGGCATCGAGACCCCGGCGGACCTGGCAGGCAGGCGCATCGGCGTGCCCGAGTATCAGATGACGGCCCCCGTCTGGATCCGGGGCATCCTCGCCGACGAGTATGGTGTGGCGCCGGATGCCATGGAGTACTGGACGGGGGGCGAGGAGCAACCGGGGCGCGAGGAAAAGCTGCGCCTGGAGTTGCCGGAGCGTTTCCGGCTCCGCGCGATCGGCGCGGAGCAGACCCTGGCCAGCATGCTGGCTGACGGGGAGATCGATGCCTTGTTCACGGCGCGCACGCCATCGACCTTCCACACTCGCCCGCACCACGTTCGCCGGCTGTTTCCCGACTACCAGGCCGTCGAGCAGGACTACTATCGACGCGCCGGCATCTTCCCGATCATGCATACGGTGGTGATCCGCCGGGAGGTCTACCTGGCCAACCGCTGGCTTGCGCAGTCGCTGTACAAGGCGCTTCAACTGGCGCAGCGGAAGGCGTACGAGGACCTGCGCCAGACCGCAGCGCTCAAGACCATGCTGCCCTGGCTGCCGGCTCACGTCGAGCAAGCCGAAAGCGTGATGGGCCGGGACTGGTGGCCCTATGGTTTTGCTGCCAACCGCCACGTGCTGGAAACCTTCCTGCGCTACCACCACGAGCAGGGCCTGTCCCCGGCCGGCCTCAGGCCCGAAGACCTGTTCGCGCCGGAAGCGCTGGAGTCCTTCCTGATCTAGTCCGCTGAATCATTGAAATGGGAGGGAAGGACATGGTATGCGGGAATCAGCGCTTAGCGCCTGGCCTGCGACCTGGAGGCACCGTCGCGCGGGGGCGCTCGCTCTGACGCAATGGACTGACTGGTGCACGTGCCCGGCGCCGGGCAGAGGGCAGGACCTGCATGAAGATCCAGCAACTCCACGACCTTGCCGCCGTGGTGCGCCACGGCGGTATCCGGGCCGCGGCGCGCGCCCGTCGTGCGTCGCAAGCCGGGATCACCCTGAGCTTGCAGCGGCTCGAACAACAGTATGGCCTGAGCCTGTTCGTGCGCAACGGGCGCGGGATCACCTTGACGTCGCATGGCGAGATCGCGCTTCGTCATGCCGAGGCTGTCTTGCGTGAATGGGAGCGCGCCGAGCAGGCGCTGCGCAGCATGGCGTGCCAGCGTGCCTCGACCGTGCGGATCGGGTTGTCGCTCGACCCGTCAATTTTCGTGGGCACGCACGTGCTGCCCGAGTTTCAGAGACGGCTTCCCGATGTTGAACTCCATGTGATGCATGGCGCTTCGGAGACCATCGTGCACGCGCTGCGCGCTGGACGCATCGAACTGGCCATCGCCACACTGCCACCTCCTGCGGATCGCGCCGGTTTGCGCTGCAGTGCGCTGTACGACAGCGTGCCGGCCATCCTGTGCCGGCAGGGGCATCCCCTGGCAGCGGCGCGCAAGGCGTCCGCATTGAGGGACTGCAACTGGATCGTGCTGGCGGACGCCTGGTCTGTTCCCGCTTCCGGCGCATCGACCTCCACGCAGTCGAATGTGCGGCAGCGCTTCGAGCAGAAGATGGCAGGGCACGGCTTGCCACCGCCTCGCTCGGTGCTGGTACTGTCTTCGCTGATGGATGCCGTTCTTCTGATGGGAGCGTCCGACTACCTTGCCGAGATGCCGCGGGGCGTGCTGGAACGCGCGGGCAGCCCGCATGGGCTGCTGGCGCTGGAGCTCGACGACATGTTGCCGCCGCGGCAGGTCGGACTGATGCGCGCTGCCGACCGGCCTCTGCCTGCCGAAGCGCGCACGCTGGCCGCGATGCTCGCTTCGTTCGGCCGTATCCGCCAGGCGTTGCGCGGCGGCGTGCGGCCGGGCTAGAACTTGTGGCGGATGCCGGCCACCATCACCAGCTGTCGGTCGTTGCTGGAAGGGGCAAAGAGATAGATATCCGCCTTGGCGCCTACGGCCTTCTGATAGGTGCCATAGACATAGACATCCGTGCGCTTGGACAAGAAGTAGTCCAGGCTGAGTTGGGCCATGTGCCAGCGCGGGGTGCTGGAGATGCCGCTGTAGCTGCCGGCAGTGAATACATAGCCTGCGCCCAGCACCAGGGAGGGCGTCAGATGGTAGGTGCCATTGAGGTCGAAGTTGTGCAGGCGCAGTCCGCTGTTGTCGCGATAGGCGTAGTTGACATAGGTGTACATCGCGTTGACTCGCGCCGCGCCGAAACCGTAGCCGGCAGCCAGGCCCGCGACCTGCTGCTTGCGCACGCCGATCGCGGGATTGAGCGGACTGCTATGAAACAGCACGAACGGAGCACCGAAGTAGTCGTCCGTGACCGCTCCACTCGCATTGTTGCCGGCGTTGAGGCCGGGGTTGTCAAGCTGCAGGTAGGCGCCCGCCAAACGCAGGGAGCCCCTCTCGTAGATGCCGCCGGCGCTGAACGAGCGGTTGTTGGCCGCACTGGAGACATCGGACAGCGCATAGCTCAACTCGCCCCGGAGGCCGCCCCAGTCCGGTGTGACGTACTTGATCGCGTTGTTGTGGCGATAGCTGCCGAAAACGTTGTCGTTGTCGCCCACATGTGTCGCGAGGCCGGCCGCCGCGACCGGGGCGGACATGATGTCGAGGGCATCGTACACCGCGTCGTACTGGCGGCCGAACGTGAGGGTGCCATAGCGCTCGTTGCTGAGGCCGACGAAGGCCTGCCGCCCGAACAGCCGGCCACCTTGCTGTGACTTGCCGTCGTCGATCGCGAAGCCGCTCTCCAGTGCGAAGACAGCTTTGCTTCCGCCACCCAGGTCTTCGCTGCCGCGCAGGCCCCATCGATTGTTCTGCAAGGTGCCGGGCACCATCTTGGTTGCAGCCTGGCCGCCCTCGTTGTTGACGTAGGCAACGCCGACGGACAGCACGCCATACAGCGTCACGGAAGATTGCGCATGCGCCAGGCCGGGCATGCCAAGGATACCCGCGGCGGAACACACTGCCATTCTGAACTTCATCTTGTCTCCTTTCTCTTCTTGGGGAGGGGAACCGCGACGACCAACGTGTCGTCGTCGCGGTTCGGGAACTGCTATTTGAATGTGCTAACCAATCGTTGGTACACGTTTTTTATGGGAAGGATTCGGTACCGAAAGACGGTCCCGATGCATGGCAGACCCCGCGTCATGCAGGCCGGAGTGCTGCCGCCAAGGCATTACCGGTGCAATCCGCCAGGCTGGCCATGGACGGGAGGTGCCATCTGAACCGCATACATTGCCTCCCGTCGTCCGGTTGTCATTGATCGTAGACGGATGGTTGGTATGCTATTTATATGGAGGGTGGACGCGCATCGGTGATTTCCCTCGGGCGCGCGGATCTGGTGATCGGTTCTCGTTATCGCGATTTCGGCGATGCTGCCCTTTCCGTCTGCCGGTCCTCCGAGGCGCATGGCCGGGACGCCGGGAGGCCGGGACGGTAGGAGTCGTGCCGCTCGTGATCACCGAGGTCAGGCCGGCGCTGCAGGCCATCGCGTCGCGCGGCCTGGGGCGGTGCGGCGCTTCGTGGAGGAGGGGGGGAGCCGCCGGGGCGGGGGTGAGGCGGCTTGATCCAGCTTGATGCGGCTTCGTGGTGAAGCGGGGCCATGCGGCGCAAGATCCGCGGCGCATGGCTTGCCGCCACGCGCTGGTCCAGCGCGATGCCAGCGGCCTGATCGCCCTGCTGCGCGCGGTCCGGCCGACCGGCATGGCGGGCGCAACGCAGGGGCCCGTCGCGTCTGCCGTGGCTGCAGCGGCTGCCGCCGTGGCGGCGCCGGCGCTGTCGAAAACGCGGTGCTTTGCAGTTGTCGTGATCTTGTCGCGCACCCTGCTCGCGTGAGCGAGCGCACTCCCTATGATGGTGACGGACCACCGGCCTGTGCCGGTCCCCGTTTTCCCTGCCCACCACCACATAGGAGACAACCGCATGAGTACCTTGCTGAGCGACGCCGCCGCCTGCGACGACAATGCCGGCGCCCGCGCCAGGATCACCTTGCCCTATCCACGCTTCCAGAGACTCGGCCCCATCCCCTGGATGCCGTGGGTGATGGACGGCGTCGACTACAAGCTGCTGAGCGTGAACGGCCGCAACGGCGGCTTCACCTGCCTGCTCAAGGTGAAGCCCGGGGTGGCAGCGCCGATCCACCATCACCTCGGCGCCATCGAAGTGCTGGTGATGGAAGGGGACATCTGCTACGACACCGATGACATCGGCCGGCCCGGCGACTACATCTTCGAGCCGGCCGGCGACATCCACCAGCCCCGCACGGCCAACGGCTGCGTGTTGTTCTGCGTGTTCGACGGCCCGATCGCCGGCCTTGCGGGTGACGGCAGCATCGCCGGCATCGTCGACTACAAGCTGATGCTCGAGATGGCCGAGCGCGACGGGGTGGCCGCGCACGTGCACCGGTAGCGCGCTGACCGTCGCGGCCGCCGCGCAGTTCGCGCCGGCGGCCGCGACGATGGCGGCCGGCCCGCCTAGGCCGCCGTCAAGCCTCCGTCGGCCACCAGCGCGTGGCCATGAACCAGCGAGGCGCGCGGCGACATCAGCCATGCCACCGCCTCGCCGATCTCCTCCGGCGTGCCGAAGCGCCCGATGGGCTGCAGCGTGCCCCAGGTGCTCTCGGTCTCCGGCTGGGCGGCGATCACCATGTCGACCATGCGCGTGCGCACCACGCCGGGACAGACGGCATTGACCCGGATGCCGCGGCTGCCGTACTCCAGGGCGGCGGTCTTGGTCAGGCCCAGCACCGCGTGCTTGGTGGCGCAATAGACGGACAGGCCGGGCTTGCCGACCAGGCCGCCCACCGAGGCCGTATTGACGATGGCGCCGCCGCCGCCGGGCAGCATGATCTCGATCTGGCGCTTCATGCCGTACCACACCGCCTTCAGGTTGACGGCCAGCAA
Organism: Cupriavidus malaysiensis; assembly: GCF_001854325.1. Lineage (NCBI taxonomy): Bacteria > Pseudomonadati > Pseudomonadota > Betaproteobacteria > Burkholderiales > Burkholderiaceae > Cupriavidus > Cupriavidus malaysiensis. The sequence continues at coordinate 415,418 of NZ_CP017755.1, forward strand.
GGCATCGAAGTGCGCCTCGTCGTGCTGCGCGAGCGGCACGCCCGGGCCGGGAATGCCGGCATTGTTGAAGGCGCCGTCGAGGCGCCCGTAGTGCCGCAGCGCCAGTTCGAGCAGGGCGTCGATCTGCTCCGGCCGCGATACGTCCACGCCCATGGCGACGGCTTCGCCGCCGGCCTGCGCGATGCGGTGCGCGGTGTCCTCCGCGGCCGCCGCGTCGATATCGCTGACCACCACGCGCGCGCCTTCGCGCGCCATCGTCTGCGCGGCCGCCGCGCCGATGCCGGCCCCGGCGCCGGTCACCACCACCACCCGGGATTGCAGTGTTCCTGCCATGTCCTGTCTCCTGTCTCCTGTCTTCTGTCTTCTGTCTCTTGTCTCTTGTCTCTTGTCTGCATGGCTGCCGTCGGGCGCTTGCATGCCTGCTGGTCTGCCGGTTCGCGAAAGCGGCCGTGCGGGCAGCGGTGCCGCCCGCACGGCCAGGCAAGCGCCAAGCAGCAAGCCGCAAGGGACAAGCGGCGCCAGCGTTCGCCTTCAGTGCGCGGACGTCACGCGTACGACATGGCCGGCCGTGCCGTTGGCCTCGGCCAGGGCCAGCATGGTGCGGCAATCCACCACCGCATTGACCTGTCCCTGCGCATCGCAGCCGCCCAGCGGGCCATGGCTGACCGCGAACATGATGCAGCCTTGCGGCGAGACGGGTTCATGCACCGCGCCTCCGGCTTCGTAGGTGTAGCAGCCGGCCTGGCCGGGATCGTCGGCGTCGTAGTAGAAGCCGCCTTCCAGCAGGAAGGCTTCCGCCGACCCCAGGTGCGCGTGCACCGGGGCCTTGGTGCCGGCGTCGACCTTGAGCAGCATGGTGAAGCCACCGCTCAGTTCGTTTACCGCCAGCAGCTTGAAATAGGTGCCGGCCATCACCCAGGGCGTCCAGGGGATCGCGTCGGCATCGATGAAGTCGCGGCCAAGGCGGGCCGTCAGCTTGACGGAGGAGGCGGAGGCCGGCTCCGGCACGGGGGGCGAAAGGGTCAAGGCAATGTCTCCTGGATTGGGATCGTCGTGGCCATCCGCGGGGGATGGCGCGAGCCAATCTATCAGCCAGGCGACGCTGGAGAGCGCCGGGGATGAACATCTGCGCGATATCGGAACAAGTTGCGATCCTTGCACAGCCGGTGCCTGGCGCGGGACCGAGCAGGCACCCCGGCGGGCATCCGGACGCTGCCCGCCGGAATGATCGCGATATCCGCACAACGCCCTATTTTTTTGCAGGCCCGACTCCCTAGAATGGCAGCAAAACAAGGCCTGGAGCCAGGAAGACAGGAGACCCCCGCCATGGAAGCAAACAGAACCGCCCTGGAGATCATTGCCCGGGAGACCGGGCGGGGGCCCGAACGCCTGCTGGCGAGCCATAGCGGCACCATCTTCGGCGCGCGCTGGAACCATCCGCCCTGCGAGGCCAGGCTGCATGGCAACGCGGACCATGTGCTGGTCTACCACCTCTCCGGCAACACGGATGTCGAGCGCCGCCGGCATGGCCTGGTGACCGGATTCCGCTCGCGCATCGGCGCGCTCACCTTCATGCCGCGTGCCTCGGATACCGAATGGCGCGTCGGCGGCCCTACCCAGGTCCTGCATCTCTACCTGCCCCACTCGGTGTTCGAAGAGTTCTCCCGCGACACCCTGGAGCAGGACGCCTGCCCCGAGATCGACGCGTTCTTCGCCGTCACCGACCCCTGGCTCGACGGCTTCTTCCGCATGCTGGCGAGCGAGTCGCCCACCAACGCCACCGACGGCATGCGCACCGAATCCCTGGTGCTCGACCAGATCCAGGCGCTGCTGGTCCGGCACCTCGTGCAACGCTACAGCCTGGACGGCCCGGATGCCGGAAGGCACCGCGGTGCGCACGGCGGCACGCTGCGGCAGAGCGTCATGCGCAAGCTAGCCGAAGTGTTCGCCGAGCGGCTGCACGAAGACATCCGCCTGCAGGACCTGGCCCAGGTCGCCTGCATGTCGAAGGACCATTTCCTGCGGATCTTCCACGCCTCGTTCGGCCAGACGCCGCACCGCTACATCACCGCCCTGCGCTTCGAGCGGGCGCGTACCTTGCTGCGCGATGAACCCGATACGCCCGTGCTGGACATCGCCCGGCGCTGCGGCTTCAAGAACCTGAGCCACTTCTCGGCCGCCTTCCGGCGCCATGTGGGCATGAGCCCGAGCCGCTTCCGCGACCTGCGCTGAGCGGCAGGCGTGCCGGCGTCGCCTCCGCCGGCCGCGGTCGTGGCGTCCGCTTCTGCGGCTACAGCCAGCGCCAGATGCCAGCGGCCGTGCCGGCCAGCGGGAGATGGGCCCAGGATGCCGCGAGCCAGACCACGAGGCCGCCCAGCAGCGCGTGCAGGCCGAAGCCGCCGAGCCGCGCGCGGCCGGCCGCGATCGCCGCGAACGGCAGGTAGCTCGTCTTCGATTCCCAGGCGGGCCAGAGATCGGGCTGGAGCCGTTCCTTCTTGCGGTCCTGCAGGGCCGAGCCGACCAGCGCGAGGAGGATGATGGCCGCCGCCACGATGATGTTCTTGGCCACCGGGAACACCGCGATGTGGCACAGCCCCCACAGGGCGAACGACCACATCATCGGGTGGCGCGTCACCGCGAACACGCCGTGCGCCGTCTCCGGGAACGGGCCGGGCCGGCCGCCGGTGGGAAGCGCCGGATTGCGGATCAGCGAACCCATCAGCAGGACCGCGGCGATCAGCATGAGCACGCTCGCCAGCGCCCAGAGTCCGCTTCCGACCGGCCATAGCGGTGCCGTCAGGGGCGCGCGCCGGTAGGCCACGATCATCCAGCCGAGCGTCCCGGCGGCCACCAGCGAATAGACGCCCTGGAATCCGGCTTCGCCGATGGCGCCGACCAGGCTCTTGCGCAGCGGATGGGACAGGAGAAAGTGGCTGCCCACGAAGGCGACTGCCGCCGCCACGACTGCGCTGGTGCTTTCCATCGGCCCGGCTCCTCTATTCCAATCGTCGGTTGACCGTACTGCCCCCGATGCGCGACGCAGGGGGCTTCATCCGGATACGCGGCCTGCGCAGTCCAAGCCGCCATACGGCGGCCGGGGCTTTGGCCGGCTTCGATATCCAGTACGGAAGATTACTGCCTGCGTGCCGCCAAAGCCAACGGGACGATATCCCGGTGCCTCTTGTTTTTGCCCCTTATCTGCCGTGACGGGCCAGGCGGAATTCGTCCCGGCGAGGTGCATCCTCCGGATGGCGTTACGGTGCTCCTGGCTGCAATCTTGGCGGGTTCCCGTCTCGATCGCCAACGCGATCCAGATGCTCCACGTGATCCTGTGGGATGTGCTGCAGGCGTCAAGGTCCCTGCGGCGGCAGCACCTGGCCGCGGATCTCGCCGGCCGGATGCGCCTTGGTATGCACGTTGATGTACATCTTGCCGGTAAGAAGCTCCTGCGCGTCAGCCGGGGACAGCGTGGCCTGGCCCTGCAAGGGGCTGGTGAGCGCTGCGTCCTTCCTGGAAATCCAGACTTTCACGTCGGCGTTCTTGCCGGGCGTGGCCGGCCCATGGAAATGCGCCATGGTGGGCTCGCTGGACAGGTCGCTGAGCGTGATGGTCCAGGTGATGACCCGGGTACCGGGGTCGAAGGTAAGGTTGGCGGAGCCGCTTCCCTTGGTCTGGACAGGAGGCACCTCCTGCGTCCCGCTGAGCGCCACGGTGAACGAGACCGGGGCCGCTTGCACCAACGCCATCGATCCGGCCAAGGCCAGGCCGGAGAGCTCCACGAGGGCCCGCCGCCATTGCGAAGCATCCATTTGATCGCCTCCTGTCCGGTGATGCACTGGCTGCGCGGAGGCTGTCCGTTGTCATGTCATGTCATGGCGGCGGGCAGGTTCGCTGCCGGGGCTCCAATGCCTGGAAGATTCGCCGGCTGCCCGGCCGCCGGCGCCGATCCGAGAAAAGGATAGGCCGCGCCTGCTATCAAATCCAGCACGGCCGCTCTGGGGCCGCTCCGGCCACACATCCGCTCTGCGCCTGCACCGGCACATTGCTACCATCGCTCTCCTGCCGGACGGACAGGACGGAGTGAGAGGACATCCGCCACGACAACGGGGATCGACCACATCGGGCCACCGTTGCCAATCTCGAAGCTTCACAACGCTTTTTTCACCGCGTGGCCGGCCACTTGCCCACCGCCTCATGCTGCGGTCTCATAATGGAGGCCGTACAGCCGTCCGGATCGCTGTATCCGCGCGAAACCCGGCTCGCCCAAGTGCATACCGGCGATCAAGAGCCCTTCCGAACTGACCACGTCCAGAAGCCGCGATCGGGTGGAGGCCGCCAGGGACGGCTCCTGATCGAATGCAATCGATACGTCTGGCCGTTCAATCTGGATGTGAGGGAAATGAACGATATCCCCCCAGACGAGCACACCCTGGTCACGCGATTCGAGGAGATACCCGGTGTGTCCGTCTGTGTGCCCCGGTAGCGGCATCGCCCTGATACCGGGCAGCACTTCGCCCGCATCGAACGTACGGAGTCGGCCGCTGTAGGCGTCGAACACCTGGCGCGCTATCGCGAAGTTGCCGCGGGCCCGCTCACTGGCGCGAGCCAGGTTTCCGTCATCCCGCCAGAACTTGATTTCCTGCCGATGCGCGACAAGCTCCGCGTTTGGAAAGGCCATGTGTCCGGCCGTATCCACCAGCCCGCCGACATGATCGGGGTGGGCGTGAGTGAGCAGGATGGCGTCGATGGTGGCAGGTTCGATGCCGGCAAGCGATAGATTGGCCTGCAGTCGGCCGCCCCATTGCTTGATCCCGCCAGCCCCGCCGTCGATCAGCACCGTGCGGCCCGCTCCGCGCACCACGTAGCAGTTGATATGCACAGCAGAGGGTTCCTTCTGTCCTGCATCGCGCTGCATTCTGGACGCCTCGGCGCTGTCGATATTGGAAAGGAAGTCAAGGCTGGCGGTGAGATAGCCGTCGCTGATGGCGGTAATCGTGAAGTCACCGGCTTGCTGACTCGGAAAGCAGGATGCGGACATTGTTCTTCTCGAAGCCTGTCAGTTTCTGGCATGAATGCTCGGCGCGGCATAGCCAAAACAACGGATGCGCGCCGTGAGACCAGTGCGGCGAATGATGGCGTCGTCCAGGGCTTCCATGAATCGGTTCATTACCGTCGGAGTACGAAACGTTTCAAGGCGATATCGGATTTCCGCGAAGATGGGGTGTCCATGTCCGCTCCGGATATGCACGTAGATGATATGAACGTTCTTGAGCTCGGCTTCAAGGATATTCGTGCAGAGTTCGATGCAATCGTCGGAAAGCCCGGCAAGGCTCTCGTCAGACGGTGTTTTCTCCGCATCGAGATAGAAAGCAATGTTTGGCATCGCAGGCCAGTTTTTCCTGTGCTGTCGAGGGGGGCGTGGGAGCGTGTCAGTCGCTGCCTTATCGTGAGGGCGGCAGCCTTTCGCGGCGATAGAAGCCGTTCCATTCGGCTTCGCTGTCGGGACCGGCAAAGCTATGTTCCATGGTGTCGGGCATCGGGTTGTCCTTCGTGACGGAAGCCCATCGATCTGCCATGATCGATGTTCATTGCAGTGATGTAAGGCTAGCCTTATATTTCACGCATTGAAATCGAGAAAACGTCATCCTTCAGTGATGTTTGCTCAAGCTGGGCGTGGGCCCATCCGATTGGCGACTGGCGAGACCTTAATGCGACGCAAGATTCCAAGCAGTTCCGCGCTCCAGGCTTTCGAGGCGGCGGCTCGGCACGGCAGCTTCGCCCGCGCCGCCGAGGAGTTGGCACGCACCGAGGGCGCCATCAGCCGTCAGATCGGTCGCTTGGAGGAGTTCCTGGGCGTCGCATTGTTCGAGCGGATTGGCAATCGGGTACGGCTTGCACCCAACGGCACGCGCTACGCGGCGCAGGTTCGTGAAACCCTGGATCGGCTGGAGCGGGACTCCCTGTATCTGATGGGGCAGCCCAGCGAGGGGGCGAGCATCGATATCGCCGCCGTTCCGACCTTCGCTACCCGTTGGCTGATCCCGCGGCTGAAGCGTTTCCAGGCGGCGCATCCGAACATCACCGTGCATATCGCCGAACGTCTGGAACCCTTCCTTCTTGCCGGCAGCGGTTTCGACGCGGCCATTCATTTCGAGCATCCGGCATGGGCGGGCATGCATCGCCATCACCTGCTGGAGGAGGTGCTCGTGCCCGTCTGCAGCCCGGCGTTCCTCGCAGACGCGGGCGCCGGCACGTCGCTGGACGCGCTGCCACGGCTTCACCGGCGGCAGAATCCGGACGCCTGGCAGGTTTATGCGCAGGAGTCAGGGATCGTGCTCACCAATCCGGCAGTTGGCCCGCGCTACGATCTCCATTCCATGCTGATCGAGGCGGCCCTGGCCGGCCTGGGGGTCGCATTGGTGCCGCGTCTTTACATTGGGGCGGAGCTGGAACAAGGCCGTTTGGTCGCGCCCTGGCCAGACGGCAAAGCGATCACCAAGGACTTCTGCCTCGTTCTTCCCGAACCGATCGAACTGTGCGAGACGCCCTTGCAGGCGTTCGCGAAATGGCTTCTCGAAGAAGCCCGGGGCATGACGCCTCGAGGCAGCGCCAGCGCCTTGCGCCCATGATAGAGGGCATCTATCCAGAGCTTCCCGACATTCTCCCGGGCTGCTGGAGTCGGCCGAGACCGGGTTTGCCCGGCCGGGGCCGGTCCAGGCCAAGGCTTCACCGATCCGCGGGTGAATCGACGGTCGTCGCGGATCCTGTGCGGGCAATTTCGAATGCATCTTCCGGCTCGTATCCCTCGACCAGTAGCGAGTCAATCGCATCCCGGAAATCCGCAATGTTGGCGGGCAGCTCGTCCTTGTGCGCGATGTAATAGGCATAACGGAGTTTTCCCGCCTCTTCTGGCTTGCGCTTGACCAGAGGCGTGACGAGCTTTCTCTGCGCCACGATGTACGTCGCGAATTCGGGCGATTTGCTGTGCCAATCGAAATCGAAGGCTTCCTGCTGGACTTCGACGGCGATGTGCCGCTTATCGTATCGGCCACCGGGTTCGTCCGTTTGTCCGTTCACCACGAGGCCGGCCAGGTCCGGCAAGCCGAGCGTTTCGCAGAAGTACTTGACCACGTCGAGCCGCCTGCCCGTCGAGACGGGTATGGCGTTCTGTACCTCGATCAGCGAAGGGTGTCGGCCCTGGGCCTGCCCGACGAGGTTCTTGTACGTGATGGTCTGGCGCCTGATGGCGCAGTCTACGAGGATGGGGAAATAGACCTCGGCGAGAGCGATATCTGTCTTGGTGAATGTCATGGCGTCCGGCTAAGGCATTGTCGAAATGCATGGGGCGCATGCAAGCAGCGTCAATGACGGCTTGCAAAGCGTGATGGTTGCCGGTATTCCATGCCGATCACGATAAGCGGAAATTCCGGCATCTGGATATCGGCAGGCCGGGGCAGGAGCTTAAGCTGTGTCCGCGGGATGCTGCACGGCTCCCCAGGCAGCCCGGCAGTCGCCTGCCGGGGGCTACTCAACCCAGGTGCGCGCGCCGACGTTCTGGAATTGGCGTCGAAAAGCCAATGGCGTCGACCCTACGATCTGACGGAAGCGCCTGGCAAAGTTATTCGGCTCGCCGAACCCCGTGCTTTGCCCGATTTCTGCGGCGGAGGCGGATGTGAAAACCAGCAGGCTCTTCGCCCGCTCAATGCGTCTTTCCGTCACCAGTTCCAGAAAGGTCTTCCCGGTTTCATTCTTCAGCAGGTGGGCCAGATGGGTGGCGGACACATGGCTGACCTGGGCTGCATCGCCCAGGGTCAACTCCCCGGCGAGGTTGTCCGTGATATAGCGCATGCAGCGAAGCACGGATTGCTTGTACGGCTGCAGATGCCGGCCGTTGGCCTCGCAAGCACGGATCTTGTCGCCATGGCGTCGCCATACCATGCCGATCAGGTTGAGCAGGTGGCTGCGGATCAGCAGGCTGCTGGCCGTGTCGTCGCTCGACGATTGCTGCGCCTCGAGTGCCATGCGCTCGCAAAGCGCCTGCAGGGACTGCGTGTCCAGCTCATCGAACTGGAAATCCAGGCAATGCTGGAAGCGGAAGGGGGCGAGTTCCGGTGCGTGTGCGAGTGGCACATCCGATAAGGCGAAAACGTCAAGATCAAGCGACGGCAGCAGGTATTCCTTGCTGATGTTGATGACGTAGAACTGGCCGTCCGCCTGATTTGGAATGTAGTGAACCACGAACGGCAGCACGAAGCTGACCGTGCCGGGGCGAATCGATCGCTGCTGGTCCCCGATGTAGTGGGTCGTCTCGCCTCGCAGGTTGACGTAGATCTGGAAGTATTCGTGACGGTGCGCTACCGGATTGGGCAGGCAATTGCTCTGGTTGTGGATACCGAAATAGGCGCTCTGCGCCCGGGTGGCCATGGTGTAGTTCCGGATGGCCGCGCGCTTTTCGCCGCTGTGGTGCAGGGGGGGCAGCGGGTCGTTCGAGGGATGCGCCTGGTGCATGGGGAAACCGCCGGACAAAGGATCGCAAGGATTGCACATCTTTTCGCAAACCTGTGCATTGAGAGCGGATGACCTCAACTCTAAACTCTAGTCCACCGAATCACTGAAATCGGTCGGTGCCTGACATGCCATGCGGGCTCATCGCGTCGTTGCAAATGCTCGCCATAGCCGGGCTATGGCTGCGCTTTGCGCCTGGCGCTGATTCCCGCAAGACATGTCCTTCAGCTCCCATTTCAATGATTCAGCGGACCAGCCACTCCGTCAGAACATCTTACTAAGAGACAATCCCTATGCCTAGTGCCAGTGCAGACAACATCGCGCAGTCGACCGGACTCCCGCGCGTTACCCCGACCTTCCTGGATATTGTCGGCAGTGACCAACGCTTCCAGGTGCGGCGCATCTATTGCGTGGGACGCAATTATCTTGCCCATATCCGGGAGATGGGAGAGGGCGACGAGCGCGACCCGCCATTCTTCTTCCAGAAACCGGCCGATGCCATTGTCACGGATGGGCGTGTCCCTTATCCCACGTTCACCGACGATTTTCAGTTCGAGTTCGAGCTGGTGATCGCCATCGGCAGCGAAGCGGTGAACGTATCGCCCGACGCGGCGCTGGACCATGTCTTCGGCTACGCCGCGGGCCTGGATATGACACGGCGGGACCGCCAGCGCGAATGCAATAAGCGCGGCCTGCCGTGGGAGCTGGGGAAGTCGTTCGACCATTCGGCGCCGTGCGGCCCCATCCATCCCGCGGCGCAGGTCGGCCATCTCCGTTCGGGGACACTCAGCCTTGCGGTGAACGGGACGGTGCGACAGAACTCCCTGCTCGAAAAGATGATCTGGAACGTCCACGAGATCGTCAGCGAGCTGTCCAGGCAATACCGGCTGCTTCCGGGCGACCTGATCTTCACGGGCACACCGGAAGGCGTCGGCGCGGTGCAGCGCGGTGACAGGCTCAGCGGACGCATCGAAGGACTCGCCCCCTTGCAGGTCGAGATTGTCTGAGTCCCCAGCCAACGGAGCACACCAGGAGCACACCATGAAGCCGCTTGAGCGCATTTCGTATTCAGCCATTTCAGAGCGTCCCGCCTTGGCGTTGCCGGGCGGCAAGCGCCTGGCTGTCTGGGTGATTGTCAATGTCGAGGAGTGGGATATCAACGAGACCATGCCGCGCACGGTGCTGACGCCTCCCGCCGGTGGCTCTCCGATGCCCGATATCCCGAACTGGGCCTGGCACGAGTACGGCAACCGCGTCGGCTTCTGGCGCATGCTGGACGTCATCGACGAACTGGGGATCGGCGCGACGCTGGCCATCAATGGCTCGGCCATCCAGGCGTACGAGCCGATCGCCAGGGCGGCCAAGGCGCGCAACTGGGAGTTCATCGGCCATGGCTTCGGGCAGCGCAATATGCAGAAGGTGCCCGACGAAACGATCGACATCGCGAAGACCACCGAAGCGATCCGTGCCTATACCGGCAAGCGCCCGCGCGGCTGGCTTGGTCCGGGACTCACGGAAACCTGGCACACGCCGGACATCCTGGCAGAGCAAGGCTACGAGTATGTCTGCGACTGGGTGCTCGACGACCAGCCCGTGGAGCTGAAGACGCGCGATGGTGGCCGCATCGTGAACGTGCCCTATACGCAGGAGTGCAATGACGTGGCGATGATGCTGATCCAGCATCACAAGGCCAGCGAGTATCGCGACCGCGCGATCGATCAGTTCGAGCAGCTCTACGCCGACGCGAAGCACTCGGCCCGCGTGATGGCACTGGTCGTGCATCCGTACATCATGGGTGCGCCACACCGCCTGCGCTACTTCCGGGAGGCGCTGGCACACATCCGGGCACGCGAGGACGTCGCCTTCCTGACCGGGGAGCAGATCCTCGATTGGTACAAGGCAGCGCGAATCGACCGATAGCCGCCCGAGTCCGGCCTGAGCCCGGCCTGAGTCCGGGCAATCCAGAACAATCTCGCTTGACGAGAAGGAGACACCAAGTGAATTCCGCGACATCGGCCAATCCGCTGCCCGGTGAGGGGCGCAGCGAAACGCCCGTCACAGCCCTGGAGATCGGCATGTTTCTCGTGCTGCTCGCCTCTTACGCGCTCAATGCGATGGACCGGCAGATCTTTCCGCTGATCGCCGCGGATGTGCGCAGGGAGTTCGGCTTCGGCCTCGCCGACACCGGCCTGCTCTCGACCATCTTCACGCTCGGCATGGCGCTGGCGGGGGTGCCGACGGGATACCTGCTGGCGCGCTGGTCGCGCAAGGCCGTGCTGCAGCTCGGTATCGCGGTCTTTTCGCTGGCCACGCTGCTGACTGCCTATTCGAGCGGCTTCGGCGACATGATCGTGTACCGCGCTGCCACCGGTATCGGCGAGGCGATGCAACTGACCGTGGTGATCGCCATCGCGGCGAGCTATTTCGCGCGCTTCCGCGCGACTGCGGTCGGTGCCATCAACTTCTCCTTCGGTGTCGGCGCCATCGTGGGGCCGCTGCTCGGCGGGCACCTGATCGGCTTCGAGCGCAACTGGCGCTTGCCGCTGATCGTGTTCGGCCTGGCCGGATTTGCCGCGATGGCGTTGATCGCGGTGGCCGTGAGCCAGCGCATGACCGAGAAGGCCGGCACCATCGACACCCGCATCGACACCCGCGGTGCCACGACGATGTGGAACCGGAACACGGTACTGCTGACCGGGATGAGCGTCATCGGCGGACTGTGCATCTATGGCTACCTCGGCATGTATCCCACCTATCTGCGTGAGCATCTGCACTACACGCCCGCCGACACCGGCCGGGTCATGAGCATTTTCGGAGGCGGGGTGTTCGCCTCCATCTTCGGCGGCTGGCTCGGCGACCGCTTTCATCCCAAACTGGTGCTGTCGCTGAGCTTCGCGGGGGCCGGCTTGCTCGGCGTCCTCCTGTTCTCGGGGCCGACGGGCATGCTGGTCCAATCGGTGCTGTCCTTTGCCTGGGGGCTGGTGGTGAGTGGCGTGCTGTACGTGAACCTGGCCGGATACCACATCAAGTCCGTGCGCGCCTCGCTGACGAACCGCGCGACCGGTGTCTTCGTGACCACACTCTACGGCGCCGGCGCATTCGCGGGTTACATCATCGGCGGCATCGCGGCACGCTTTGGCTGGAGCGCGGCCGGCTTCCTGCAGATCACCTTGCTATCGGTGGTCGGGATCGCTCTCGCCATGTCTCTGCGGACCGATCGCATGTCTCTGCGCGTGCGCCAGCCATGACGCCGGCGGATTGGGTATTGCTCGGAGGCGCCGCGACCCTGGCCGGCACGCTGAATGCCGTGGCAGGCGGCGGCAGCTTCCTGACGCTGCCGGCCTTGGCGATGGTCGGCGTGCCGCTGGTATCTGCCAATGCCACGGGGACTGCCGCGCTCCTGCCCGGCTACGTGGCGGGTGCCTGGGCCCTGCGCAAGGAACTGTCCGGGCCGATGTCGCCCTCGCTGCTTCGCATGGGGGTGTTGTCAGTGCTGGGCGGGGCGGCAGGCGCGGCCTTGCTGTTGTCGACATCGAACAGCGCCTTCGGCCGCATCGTGCCTTGGCTGCTGCTGGCCGCGACCCTTCTCTTTGCCTGCGGGCCAAGGCTCCTGCGCCGAGGGCGCCCCGCGGCGGATGCCCGGCGCGACCGGGGCGCGGACATCGGCATCGTTGCGATCGCGATCTATGGCGGCTATTTCAACGGCGGTCTCGGCATCTTGCTGCTGGCGGCTCTCAGCGCGCTCGGGCATACCGACTTGAGCCGGATGAATGGCATCAAGAACTTCGTCTCCGTGATCCTGACGCTGATGGCCGTCGCCATCTATGCGGCGAGCGGTGCCATCGCCTGGACGCACGCCCTATGGATGGCTGCCGGCGCCACCGCCGGCGGGTATTTCGGCGGCGCGATGGCGCGGCGATTGCCGCCGGCCGTGGTGCGCGGCTTCGTGGTCCTGACGGGGCTGGCCATGACCATTGCCTTCTTTATCAAGTCGCATTGACAACACCGACTCTCCTGTCATCCGCGTCGAACCGGGAAACCAATATGAGAACCACCAGAAGAGCATTCACCAAGGCCGCGGGCGCAATGATCGCCCTGGCAAGCACCGGGATACCCTCGCTCGCCGCTCCGGCGCGGGCGGGCACGCCATCGGCGGCGCCTGCGGTCCGTCGCGGCACCTACCTGATCAAGAATGGGATGGTCATCACGGTAGACCGGAACCAGGGCGTCCTGCCACGGGCGGACATCTTGATCCGGAACGGTGTGATCGAACGGATCGGCCGGGGATTGAGCGTGCCAGGTGCGCAGTTGATCGATGCTACCGACATGATCGTGATGCCCGGCTTCGTCAACTCGCACTACCACATGTGGAGCGCGATCGGACGCAGCTTCACCGCGCGCAACGGTGGCTTTTCCTACTACCCCGCCAAGAGCGCCACGTCAGGCCTGTACACGCCCGAGGACTTCTATAACAGCGTACTTCTCGCGTGCGCCGAACTGGTGAACGGCGGGACCACCACCGTGCACAACTGGTCGCACAATACCCGCTCTCCGGCCCACGCAGACGCCGAGCTGCGCGCGCACCAACACTCGCTGCTGCGCGCACGTTACTCATATGGGCACATCGACAAGCTACCGGTCGACGAGGTCAACCGATACCACGATCTTGCGCGCGTCCGGCGCGAATGGTTCGGTGCCGATTCCCCGTTCGACGGACTGGTTCATCTGGGACTGAACCTGCGCGGCCCGCAGCAAAGTACCGATGCGGTCTTCCACGAGGAAATGAAATTCGTCAAGGCGAGCGGACTTCCCGTAGCCATCCATGCACCGCAGGAGTCCCCCAACAACGTCGATGCCGTCGACTACGAGAGGCGGGGCTACCTCGGCCCGGATTTCATGATCGCGCACTACATCCCCGCGACCACCGAAGACCTGGCGGCGATGGCACGTACGAAGACGCCGCTTTCGTTCGCGACACATTCCGAACTCCGGCTCAGCAGCACGGGCGATGCCCGCGCCGCCCTGTTCGCGATGCGCGCCGCCGGGTTGACCATTTCATTGTCCAGCGACGCGACCTCGATCGCCCCGCCGGATATGTTCGAAATGATGCGTTTCACCTGGAATCTCGGGGTGCCATGGGCCGGCACGCCAAGCGAGCGGGCGTCTGCCATCAGCGTGCAAGAGGTGATCGAAATGGCGACGATCAACGGGGCCGTTGCCATGGGGATCGGCGACATTACCGGATCCATTACCGAGGGCAAGCGCGCGGACATCATCCTGGTGCGGGCCAAGGACCTGAACATCTGGCCGATCGGCAATATCGAAACGGCCATTGTGCAGAGCGGCACCACCAGCAATGTCGACACCGTGCTGGTCGACGGGCGACTGATCAAACGGCACGGACGTCTGCTGGCGTACGACGTGAACCGCATCGTGCGCGGTGCCCAGCGGTCTTCCGCCCGGATCCTGGATTCGGCCGGGGAGATATTGAAGTTCTAGGTGGCCCTGCGGGGCAGCGGGGCAGCGGGGCGGATGGAGCCCCCTGTCCGTGGCTTCAGCTGGTCGTTTCGAGACGTGCACCCCGCCCCGGAATTCGGCAAAGAAGCAAAAAGGTTCATCAAGGAGCTCCGGGGAAAGGCTGCGCGCATCACCGTCGCGCGATCCTTCCCCGCCCTGACGGGCGGGGAATGCCGCGCATCCTGATCAAGCCGTGGCGAGCGTCATGTGACGAATGGCCGTCCCCATCGAGCATTCCAGCAACTACAGTAGTATCGAGACGGCTCGGAGGGGACTCGCCGGGAAGCCAGAAGCCTGCGCGCGGCACGACCTTTCCCTGCTGGCAACACGCATGACCGGACGCCGGCGTCCGTCGACCACCTGTCAGGCGTCCAGACGGAGGCAAACGATGGCACGCGTTCGCGTTGACGGCTTCACCCTCTCGCTCGACGGCTACGGGGCCGGTCCGGATCAGGACATCGACCATCCGCTCGGCATTGGCGGGACCGAACTGCACCAGTGGCTGGTCCCGACACGCACATTCCAGCGGATCTTGTTCGGCAAGGACGGCGGTACGACCGGGATCGACGATGATTTCGCCGCCCGTGGCTTCCAGGATGTCGGGGCCTGGATTCTTGGAAGGAATATGTTCGGACCCGTTCGCGGGGACTGGCCGGACACCAGCTGGAAAGGCTGGTGGGGAGATCGTCCACCGTATCACGTGCCGGTCTTCGTCTTGACCCATCATGCTCGTCCTTCCATCGAGATGGAGGGCGGCACGACGTTCCACTTCATCACGGAAGGCATCCGCGCAGCGCTGGACCGCGCACGCGAGGCCGCGGCCGGCATGGATGTGCGGATCGGCGGCGGGCCGGACACGATCCGGCAGTATCTGCGCGAGGGCCTCATTGATGAACTGCACATCGCGATCGCGCCGGTCCTGCTCGGCCGGGGAGAATCGCTGCTCGAAGGGGTCGACTTGCGGGCGCTGGGCTACGGATGCGTTGAGTTCGTGGCGTCGGAAAAGGCCACGCATGCCGTGCTGCGGCGCCAGGGGAACACGGGCGCCTGAACTCTCGCTGCAAGGCGTGGCGACAACCATCGCGATGCATGCGCCCACCCACGCCACCATCTACAGCAATTCCACGCTGGAGGACGAGCTGATCGACGTGGTCGCGACCCACGACGACGTGGCGGTCATCCCTTCCGGATCAGGTGATGGCGTCATCCGTTGGGTCGGCTGCCGGCGCTGGAGGTGAGCACGCGGACCAGGATCTTCAGGCGTTCCAACGGTTCGACGTCCGGCACGGTTCAGAGGGCTAATGGCCGCCTCCATTGGACATCCCACCGAATCCGCCGCGTGCCATACCTCGACCGCCACCGCCACCGCCACCGCCACCGTGGCCGATACCTGCAACATTGCCACGACTCATCGCCGAACCGCCACCGGGGGATGGAGTCCGACCACGGTCGGGGAACGCAACCGGACCACCCACGTGGACCACGGCTGAACTGCTACCAGGGACCATGGCCTGACCATGGCCGGCGAACGTCTCCGGACGGCCCGCATGAACCATGCTCGGACCAGAACCGATTTCCATGGGCCGACTGTTTCGACTGAACATGCCCGGACTGCCGCGACCGGAACCCATGCCGGAACCGCCACCGGGGCGCATTGCCTGACCGCCGCCAGGAACCCTACCCGGCCTGCCACCCGGGTTCATGCCCGGACTGCTGGCGAAGCCCGTGCCACGGTCCGGGAATCCGTGATGAAACCGGTGATGCCGCGCGCGATGGAAGTCCACAATGAACACGGAATCGAGGAAGGTGGCGGCGCCATAGTAATACCCGGGGTAATAGGGGTATCCGCAATGGAGGTAATAATAATCGTATCCGTCATATGGATACCTGCAGTCCGGATATCCATAATAGGTGTAGGCATCCCCTGGGATTGCGGAATCATACCCGGCGATTTCAGTATTTCCGGGAATCCCGGAATCATATCCGAAGGTATAGATGTCGTCGTAGTAGGTCGCAGTTGGAGTTCCGGTGCATCCCGTTATAGAAATCAGCGCCGAAGCAGCCATCGCGACAGTGCGAATCGTGCTCATGGCTTACCCCCTGCCATATCAAGTGAATCCCGTCATCAATGTTGCCGATGCGGCACGCGTTGAATTGGCTTCAACCTGCAGTCATGCGGCCGGCATCCAAAGTAAGCCGGTAATCCGGTAATCCGCCTTGGCACCCATTCCACGCTGCTCGACCCGCCATCAAGCGCGAATCCTTGATTCGTAACCGACACTTCCCCAGGGATTTCGGCTGCTGCCGGCAAGAAAGGGTCGCCCAGACCATTTCGCTCGCGTTTGAACTCCTTTCACCACTTGTCAGTGGCCATGAACTTTGTCTTTTGATTAAGTCTAGTCGCAAATCCAGCCATGCGTTTTTCCCCGGGCATTCTCGTCCTGGTATCGATGCAACCACTTATCTGCGCCGCTATCTGGACGCGAGGACGTCGCGAGCCCTCGCAAGCCCTCGCAAGCCCCTATTCCGGGCTCGCTTCGACTGCAGGAGCCCGGCCGTGCCGGCGCGCCCAGCCGGCCGCGCAACTGGCACCACGACGTCGCGTTACAGAAAGTCACCGCTGTGCGGATTCGCTAATACACGGCCGAGCCGTGCTCACCTAAAGTCTCTGCAAGAGACGAAAGGAGAGAAATCATGCGGAAGGCTGCAGCACTTGTGCTTCTGGTCGGCGTTACGGCGCTGGGCTCCAACATGGCTGAGGCGCGGGTGGATGTCGGCATCGGCATCGGCTTGCCGGCGCCAGTATTTGTCGCCCCGCCGCCCGAATACTACGAACCGGCCCCGGTCATCGTCCAACCGGCGCCCGTCGTCGCGGCTCCGGCCTACTACGATGACGCGTGGCAGGCTCGCGCTTGGAGAGAGCGCCAGTGGCGCGAGCAGCGGTGGAGGGAGCACGAATGGCGGGAGCGCCAGCGCGAACGGCGTCACTGGCACGACGACGATGACGACTGAACGCTTTCGCCGCCGTGAACCCGCAGGGCAGATCCGCATCTGACAGCCGGGTTCCGGCGCACCTCCGACACGCGCGAGCTGCCGCCGGGCATCATTGCGAATCGCGCCCAATCCTCGCGAGCGAGCTGGACGGTCGTGAGCCAGTGGCGAATGGCCGCCCGCGCCGCGCTTGTGTCCCGGAGCCGTGGCGGTGACCCGGTGGGGCGGTTCTTCCCTTGCCGCCACCGCGCCCGGAATCCGGCACTCAGCGCCCCGAGAAGACCACCATGGGCTGCAGTTTCAACACCGTTCGCGCACTGAGTGCCGCCGCGACGAGGCTGACCACGAGCACCATCAGGGCGCCGAACAGCGGCGTGAACCACATGATGCGGAAGGGGAAGCCAGCATTGGCCGCGAGGCTGCCGAGCATGCTGCAGAGGCCGATGCCCAGACCGGTACCGATCAATGCGCACAGTCCCGCCTGCGCGAAGATCATCGAGAGCAACGTCCGAGCCGTCGTGCCCATCGCGCTGAGTACAGCGTACTGGCGCAGATTCTCCTGGGTAAACATGTAGAGCATGATGCCGGTCACGCCGAAGCCTACCGACATCGCCAAGGTGAGCATGGCGGCGATGTCGCCGACGTCTTCCGAGTTGGCCAGGATCCAGCGCACGGTACTGGCCTTGAAGTCCGCCGAGGACTGCGCCCGCAGGCCGGTCTGCGCCTCGATGCGTGTCGCTAGTCCCCGGGCCGCGACGCCGTTGGCCGCCCGCACGAGGACGAACGTAAGCTGCCGCCGCTCGGGAGGCAGGATGCGCAAGGCATGGCTCAGCGTGGTGTAGAACAATGGCCGGGGCGGATACCTTGGCAGGCCGTCGGAGCGTCCTGCCACCAGCACACGGCGGTCGTTGACGAGCAGTTCGTCCCCCGCGGCGAGTTCCCGTGCCGGCGCTTGAAGATGGGGGTGGGCGAACGGCCATTGGTCTGCCTTGTCGACGGGGGTCTCCAGTTTGTCGGTCGTGCCGCCGGCATCGACGACCACCGCGTCCGGCGCGCGCAGCGCCATGGGCGAGAGGCCGTCGCGCAGGGGTGGAATGCCGGGCAGTGAGGCATCGTCGACACCGATGACCTGGAAGGGCTGGACCCGTCCGCCCGGCAGGCGCGCCTGAACCGTACCCACAACCAGCGGCACCGCTGACGCCACGCCCTGCACGCTGCGCACGCGGTCCAGTGCCACCCAGGACATATTGGTCGTCTGCTCCACGGCTTCCACCGCCGGCTCCATCACCCAGACGTCGGCCGCGCCGTTCTCGCTGATGAGCGCGAAGCCCTGCGTCATGAAGCCCGTGAAATACGAGGCGGCGAAGGTGACCAGGAACGATGTGAACGTGATGCCGGCAATCAGCCCGGCATACTTGGCCCGATCTCCCAGCAGCATCCTGACGGCAATGTAGATCACCTCGGCTCGCCTCCCTGGTCCAGCGGTCGCGCCGCTCCCGCGCCTTGCGGGTCCATGTTCCAGCCGCCCCCAAGCGCCTTGTACAAGGCAACCAGGCTGAGCGATACGGCTGTGTCGCTTAACGCCAGATCGCTTTGCGCCTGGAAGAGAGCGCGCTGCGCGTCGAGCACCTCGCGAAAGTCGGCCAGGCCGCCCAGATACCGCCCTTGGGCGAATGCGGCGGCTTGTCCTTCCATGTCGACGGTCCTGGCGAGAGCCGCCCGGCGCGCTTGCTCGTGCCGGTATCCGGCCATCGCGTTCTCCGCATCCTCCATGCCTTGCAGGATCGCGCGGCGGTACACGATCAGCGCCTGCTGCTGCTGGGCGTCGCGCACCTCGATGGTGGCGACCACCTGTCCCCCTCGCAGGATGGGCCAGGTGATCGACGGGCCGACCGACCACAGCACGCTGGCGCCGGAAAAGAGATTGCCTGCCGCCACACTGGCGAGCCCCACCGTGCCGAGCAGCGTGAACCTGGGATAGAGGTCCGCCTTGGCCATCCCCAGCCGCGCGCCGGCTGCAGCCACTGCGCGTTCAGCACTGCGGATGTCGGGGCGCTGGCGCAGCAGGTCCGAGGGCAGGCCCAGCGCTGGCAGGGCTGGCGGGGCGGCCAGCGGCCGTTCCGTGCGCAACTCGTCCGCCAACGTACCGGGCGGCTCGCCGACCAGCACGTCCAGGCGATAGAGTGCCTTCTTGTACGCCATATCGAGCGTGGGCAACCGGGCGGCTGTGCGTTCGACCTGAGCCTCGGCGCGGGCAGCGTCGAGGTCCGCGGCCAGGCCGCCGGCGCGACGCGCGCGGATGAGCGCCAGCGTCTCCTGCTGGCTTGCCAGGCTCGCGCGGGCGATACCTCGTTGTGCCTCGATGCCGCGCAGCTCGATGTAGTTTCTCGACACTTCCGCGAGCAACGAGAGAAGCAGGGCGCCACGGTCATAGGCAGCAGCATCGAGATCGGCCTGCGCCGCCTCGGTGGCCCGGCGCGTGGCGCCGAACAGGTCGAGTTCCCACTTCGCATCGAAGCCGGCCTGGAACAGGTTCTCCGGCTGGCCCGGTGACTCGATCTCGCCATCCCGTTTCACGAGCAGCGGGTTCGGTGCGTTCTCGCTGTCCTGTTCGCGCCGCATGGAGGCTGCGGCGCCGATGGACGGGAGCCGCGCGGCGCCTGCGATCGTGCGCCTGGCACGCGCCTCGCGCAACCGTGCCTGGGCGAGCTGGAGATCCACGTTGGACTGCCGGGCGCGCTCGATCAGGTGGTCGAGCTCCTGGTCGTGGAACGTGGTCCACCAGGCCGCATCGGCCTGCGTGGCCGACGCGTGGCTATCGGGCGCCTCGTGCCAGTGTGCCGGCATGGCCGGCGCCGGCGGCGTGGGCACGGCCGTCACCGCGCAGGCGGACAGGGCCGCGCACAACATCGCGGGAAGGCAGCGGCGGTGCCTGGCCATCATGATGCCGGCGCCCCCGGAGACGCCGTCCCGGACGCCTGGATGAACACATCGACCTGCTGGCCGACATAGGTGCCCGGCAGCGAGGCCGGGTCAAAGCTGTAGATGACCTGCAGCACGCGCGCGTCGGTCCGCTCCGTGCTGCGGCCGGTCAGCGTGGTCTTAGGCACGACGTATGGCTCGATTCGTTCGAACCGCAGCGCGGTGTGCAGGCCGGGATTGCCCCGGACGAAGGCTTGCGCCGGCGCATCCGGCCGGACCCGCCCCGCATCGAACTCGTCGATGTCCACGCGCAGATAGAGCCGGGTGTCGTCGCCGAGCACGATCAGGGGCGCGGCCGGCGCTGCGTCCTGGGCGAACTCGCCCGGCCGCACGTTGACTTGCAGGACCTTTCCCGGCGTCAGTGCGCAGACCGTCCGGCGCTCGATGTCCAGCCGGATCTGTGCGATCCGGGCCCTGGCCCCGGCGAGAACGGCTGCGCTGATCGCCACGGCCGAGCGGCGGTTGCTCAGCTCCTCCACGCTGATGGCGCGCGGATCCGGAACACTCTCGGCCAGCCTGAGCAGCCCGCTGGCCTGCGCGGCCCTTGCCGCCGCCTCCTTCTCCGTGGCCAGCGCCGGGAGCAGCTGCGCTTGCAGATCGCGATCGTCGAGCTTGAAGAGCCGGTCACCCGCCTTCACACGGTCGCCCCATTTGACATAGATGTCGGTAACGATGCCGGGCACAGGCGTGCCGACGTCGATGTTGCCACCGTTCGCCTCGATGACGCCGGTCCCCGCCACCTGGGTGGCAAACGGTGCCCTGGCAGGCGGTACTGCCGGACCGTTGGGGACCGCCGGGCGGCTGTCGACGACGACGGCGATGACCGTGACGATCACCCCCGCCACGGCGAGTACCGGCAGCAGGTGCCTGCGGATCATTGCAACGCTCCTGGTAGCGCCGGGCCATCGACACTGACGATCATGCCGTCGTCCAGGTACGCGATGCGGTCGGCAAACTCGAATATGCGGTTGTCGTGCGTGACGACGATGAGGGAGCGCCCGGGCCGTCTTGCTTCATGCTGGAGCAAGGCCATGACGTGGTGCCCGGTAGCGTGGTCGAGATTGCTGGTCGGCTCATCGCAGACGATCAGCCTGGGCTCATGGATCAGCGCGCGGGCGATCGCGACGCGCTGTTGCTGGCCTCCGCTCAACTGTGCAGGCAGCGCATTCGCACGTTCATCCAAGCCGACGGCTGCCAGCATGGCTTCCGCCTTGGCAACGGCCTCCTTGCGCAGCGTACCCCGGATCAACAGCGGCACCGCAACATTCTCGGCGACCGTGAGCGTCCGTAGCAGATTGAATGCCTGGAACACGAACCCGATGGACTCCCCTCGCAAGCGTGCGCGCTCATCCGGGCCGAGCTGCTGGAAATCATGGTCGAGGACCAGGCATTGCCCGGCGTCCCGATCGAGCATGCCGGCAATGATCGACAGCAGCGTGGTCTTGCCGCTGCCGGAAGGGCCGACCAGCATCAGCAGTTCGCCGTAGCGGATATCGAGGTCGATGCCACGCAGGGCTGGCGCCAGGGCATCGCCTGAGCCGAAAGCCTTCTTCAGGCCTCGGCAGCGCACCGCGACGTCGGCGTCATCCGACTTCGCTGGACGGGTTTCGTTAGGTTTCGTCGACACAACACATGGGGCAGGCGACCGGCGAACAGCAGGCGTGCAGGCGTGCAGGCGTGCAGGCGTGCAGGCGTGCAGGCGTGCAGGCGGCACGATCCGATCGGTGCGCCGCCGACACGGCGGCACTTGGCCCCATGCTAAGCAAGCGGTTGTGAAGATTCTGTCAAGACGCGTCCGATGCTGGGGTGGGCGCGAAACGAAGTGACGCGCGCGTACCACGGCCGAGTTCGCTGTCCAGTTCGATCGCCCAGCCATACTGGTCGCAGATCCGTTTCACGATCGCCAGTCCAATGCCGCAACCGCTTGCCCGGGCTTCTTCCGGCCCAGCCTGGTAGAGGCGCTCGAACACATGTGGCAAGGCCTGCGGGGAGATGCCCGCGCCGGTATCCTCGAGCGCCAGCCTGCCGTCCTCATAGCTGAAGCGGATGTGGCCCTGTGCCGTATGGCGCACCGCATTGTCGACCAGGTTCGAGAGCACGATGGCAAGGGCTGGACGATTCGCCGTGACATGCTGGCCAGGATCGATGTCGACCATTGCTTCGACATCTTTGGCGGCCAGGCTGTCAGCGAACGGCGCCAGCGCCGTCCGGGCCATGTCCGCCATATTCACAGGTTCCTGGTGCTCGGCCGACGCTTCTCTTGCCAGCATCAGCAGGGCTTCGATCACCTCGCGCATCGTGTCGGCCGCGCGTTCGATCTGCTGCAACCGTACGCGGGACTTGCCGCGGATCGAATCGTCCTGATCGAGCAGTTCGCAGCCGGTCTTGACGATGGTCAGCGGGGTGCGCAGTTCATGGCTGACGTTCCCGGTAAATGACTTCTCGCGCTCCACCATGCTGGACATGCGCTGGTGGTAGGCATTGAACGCGCTCGCCAGTTCGGCCACCTCGGCTTCGTCATACCGGCCGGGGTTGACCGACGCCGCATCGCCAAGGCGGAGCGCCTTGACCTGGCGGGCCAGCCCCCCCACCTGACGCACCAGCAGGCCCGATAGGGCATAAGCAAGCCAGATCGTCAGCAGGGCGAAGACGCCGGTGCCTGCCATGAGGGCGTTGATGACTTGCTTGAAGCGCTGCTCGTAGGCGCCGAAATCGTAGACCCGGTACAAGCGTGCGTTGCCGAACGGGGCGACCGCAACGTGGATTTCCTGGCCGCCGACGAGGATCTCATGCGTGCCGAGCGGAAGATCCTTCACCGCTGCCGGCAACACGACCGGCTGCCGGGCGCCGCCCGACACATAGCCATTCATGTGCCGATCGAAGGGCGGCAGCAGGGCCGGATCGCTGCGGTACGACTGCAGCAGGTTGCCGATGTCCTCCTGGATCAGCGCGTCGATCAGACGCTCCTCCTGTGCCTCCGCCAGCGTCTTGACGCCAAGCGCCTGGGCGATCAGCAGCAGGATCGTCACCGCCGAGAAGGCGAGCGCGACCTTGAAGCGCAGGCTATTCCGCATCGGCACGGCCTGCGACGAACCGGTATCCCAGGCCGTGCACGGTTTCGATGAGGTTCGTTTCGCCGGGGGCGGTCAGCGCACGGCGCAGCGTGTAGACGTGCGCCCGCAGCGTATCGCTGTCGCCAAGTGCTTCGCCCCACACCTGTGTCTCGAGTTCGACCCGGCTGAAGACGCGAGCCGGCGACTGCATCAGGATACGCAACAGCTGCAGGCATTTCGGCGGCAGCTTGAGCTGACGGCCGGCACGCATGACCGTCAACGTGGCCAGATCCAGGCGGACGTCCGCGCAGCACAAGATGCCCTGTGCGACCTGGCCCTTGTAGCGCTTGATCAGCGCGCCCAGGCGCGCGCCGACTTCCTTCAGCGAGAACGGCTTGACCAGGTAGTCGTCGGCGCCATGCGTGAATCCGCTGAGCTTGTCGTCGAGGGTATCCTTGGCGGTCAGCATCAGCACGGGCGTATCCCGGCGCGCTTCCTCGCGCAGCTTGCGGCACAGCGCCAGGCCATCCATGCCGGGCAGCGAGAGGTCGAGCAGGATGGCATCCCACGGCTGCGACAAGGCCAGCTGCAGGCCGGCGAGGCCGTTCGACGCCAGGTCGACTTCGTAGCCTGTGTGTTCGAGATAATCGTAGAGGTTGGCCGCAATGCCGGCGTCATCTTCGATAACGAGTATCCGCATGCCGAGCGCTCCAGTAGTCCAAGCAGACCCGGATTGTGCCACCGCAGGCGGCGCGGGACGCAAGGCGTCGGCCCATGCGCTAAGCCGGCTTCCCGCAAGCAGCCGTCCGCGCACGTCGGCCAGAGAAGGTCAGAACTCCATCAGGTCCTTGGCAACGACCACTTGTCCGGAGAAGGACTTCTTGACCTCGGCCGCATAGCGCTCGTAATCGTCATGCTCGTCGACGGTCGGCAAGAGGTGGGTCAATATCACCGTCCTGACCTTAGCGCGCGCCGCCATTTTCCCGACCTCATCCGGCGTCAGATGCTCCTCGACTTCATGCCGCATGAACGCGGCTTGTTGTTGCGCGGTCATGCTTTGCCAAGTCCCGTTCCGGATCAACACCTGCTTCACGTCTTCGCTGGAGCCGACCTCCGTGACGAGGGTATCGGCATTCCTTGCCAATTCGGTCACCGCGTCGCTGGGACCGGTGTCGCCAGTAAAGACGATGACGCGGTCGGGTGTCTGGAAGCGATAGGCATAGGATTTGTACTTGCCATAATATGGACTGCCCTCCGGGATATGGAAGTGCGTGTTCTCGACAGCGCTTACCTGGATGTTCTTGTCCTGGTAGACCACCCCTGGCGCAACATCATGGCCGACGAAGACATCCTCGAGCGGCGTGCGTCTGCCTTCGGCCCAGCGGATTTCCGCATTCACCGTAAAGTACTGAATGGCGCCTTTCACCAGCGCGACAGTCCCGGGCGGGCCATAGACGGCGATGGGATCGTGGCGCTGAAAATCCCATGCAACCGACATGAGGGTGCCCAACCCCGCAGTGTGGTCATCATGGCCGTGCGTGATGAATACCTGCCCGATCTGGCGGAAACTGGCTCCCGCCTGCGTCAACCGGCGCAGCACGCCATCGCCGGCGTCCACAAGATAGTACGTCCCGTCGACGATCCACAGATTTGACGACTGCGCCCGGTCCCTGGCGGGAATCGGCCCTCCGCGCGTACCTAGCGTGATGAGGTGCGTGCCGGTTCGCGTTTCCGTTACCTCACCGTCTGCCTGCCCTGGAGGGAGGACACCCAAGGCAACGACGCCAGCAAGCAACAGTCGATAGATTCGCATTTTCCATCTCTCCCAAAGACCATGCCTCGGCGTCAATCCGCCCGACGGGAGAATGCGGCATCCCGCATGCCACCTGGGTACCGGGCGCCGATGATCGACATGGCGCTGCGGCGTGAAGCGAAGCCATAAGAGGCGTTTCATTTCTGACGCAGACCCGCCGCAGGGAAGACGACCGGCGCCTGCACGGCGGCGTTGACGAGACGGATCGCCGATGACTGACGGGCGCTGCCGGAAGAACCGAGGTTCGCGGTCGACCCGGAGTCGGGTTGCCGTCGAATTCACGGTTTTGACCAAGCAGAGACAGCCGCCGACGCTGTCTCCCGTGGTTCCGGTCTATTGGCTCGGCGCGGCATGCGCGGTGCGGCAAGCTCGGTGTGACCGCGCATACACCCCTCTCTCCGGGGACGAACGAAACGGAACGAGACGATCAGGTCGCGCGCCTCAGGAAGTCCGTGGCTGTCCCCATTTTCCTGGATTCAAGGTGGAGAGCGGCTGTTGGTCAAGAGGGACGCGGCGATGGACGGTACGGCACACCTCGCGCGCGATCCGGGACGTCGACATGAGGCCGGATCAGCGCTGTAACAGAAGGAGACATTGTGCGCACCGCCCAGATGCCTCGTCGCCGTGCGACCGGCCTGCGGTGCCGGTTGGCTCGTTTCATGCATTGTGACAAGGCTCGGGCAATGCTGGCCAGGGATCCGGGCGGGCTTCCTCCGCCCGGCGGCGTCCGGCCGCTGTATGAAGCAAGGAGGGCTGTTATGCCTGCGATTCCGAATGACCGCGTTGACGCACTGCGTCAGAACCTGCGCGGCGCCGTCCTGACCCCCACCGATGCCGGCTACGACGCCGCGCGCACGATCTGGAACGCCATGTGCGACAAGCGCCCCGCGCTGATGGTGCAGTGCGCCGGCGTGGCCGACGTGGTGGCGGCGGTGAACTTCGCCCGCGACAACGGCCTGCAGTTGGCCGTGCGCGGCGGCGGTCACAACATCGCCGGCAGCGCGCTCTGCGACGACGGACTGGTGATCGACTTCTCGCGCATGCGGTCCGTGCAGATCAACCTTGCCACCCGTCGCGCCTACGTCGAGCCGGGCGCCACCCTGGGCGACTTCGACCACGAGGCGCTGGCGGTCGGCCTGGCCACGCCGCTGGGCATCAACTCCACCACCGGCGTCGCCGGCCTGACGCTGGGCGGCGGCTTCGGCTGGCTCTCGCGCAAGTACGGCATGACCGTCGACAACCTCGTCTCCTGCGACGTGGTGACGGCAGACGGCCAGCGCCTGCTTGCCAATCAAAAGGAACATCCGGACTTGTTCTGGGCGCTCCGTGGCGGCGGCGGCAATTTCGGCGTGGTGACACTGTTCGAATTCCGCTTGCACACGGTGGGGCCGGACGTGCTGGCCGGCCTGATCGTCTTCCCCGCCGACGAGGCCAAGTCGGTGCTGCGCAAGTACCGGGCCTTCGTCGACACCATGCCCGATGAGCTGAGCGTCTGGGTGGTGCTGCGCAAGGCGCCACCGCTGCCGTTCCTGCCGTCGTCCGTGCACGGCACCGACATCCTCGCGCTGCCGGTCTTCTACGCCGGCGACCCGGCCCAGGGGCAAGCGCTGCTCGCGCCCGTCCATGCCTTCGGCACGCCGTTGGGCGCCCACGTCGGCGTGATGCCCTACACCGCGTGGCAGAAGATGTTTGACCCGCTCCTCGGCCCCGGGGCGCGCAACTACTGGAAGTCGCACAACTTCGCCACCTTGCCGGATGAGGCCATCGACGCCATGGTCGACTATGCCGCGCGCCTGCCGTCGCCGCTGACCGACATCTTCATCGGCCTGATCGGCGGCCAGGCCAGCCGGGTCGCGCCCGACGCCATGGCCTACCACCACCGCGACGCCCGCTTCGTGATGAACGTGCATGCCCGCTGGGAACGTCCCGACGAAGACCAGGCCTGCATCGCCTGGGCGCGCGACTTCTTCCGTGTCACCGAACCGTTCGCCTCCGGCAGCGTCTACGTCAATTTCCTGACCGAGGAGGAAGGCGGCCGCATCGGCGCGGCCTACGGGCCGAACTACGCGAGGCTCGCGCAGATCAAGCAGACCTACGACCCGCAGAACCTGTTCCGGGCGAACCAGAACATCGCCCCGGCCAGCGGATCCTGAGCCCCCGCTTCACCATGACCTGCTGCCGGGGGGAGGACCTCCCGAATGCCGGCGCGTCCGTGGGCCGTTCATCCTGACGCCGTCACTGCCGTCAGGATGGCTCCCGGACGAAAGGCCGTCTTCCCATTCGCTTGGCAGGGCAGGGCAGGCTCCCGCGTCACCTCGCCACCCCGCTCGCCACCGCGGATCGGCGATGCGTCCTAGTCCTGGCCCTCCCGACGATGAGGCAGTACGGTCAGGCCCGAAGTCCCGCTGGAGCCTGACTTGCGCTGGCTCCTGAGCACCCCGTTCTGGTCGAACTCGAACAGGACCGTGGACGACTGGATGTCGTTGCCGGAAAACAGCGGGCCGATGAGCGGAATCAGGCTCTCGGCGTGAGGCTTGGCGGTCGCAAACGAGTAGACCAGCACGGTCGAGCCGTCGCCCAGCGTCGCCTGGGACGTGGGCGTCCCGAGCTGGCCGGTGACGTCATCCAGGGTGGAGAAACCCGGGATGAAGTTCGCCAACTGCTCCGGCTCGACCTTGACGCCCGTCGTCGATACGCAAGCCGCCGACAGGCAGGCAAGCATCAGTCCGCACACCACGCTTTTTGCGTGAACCCGGTTCATATCGCTACCGCGTCGCCGCGTCATCGTATCCACGCCCGGCTTCCGGAGCCGTGACGGCAGGCCTGCCGATCGCCATGGCGCGGGCCCGGCTGCAGAATGCGCCCGGTACGCCCGCCCATCAAGGATAGAACGAAGCGCCGCGTCGCGCCGCGTACAAGCCTGCTCTACCGTTGGCACAGGCGATCTCGCGGCGGCCGGTGCCAGGTCCATCTTCCCGTCCGGGACGATGGACCCCTCCCTCACGAAAGCTCGATCTCGTATAGACTCGCGCGAGTTCAACAGGACCCATGGAGAAGAACAATGCACCTGCTTGACCACGTGTCGATCAGCGTTCCCGATATCGAGGTGGCGCGGCCCTTCTACGATGCCGTCATGGATGCCCTGGGCGCGCGCAAGGTCTATGACCGGCCCGCCGCAGTCGGCTACGGCGAGCGCTGCAGCGCGGACGACACGGCATCCACCTTCCTGGCGGTCTATCAGGGTTCCGGTGAGGTCGGCGACAGCAAGCGGCATTGGTGCTTCAAGGCACCTTCGCGCGCGCAGGTGGATGCCTTCTTCCAGGCCGGGCTGTCGGCCGGCGGCCGCTCTGACGGCGAGCCCGGCTTGAGGCCGCACTACCACCGCGATTACTACGCCGCCTTCCTGATCGACCCCGCCGGCAACCGCGTCGAGGCCGTGTGTCATGCGGCGCCGCCGGCGGGCGAGGCCGCATGACCTTCGCGGTCGCCGCTTGATGGCTTGCTGCGCCGGCTGCGCGAGCGGCAGAGCCGGGCGCGATCCCGCCGCGGCGCGCTGACTCCCGGTGTCGGGAAGCAAGGCAGCGTGCCTGACCGTGCCAGCGTCGCTGGCGCGGCCTCAGGCCCGCGCCTTGCTCACTTTGCTGACTCGGCGAGGAAATCCAGCACCAGCCGGTTGAAGTGCTCCGCGTGCTCCCATTGCGCCCAGTGCCCGCAGCGGCTGAAGACGTGCATCTGCGCGTCGGGCAGGCCCCACAGCATGCGCAGGCCGCTGTCGAGCGGGACGAAGCGGTCGTCGCGGCCCCAGGTGATCAGCGTGGGCGCGGTGATTTCCTTCAGGCGGCCGCTCATGTCCGGCAGCCAGTCGGGATTGGCGGCGACGCTGGCGACGAAGTTCTGCAGGTGCTCGCGGTGCGCCATCATGTTCTCGAAGCGGCCCTGGATCAGCTCCTCGGTCAGCGTCGAGGGATCGTAGACGAACACATCCAGCATGCGCCGCAGGTTCTCGATGGTCGGCGAATGGTAGACGCCGTACAGGTGCTTGATGCCTTCCAGCGGCATCGGCTGGAACAGGCTGGGGCCCACGCCGGCGCCGCCCATGATGACCAGCTTGGCCAGGCGTTCGGGGTAGCGCAGCGCGAAGGCCAGCGCATTGCCGCCGCCCATCGAGTTGCCGATCAGGTGCGCGCGCTTGATGTCCAGCACATCCAGCAGGCCCTTCAGCGATCTGGCGTTGAGGTCGGCGCGCGAGCCCTTGTCGCAGACCACCGGATCGCTCTTGTTCCAGCCCGGCGAGTCCGGCAGGATCACGCGGTAGCCGGCGGCGACGAAGGCCTCGACGTTGCGGTGGAAATTGCTCCAGCCGGACGCGCCCGGCCCGGAGCCGTGCAGCATCACGACCGCCTCGCCGGTACCGGCGTCGTTGTAGTGGACGCGCAGGGCGAGGCCGTCTTCCTGGATATCGGCGAACCGGCTGGTGCCGGCTTCGGTCAGTGCAGTCATGTTGTCTCCTTGGCGGAATGGGTGCCGCGCATGGCGTTCGCCAGGGCGCGGCACGGGATGGGATCAGGGGTGCATTCGGGGTGGCGAGGGGTGGCGGGCGTGGCGCGCTAGCCGAAGCGGATGGCGCAGCCGCCCAGGCCGCCCAGGCTTACGCGCATGTGGTCGCCGGCCCGCACGGGCACCATGGCGCCGAGCGCGCCGGCGAGGATGAGCGAGCCCGCGGGCAGGGCTTCGCCGAGGCGCCCGAGGGTATTGGCCAGCCAGGCGACGGCATTGACGGGCGAGCCCAGCGTCGCCACGCCCGCGCCGGTGACGGCGACCTCGCCGTTCTTCTCCAGCACCATGCCGCAGGTGCGCAGGTCGAGCGCGCGCGGATCGGCCAGGCGGTCGCCCAGCACGAAGGCGCCGCAGGAAGCGTTGTCCGCCACCGTGTCCTGGATGCGGATGTTCCAGTCGCGGATGCGCGAGTCGACGATCTCGATGCAGGCCATCACGCCATCGGTGGCGGCGAGCACGTCGGCGGCGGTGAGGCCGGGGCCGGCCAGTTCCTTGCCGAGCACGAAGGCGATCTCGCCCTCCGCGCGCGGCTGCAGGAAGGCTTGCGCGGCAACCTGTCCGCCGTCGTCGCAGACCATGCCATCGAGCAGCTCGCCGAAGTCGGGCTGGCGCACGTCCAGCATGTCCATCACGGCGCGGCTGGTGACGCCGATCTTCTTGCCGACGATCCGTTCGCCGCGCCGTATCCGGTGCGACACCATGCGCCGCTGGATGCGGTAGGCCTCCTCGATCGTCATGTCGGGATGGCGGCCGGTCAGCGGCGGGATGGCGGCACGCTCGCACCAGGCCGCGTGCAGTTCGTCGCCGAGGGCGTCGATGCGCTCGCTCGCGAGAGCCATGGACTTCTCCTTGTTCGGGTTGGGGGAAAGCGGCCCGCGCGACGCGCGCCCCGCGGGCCGGGGCATCACTGCGCGGCGGGCAGGTCGAACATGAAGGGCGGCACGCCCTGGCCCAGCAGGTAGCCGCCGAGCACGCCGGCGGTGTCATCCTCGTTCTGGGTGATGTGGTTGCCGGCCACCAGCATGGCGCGCATCCACAGTTGCGCGGGATTGGTCAGCCAGATGGCGCGCGCGCTGAGCTTCTTCCACAGCATCAGGGAGGCGTCCAGGCAGTCCTTGCCGCAGCGCTGGATTTCCAGGAAGTGGTAGACGCGCGACTCCAGCGGCACCAGCTCGCCCCGGCCGACATAGGCCGAGGCCTCCTGGTAGACCTGCGCCAGCCGCCCCTGCGCGGAGCGCACCAGCAGGGCCGCGTTGCCCAGCTTGTCGCGCACATAGGGGTTCTGCGCGGCGGCGCCGGCGGGGCCGACGATGTTCTGCCGCGGCATCATCTGTTCGATATACAGGTCGACCATGCCGCGTGCGTAGCCGACGATCACCGATGACACGGCCGCGTAGAACACCTGGTTGAACGGATAGAGATAGGGCGTGGCGCGCGCCGACATCCGGTAGTCGACGATGCTGTGCGAGCGGTAGTCCGGCACGAAGGCCTCGCCGCGGATGCGCACGCTCTTGCTGCCGGTGCCGCCTAGGCCGACCACATGCCAGTCGTCGACGATCTCGTAGTCGCTGCGCGAGACCACGAAGGAGCGGTAGTCGCGCCGCTGCCCGGCGTCGTCCAGCCAGAAGGCGCCCAGGATCGCGCCGCCCTCGGCATGGTCGCAGCCGCTGGAGGTTTTCCACTCGCCGCTGACCATCCAGCCGCCCTCGACCGGGCGGCACTTGCCGAACGGCGCATAGGACGAGGCGATCAGGATGTCCGGGTCGCGGGCCCACATATCGTCGCCCGCGCGCGGGTCGAACAGCCCGAACTCCCATTGATGGACGCCCAGGATCATCAGGTTCCAGGCGCTGGAGGGGCAACCGCGGCCCAGCTCCATCAGCACCCGGGAGAAAACGATCGGGTCCATCTCCCAGCCGCCCCAGCGGCGCGGCTGCAGGATCTTGAAGAAGCCCGCCGCGCGGAAGGCGTCGATGGTCTCCTTGGGCACGGTGCGTGCCTGCTCGACTTCGGCGGCCTTGGCGCGCAGCGCCGGGATCATGGCCTGGGCGCGGGCGACCAGTTCGGCGGTGCCCGGTTCCTGCATCAGTTCGTGGATGGCGTTCATGGTGTCTCCTCCTTCATTCGATGGAAATGGCGTGCGCAGCGTGGCGGAATTGCCCGTGCGCGTAGACCAGGGGGGCGGCGTCGCCCGGCCCGACCGCGACGCTCTCCACGTCGCAGAGCAGGATCGAGTGGGTGCCGGCCGGCAGGATCTCGGCGATGCGGCAGCGGAAGCTGGCCAGTGCGCCGAGTAGCGCGGGCACCTGGCCTTCCCAGGCGCCGGCGGCAAAGCGCTCGGTGCCCTGCACGCCCGGCACCATGCCGGCGAAGCGCCTGGCGATGTCCACATCGCCGGCGGACAGCACGTTCACGCACAAGGCGCGCGAGGTCTCGAACGCGGCATGGGCAAACACCCGGCGGTTGACGCAGGCCAGCAGGCGCGGCGGCTCGGCGCACAGGGCGGTGACGGCCGTGGCGGTCAGGCCCACGGGCATCCCGTCCAGCGACGAGGTGAGCACGCAGACGCCAGCGGCCAGGCGCCGCATGCCCTGGCGGAAATCCTCCGGCGACGCGGTTGCATCGGGCACGGGCGGCGGCGCGATGGCGGTATCAGGCATGGTTGGAACTCCTGCTTCGGTGGTGGTGGGGCTGGCTGCCGGGCGCGGGACGAACGCCACCGCTCGCGCCCGGGGGCGGCGCAAGTGCTGGTGTTGCTCGCATCGGTGTGCCGGCCTGCGGGCCGGACCGGCCGCGCGGCCCGGCTAGGCGGGGCGGGCCGGCGGCCGGTGGCCCCAGTCGCTGAGCTGGCTGTAGTTCTTCACTTCCCAGGCCTGGCCGTCGATGACGATGCCGCCGTGTCCGTACTCGAGGCCGAAGCCGGAGGGCGTTTCCACGTAGAAGGAGAACATCTGGTCGTTGGGGTGGTGGCCGAGGCCGGCGTGGATGGTCAGGCCCGCGCGCAGGCAGCGGTCATAGGCCATGCCCACGTCGTCCATGTCCTGTACCTGCAGCAGCACGTGGTGCAGGCGCTTCGGGAAGGGCATGAAGGCCGTGGCCAGCGAATGGTGGCGCCCCGTGCGGGTGTGGAAGAAGGTGGCGTCGACGGTGGCGCCGGGGACCGCGTGGGCGTCGCGGATGGTGTCGCTGACCCGCAGGCCGAGCACGTTCTTGTAGAAGTGCAGCGACTGCGCATAGTCGCGCGCCACCGGCAGGATGTGACCCATCCCCAGCCGGCCGGTCTCGAAGCCGGCGCCCTTGAGCAGCGCCGAGCGGAACGGCACCGAGATCGGCGCATAGGTGGGCCCGTAGCAGAATTCGTGTACGAAGCCGTTCGGATCGTCGCAGGCGAACACGCGCTCCACCTGGCGGCTGGCGGCCATCTCCCGGCTGCCTTCGCGCACGTCGATGCCGTCGGCGCGCAGCCGGCCGACGTAGTCCCGCAGCTCGTCTTCCGAATCGAATTGCCAGCCGGCCGCCGCGATGTCGTCGTCCGATCCCTCTTCCAGCAGGATGCGTTGCGCGAACTCATCCATGCGCAGGCCCAGCGCGCCGGGGGCCCGCCGTCCCGTCATCAGGCCCAGCACATTGACGGCAAAGTCCTCCCACCGGCTCAGGCTGCTGACGCGGAACACGACGTAGCCCAGGCTTGAAAGCTCCGACATGATGTCTCCTCCTTGTTGATGTCTCTTGCGTCACTGTGGTCGGCCGGGGGGCATCCGATGCGGATGCCGGCGGGCGCTGATCGAGCCCTGTTCCCGTGTCGACGGGAAGCCAATACGCAACCCGCGTGCCAAGCGCGCGATGCTGGCGTGCAGCATGGCCGGGGCGCGCTGCACGGCGGGGAAACGCCGCGGGAACAAGGCTTGCATGTGTGGCATCGCAGCAGGCAATACGGTGCCGCGGCCGCTTGAAATTTCTCCGCCGCTGCAAAAAAATCGCCAGGCCTGCAAAATTTTCGCGCCCGCGCCAGACGGGCCGGCCCGACCAGGAGACAAGATGCCCACCGCCGACGAACTCATGGCCTTCCCGGATATCGCCCCGGTCCGGGACAAGCTGCGCTTCTATCCCGAACGGGCGCAGATCTACCTGGGCAGGCAGCGCATGGTCATGATGCACAGCGCGGCCATCCATGACTTGCGCAACGAACTGGTTGCCTCGCTCGGTGCCGGCACCGCCCGTACCCTGCTGACCCGCATCGGCTTCTCCTCGGGCACGCGCGATGCCGAGACCGCGCTGCAGCTGCACGCCCCCGACGCGGCCATCTTCGACCTGCTGGCGCGCGGCGGGCAGCTCCATGCCCTGCAAGGCGTGGCCCTGGTCAAGATGATCAGCGCCGAACTGGACGTCGCACAGGGGCGCTGCCGCCTGGAGTTCCTGTGGGAGCACTCCTTCGAGCACGAGACCGGCCGGCCGCCGCCTCACACCGGCCCGTCTCCCGCCTGCTGGCTGGAGACGGGCTACGCCAGCGGCTTCCTCAGCGCCTGCATGGGCAAGCTCATCCTGGCGCGCGAGATCGAGTGCCGCGCCACCGGCCACGAGGCCTGCCGGGTGATCGCGCAAGCCGCCGCCGACTGGCCCGATGCCGAAGAAGACCTGCGTTTCCTCAATGCGCCGATCCTGGCGCGCGAGTCCGCCGCCGATGCCCGCCCGGGCGGCGGCCGGCGTGGCATGGCGATGCAGCGGCTGGATCGCCTGGAGCGCGCCAAGCACAAGTCCGACGTGGTCGGCCTGTCGCCGGCGTTCCAGGCGGTGGTGGGCAAGATCAACCGCGTGGCCAAGACCACCGCCACCGTGCTGCTGCTGGGCGAAAGCGGCGTGGGCAAGAGCGCCTTCGCCCGCCTGCTGCACGAACAGAGCGACCGCGCCGAGCACGCCTTCGTGGCCGTCAACTGCGCGGCCATCCCGGAAACGCTGATGGAAGCGGAACTGT
Organism: Cupriavidus malaysiensis; assembly: GCF_001854325.1. Classification (NCBI taxonomy): domain Bacteria; kingdom Pseudomonadati; phylum Pseudomonadota; class Betaproteobacteria; order Burkholderiales; family Burkholderiaceae; genus Cupriavidus; species Cupriavidus malaysiensis. Next base: position 449,808 of record NZ_CP017755.1, read on the forward strand.
TCGGCGTCGAACGCGGCGCCTTCACCGGCGCGGACGCCGCCCGCGCCGGTCGCTTCGAACTGGCCGAGGGCGGCACCCTGTTCCTGGACGAGATCGGCACGCTGCCCCTGATCGCGCAGAGCAAGCTGCTGCGCGTGCTGGAGACCGGCGAATTCGAACGGCTGGGCAGCGGCAGCGCGCGCCACGCCAGTGTCCGCATCATCGCCGCCACCAACGAAGACCTCTGGCAGGCCGTGCGCGCGGGACGCTTCCGCGAAGACCTGTTCTTCCGCCTCTACGTGTTCCCCATCGAGATTCCGCCGCTGCGCGAGCGCAAGGAAGACATCCCGGTACTGCTCGAACACTACCTGGAACGTTTCGCCAAGGCCTACGGACGGCGCATCAACGGACTGACGCCGGAGACCATGTCGATGCTCATGTCATACGCCTGGCCGGGCAATATCCGCGAACTGTCGAACGTGATGGAACGTGCCGTCATCCTCTCCGACGACGATCGGGCGCTGGACCTCGCGCATGTGATCACGCTGAGGGAACTGTCGCGCAGCGCGGCGCCGGCATTGACGCAGGAGGCGCCACAGCCACCCGCAGCGGTGGCGGAGGCGATGACTGAGGCGGTGGCGCCGCTACCGCCACCATCTGCCGCCGTGAGCGACGCGGAACGCCGTCCGGCCGACGCCGGCGCGGCGGTGGGCGACCTGCTGCGCCGCCACAAGCTCACGCTGGCGCAGATGGAAAAGACCATGGTCGACACCGCGGTGGAACTGGCGGCGGGCAACCTGTCGCGGGCTGCGGCCATGCTGGGCATTTCCCGGGGGCAACTGCGCTATCGGCAGACGCGGCGGGAGTGAGGGCGGGGTTGGGTTGACTGGGGTGCCGTTGCGGGATGCGGAGATTGGCGGGCTTATTGTCCGCAGAATATGCGGTGAATAAGGCGGTATCCGCGACATCCAGAAACTCGCCCGCAAAGGAACGCTCGACGCCACCGCATGACTCGCCTGGTTCCTCGACGCCCTTTCGAGCGGGAATTACCATTTGAGCTACAATCAATACTCATTTGGGAGTCCGCGATGCAAACCACCACCGAAGCCAAGCCACGCCGCACCCCGGCCACGCGCCGCGCGGCCCCCGCGCGCCACGCCGTCAAGCGCGGCACCAAACACAGCGAACTGCACGGCATCGAGGACTTCCGCGCCTTCTATGAAGCCTCGCAATCCACCGCCGGCACCCTGCGCGTGATCGCCCTGATCCGCGCCGGCATCCCCGCCAGCGAGATCGCCGTGCTGGCCGAACGCATGGGGCTGAGCAAGGACACCCTGATGCGCACCCTGCAACTGCCGCGCGCCACCGTCGACCGCAAGGCCAAGGCCGACGAACGGCTGTCGAGCGACCAGAGCGAGCGCGTGATCGGCATGGCCAAGCTGGTGGGCCAGGTCCAGGCGCTGGTCGAGCGCTCCGGCCAGCCGGCCGGCTTCAATGCCGCGCAGTGGGTCGCGCACTGGCTCGACCAGCCCGCCCCGGCCCTCGGCGGCGAACGGCCCGCGGACCTGATGGACACCGTCGCCGGCCAGCAGATCGTGGCCGACCTGCTCGCCAAGATGGAAAGCGGGGCCTACGCGTGAGGACGGCCTGGCGCATTGCCACCGACACCCCGACCTACACCGCCGACGACCCCAGCGGCACCGGCGCCAGGATCACCGGCGGCCGCTGGAACCGCAAAGGCACCCCGATGGTGTACGCGGCCTCGTCCATCGCGCTGGCCTGCCTGGAAACGCTGGTGCACATCGGCGCCGGCGGGCTGCCGCTGAACCGCTACCTGGTGCGCATCGATATCCCCGACGACGTCTGGGAAGCCGCCGGCCGCCTCACGGCCGCCACGGCGCCGATCGGCTGGGATGCCGTGCCGGCCGGCAAGGTCAGCCTGGATGCGGGCGAGGATTGGGTGGCCGCCGGCCGGTCCGCGCTGTTGCTGGTGCCTTCGATCGTGGTGCCGGAAGAGTGGAATGTGCTGGTGAATCCGGCGCATGCGGAGGCGGGGCGGCTGGGGTGGGGGAAGGTGAGGCGGTGGGTCTATGATGCGCGGTTTGGCGGGATGTGAGTCGTTGCCCGGCTGCGATATCGAAGGAAGGCGAGGCGCTCACGGTGGGCGGCTCGTTCCTTTTCAGATCGCCGCCAGGCGTTGAATTCAAGGCGTTGTGCCTGACGGCGCCGCCTGCCGGCGCGCAGCATCGGCGCGCCCCCGCGATGACCGGCGCGCTTATCGCGCGCTATCCGTCCTGCCGGCAGCGTTCGTCGCCCCGGCGGAATCCCCGGCCGGTACCGTTTCCAGGGCGCCTGCCGGCGCGGATTGCTGCGCTCCTGGTCCGGCCTTGGTAGCGGCAGCGGCGGCGGCCGTGAAGTCGAGGAATGCCCTGGCCTCCTTGTCACGCTGCGCAAGCCGTTCGATGCGCGCCAGTACCTGCGGGAGCCACTTGGGGCGGTATTCCTCCCGCATGCCGGACAGGTCTTCCGCACCGAAGTGATGCTTCTCCAGCAGCTTGCCCGCGCTCCGCCAGCGATCGGCCACGCGGAAGATGGCCTCGTCTGCCTTGCCGGGGCAGACCTTGCGGTTGATCAGGAAGGCCTGGCCCGCGATCTTGTCCGGGGCGGGCGGGTTGACGGTCTCGATGTCGCCGTACTTCTGCGTTTCCGGCCAATCGCGGGCGAACGGCACCATCAGCCCGAGAAACCTGCACTGGCTGTCATCCCGCCACCATTCCCTGTGCAGGCTGATGGCCGTAGCCGTGTCGAGCGTGTCCTGGTCGGCATGGATGAAATCCGCGTCGGCATAAAGCGTGATATTGGACGCCACTACGCCAACGAGGAATACTCCGTTCAAGATGTTGAGCACATCCAACATGGTCTTCTCCGTATTCGATTGAGCTTGAGGCCGGGGCTGCCGCCTCAGAACACGATCGAGTTGATGTAATGCATGGCGGCGATGGGCTCGACTTCTCCCGGCTTGATGCCGTCCATGGCGGGCAGCAGCTTGTTGTCCGCCTCGGTGGCCGGTTCGATGCGCGGGCGGACGTCTTCCACGCCGAGCATGCCGTCCACCGTGGCGCCCGCGGCCATCACCGCACCGCCGACGCCCGTGCTGAGATGGTTCGTGACCGAGAGGTAGGTCGGCTTTACGCCCATCCCCAGCGTGAAGGCAAGTTCGGTGGCCAGCCGTGCGCCGATCTCGTGAGCGAGTTCGTACGAGCTGACGGACACGCCGACACCGGACTTCTTGCCAAGCGAGACCAGCTTGCCTTCGAGCAGGAACGACACGCCGAATACATCGGCACCGTAGGGGAGCTTGCGCATCAGGAAGGGGCGCGTGTTGTACCAGCGGACCTGGACAATCATCTCGCCGCGTTCCTTGAAGGACCTGCCATTGCCCCGGTAGCCCTTGATGAACTCTGCCACGGCGCGCGCGTAGTCCTTGCCCTCGCAGCCCTGGGCGCAGGGCAGAACCTTCAGCTTCGGCAGGTAGCCGACGAACTCCGACGCGTTGCCCGGTGCCTTGCCGCTCTCCGACATGCCGCGCAGCAGGTCCTCGTTGACCACCTGCGGCATGTTTTCGCTGGGGCGGAACAGCGCTGGCTTCAACGCTGCCTTGGCCAGGTAAGCCTGCTTGAGCGGATCCTTTTCGGTGGTCACGCCTTCTGGCAGATTGGCTTCCGCCGTGGCGGGAGCCGCTGCCACATTCACCTCTTTCGGCGCTTCTTGTGCCACTGCGCTCAGGCCCGCCAAGCCCAGCAGCAGGCTGCTTGCATACCGTTTCATCCCTGTGATGTCCTCATCTGCGCCTCGAACGGCGCTATCGTCTTCGACGTGGAACCCGCCGCGCGGCAGATGCTGCGTGCCGTGGCAGAGTTCCGCTCGTCGCGTTTAACGGCGATAGCGCCGGAAGGCTTTAGCGGGATGGAAGAGCGGGGCGCATGCCGGATTCCAGGTCGCCGAATCCGCTGGCGACCTGGCTACGCTACCGCGTCCTGAGCGAGCTCCACCGCGTAGATGCCGCGCTTGGCCACGCATGGGACCGGCGGGTCGATCGCTCGCACATTCGCCAGCTCCCAGCACACGTAGCCGGCACTCCATTGCTTGCCTTGGGCGCGGGCTATCTCGGGCGTCCAATCGTGTACGCCTACGATATCGACCACGGCGAGGGCGATGCCGTTCGGGTCTTCTTGTCCGTCCTGGCGCGGATGGAGCGATGCGTTTCTGCCAGCGGTCCGCGTTCCGTTCGAAAGGACTCTGCTATGCGCGATAGCGAAAGAACTCGATGAAGGCCCGCAACGCCGGTCGCATCTGTCGCCGGGAAGGGTAGTAGATGTGAAAGCCATCGAAGAACGGGCACCAATCCTCCATGACTGCAATCAGGCGACCCTCGCGAACGTCGATCGAGACCGATTCCTCAAAGAGGAAAGCCAATCCAAGACCGTCCAACGCCGCCTGCCGCATCAGGGCCTGCTGTGGAAGGATCAGGTTTCCCTTCACCTCCACACTGATTGCGTGCCCGTCGCGCTCCAATTCCCAACGGTATACGCGTCCGCTCTCGAACCGGCGACGGATGCAGTTGTGTGCCGCAAGGTCGCGGGGATGTGCTGGCTTGGGATGCTTGGCGAAATAGGCCGGCGCGGCGACGATGAGGCCGCGCCGGGGCCCGCCCGCGCGCACGGCAATCATGTCGGCCTCCAGGCTTTCCCCGAGCCTGATGCCGGCGTCGCAACCGCTTTCGACGATATCCTCAAAAATGTCCGAGGCACGGACATCCAGTTCGATCATGGGATAGAGCGCAGTGAACTCCGGCAGGCGGCGCATGACGAGTTCGTCGGCCGCGAAAAGCGGCATGGTGATCCGCAAGGGGCCGGAGGGCGCGGCCGCGCCTTCGACCACTTCTGTCAATCCGGTCTCGATCTCGGCAAGCGGCGCGGTTACCCGGCTGAGCAGACGCGCCCCTTCCTCGGTGGGGCGCGTTGAGCGCGTGGTTCGCGCCAGGAGTCGCAAACCGAGGCTGTCTTCCAGTGTAGAGACCGCATGACTGACTGCCGAGGGCGCGATGCCGAGCCGATCGGCCGCAGCGCGAAAACTGCCCGTCTCGGCCACGGTCACGAAAACCACGAGTTGGGAAAGCTGTGTTCGATCCATTGATCGAAATATTAGATTAAGCCAATCTCTATTACAGCACTTATCATCGTTGTTCGCCTCATTTAACCTGCGTTCATCACAAACCCAATGCAAACAGGAACGCCTTATGGAGCATCGCAAGCTCGGAAAAATTGAGGTCTCGGCCATTGGCCTGGGCTGCATGGGGCTGAGCCAGGCCTATGGTGTGCAAGATGAGGCGGCTTCGATCCGGACGCTACATCGGGCGATCGATCTCGGCGTCACCTCGTTCGATACCGCTGAGGTCTACGGCCCGTACCGCAACGAAATCCTTTTGGGCAAGGCGCTCAAGACTTATCGCGAGCGGGTGGTCATCGCGACGAAGTTCGGCTTCACCTACAGCCGCGATCGAACCGATTTCGGCGAGATCACGGGAACGGATGGCAGGCCTGAGAACGCCAAGGCTGTAGCCGAGGCCTCGCTGAAGCGGCTTCAGACCGATGTGATCGATCTGTATTACCTGCACCGCGTGGATCCAGCGGTGCCGATAGAGGATAGCGTCGGCGCGATGGCCGATCTCGTGACAGAGGGCAAGGTGCGCATGATCGGCCTTTCCGAAGTCTCTGCCGAGACGCTGCGCCGCGCTCATGCCATCCATCCGATCGCTGCCCTGCAGAGCGAATACTCTCTCTGGACCCGTGATGTCGAAACGAACGGCGTTCTTGAGGTCTGCCGAGAGCTAGGTATCACCTTCGTCCCGTTCAGCCCGTTGGGGCGCGGCTTCCTGACCGGCAAAGTGCCCGCCGCAGCCGAACTGGAGCCGGGAGATCTCAGACACAGCCTGCCGCGCTTCCAGCCTGGCCACATCGAGGCGAACCGGCGACTGGTCACGGTGATCGAGGAAATCGCAGCGGCAAAGGGGGCAAGCGCTGCGCAAGTCGCCCTCGCCTGGGTGCTGGCACAGGGGAACGATATCGTGCCTATTCCAGGTGCGAAGCGCATCGCGCATCTGGAGCAGAATGCCGCGGCTGTCGATCTCGCTCTGACCGCGGGGGAGTGCGCGCAGTTGGAGGCGACATTTACTCCCGAGAACATCTCGGGTGGCCGGTACCCCGACGTGTTCGAGGCGATGGCGCAGAAATAAGCCACGGTCGAGCGTCGGCGGGCGCACGAGAAGGCCACTTCCAAGGTCGCGGTGAGCCGGTCGGCCAGGGAATCACCCGGCTCCCGCGAGTTTTTCCAAGAGCTCGATGCAGGAGCGGAAGAAATCGTGCTTGCGCCACGCGCGGCTTGCACTACGCTTTAGCAGGTTCGCGCCACGCACTTTCTGCGTCCCCTCCAGAGGGCCGCTTCCTGATCGACCCTGGCCACTGCGCCCCGAGAGAAAAAGACCATGCGAAAACTGTTTGCCGCCGTCGTCCTCTTGCTTGCCATCACCCAGCCTGCGCAAGCCCAGGTGAAGCCGTATCCGCCAGGATTCCGTCACCAGAATATCCAGACCGACGGGGCTACCCTGTTTGTGCGCGTCGGCGGCAGCGGGCCGGCGGTGGTATTGCTGCACGGCTTCGGCGATACCGGCGATATGTGGGCACCCCTGGCCGCCGAATTGGCTCGCACGCATACCGTGGTGGTTCCGGATCTGCGCGGCATGGGACTGTCATCACACCCCGAAGGCGGCTATGACAAGCGCACACAGGCGGCCGACATCCGCTCGGTGCTGACGCAATTGAAAATCGACCAGTCCGATGTGGTCGGCCACGACATCGGCACCATGGTGGCCTATGCCTATGCGGCGCGCTATCCGGACAAGACGACGCGCCTGATCGTGATGGACGCTCCGGTGCCGGGGGTGCCGCCGTGGGAACAGATCGTCCGCATGCCCGCCCTCTGGCATTTCTCTTTCGGCGGCCCGGATGCGGAGCGGCTGGTGAAAGGCCGGGAGCGGATCTACCTGGACAGGTTCTGGAATGAATTCGCAGGGGATGCCTCGAAGATCGACGAGGCGACGCGGGTTCACTATGCCCGGATCTATGCGAAGCCGGGCGCCATGCATTCTGCCTTTGCGCAATTCTTGTCGATTCCGCAGGACGCCGAGGATAATCAGAAATCGCTGGCCACCAAGCTGCCCATGCCGGTGCTGGCAATCGGCGGTGAAAAGTCCTTTGGCCAGAACGAGGCGATCGTCATGCGCAATGCCGCCAGCAATGTGCAGGAACTGGTGATTCCCGATGCCGGCCATTGGCTGATGGAGGAGCAGCCGCACGCCACGGTGGGCGCGGTGGTGAAGTTCCTCGCGCCATAGTGCCAGGCCTGGTGTTTCGATGCCACACCGGACGCCACCTTATGTCACCTGACTGCGGCGGGATCTACACGACGCTCGTCTTCACAAGGTTGCGCCCGGCGCCCTTCGCCGCATAACAAGCCGTGTCCGCCGTCTGTATCCAGGCATCCCAGGTGCCGCCTTTCTGGCCGCTCCAGGCCACACCGATACTGACGGTGACACTGATGCGCGCGCCATCGATGACAACCGACATGGTTTCGATTCGATGGCGCAGCCGCTCGGCGACCGCCCTGGCGCCTTGCGCATCGACATTCGGAAGAAAGAGCACGAACTCCTCGCCGCCGAATCGCGCCAGGACATCTCCCTCCCGCAGCGCATCCCGGACCGCTCTGGCAACCGACCCCAGCACATGGTCACCCACAGGATGGCCAAACCTGTCGTTGATCTGCTTGAAGTGATCCACGTCCAGGATCGCCAGAGCGCTGTTTGCCAGCGGTGCTGCGGGAAGGCGCGCGAGGAACCACCGGCGGTTGCCGACGCCGGTCAGCGCATCGGTGTCGGCTGCCAGTTGAAGGCCCGCCTCGCGCCGCTCCCGCACCAGTGTCACCACCAGCAGCGCAATCCAGAAATTGACGAAAATCTGAAGAAAAAAAGCCGTGGCAAAGTCAAATGCCGATGGAATATCGAAAACGATGCAGACGAGGCGCACCGCATAGATCAGCGCACTCACCAGCAGGCACGCAGCCAGCGGACGGCGCGCAGGCAGGGGCTCGTTATGCCGGTCCAGCCATATCTCGACTGCCGAAGCCGCCAGGAATGTCACTGCGGTCAGGTGAAAGACGCTTGCCCGTCGAGCATCGACGAGCGGGAATCCTGAGACGATGCCAAGGGCGAACCATGCCGCCGGCACGAGTATGACAATCCAGTAAAGGCTGCGGCGGCGGCCGCTCAGGCGCCGCATGCCGTCCCAGAGCAGCGGATAGGCGACCGTGCCCAGGACCAGGCTCAAATGCGTCCACAGCCAGAGCGGTAATGCGGCACGTTCTCCGAATGCGGCCAGTACTGCACCGATTGCCAAGGTAATCAAGGCAATGGCGAGGCGCCCTAAGCCGATGCGCCGGGCGGTACGCTTGCGGCTATGCAGGATTGCCGCAGCGCCTGCCATCAACGAGGTAATGTGCAGGAGAATAATGGTGCCCAGATCCAAAGTCAGGTGCATACGGCCCCTTCGGTTGCCAATACACGAATTATCGAAGAAGCATTTTCCAGGACGATGACCTGCGGCGCGATCAGGAAGTGAGAAAGCTTACCCGTACCGTCAGGTAGAGCGCGGAGATCGCCAGCGTCGCGAGCGTGACTGGAATACCAATCCTGGCATGACGACGCCAATCGATGCGGACGTTCCGCCTGGCCGCGGCATCCACCACGATGATGTTCGAGATACTGCCGGCGATCAGCAGATTGCCCGACAGCGAGCTCACCAGTGCCAGCAGCGGCCCGGCCATCTCGTGGTGTGCCAACGGCAGCAGCAACATGACAGCCGGCACGTTGGAGACAAGGTTCGACAGCACAAAGGTTGCCCCGAACAGCGGGGCCAGCTGGTCGAGATGCAGCCCTGCACGCGCGAGATCGCCGATGACTTGTGACGCCACGCCGGACTGCTGAATGGCATGGTTGACGACGAAGAGCGCCATGAACAGGACCAGGAGTTCCCAGTCCACCAGGCCGAGCGTTCGCGTGGAGTGCATCTTCCTGCTCAGGAGCAGCACGCCTGCGCCGATCAGTGCCACTTGCTCGCGCGGCCATGGGCCAACCAGGAAGGCGATCAACAGCACCGCGGCAACCATCAGGCCCTTCGCCGTCTGCCAGCGATCGAGCGGCACGCCGTTGCCGCGATCGGCCGCACCATCGGCCACACCATCGGACGTTCCCGCCGGGGTGGCGGGCGCCGGCGCGGCCCCCTCCCATCGGCCTCTCACCTGCCAGGTGATCAGCGCCCACGCGGCAAGCAGGCCAAGGCCCACCGGGATCGCCGCCTCGGCGATATAGCCGAAGAACGGCAGGCGCAGGGTCTGTCCGATCAGCATGTTCTGCGGGTTGCCGATCAAGGTGGCCGCGGAGCCGATATTGGCCGAGCAGGCCAGGCCCAGGAGATAGGGCACCGGATCCAGGCGCCGTCGCTGACAGGCTTCGATCAGCACCGGCGTCACGGCCAGGCAAACGATATCGTTGCTGAATACCGCTGATAGTGCCGCGACACCGAGCATCAGCGCCGCGAGCAGACCGGCCGGCCGATAAGACCACGCAGCGAACCGCTGTGTGGCCCAGTCGTAGAAGCCGCCGAGGCGCATCTGCGCGGACACCACCATGAAGGAGAACAGCAAAATGATGGTCGGCAGGTGAATGGAGCCTGCTGCGGCCTCCAGGGGCACTGCGTCAACGCCGATCAAGGCAATCGCGCCAAGCAATGCCACGCCCGTCCGATCCAGTTGAAAGAACGGCAGCCCGCCGAGAATCATCCCCAGGTAGACAAGCAGAAAGATTCCTACGATGGTGGCAGTCATTTGGCAATGCGCATCATGCTTCCGGGGGTAATCGCAGCAGAGGCTATCGCGATTCCAAGACACTGGCAACCGCCCCAGATTCCGTCGGTACGGCGAGGCTGATTGGCAAGCCAGCGCCGCCTGGCAACCCGCCCGAAGCCGGATCCGGCTCGTCGTGCCACCGGCACGCCAAGACGAAGTCTGTCAGTACCACGCTGGACTCCGGTCATGGTGATCCCGATGGGCAAGCCGTCGTTCTTGCGGCTTCGGTTCGCTCCGGCTTTCCCTCGAATGTCCCGATCAGCGCATCCCCGTGCCCGGCGAGCGGAGCGCCTGCCGAGCCGGGCGGATGCATTCGGGAGAGAAGGCCGAAGCGACAGGTCAGTAGTCCGATCGCGGCAACGATGCCCAAGGCGACGAACGCCACGCTATAGCCGAAGCGATGCGCGATCCAGCCGGCCAGCGCGGGACTCATGGCTGCCCCCGCGCCTTGGATCGCCATCACCGCGCCAAGTCCTGCATTGACGTGTCCAGTACCCCGCAGCAGGCAGGCGACGAGTCCAGGCAAGGCGACGCCCAGCAGGCCCGCGCCGATTCCGTCGAGGACCTGCACCGGAATCAATGCCCATGGCGACTCCCAGCAAGCGGCGACCAGCCCGCGCAAGGGCAGGGCCGACAGGGCGGCGATGATCAGGGCCCGGTACCCGTGCCGGCCGGCGTGCCGTCCGGCCCAAAGCGCCGCGGGAATCATGACCAACTGTGCCACGATGACGATCGATGCCGTGAAGGCGCTGGGGTCCCCCAGTCCGCGCGTGACGATCGACTGCGCAAACAGGGGCAGCATCGCGGCATTGCCCAGATGGAACAGCAGCATGGTGATCGCGAGCAGGCCCAGCTCGCGCGAATCCGTCAGCACCCGCAGGATGGACGGCGCAGGGCTGCGTCCTTGCTCCGGCTGCTCCGGCTGCCTGGATGCGGGGCCACCGCCACGGGCCCGCTCATGATCGATGTCCTGTGGATGGATCCTCCACAAGCAGGCAAGCGCGGCGCATCCCATCAGGGCCATCAAGGCGAACACGGCTGACAGCCCCCAGCGGTAGCCGGCCAGCCCGGCCAATGCCGCCGCAACCACGTTGCCGGCATGGTTCCAGGCCTCGTTGGTGCCGAGTTGCCGGGACACGTCCCTCTGCTCGACGATGCCCAAGGTGATGCCCATGACGCCGGCACCCATCAACGCGCCGAACGCACCGGACACCACCTGGGAGGCGATGGCGACGCCGAACGACGGCACCCTCCACAGCGCCGCCGTGGCGAGCATGAGCGCGATGGTGCTGCCTGCCAGCAGCGTCCGCTTGCGGCGCGACGTGTCGACCCATGCGCCCATCGGCGTGATCGCCAGCATGCCGGCGACGCCGCCGGCGGCCATCACGTAGCCGATGTCATCGGCGCGCCAGCCATGGCTGGCCAGCAGCACGCCGAGGAAGGGCCCCAGGCCGTCGCGGACGTCGGCCAGGAAGAAGTTCAGGCCGGACAGCCAGCTGCGCGAACTGGTGTGCGCCGTGGGGAGGGTTGGTGTTGCCATCATCGGTTCTTAGTTCAGCGGTCCTTTGAGCACGAAGAAGGCGCACAGGCAGATGAAGCCGAAGCCCGATCGGCGGGAACGCTGCGCCGGGCCGGAGCGGGCATCCGCCGCGCCGGCCCGGGACACTGGGGGCTTGTGCTTACGGCACGCGGTCGTAGAGCGGCTGCAGGGCGGACAGGGTGGTGCCCATGCTGACGGCCTCCAGTGAGGTGCCGAACGCATTGCGCGTGCCCAGTCCGGAGGCCGCGAACGGCGCGCCCGCCTGCACGGAAAGGCGCAGGCTCTCAGGCGGGAAGCGCACGATGGTGCCGTCGCTCAGGATGACGCCGTTGGCTTCGCCCCGCGGACCGGTGAGGACGGTCTCGACGCGGCCTTCCGCCTGCAGGGGCTGCAGGCGCTGGGCGCGCAGGTGCGGCGGCAGGACGCGGCCTTCGCCTGCCGGCGGCGGCTGGTCATACACGGTGCGCCCGTTGCCGGCGTGGACGATGGCGTCAGCCCTGACCGTGCCCCGCGCTTCGGCTCGTCCGATGACGCGGACAGTGTCCCCGACCTTGACCGTGGCCGTGAGTGCATCGGCCATATGCGGCGGAAACTTGGCGATCGTTCCGTCGCTCAGGCGCAGTCCGTCGACCTCGCCGTAGGGATTGGTGAGCATCCGCTGGACCTGGCCTTCCACCGCGTACTGGCCGATCAGGCCAGGGGCATCCAGCCGCTGAGGCGGTGCCGGCGGCAGATGGGGGGCGGGGCCGGGCGGCATGGCATGCGCGGGCAGACTGCACAGGCCGAACACAAGCGCCGCGGACATGGCGAGGAAACGCGTAGACATGGAGAAACTCCTTGGGTTGGGATAAACGCCACAAGCTGTGGCGCAAGCACCATGCCAACCAGGAGTTGCAATGAAATCAAGGGTTTGCGCGGAAGCCACGGGACGGACTGTCCGCTGCGGTGACGCCAGGGTGTCACCGCAGCGGACACCGGTTTCGCTACGGCAGGCTCAATCGAGGTCGAACTCGGCCAGCTTGCGGTAAAGCTGCTGGCGGGACAGGCCGAGTCGCCGCGCCGCCTCCGCGCGGTTGCCGGCCGTCGCCGCCAGGGCGCGCACGATCATTTCGCGTTCCACGCGGGCGACGGCCAGTGCCATCGGGCCGTCCCAGTCAATGTCCAGGCCCGGGGCCGGCGCGGCCGCCGCCTGCAAGCCGATGTGTTCGACCTCGATCACGGATCCGTGGCTGAGGATGGCCGCACGTTCCATGGCATTGCGCAGCTCGCGCACATTGCCGGGCCAGGAGTGGGCCAGCAGCAGCCGGGCCGCCGCCGCGCTCAGCCGCTTGGGCGGGTCGCCGCCCAGCAGGCGCAGGAAATGCTCGGCCAACAGCAGCACGTCGCCCAGGCGTTCACGCAGCGGTGGCAGCCACAGTGGCACCACCTGCAGGCGGTACCACAGGTCTTCCCGGAAGCGCCCCGCCTTGACCGCGGCGGGCAGGTCGAGGTGTGTGGCGGCGACGATGCGCACGTCCACGGGCTGGACGCGGCTGGCGCCGAGGGGGGTGATCTCGCGCTCCTGCAGCACCCGCAGGATCTTCGCCTGCGTGGACAGCGGCATGTCGCCGATCTCATCGAGGAACAGGGTGCCGCCATCGGCCTCGCGAAAGCGCCCGATGCGTTCATGGACGGCACCGGTGAATGCCCCTTTGACATGGCCGAACAGCTCGCTTTCCATCAGCTCGGCCGGGATCGCGGCGCAGTTCACCGCGACGAAGGGCCCGGCAGCTCTGCCGCTGTTGCGGTGCAGGGCGCGCGCCACCAGTTCCTTGCCCGTCCCCGTCTCGCCGAGGACCAGCACCGTGGCGTCGCTGCCCGCGGCCAGGCCGATGCGCTTGAAGACCTGGCGCATGGCCTCGCTGCTGCTGACCAGTTCGGTGCCATCGACGGGCTCTCTGGCGCCAGGCGCCGCGGTGGCCGCCTGCTGCCGGTCAGGGGTATCGGCGTCCCGCCGCAGGGCGCGCTCCAGCGTTTCGACCAGGGCGGCCCTGGCCACGGGCTTGGTCAGGTGGTCGAACGCGCCCAGGCGCATCGCCTCGATGGTGTTGCCGCCGCTCGCATAGGCGGTGAGCATGATGCAGGGCACCGGCGAGATGCCAGCCGCGCGGCGCAGGAAGGCCAGGCCATCCTCCCCCGGCAGCCGCAGGTCGACGATGGCCGCATCCACGTTCTCGGTGCGCAGCCTGTGCAGGCCCGCATCGGTGGCCTCGGCCTGCAGCACCACATGTCCCAGGTCCTGCAGCATTTCCGCAAGGCTGCCGCGGAACGCGGCGTCATCGTCGACGATCAGGATCTTGGCCATGGCAGCTCCATCTCGATGCGCGTTCCCTTGGCCGACTCGGCGAGAGCGACCCGCCCGCCGTGGCCCTGCACGATCTCGCGCACCAGCGCCAGTCCCAGGCCGGTGCCTCCCGCGCGGGCGGTGGCGAACGGCTCGAACAGCGTATCGCGCAAGTCGTCCGGAATGCCGGAGCCATCGTCCGCCACCCACAACAGCAATGCGCCACCGCGTGGGCCGCGCGGACCGCATGCACCGCGCGCACCGCGCGCACCGAGTTCGATCTCGCCGCCTTCTCCCGTGTGCGCCATCGCATTGAGCAGCAGGTTGTCATAGACCCGCGCCATCTGCGCCGGGTCGAACAGCGCCAGCCCCCGCGCGCTGGCGGCCAGCTCCGGCGCAACCGCCAGCGTGATCCGAATGCCAAGCCTTTGCGCGGTTTCGGCATGGGCATTGCGCCGTTCTTCCAGCCACGCTGCCAGGTCGACGACCTGGCGCTCCGCGCGGAACGGCTGCGTCAACGCCAGCAGGCTCGATACCAGCGTCTCGAGGCGCGCCGTCTGTGCCAGCACGGCCTCCAGCGCGCCGGCCACACGGGCCTCGCGCAGGTCGGCCGGCGCCGCCATCGCGTTCTCCACCTTCATGCGCATCGTGCCGAGAGGGTTGCGGATCTCGTGCGCGAGCCCGGCGGACACCCGTCCCAGCGTGGCCAGGCGTTCGGACTGGGCCAGCTGCTGCTGCAGATGGGCCGACTGGCGCTGCCACCGCGAAATCATCCAGCCCAGCCAGGCGCCGGAGACCGCGACCAGCGCCAGCAGCAGGCTCACCGCAAGGGTCAAGGTGTTGACCGTTTCCGCGGCCAGCAGCGGCACGCGCATCAGGGTCCAGGCGATCAGGCGCCCGCCATCCCCGCCATCCCCGCCAACCGCTTCCACCGGGCAAGCGGCGAACGCCACGGCCTCGCGCAAGCCTGGCCGGACGTCGGTCACGAGGCCCGCGGAATCCTGCGCGCGCTGGGCCGTGGAGCCAATGCGCTCCAGCTCGGCGCTCGGCGGATCGCGCTTGATGCCCGTGCCGTCGTAGGTCGGGAAGGCATAGGCCACCACACCCGCATCCGCGCGCCAGAAGCCGCCTTCCATGCCCGGCTGGTCGCGCAGCGCCAGATCGAGCACCGCCTGCGCGGCGGCGGGGACCATGGATCGGCGCCGATCGCCCGCAGACGGAAGTTGCTGGCGAACGCGTGCCGCGCCCGCTTGCAGCGCCTGGCAACTGGTCGAGGTAAGTTGGCGCGCATGCGCAATCTGGGGGCCGGCGCCTTGGCGGCTCAAGAGCAGCAGCAACCACCCCAGCACAAGAGCGGCCGCAGCGATGGAAAGCCACAGGATCAGCAGATCGCGTCGGACGGATGGTTGCAGCGACAGGTCAGGTTTCCTTTTGCAGTGAGATACCGATTGGTCAATCGGTGAGCGTTCCGATGGCAACCAGCGATGGCACCCAGAACCTTGCCAGAAGGGGCATTGCCGCGCAAGGAAATGGTCGGTTGGCCTGCCTGCCTGCCTGCCGGTCGCGAGCGGGGCGCCGGTTCCTGCGCAGAGGCAACGACGGGATCATCCGGGCGACCTGGGCTGGTTCCAGCTGGCTGCATTAGGGCGGATCTGAAACCCATTGCGTGGAATCCCAAACTACCAGGAGCTGGCGTGAACTAGCATGGCCGGCGTCCATTGGAATGCTGCTGAGTGGGAAGAAGCAGGCTGTGCGCGCAAGGCGGTTGCCGACGGATTTCCGGAACGTGGGTTGGCGGCATGCTCTGCCGCGATCAACCCAAGATTGGCCGTGTTGGCAATGCCTTGACTTTAAAAGGAGGTGGTGATGGACAAGAGGCGGGTAATCTCTCTCATTGCGGCATTGACTGCCATGCCAATAGCCTTCGCGGGCGGCTTGTCGGATTCCGATGCTGGAACTTATGAGTACCTGGGAAAAAATCGTGCTCCCACCGGTGTCCTTTACCGACTCTCTCATTCAAACGGGAAATGGGAGGCATCAGGGAAAATACCTGGGAAAGAGTGGAAGAACATCTCCTGCGATGCGGGCTGCGAGTACAGGAACAGCACGGCAAAAGAGATCCAGAGCTACTTCCCGCCTGACTGGCTGGCCGGCGTGGAGATCGCTTGCATCCAGAATACGGCCCAGGCCTTCTGCCGGTTCTCACCGAACCAGGATGCAGGCAAGGCCGGTCACGTGGTCGTTGCTCTGGTGACGGGCAAGCCAATACCGATCCTGGTCCGGCGGGTGGATGGCCGGTAGTTGTGCCGATGGTCGCGCCGGTCCGCAATCCGACCCGGAACGCCTGCCCGACGAAGGATTGCCTGATGTCTGTGTTCACTCGGTCCGGTCATCAAGGCTTATATGCCCCGTTTGGCAAAATCTCCGGAAGAAGTGCAAGGCCTACGGATGGAAGGTTTCGCCCCGGTTCAGCATGTTGACGAATTCTTCAATTTTCCGCGCCCTTGTTTCCGGCTTTTTTGCATTCTGTAGCCGAAACAGGATGGCATAGCGGTTACGGCTGTTCAGTGTCGCGAAAAACTGCTTGGCTCCCGGATTGGCGTCCAAAGCCGCCCGCAGGTCGTCCGGCACGATCGAGTGACTGGCCGACGTATAAGCAGCCTGCCAGCGGCCGTCTTTCCTCGCCTTCTCGATTTCGCGCATGCCGGGCGGGCGCATCCTGCCTGCGGCGATCAGCGCTTCCGCCCTGTCCTTGTTGAGTTTGGACCAGATGCTTCTTGCGGAGCGTGGGGTGAAGCGTTGTAACCAGTACTGGTCGCTCTCGGCCTGCTTTTGACCGTCGATCCAGCCATGGCAGAGGGCGCTTTCCAACGCCTGTTCGTAGCTGACGGTCTGCTGCTCCGTGCCCTTCTTCGCCAGACGCAGCCATGCTCCGGCCGAAGTGCTGCCGTGTTGCCCTAGCCAGCTTTCCCATTCGGCCTGACTGGTAAATGTCAGAGCGCCTTCGGTCATGTCACTGTCCTGGAAGGTCGGAAAATCGGAAGGTCGAGTCCATGCGGGGGAAAGCCGTCCGGGGCTGGCCGTGCTGAAACGGACATCATTGTCCGTGGTGCGACAGGGTCAGCCGTTCTTGCGGACGATCAGCCGATGCACGCGTTTGCCCGACGATTCACTGACAAGGTCTTGCTCATCCAGCACGTCGATGGTGTCGCCGAGGGCGGCGCGCACCTGCGCGGTATCGAGCGCCGCATACAGGCGGCCGCGCGCGTCACGCTGCGTGTCGTCGTTGACGCGCCAACTCAGGTACAGCGTGCCGCCGGGAGCCAGCAGCGCGGCCAGCCGGGCTGCCGACGCCAGAGCGGCTGGCGGGTCCAGATGCATGAGTACGGTCTCGCAGAGCACGTTGCGGAACGCGCCAAGCGGCACGCCGGCGAGTTCCGGCAGCGCCGCCTGCTCGAAGCGCAGGCCTGGATAGCGGTGCCGCGCCTCGCCCAGCAGGGCCTCACTCGCGTCGTAGCCGGTGGTATCGAACCCGCGCGATGCGAGCCACGCGGTGTCACGCCCCGCGCCACAGCCGACGTCCGCGGTCGGCCCTGGCGAGAAGTACTGCTCAAGCAGGGCATACATGTCATCTGGCGGCGGCTGGTCGAGCCAGTCTTGTGCGTACGCCGCGGCGTGAGCGTCGTAGGCGTCGAGTGTCGTGCGGTCCATGTCGCGGTGTTCCTCGGGAAGCCGGGTGCGCGTAGTTTAAACCGATCGCCGCGGCGTGGCGCGGCACCCTCTCCCTGGGTCGGCAGGCGCCGATGGACGCTGTCGGTTCTCCGCGGTGAGGCGACGTCGGAGCACGGCCGCTACGCAGATACCTGGCGTCTGAATGGATTGCGAATGCCGATCACGTAGCGCGCGGTGCGCGCCACCGCCGGATCCGGATCGGCGGCCAGCCGTTCAAGCAGGGCCGACGCCGTGTCGTCGATTTCGGCGAGCGCCTGGCAAATGCGGCCACGGGTCTGGGCATCGGCTGCGCCGTCGGAGATCGCTGCTTCAAAGCGTTCCACGATTTGCCTGGCGATCGCTGGGTCGTCCGCCAGATCGGCCAACGCATCGGCTGCCTCGACATCGTGCGCCCCGACGAGAACCTGCTCGATCAGCAGGGGAATGGCGTCGGCTATCCCCCATCCGCCGAGCACGCGCGCGGCGCGATACCGCACGCGCTCCGTGGGGTCGAGGAGCGAGCCACGCAGCGTCTCCACCGCTTCGGCGCCGCCGAGTTTCGCCAGCGCAAGCACGGCACGTTCGCGCAGTGCCGGATCCGGATCCTGCAGTGCCGCGCCAAGTACGCCGACGCCGCTGCCCTCGGTTCTTCCCAGCGCCCAGTGCAGCGTACCCGCGACATTCGGCTCCTGCTCCTGAAGCAGGGCGTGGGCGATGAGTGCTGCCAGCGGGGCATCGCTGGACGCGGCGTCGAATGCAGCACGCTGTCGCTCAGGCGCATGCGCCGAGTCCAGTCCTTGCAACAGGTGCACGACTTCCAGCACTGCTGGCCAATCCTCGGGAGAGGCGGCGGATACGGCCGCCAGCCGGGAAAGCAAGGCTTGCTCTGCGGCCAGCCGCTCGCGGCAGCGAACCATCAGCGCGTCGATGAGTACATCGGGGCGAGGTGCTTGCCGGCTGAGCGCCTGACGCACCTCGGCGAGCCCAAGGCCCAGCGAACGGAGGCTTTCCACCTGGAACAGGCGCCACGCATCGGCTTGCGAGTACTCGCGGTATCCCGCTTCCGTACGTCCCGAGGGGCTGACCAGTCCGATCGCGTCGTAGTGCCGCAGCATGCGCGCGCTGACGCCGGAACGATCGGCCAACTCGCTGATGCGCATCATTTGTCTCCGGTGTCATCTGGGTCATGCCGCCCCGCGTCCCGGCCTGGGCGCCAGGCGGGCCTCGAAAATTCTATCAAACCGCCGACGGCGTCCATCGCCCCGGCCAAGGCGCGGCGCACCACATCGATCGCCGTCAATTTGCCGCTTCGCCGGCGCTGAGCAAGGGGGTACGAGCACGCCAGGCGTCGGCCGGATCCAGCACGAACGCACCTTCCGGGTCGGCGATCAGCCTGAGGCTCGCGCAGGCATGAACGCGCGCCGCCGGGTCCCGGTGCCGGGCCGCCGCCGCATCGAGCGGGGCGACGGCGTCGTCGCCAAGCCTGAGCAATGCCCGGCTCAGACTCCGCTTGAGGTCCTTGTCGCCGCGGCCCAGCTCGAGCACCAGTTCGTGTGCCAGGGCAGCCCGTTGCCCGCTCGGCACCAGCCCCGCGGCGGTGCGCCACGCCGTCCGTGCCACCTCCGGATCGGGGTCATGCAGATGTCCGGTCGTGATCGATGGCCAGGCCGTGGGGTCACCGATCTTCGAGAGCGTATGCAGCGCCTGGCTGCGCGCTTGCGCCACCGGCGAGCGCAGTGCGTCGCGCAGCAAGGGCAAGGTCAGATCCCGCGCATGCCGGGTCAGCGCCCAGGTGAGCATGTCGCGAACGAAGAAATCCGGCTCGACGCCGCAACGCTCCACCAGCAGCGTGATCTGGCCCGGATCGGGCGCCGTGCCGGCACCGAGCGCGGCCGCAAGACGGCGCGACGCGTCCGCATGCTCGAGTGCCGTGGCCAGTGCGTGATGGGAAGTCGGGAGATGGTGATGGGTCATGAACGCCTCCTTGCCCGACATTGGGCGCCTTGTCACTGTGACAAGGTCAAGCGCTTTCGAGCGGGGGCGTATTCACGCCACGCGCCGGGAAACCCCGGCGCTACCGCGCAACCCCGGCGGCCGGCATGCTCGCGCTGGACATCGATGGCAACGCCTCAAGTCTTGTCGCGCCCCAGGGTCGCCAGGAGAAAATCGATAAAGCTCACCAGCTTGGGTGGCATGTTCGGATCGGGCAGATGCACCACGTGGACGGGCCAGGTCGGGGCCGGCCAGTCGGGAAAGAGACGGACGAGCCGGCCCGCATCCAGGTCGTCCTGCAGCATCACCTGGGGTTGCAGGATGATGCCCAGTCCTGCGAGCGCGGCTTCGCGCAGCGCGAGACCGCCGTTGACGTCGAGATGACCGCGCACCGCGATGCGCTCCACGCCATTGCTATCGGGGCGTGGAAAGCGCCATTCACGTTCGGGGCCATTCGCCCCTATAAAGGCCAGGCAATGGTGTTGCAGCAGATCCGCTGGCACCCGCGGATGCCCGTGGCGCGCCAGGTAGGCCGGTGACGCGCAGGCAATACGCGGGGAATGGGTCAAGGCCCGCGCAATCAGGCCCGAGTCCGGCAGCACACCGGCGCGGATGGCGACATCGAAGCCTTCCTTGGCGAGATCGACGAAACGGTCATTGAGCGACAGCTCGATCTGGACCTCGGGATAGCGGTCGAGATAGCCGGAGAGCGCCGGTACGAGCACGCGTGTGCCATAGATGACCGGGCTGCTCACCCGCAATCGACCGCGCGGACTGCTCTGCATCTCGCGCGCATCCAACTCGGCGGAGTCCACCAGGGCCAGGATTTCGAGACATCGCGCGTGATAGCGCCTGCCGAGTTCGGTCAGGCTCTGGCGCCGCGTGGTGCGATTCAGCAGCCGGCCCTGGAGGCGCCGTTCCAGCTCACGGATATGGTTGCCGACCATGGTGGGCGTCATGCCGCTGCCTTCGGCCGCAGCCGCGAAGCTGCCGCGTTCGACGACGCGTGCAAAGATCGCCATGCTGCTGAATCGATCCATTCGCAAATCCTATTAAGGAGTGTTCGAAGAAATGGCGGCTTTATCAACTTTGACTAAACAATAATACTCAGGTCCTCGCTTCCCCCACAACCGACAGCAAGGACCCACCATGACTATTGCGAGCACGAACCTTCAGCACCAACGCGTCGTCCTGCTGGGCGGCACCTCGGGGATCGGCCTTGCCACGGCACGCGCCGCGCTGGCCGCCGGTGCCTCGGTGACGGTGGTGTCATCACGCAGCCAGCGCGTCGCCGAAGCCGTCGCCAGCCTCGGCGACGGGGCCGAGGGCTGCACGGTCGACCTGAGCGATGCATCTGCTGTACGCGGGCTGTTCGAACGACTCGGACCGTTCGACCACCTGGTCTACAGTGCCGGCGATGCGCTGCAGACCGGAGCGCTCGCCGACATGGATCTCGATACGGTCCGCCAGGTATTCGATCTGCGCGTCTTCGGCGCCATCGCCGCGGTCAAGCATGCGACGCCGTATCTCCGTCCCGGCGGCTCCGTGGTGCTGACCAGTGGTGTCGCCGGCCTGCGGCCACATAAGGGTTGGGTTGCACTGGCCAGCGCCTGCAGCGCATTGGAAGGCCTCACGCGGGCATTGGCGGTGGAGCTGGCGCCCATTCGCGTCAACCTGGTGAGTCCAGGCCTGGTGCGCACGCCGCTGTGGGCCAATCTGCCCGAAGCCGACCGCGAAGCGCTCTACGCCGCGAGCGGGGCGGCCCTGCCGGTCGGGCGTGTCGGCGAGGCGGAGGACCTCGCGCAGGCGTACGTCTACTTGATGACCAATCGCTATGCCACGGGGCAGACCGTCATCGTGGACGGCGGTGGCGTGCTGGTCTGATAGCCATAGGCTGGATGGATCGTCGACATTGGGTAGGTCTGAGCGGCTTCCGGACCACCGGATTTGCAACCGGCTGGGTCCGGCCAATTGCTGCCACCGGGTTAGAACAGTTCAAAGTCCGCTGAGCACAGTTAACGGACCTCAGCTCGTCACGTAACTGGCGTCTGTTGCAATCCTGAAGCTGAAAAAGCACCATGCGTCGAGCGCCCTGCTTGGAACACGCGCCTTAAGACTCGGACAAATCCAATGCGGCCAGGTAGCTCGCCACGGTATCCCGGCTCTCAGTCAATTCGCGAAGCCTTATCTCTAGTTGCTGCAATTCGCTGGTTAGAACTGCCCGAATTTCGTCACAGTCCTCAAAAACTGCGGGGTCGTCTTCCCTTACGCAGGGCAGCAGAACCCGGATCGCGTTCAATTTCAAGCCGGACGCATTGAGTTGGCGAATACGAATGGCTGCCAAAAGCTGTGAGTCGTCATAGTCACGATAACGCGCTTCGGTGCGGGCAGGTTGCAACAGTCCCTGCTGCTCGTAGTAGCGCAACATTCGTTCACTGACACCGCTACGTTGGGCTAACTCTCCAATCCGCATTCCGAACCTCCTTGCAACAGGACTTGACATTGACAGCGCTGTCAAAGTCTAACCTAACGCTTTCATCAACGAGGAGTTATGGATGACAGGTATCGTCAACACCCTTTCCAGCGAAGCAACAGCGCAATGTGATGGACGCACTGCATCTTCGGTCGACTTGGCTCCAGTCGCGTTCGCTGGCTACGCCCATTTCACCGCCTTGCAGGTACGAGAAGGCAAGGTGCGTGGTCTGGATCTCCATCTTCAGCGCTTGCGCAAGGCCTCCCTTGCTATGTTCGGACGCTCATTGGCGGATGAGGATGTCAGAAAATACCTTCGCTCAGCACTAGAGCTGAAGCCTGAAGGCAACTTATCCTTGACTGCCACCATCTATTCATCTGCAGGAGAATTCACGGCAGCAGAAAGCGAAGCTCCCTTGAGCATGCTGGTCCGGACATCATCCGCATTCAATGGCCCGCAAGGGCCTTTGCGGCTGGATATGGTGGACCACCAGCGAATGCTGCCTGAAATCAAACATGTTGGAGAAATCGCAAAAACGTGGTTTCTTCGCAAGGCTGTGGAACATGGCTTTGACGACGCTGCGTTCGTGGATGCAGAGGGTCGACTTAGCGAGGCGACCATTTGGAATCTGGCCTTCTGGGACGGTAGCTCCGTGCTGTGGCCTCGGGCTCCGATGCTGAGGGGCACCACGATGTCCATAGTGATGCGTCAGCTTGAACGTATGGGCATCTCGCAACAGCATCAGGACATCACGATGGACTCGCTGAAGGCTCTTCACGGTGCAGTGGTCATGAACTCATGGACTCCGGCTGTCGAAGTGCGAAGCCTTGGTGCCATCGACATACCTTCTGCGCCGGATTTCGTAGCGCTGCTCCACCGAGCCTTTGCAGCAGAGCCCCTGATGGAAATTTGAATTCCGAAAGCAGTGGTTGCCGTTGAGTACGTGAATGTCGGCTCAGGGTCGGGAGGCGACGATTGCCGCCTTGCTGCGGTTGACCGAGTTCGGCCAGTTACGGTCATCTGTCGAAAGCGATCCTATGACCGTTGTGAGTCTGGAATGCGACACACGTCGCTCCCCCACGGACCTCACACCTGTACCAGGCTCTTCACCGCAACCTACAGAATCACTGGCGTGTTGAGCAATTCATCCGTGCCGCCAACGCCAGTGGGAAAGTGTGTTGCCAGAAGGCTTCCGATGGCCTCTATGCCCCGAAGCACTCCCTGCTTGAACTCGTTCCGGCGAAAGGTGTCCTCCATCTGCCGGCAAATGGCGTCCCACTCTTCTTGCTTCACCCTCGCATGGATGCCACGGTCAGCAACAATCTCAACGCTGCGGTCTGCCAGCAGCAGGTAAATCAAGACGCCATTGTTGTGTTCGGTATCCCAAACATGTAGATGCGAAAAAACCTCGATGGCACGCTCACGCGCCGTGAGCCCCTTGCTTAGCGCTGCAAAGCTCAGCGCCCCCTCTACGGCGAAGCGCAGCTGTCCGATGTGAGTAGACTCGCTGGTCGCGATGGCCTGCTCGATTGCGAGCAAGGTTTCGTGCGGGAAGGTCCGCCTGACTCGCCAGTGCGTCATCAGCAGATGTCGCGCCATGCGCTGAAGGTTCGCCATCACCATTTTCCCGAGGCGCCGCCGCCGCCAAAGCCACCACCGCCGCCACTGAAGCCGCCCCGTCCAGACCCGCCACCGAAGCCGCCACGGCCGCCGATTCCCCGAAAGCCCATATGGGAACCGCCAAACATCGTAAAGACGAGCGCGATAGCGCCAGCCATGACGCCGACGGCGATTGCTCCGGAAAGTACCCAGCCAATAATGCCGACCACGCCCCCGGTGGCAACGGCACCTGGTCCTCTGCCCAGGAGGGAACGCAGCACACCGCCCACTACGAGCGTCAGCACTAGGATGACCGGCAGGAATTGCCTCACCGAGTCATCGCCGCGCTCGCCTCTTGTTCGCCTCGTTGGGGGTAACGGCTCGCCGTTGATGACACCAATAATGCGTTCGACGCCAGCCGTGACGCCGCCATAGAAGTCCCCCTGCTTGAAGCGGGGAACGATGTCATCGCTGATGATGCGCTTGCTCATCGCATCGGTGAGGACACCTTCAAGGCCATAACCGACCTCGATACGCATCGTTCGGTCGTCTTTCGCGATGATGAGCAGGGCTCCGTCATCCGCTCCTTTACGCCCGAGTTTCCATTTCTCGACCACGCGGATGGAGTATTGCTCAATGACTTCGGGTTGCGTGGTCGGAACCATCAGCACGCCTATCTGACTTCCCTTCTCGCTCTCGAAGGCTTGCAGCCTTTGTTCGAGGGCAGCCCGCTGTTCGCTTGTCAGCGTGCCGGTCAGGTCAGTTACGCGGGCCGTGAGGGCGGGAACGGCGATGTCCGCCGCAGCGCCCAGAGACACCGAAACGAGCAAGACCAGGAACAAGCCTTTGGCAACCGCAAGCCATTTCACTTGGCACCCCCAGGCGCGCTGGCGGGAGCCCCACCGAAGTCAACCTGGGGTGGCTTGGCTATCGCCGTTTCGCTTGCAACCGTAAAGTTGGGCTTCTCCTTGTAGCCAAAAGCCATTGCCGTCAGGTTGGAGGGTAGCGAGCGCACGGTCACGTTATAGGCCTGCACCGATTGGATATACCGGTTTCGCGCGACGGTTATCCGATTCTCGGTACCCTCGAGTTGGGACTGCAAATCCCTGAAGCCAGCATCAGCCTTCAACTGCGGATAGTTTTCAGAAACCGCCAGGAGCCTCGACAACGTTCCGGACAACTGCTGCTGTGCGGCCTGGAACTGCGCAAATGCCTTCGGGTCGTTCAGGGTCTCGGGTGTGACCTGAATGGTGCCAACCCGAGCTCGCGCCTCAGTTACCTGCGTCAGAACCTCACGCTCATGGCTGGCGTAACCTTTCACGGTGTTCACCAGGTTTGGCACCAAGTCAGCACGGCGTTGGTACTGGTTCACCACCTCCGACCAGCTTGCCTTGACCTGTTCATCCTGAGTTTGAATGGTGTTGTAGCCGCATCCCATCAGACTTATCAGGAGTATTGCCGCCAGTACCAACCATAGCTTTCGCACGAGACTTCTCCTTCCTTTTGCTGCCAGCGCCTGCGGTCCCGGCATTTAAGTGAGGGTACGCCCATCGCAAATCGGGTTTTCATCACACATCCTAGGTCGCGCGAAAGGCCGATTGCTTGATTTGCCTCAACAGCGGCGGCGGACGCCGGGGCGACCATGGGCGTGGCTACATAGAATGGCGATATGGTGCCTTTGTGATTGGGGTGAGTGATGCCGGCCGCCGAGAACATTGCGATTTCCGTCTCAACTGCGCCGTTGCAGTGGATGGGACAAACTGAGATGTGCGAGCACAAAGGCGTCGGACACCCGGACAGCCTTTGCGACGGCGCCGTCGAGGCTGCGGCCCATGCCCTGTGTCGCGCGTACCTTGAGGCTTATGGCGCAATCCAGCATTTCAACCTCGACAAGGCGCTACTCATTGGCGGCATAAGTGCGCCGAAATTCGGTGGCGGGCAACTCCTGCGCCCGATGCGGTTGATGGTCTCGGGCCCTGTCACCGAACTGCCATCTGCCAAGGCTGACCAAATCGTTGAGCAGGCCATTCGCGACTACTTCGTGGCCTGCTTAGGCAGGGCCGGCGACGATATCCGGGTAGAGCCCATACTCCGCCCTTCGGCCCCAAACCTCCGGCGCGTCACTGGCACAACATCCGTCCCGCTGTCGAATGACACTTCTTTCGGCATCGGGTATGCGCCACTTTCCAGCCTCGAGAAGGCTGTGCTCTCAGCCTCGCAGTTACTCCGCTCAAGTGATTTTGAGGCTTCTTTTCAGGCGGCCGGACATGATTTCAAAGTCATGGGCAGTCGACTCGATGGGCATCACCGTCTCACCATCGCGCTGGCGTTTGTTGACCGCTATATACGCGCGGTCGATGAATACTTCACTGTGAAGGGCCAGATTGCGTCATACCTTACGGACCGCATCGAACCGGCGGTTGAGATTGCCATCAATACCCTGGACGACAGCGATGCCAGTAATGAAAGTGGAATCTACCTGACCGTCACAGGCATGAGCGCGGAGCATGGCGATGACGGCCAGGTGGGTCGTGGAAACCGGGTCAACGGCTTGATTACCCCGTATCGGCCAATGTCCTTGGAAGCAGCAGCGGGAAAGAACCCGGCATCGCATGTTGGCAAGCTTTACAACGTGCTCGCCCACCGGTTGGCTGCGCGCATCGCGGCGGACATGGACGGCGTCAACGAGGTTGTGGTGCGGCTGCTGTCCGGCATCGGCCGCCCAATCGACCAGCCGCAACTGGCAGCCATCGATGTTGTAGCCGAACAGGGGCTCTCGCCGACTCAGCAACAGGAAATCCGTGAGCTACTCCGGCAGCAGCTGGCCAACCTTCCCACGTTGGTCAGGGAACTGGCGACAGGGACGATTCCCGTGTTCTAAGGCCTTCTCGCCTGCCGGCAGCCATCACTAAGGCACCATTTTCGAGCATCGCCCTCTTTGAGAAGGCGCGGCAATTCGCATTCCTTGATTGACGTCAATAAGCAAGTTCCCCGAAGGACGAGACTATTGAGGTAAATCCTGCCTTCCAGCCGCCAATCGCCCCGAGGAGGATGGCATGTCGACCAGGTCCGCTACCCCTACGGTTGGAGAAGAATCCACCATCATGGGTGGGCACGCGCCCCAACCGACAAGTCACCTGGATACTGCTCGCCAGCAAAACGTGCGCGACCCTGTTTGTGGCATGGAAGTTTCTCCCGGGGAAGCGGCCGCCAGTGCGGAAGTCGACCACAAACGCTATTGGTTCTGCTCCAGCCACTGCCAACAGGCGTTCCTCGTCAACCCGGCCCGATACATTCGGCCGCCGCTCGCCGAAGATACCCCAGGGGGCGCAAGCATTTCTCCGCCCCCCACGGCCGTACTCCCAGCGACCACCGCCGGTGCCAAGCAAACCGCCAAGGACCCCATTTGCGGAATGATGGTGGACAAGGCGACGGCCCTGTCCGCCGAGCGTGGCAACCGCAAGTACTACTTCTGCAGCGAGAGTTGCCTACGGACTTTCGAATCGCCAGAGAGCGAGTTGAAGGCCATGAAGACACGCGTGACGATTGCCCTCACGGGCGTCCTCGCGCTTGCTGTGCTGCGAGCGGGTGCCTTCCTGGCCCTGGCAGCCGGCGCCACCCTGCTGACGTGGGCACCGATTCCGGCTCTGCCTTGGTTCACGTGGGGCATGTGGCTGTTCTTGTTGGTCACGCCAGTGCAGTTCATTGGCGGCTGGAGCTTCTACAAGGGCGCGTGGAACGCCATCCGAACCCGCAACATCAACATGGACTTCCTCATCGCATTGGGGACGTCCATCGCGTATTTCTACAGCGTGGTGGTGCTGTTCTTTCCAGCCTGGCTGCCGGTCAAGGTCGAGGAGCGGGACGTCTATTTTGAGGTGTCGGCGGTAATTATTGCCTTCGTGCTACTTGGCAAGTACATGGAGGAAATTATCAAGAAGAAGTCGTCGGCAGCGGTACGGCGCCTGCTCGACCTCCGTCCGGCCGTCGCGCATGTGTTGCGTGATGGGAAGGAAGTGGAAATCCCGGCCGAAAGCATCATGGTCGGAGAGGCGGTTGTCGTGCGCCCGGGGGAGAAGATTCCCACGGATGGCAAGGTCATGGAGGGTGAGTCCAGCATCGACGAGTCAATGTTGACCGGCGAGTCGATGCCCGTTGAGAAGAAGCCTGGTACTGCCGTCATAGGCGGCACCCTGAACCGCAGCGGCGCGTTTACGTTCCAGGCGACAAAGATTGGCGCCAATACCGCGCTCGCCCAGATTATCAAGATGGTCGAGGACGCCCAGGCCAGTACCGCGCAGATTCAGCGGCTGGCGGACCAGGTCACCGGTTACTTCGTGCCCGCCGTGGTTTCCGTTGCCATGTTGGCCCTGGTGGGTTGGAGCGTCGCGGGGCACTTCCCCCATGGGCTGCTCGCGTTTGTGGCAGTTCTGATTATCTCTTGCCCATGCGCCTTGGGCGTTGCGACACCTGCCGCCCTGATGGTCGGTGTGGGAAAGGGCGCCGACAATAGCATCCTGATACGCGGCGGCGAAGTACTGGAGCGGGCCGAGAAACTCACAGCAGTTGTCTTTGACAAGACGGGTACGATTACACGAGGCGAGCCGACCGTCACCGATGTCATCTCATTGTCGAACCATGAGGAATCGACGCTATTGACCTTGGCTGCCGCCGTCGAAAGCGGGTCTGAACATCCTCTGGGCGAAGCCATCGTGCGGGCTGCCCAACATCGCGGCCTCGCCATTCCCAAGGCAACCGGCATCACCGCCCTGTCTGGTATGGGCATACAGGGGCAGGTCGACGGGCAACAGACCTGGCTCGGAAATCGACGGCTGTTTGCGCGCCAGGGAATTTCGACCTGTGACGCTGAGTCGGTGCTGCAAAGGCTCGAGGCCGACGGGAAGACCGCCATGCTGGTAGGCGCTGGTAACACGCTGCGTGGCATAGTCGCAGTGGCCGATACGGTGAAGCCAGAGGCCACCGAGGCTGTCGGCGCCTTGAGGGCACGCAACATCAAAGTGGTGCTGCTCAGCGGGGACAACCGTCGGACGGCGGAGGCCATCGGCCGGCAAGTCGGCATAGACAAAGTGATTGCTGAAGTCATGCCGGAAGACAAGGTCGAAACCATTCAGGCCTTGCAGAAGCAGGGCGAAGTCGTGGCGATGGTAGGTGACGGCGTCAATGATGCACCGGCACTCGCAGCGGCGGACATCGGTATTGCCATCGGCTCTGGCTCGGACGTTGCCAAAGAGACGGGAAGCATCATCCTCATCCGCGACGACGTCCGTGATGTGGTGGCATCCATCGAGCTTTCGCGTGCCACGATGCGCAAAATCAAGCAGAACCTGTTCTGGGCGTTCATCTACAACACCGTTGGCATCCCAGTTGCTGCGTTCGGACTATTGAACCCCATCTTTGCGGCAGCGGCCATGGCGCTGTCCTCATTGAGCGTCGTGGCGAATTCCGCGTTGCTCAAGCGTGTACGGATTGGCCAGGCCAGTAGGGAGGTGATATGAAACATACTGTCGCATGGATTTGCGCGGCGCTAGCAACGCTGCTTGCCATCGTCGTCGTGCACTGGTTCGGTATATCACCACTCACGCTACTGGTCGCAATTCTTCTACTCTCCTGCCCAGTCGTCGTAGTGTGGGTCAGCTGGCGGCTTTCCCGTCAGTGCGAATGTGACATTCAACAGGCCGTGGAGCGCGAGCGCAAGGCCAGAGGCAATCCTTGACGAGGAGGACTTCACCATGAACTGGCTCTCGCAGAATCTGACGTGGCTCCTGCCTAGCGAATTCGCATCGTGACCTTGATAGCGTGGCAGCGATTCACGAGCCATCGAACCAATCAACGGTGCGCAACGCTACACAACGCAGGAGTACAGCTCCGCTGCCCGTGACCCCGTCACCGGCAATAAGGTGGAAACCGCGCACGCCATTACGGCGAACTTTGAGGGACACACCTTCTTCTTCGAATCCGAAGCGTCGCGCACGGTATTTCGACAAGACCCCTCACGGTACATTCATCGGCACCACCACCACGGTTGCTGCTAAACAATTCCCGAGTCGGAGGCAGGTATGAATCACCAACATAGCAGTCACGAGCATCCAGACGATACGGAGCGGAAGATTTCTCGCTCCAGGCTGGTCTCGATTGGCTTTCTCTTGGTGATTGGCTACTTCCTCTGGACGGAGCACCGGGCGCACGTCATTCAGTTCCTGCCGTTCCTGCTCCTGGCAGCGTGCCCGTTGATGCATTTCTTCATGCATCACGGCCATGGCCACGGTCACGGGCAGCGCGACGAGCGAAACGACATGGGCCAAAAGGGAGAGCGATGATGGAACACAACGCGCAAAACGGCTACGGCCTGTGGTCGCTGGTGATTATTAACTCGGCGGTGTTCCTCATCTTTGCGTTCAGCTTTACCAAACCGAAGACTGCTCGGGACTGGCGCTCCTTTGGAGCCTTCTCGGCGTTCATCGTGGCGCTCTTCACCGAGATGTATGGGATTCCCCTGACCATCTATCTACTGTTGCCATGGCTGTCTGCAAAGTTTCCCAGAATCGACTTCCTGTCCCATGATGCCGGCCATCTTCCGGAGATGATTTTCGGCTGGCAGGGCAATCCCCACCTGGGACCCTTCCACATCGCCAGCGACATCCTGATTTTCGGCGGATTTCTCATGCTGTCTGCGGCGTGGCGAGTCTTGTACAAGGCTCAGCAGGAACACACCTTGGCCACCACTGGGCTCTACGCTCGTATGCGGCATCCGCAGTATGTGGCGTTCATCCTGATTATGTCGGGATTCCTGCTGCAATGGCCCACGATACTCACGTTGGCGATGTTCCCCATCTTGGTCTGGATGTACGTTCGCCTTGCCCTAGCCGAGGAGCGGGACGCACTGGCGGAATTTGGACAGGAATATGAGGCATACCGGCGCAGAACTCCTGGTTTCATCCCGCACTTTGGAGATGGGGAGACGCCTCGGACCAGGCCTCACTGAGGCTTGGCTGGAAGCCGTTGCAATTGGAGGCTGCCATGAATCCCTTCAAAACTGGTGTGACGTTGTCAGCTACGGTCGTGCTCTTCTATGCCTTATGCACGCTCGTCTGGATGGCAGCCCCCGAGCCCTTCATGAACTTCATGAACGCGCTTTTTCACGGGCTTGATTTCCGACGCCTGCAGACTGGCGAATCGGTGTCCTGGTGGTCAGTCATCTACCCGGCCATTGTGTTTGCAGTCTGGTTTTTTGCCGCCGGCAGTTTCTTTGCCTGGCTCTTTAACACCCTCAGGAGTGACCGCTGACCCACAGATGGCATTGACGGTAATGGAACTCTCACCAGGGTCTGAACCCTTGGTGTAAAGCCGGCTCGTTGTTGACGCCGGATGGGCTCGGTGGTCGTGCAGACAGCACTGGTCGCCGAGCTTTTGATTGACCACAAGATGAAAAGGCCCCCATGGAACCGCGTCAACAGTTTTCCCTTTGGTACATACTCGCGGCGGTCACGGCGATGCTTATCTTTCAGAGCGTCTTCCCTCCCTCTCACGTCGAAACGCTGCCGTACAGTGATTTCAAGGTCTTGTTGAAGGCTGGCAAGGTCAAAAATGTCACCCTCGGGGAGGGTGACATCACCGGAACGCTGAGCACCGATGGCATCGAGAATCTACTTCCCAAGCAACAGGTCGACGAAATGCTGCAGCAGGGAAAGGGAGACCACGCATTCTCGGCAGTCCGCGTCAATGACCCCAATCTGGTCCAGGAACTCGAAGCGGCAAAAGTGCGCTTCGTGGGCCAAGCAGACAACAAATGGATTGGCGTTCTGCTGTCATGGATAGTCCCCGCGCTGCTGTTCTTTGCCATATGGAGCTTTCTCATCAAACGAGTAGGCGCTAGCGCCGGCGGCATGATGGAAATTGGCAAAAGCAAGGCCAAGGTTTACATGCAGAAAGAAACAGGCGTGACCTTTGCCGACGTTGCAGGCATCGACGAAGCAAAGGAAGAGCTCGCAGAAATCGTCAACTTCCTGAAAGACCCCCAGCGCTACCGGCGCCTTGGCGGCAAGATTCCCAAAGGGGTATTGCTGCTTGGGGCACCGGGCACCGGCAAGACGCTGCTGGCTAAGGCGGTCGCGGGCGAAGCCGGCGTTCCATTTTTTAGCATGAGCGGCTCGGAGTTCGTGGAGATGTTTGTCGGCGTTGGTGCAGCGCGTGTTCGCGACCTCTTCAGCCAGGCCGAAACCAAGGCCCCCTGCATCATCTTCATCGATGAACTGGATGCGCTCGGCAAGACCCGGGCGCTCAACGCGGTGTCCGGCAACGACGAACGCGAACAGACGCTGAATCAGTTGCTGGTCCAAATGGACGGCTTTGATACCAACAAGGGCGTCATCATCATGGCTGCCACCAATAGGCCTGAAATCCTGGACCCCGCGCTGTTGCGCCCCGGGCGGTTTGACCGCCACGTCGCGCTGGACCGCCCTGACCTGAAGGGTCGCGAGCAGATTCTCAAGGTACACGTCAAGAATGTCGTCCTTGCACCCACTGTCGAGCTGACGAAGCTAGCAGCCCGCACACCTGGCTTTGCTGGCGCCGACCTCGCCAATCTCGTCAATGAGGCCGCGCTTCTCGCTGCCCGCAAGGGCAAGGATGCGGTGGACATGACAGATTTCGATGAGGCACTTGACCGCATCGTGGGCGGACTCGAGAAGAAGAATCGCGTAATGAATCCGCAGGAGAAGGAAACCATTGCCTACCACGAGGCCGGCCATGCCATCGTGGCGGAATCGCGGCCACGTGCCGACCGGGTCTCCAAGGTCTCCATCATCCCGCGAGGCGTAGCCGCCCTGGGCTACACCCAGCAGACCCCGACAGAAGACCGCTATCTCCTGAAGCAGAGTGAACTGCTTGACCGGCTCGATGTACTGCTTGGCGGGCGCATGGCCGAGCAACTTGTCTATGGAGACGTCTCAACCGGGGCACAGAACGACCTCCAACGTGCCACCGACATGGCTCGGCAAATGATTACGCAGTTTGGCATGAGCGAGCAGCTTGGGCTTGCCACTTACGAGGATATGCGGAATCCGCTCTTCAACGACGCGGGCGTCATGCCTCGTGACCGGAAAGAGTACAGCGAGGAAACCGCCCGGACTATCGATGCGGAGGTCCGAAAGATTCTCGGTGACGCGA
This sequence comes from Cupriavidus malaysiensis, assembly GCF_001854325.1. NCBI lineage: Bacteria > Pseudomonadati > Pseudomonadota > Betaproteobacteria > Burkholderiales > Burkholderiaceae > Cupriavidus > Cupriavidus malaysiensis. Next base: position 482,628 of record NZ_CP017755.1, read on the forward strand.
GCCAGCGGGTGAAGCAGACGCTGCTGGCGAATCGGCACAAGCTTGATGCGCTGGCGAAGCTACTTCTCGAACAGGAGGTCGTAGACCGGTCTACCCTGGAGCTGCTGCTCTCCGAAAAAGTCACCCCGCTGACCTCTGGGAAGTCCCACCCAGCCGCGCCAGAGGCGCCAAATTCTCGGAAGGTGAACCATGAAAACGAAGGCAAGTAGCAAGAGCGCTACTACCGAGATAAGCGCCATCTCCCATGAGACCTACGAGGAGAATCTCCACCTGCTTCAAATCGAACTGGTCAAGCTACAAAAGCACTTCATTTCCTGCAGCGACCGGATTCTGGTGATTTTTGAAGGCAGGGACGCCGCTGGGAAGGACGGCACCATCAAGCGCATTGTCGAACATCTCAGCCCGCGTGAAACCCGCGTTGTCGCGCTTGGGAAGCCTTCCGACCGTGACCGAGGCTCATGGTATTTCCGGCGCTATACAGCCGAACTCCCGGCCGCCGGCGAGTTCACCCTCTTCAATCGCAGTTGGTATAACCGGGCGGGCGTGGAACGCGTGATGGGCTTCTGCACCGACGCCGAGGTTGAGGAGTTCATGGCAAGCGTTCCGGAGTTCGAAGGGATGCTGGTGCGCTCGGGAGTTCGTCTTATCAAGTACTACCTGGACATCAGCAAGCCCGAACAGAAAAAGCGCATCGAGGAGCGCCGCCGAGACCCGCTAAAGCAGTGGAAAGTCAGTCCCATTGACGAGCAGGCGGTGGCACTGTGGAAGAAGTACAGCAAGGCTCGCAATGAGATGTTTGCTCGGACCAGCGACATCGTGCCATGGAACGTCGTGCGCGCCGACGATAAGCGCGTCGCGCGCCTCAGTGTCATCAAGGATTTGCTGACGCGCCTGCACTATGCGGACAAGGACGATGAGCTGATTCGGCCTAATCCTGAAGTTGTCTTCCCTTACGCGGAGCAACATCTGCTGAGCGGGGCGATTGCGAAGTGAACCGGTAGCCCAATGAGACCTGTGAACTACGTGGATGGATGAGATGAAGACCAGCATCATTGAAGTTGGAGGCCTCCTTTCCGTTCTCAGCGCTCACGGGGTGGAGAAGCGCCTCACCAGCTTGCCCGGTGTCGTCAAGGCAGAGGTCAACTGTGTTTCGGGCAGCACGACTGTTGAGTACGACGACGCACTAACCAGCCTGAGTGAAATCAAGGCAAGGCTGGACGAGTGCGGCCATCATTGCCATGGCGAACTGGTGCCACGGCATATTTGCACCCCGGAAGACCCTCCGGCAGCCGTTGCGACGGGAGTTGATAGCAGGCCAGCCAGGACAGCAGCCAGGCTGGCAGCGCTCGGCAGACACGAGGACCATGTCCACGCGGCGAAAGCGCAGGCCCACGCGACACATGACCAGATGGCCCACGACATGGGACATGGCGCCGGCATGGACATGACCGGGATGGTTCGCGATATGCGAAACCGCTTCTGGATTTGCCTGGTCTTTACGATTCCCATCTTTCTCTACGCGCCGATGGGGATGCAGATTCCCATGCCAGCTCCGCCGTTCGGCCTGGGCATGAACCAGTGGCTGTTCCTGCTGGCGAGCGCAGCCATCCTGTACCCGAGTTGGCCCTTCTTCGTGTCTGCGTGGCGCGCCCTCCAGGACGGAACGCTCAACATGGCCACGCTGGTTGTCCTTTCCGTCGGAACGGGCTATCTGTTCAGCGTCGGGGCGACTTTTTTCTTTACCGGGGAGCAGTTCTATGAAGCCTCGGCCGTCCTGCTGGTATTTATCCTGCTGGGACACTGGCTGGAGATGCGAGCCCGTGCCGGTGCATCGGACGCTATCCGTTCACTGATGAACCTGGCTCCCCCCAAGGCTACGGTACTGCGTGACGGTCGAGAGGTGGAAATTCCGACTGCGGAAGTGAAGCTGGGGGACGTCGTCATCATCCGTCCAGGCAGCAAGATTCCGGCTGACGGTGAGGTCATCGACGGCAGCTCGCAAGTGGACGAATCGATGTTGACCGGCGAGTCTCTACCCGTGAGGAAGGGGCCGGGGGACAGCGTCATCGGCGCGACGATTAACAAGAGCGGCAGCATTCGCTATCGGGCGACCAGAGTCGGAAGTGACACTGCACTGGCGCAAATCGTCAAGCTGGTGCAGGAGGCGCAGAACTCCAAAGCGCCAGCACAACTATTGGCCGACCGTGCCTCTCAATGGCTAGTGCTCGCGGCCCTTGCCATCGGCATCACAACGTTCGTCGTGTGGTACTGGTGGTTAGGCCAGACCGTTCTGTTCTCCCTGACGCTCACGATTACGGTCTTCGTCATTGCCTGCCCCGATGCGCTCGGGTTGGCGACCCCGATGGCGGTGATGGTTGGAACAGGCCTTGGCGCGATGAACGGCATTTTGTTCAAGAATGCCTCAGCCTTGGAGGAAGCGACCAAGCTGAATGTCGTTGTGTTCGACAAGACTGGCACCCTGACTATGGGGCAACCGGAGGTCGTGGAAATCTTCGCGCCGCCGGAAGTGGACGCGTACGCCATGCTCGGGCTGGCCGCCTCTGTCGAGCAAGCGTCGGAACACCCACTCGCCCAGGCCATCCTCAAACGTGCCGGTGCACTGGCGAGGCCCGTGGCCACCGGTTTCACAAATGTCGATGGCATGGGGGCCACAGCCGACATCGACGGGAAGCCCGCGCTCCTCGGTAATCGGAAGCTCATGGCTACTTACGGCGTAGATATGAACGGCCTTACTGAGAAGTCCGACCTGATGCAAGGAGCTGGCAGAACGGTCATTCATGTTGCGCATGGCGGCAGACTGATTGGCCTGATTGCCATCGCCGATGCTCCGAGACCGACCTCAGCTGCAGCAATCAAGAAGTTGCGCGAGCGCGGCGTGCAGGTGGCGATGCTGACGGGGGACAACAAGGCCACTGCCGAGCGCATTGCGGCTGACTTGGGCATTGAGTTAGTGCTGTCAGACGTGTTGCCTGGGCAAAAGGCTGAGAAGGTAAAGGAACTACAGGCGCAGGGCAAGAAGGTTGGTATGGTGGGGGACGGTATCAATGACGCACCTGCGCTGACGCAGGCCGATGTCGGATTCGCCATTGGCGCTGGCACTGACGTGGCAATGGATAGCGCCGACATTGTTCTGATGAAGAGCGACCCGTTCGACGTGGTGGGAGCCATTGAGCTGTCGCGCGCTACGCTGCGTAAAATGCACCAGAACCTCTGGTGGGCGGTTGCCTACAACCTTATTGCCTTTCCGTTGGCCGCAGGTGTCCTATACCCATTCACCCTGAGTCCAGCGATTGCGGCAATTTCCATGTCCGGCAGCTCCGCACTGGTCGCAATCAATGCGCTGTTGCTCAAGCGTACGAAGCTGGCCGGTATCCGCGTCGCGTCGCAGTCGGTATCACCCACGGATGTACCGGCGCCTGTTGGTGGCTGAGCAGAGTTACATGGCCGAGAATACAGAACGCCACGTGGCCAGGTCATCGGGGAACGGAAGTGCCCGACGTCTGCCGGCGCATGCGAGGCATGCAAAAAAGCTCAGCCGGCTAGTTTTTCCAAGTTTCCTCGAATTTCTGGCGACGCGGGCGGACCAGGCAATTTATCCCTTCGTGGTCGGTGGGCTGGCCTTCGTCGCAACGCTCAGTATGTGTGTCCCCGTGGCCCCCCTGGTAACGGCTTCGGTGCTGCTTAGCGCGCGGCGATGGAAGGCCCTCGCGTTGTGCGCCGCTGTCGGCAGCGGGGCTGCGGCGCTCGTGCTCTATGTGGTCTTCCACCATCTCGGCTGGGAGAAATTGCTTGGCTATCTCCCCGAACTCACACGCTCGGCCAGATGGGTGCAGATTGCAGCCTATACGGAGGACTATGGGCTCCTTGCATTGGTGGCAATCGCGGCGTCACCTCTGCCGCAAACACCGGCGCTCGTCTTCGTCGCGCTGGCAGAACTCTCTCCGCTGGCCGTGTTCGGCAGCATTCTCGGCGGAAAACTTGCGAAGTACGGTGTGGTTGCTTGGCTTGCCGCTCGCGCCAGAGACCCTCTGCAGGGTGAAATAGTAGAAATGATGACGTCAATGGGAAGGAATAAGGTGCCACATGGCCGAAGACACGATTCGACGTAAGGGACGCCCGGCGCGCTCCTCCTCAGTTACTGTATCTTCTGAGATGCAGATGACCTCGCCCTTCACTGCTGAGACGCCGCATACGGCAATTGCGAGCGATATGGTCAACCGGTGGTGGGACTATGCGGCTGACGTTGCTCAGCACTGGACGCTCTTCGTCGACGTCCTGATGCAACGTGCCAACAATATGCTGGCGCACGAAGAGGCCGGTCTTCCGCCATTGCTGCATTTCGATTACGAAATGTTGCTCGATGGCAGAACGTTTGAGCGACCAGCCAACTATGCCTTGCTCCGCATCACTCGCTGTGGCACGGACCACCCGGAGGAGCGCGTACGTTCGCGCTTGCCGCAACGCCATGGGGCGCGGAGTGGCTGAAGTGGGCACATCCCATGCGCTGGACCTGCTATGCCTGGTCTGAGCGGTTCCAGCCCTGGCTTTCACCAATCGCAGCTATGGCGGACGAAGCAAGGTCGGCCCGCGTGGAATCGACGGAAGTGAACCAGTGGCGTTCTCGGCTCGTTGACGGCTGCCAGGGCGGAAGCGGGCAGCGCGAAGGCGATGGCAAGAGCCGTCCCTCTGCATGTCTGCCCGAGTTTCATTGGACAACCCCTCTGCTGGACAGAAGGGAGAGCTTCCATGACAGACCCCTCATCGAACGCCACAGCAGGAGCATGAGAACAACACGCGTGACAAAACGAAACACGGGCAAGCAACAACAACTATCTGGCTGCGGACTACAGTTTATCGAATGTCAGGCGGACCTCGAAGTGCCGCATCTAGCCTTCGCCCCGCCAACGGACCGGAGCTGTATGCCTCGGTTACTTGCCCATCATCCCACCCGGGCCCATCCCAGTGCCGGGACCCATGCCGCCGCCCATCATGCCTTGATTGTCCATCATCATTGGCATCACTTCCTGCATAAAGGCCATGTGCTGGCCCATCATGTCGTGACACATTTGCATCTGGGCCGGCGTGGCTTGGCCTTTTCCCTTGCTTGGACCAGCCATTCCCATTCCCATCATGTCCTTTTGCATGATGGACATGGCGTCCTGCATGACTTTGTTGCGTTCGGCCATTAGTGCCTGACGCTCTTCCGGTGTATTGGCTCGCGACAGCCGCTCGCGGATAGCACGAAGGTGGGCGACCTGTGCGTCGAGGTCAGCGTTTCCCGTGGCTTGGGGAGCAGCCGCCGGGGCGGCTGCCGGTGCGGGCTTCTTAACCGGCTTTTTGGCTTCCTCCTTCGGGTGGTGCTGCTCGTGCTCCGCGTCCGTCGATGGCGAGGCGGAGAAGACCGCAGGCGCCCAGGCAAGAGTGGCGGCGGCGAGGAGGATGGGAAGGCGGCGGATGTGGACCATGCTAAAGCTCCTCATGTCTAAGGAAGACAATTTACTATGGACTATGCGCCACGTGTGTGCCACCAAATTGACAGGAATCAACCAAAATCCTGCGTTCGACCGCTGGGCAACCGAGAGCATTTGGGACGACCGAGCTATCTCTTGTTGATTTGCACTGAATCCTGACCCACCCCCGGCAGGTTTTTGCATCGAATGTTGACTCACGTATAGAACACTTGCCCGCTTGGGAACGAGCGGGAGTTCGGAGTGATCGACGTGGCCATACTGAGCATCATTCGACGCTGGCATCTTCGCGACCAGATCCCGCTGCGCGAGATCGCCAGACGCCATGGCCTCGTCATCCACGGTGCAGCAGAACGTAGGCGGTATGGCCGCTCTCCCAGCCACTACTGCCGTTCGGCTTGGGTACGCCGAACGGCAGAGACGGGTCGGTAGCCGTCCTTCGGCATCGGGCGGGCCCGGCGTCCGCTATTGGGCAGCAAGCGGCCAATTAGGGCAGGGGCGTGCCTGCCTGAATCAACTTCAGGGTGACGCCGTTCGCATACGCCCACTGATCGAACGCGCGGCTCGTAAACTCGGGTCCCTGGTCCGTTCGCACCGCCTTGGGATAGCCACGGAAGCGAGCGGCACGGTTCAATGCCCGAGCGACATACAAGCCTGAGATGCCGTGGTCGACGACTTGTCGACAGCCTCTTTCGTGAAATCGTCGACGATGGCCAGGCACTTCAGGCGCCGGCCGTTGGCGAGCGCATCCATCACGAAATCGATGAGTCACACCTCGTTGGGTGCATTCGGCAAGGCCCGCTGTTCGCGCTCGATCATTACGCCATAGCGTCTACGACGGCGCCGTACAGCCAGCCCCGCCGCAAGGTACAGGCGATAAACGCGCTTGTGATTGGCGCGCCAAGTGTAGAACGACGCGTCACTGAACCCGTGCTTCCTGCACAGTTCCTTGACCAGCATACCGGCCTCGGCTTCCTTCAGAAACCCAGTGCTTTGCTCTTCCGTAAAGCGCTTCAGTCGATGCGCGGCCGCCAAGCCTTCGGATCAATCTCCATCCAGACCTTGGCGGGAATCTGGTCCGTCAGACCATAGAAGGCCAGTGCGGACGATAGGTAGACGACGCCGCCCGGGACGAGCTTGGACGCCAAGGCTAGGGAATGCTGGCTGTCGAGCTGCGAATCGGAAAGCTGGTAGACACCTCTGCCCACACGCATGACAGCACCGTCGCGCTCAAGCCGGGAGAGAGTTGATGGCGTGATTCCGGCATTGCGAAGCTCGCTGGCACGCAGAAGGCCTGCGGCACGAAGCTGCGCAATGGCACGTTCACGCTGCGAGGGAGAAGGCATCTGGTACAAAACCTAGGGTGATACTCAACACAACGGAGGAACGAGCATGCTGTCAAACTCAAGTTCTTGGCGGTCCGCCCGCGCGGTCTCATGCGGCGGCCCTCGCAGGCAAACTATTGCGGCGGTTGTCGTGCTCGGCATCGTGGCGACGGCGATCGTCGCAGGGACAACGACAGAAGGGCACGGCCCGAGCGTCGTCGCTGATGTGCTCGGCTGGCTCGAGCGATGGCGGGGCGCCCTCGCGCTGGCCGGCTGTGCGCTCGCCATCTGGGCAGCTCTCGTGCGCGGCAGCCTGGCTACTTTCCTGGGCGGCATTGCCCTCGCCGGTGTACCTACCGGGACTGGCGACTTGGCGAAAGCTGTTGCGCAGCGCCCGGCGGCGCAGAATTGGTGAAGGGACGTAGGGGCAGGGTGGTAGGAACTGCCTAGTCTACTTGCGCGGTATCGCCGATCTCTGCAAAGTTGGAGATCCGCACGGCGCCATCTGGGAAGCGCGCCACAATCTCAAGTTCGCCGCCCATGGCACGGATGTGGCTGCGCAGCGTTGAGATATACATGTCGGTACGCTGCTCCATCTTGGCGATACTTGGCTGCTTAACATGCAGCACCGAGGCCAGGGCCTCCTGCGACAGACCGCGTGCACGACGCAGCTCGCTCAACGCCATTTCAGCTACCAGGCGCTGGGCCTTCGCATCAGCCCGAGCCCGGGACTCAGGCGCCATCGTGGCCCGCAGCTCCGAAAATTTCTTAGCCATCGTTTTGACCCTCCTGCTTTAGTTCGGCCAGATGCGCGTCATAGAGTGCATCGGCGCGCGGAACATTTTCGTCATACCACCTGTCGTTGCCCGTCTTGTCCCCTCCCAATAGGAGAATTGCCGCGCGGCGCGGGTCGAAAGCGTACAACACTCGGTACGGCCTCCCCTCATGCTGTATGCGAAGCTCCCGTATATGCCCATGCCGAGAGCCATTGATCCCGCTCGAGTGCGGATGTCGAAGGTTCGGTCCGAAATGCTCCAGCAACGAGACCGAGGCGGCAACGGACTCCTGCTCCGCTTCGGAGAGGTCCTCCCACCAGTCGCCAAAGATTGATGTGTACTCTACGTCCCATCCCATGCATCGAATATAGCTCCCAGACTATATTCCGTCAAGGGAATGTCGCTGCCCAAACGCATTGGTCTACGAATCTGAAGTGCAACACCTTGCCATACGGTAAGGTGGCTAGATGCCCCTTGATGTAGGGTGTTGCCACGTCGCGACAAGATGCGCAAAGCCATGAAGCCCGATGTCATTTCATGCGCCAGGCGCGGAGGTCAAGTGCATTCCGGCGCCGGCGAGCGACCTGTTTCCTGCAGATATCACCTGGCGATGCGCAATGAATCTATTTCCACGCCAGCGCGATCACGGCGCACGCCGGTGCCCGTTCCTCGAACCGGGGGCGATCGCTACCATCGATCTGCACTAGGTCGCCCAGACGGGCCCGTCGGGTACGCGACTGGTGGACCTTGGGCGGGCGTAGCTTCGGTGGAACCCAGAAGCCAGCATCGCTCATGATGCGGCGTGCGCAACCTGCGCGATATCTCGATGCCATGGCGCTCGCGCAGCTTCTCGCAAGCCAGCGTCGGGCCGAAGTCGGCGTAGCTATCGCGGAGCAGACCGCGAAGCGCTCTACGCCGCGAGCGGGGCGGCCCTGCCGGTCGGGCGTGTCGGCGAGGCGGAGGAGCTCGCGCTGGCTTACGTCTATCTGATGACCAATCCCTATGTCACGGGGCAGACCATTATCGTGGACGGCGGTGGCGTGCAGGCCGGATAGCTATGCCATCGATTGATCGCTGGCAATGGGGCGGTCTGAGCCGCTCCCGAACCGCCGGGCTTGCAAGCGGCCGGGTTCGGCCGTGGATTCAGCGGCCCGATCGACTCCGTCCCCCATCTTGTCGACAGATTCGGGCGCTGGCAGAAGACCCCGCACGGCGGCTACCCGCGTACCGCGCTGCGGAAGGCGGCTGACAGCTCGGCCAGTGCGTCAGCCGTCCGGCCGGCCATCGCGCATCGTTCTAGCCGGGCCAGCGCCGCCGTGGTTGCTTTGCGCTAGCGCCGGTCCCCACGGGCCTGAGCTCGCCCTCCCAGGGCAATGCTTCCGGATCCAGCAGATGCTCTCCCTCGTTGGCCTTGTCAAAGAGACGATCTCGCATGACTTGGCCGATCGCGATTCGACAAAGCACTTCCGAGGTTTGGTCGATCGCCGGTTGTTGATTGCTATTGGCGCCTCGAACAGTAAAAGAACGCCTTCCCGCGCCGACAAAGCTGGTGAACTGGATACCCTCGGCATGCGTGCTGTCGCGGTAACTGACCGACACGTGATAGGCAAGGCCCTTGCCATCGGCGATCAATGTGCAGAGAAAACTGGATGGCGAGCTTGCACTGTGCATGACTGGAGCCGGTTGGTGAACTTCGATAGAGCCGCAGGTGGATGAAGGACGCTCAGATCCTCTCAGATCCGTTAAGTGCTCGTGTCTGCCTTGAGCGTGACACGGTGCGTTGCCAGTACCATGCGATGCGCGCCAACGCGTTCGTGAAGCTGCAGGATTCGATTCAGAATTCGTCGACACCTAGGATCTGATCAATAAGCGCCCGTCCGGCGAGCTCGCCCACCAAGTGCACCCAGCGGCGTGAAAACGGAGAGCCGAACACCTTGAGGGGTGTGCCGTAGACTGCTTCACGGGCTTCAATCGGCCCCTTGATCTGGAACCACGTATCAAACATCCCCTCGGGGGTCTCCAGCAGGTCAAGGCGTATCGCAAAGCCCCTGTACTCTACGGTGCATTGCATACTCATCTCCTTGTCGTTCCGGCACGCTTCGCAAGATGGAGCCCAAGATCGGAGGAGTGATGTCGTAGAGGGTTGGAGGCAAGGCAATCATACCCACCTGAAGTCCGGCATCAGGTCGTTGTGCTCGTCGATCACTGCACCGCCCCGTTCGTGAATCCACTGCTTCGTGGATTCCTTGAGATTCGAGTCGCAACCGGCAATCATCCGCAGCTGGCCTGGTTCAATCAGCAGCGTGGCAGCCCGATGCCATTGCGTTGCTGCCAGGCCTATGAATCCGAATCTGTGATGGCTTCCCTCCGACAACGCATCGACCTGCTGGTCATGCATCAGGCGTGTAGCGGGCAGGCTCCGGTATGTGGTCGTCATTCAACGGCCGGCTTTCGTGGTGACGGAGGCTGCGAGCGCGCAGAAGTCGCCGAGTGGCGTCGTGCATGGAATTTCCAGGAATCCCCGTAAGTGACTTTTGCAGTCGCCAATCCTCAGACGTCGTCGAGGGGGACAGCCCGGAAACGAAAGGCAGGCGGACCCGAGACCTTCAGGTTTCAGGAGCGCTCTGGTTACGAGTATAGAGGTCCATTGCCTCCCGACCTATCTCCCTTACAAAGTGGCTTTGCAAGCGGTGCACCATGTACTTGCGTGCAAGCGACCCTGGGAGCCACCTCATTGTGCCGTCGGTTGCCAACCGGAAGGCCCTCCGATGGAACGGCACCCGTGGGACACGAGACATCCCGATGGTGAATCCGGCAGTTGCGCCTCCCCCCCCGCAGCTTCGCCGGCAGGCCGCCCCTACGAAATGGTGTACGTGTTGCGCATTCCTGGTGTGTAGATATCTCTTGCCATTGTCAGTATCGGGTCGCGATAGCGATCGAACGTGTCCAGAAAGGCGGTCTCTTCGAAGGCAGCCCCATGACTCAGGAGCGAAAGAACAGTGTCAGTGACCTGGAAAGCGACCTCGCGCGCACCGTCGTAGCCCCAGAAGCAAACACAGTGCCGCGAGGCGTCGTAGCTGCGGCTGGGATTCGGGAAGTTCAGTGCCATGGTGGGCTCCTGTTGTCCGGTGACGCCGAGCGTTTCCTTGCTCGCTGGCGTGCGCGGCGCCAGTTCCAGTATGCGCCCGTTTCCCTCCAGCCCGATTTCTCTCCGTTGCGTTAGCCACTCGCGCCGCAGGAAAGTTTTCTCCCTTTGCCGGAGACTAAGCGCGTATGCTGGGATTGCCAATCCGGCAAGCCAGTCTTCAGGAGCACCGCCATGGCCAAGAGTCAACTACGTGGCAACCGCGAACCCAAGAAGCCCAGGCAACCCAAGAAGCCGTCCGTGCCGGCCACCCCGTTCAGCAGCATTCAATCCCGCGTCGCCAACGAGGGTGTCGCCAAGAAGAAGACGTGAGTCAGCCTGGCGAAAAGCACGCACGCGGCACAGCGACCACTCGCAACGCGCGACATGGGCCGCAGGGAATCACTATCTCTACATGGAAAGACATTGAAAGCGCAGACCGCTTCGGGAGGCGCATCATGATTCATCACAACACGGACCCTACGTTCCGAGGGCTTCCGCTCACCGCCGAGCAAGACTCGGAAATCCGTCACTATCTGAACCGGAGGGCCAGGCTGGGCAAGCCATGGAATACGCCAGAACTCCGCGCGATGCTTGAGGACATGCTGTTACCACCAGGTACCGAGGAAGACGGTCAGAGCGATGTCCCCCCCGAGACACAGGCCGCAGCGGAACGCGCAACCGCGTTCGTCGACGAGGCCATGGAGCCAATCGAGGCGTACGAGGAATGGCACGCCGCGATGGAAGCCGAGGGCATGAAAGGGAATGCGCACTGAGGTGCGGTCGCATGCAGGTGTGCAGTCCAAGCCAGTATCCTGCCAAATAGAGATGGCGTGCGTCTTGGCGAGCGGCATCTTATGCGCGACGCCGCTTCCGCTGCTTCTTTGTCGGCGCCTGGACGTTCATAAGGAGTGCGCGCCAACCGGCCTGCAAAAAAGCCCCGCAGATGGCGGGGCTCCTCTCACAGCACAGCGCAGCAACACTTAGATCGGCTCGATCTTCGTTGCCGCCGGCCCTTTCTGGCCTACGCCAACCACATACCGGACCTTCTGGCCTTCCTGGAGCGACTTGAAGCCGCTGCCTTGTCCTTGGATTTCCGAGAAGTGCGCGAACAGGTCATCGCCGCCAGCATCGGGCGTAATAAAGCCGAAGCCCTTGGCATCATTGAACCACTTGACAGTGCCGGTTTCCATGTCTGGATTCCTCCTGAAGACCCGCCAGGCAAGGGCGCCGGCGGAGCGCGAAGATCAAGGAAGAAACAAGGAAAGGCTTGAAGCGTGTTACGCAACCAGTACTTCAAAGTCGCTGCTTGAAGATCTTGCTTGATGTCTTGTACGCGCGTACAAGGGATGTGTCAACAAGCCAATGCGCTAGCCAATGCGCTGTACCGCAGATCCCTCATGCCCCAGGGAGCATGGTCCCGGAAGCCGCCGCTACGGCGCCACGCCGGCCGCCGGCACGCTCCCGCTGAACATCGCTTGCAGCTCGTCCAGTTCGCCGCGCTTGGCCAGCTGCCTGACCTTCATCACGTAGGGCGCGCACGCGGGGTCCAGCGCCGCGGCTTTGTCCGTCCAGTCGAGCAGGTCGGAGATGGCGCCGAGCTCGGCCAGCATGCGCGCCTCGTCCAGCAGGCTCTTCGAGGGTAGCTTCAGCATCTCGACGTCGATTGCCGTGGAGATCGTGAGCTGGTCGGCGCGGGGCAGGTTCAGCAGGGTGGCGATGGTGTTGCGCAGGTCGGCGAGACTGACCGGCTTCTGCAGCGAGGCATCGAAGTGTTCGTCGTCCCTGGACTGGTGAGCCGGCACCGCTGACATCATGATCACCGGCACGCCCGGGTGCCGCTCCCGCGCCGCGTGCAGGACCGCTTGTCCGGAAGCGCCCGGCATCAGCAGGTCCGTCACCACCAGCGAGAGCGGCGCGCCATCGGCGGACGACAGCCGATGCACGGCCGCAGCGCCGTCGCCGTACACCTCGACGTCGAAGTCCAGGCTCAGCAGGTCGTCGCGCAGCAGCTCGCGGATTTCGGCGGTGTCTTCGGCCACCAGCACGCGGTGGCCGCGGCCATCGATCTGCGGCAGGGCAGCGGCCGGCTCATGCATGCGCAGGCTGCTGATCGCCGCTTCGTCCATCTCGTTGACGAGCAGTTCCATGACGACGGTGGTTCCCGTGCCCGGCACGCTGTCGAGGTGCAGCGTGCCGCCCATGCGCGTGGTCCAGAGCTTGACGATGGAGAGGCCGAGGCCGATCCCCGGCCGGTGGTCGTCCTCCAGCGCGCGCACGAACGGCTCGAACACGCGCGCCTGGTCGGCGGCGGCGATGCCGCAGCCGCTGTCGGCGATGGCGAAGCACAGGTTCCAGCGGCGCGGCGCCGCCGCGTCCGCGCGGCCCGTGACGGTCAGGCGGATGGTGCCGTGCTCGGTGAACTTGGCGGCGTTGTCGAGCAGGTTGCCGAGCACCTGCTGCATGCGCCGGTCGTCGAGTTCGATCACGGGCGGCAGGTTGCCGGCGATCTCGACGGAGAAGGCATTGCCGCCGCGTGCCGCCAGCGCGGCGCCATGTTGCGCGACCGTGTCCAGCAAGGCATAGGTATAGACCGGCTGCGGCGACAGCGCGTCGGCGTCGCGCCCGTTGGCGTAGTCGATCAGGTCGTTGACCATGCCGAGCATATGCGTGGCGCTGCGGCGGATGATGCGTCCCCGTTCGGCATCCTCGCGGCCATCCGCCTGGATGAGGTCGGCGAAGCCGATGATCGACGTCAGCGGCGTGCGCAGGTCGTGGCTGATGCGCGCGAGGAAGTCGGTCTTGACGCGGACCGCGTCGTCCGCGCGGACCAGCGCTTCCCGCAGCTCGCGCGTGCGCGTGGTCACCGCCTGTTCGAGTTTCTCCCGGGTTGCCTCGCGCTCCGCCAGCAGCGCCTGCTGCGTACGCTTCTGCTTGAGGACCAGCTGGCGGGAGCGGCCGCCGATCACGAACGAGAGCAGCAGCAGCACACCGAGGCTGTCCCAGATCTGGGCGGTGCCGGCGCTCCACTCGGGCGAGATGAACCCGGCGACGGTCGCCAGGCGCAAGAACAGCGTGGTGCAATCCGGCAGGAAGGCAAGCAGGATCAGGCGCGCGTTGGGTATCCCGCGCCGGATCCCGTCGATAAAGGAGGCGACCCATACCAGGTTGCAGAGGAAGGTGCCTTGCACCGCGATCGACGCGCTGGTCCGGTAGTCGCCGAAGGCGGTCCAGGCCACGACGCCTGCATGCGCGGCGATCACCGCCAGGTAGATCCAGCGCCAGGCGCGCACGCGCTCGAAGCCCAGGAACCACAGCAGCAAGGCCGAGAACAGGGCGACGCTGGTACTGCCGGCCATGCTCGGCGAGCGCAGCACCCATTCCCCCCCTTGGGGCAGGAAGAGCGCGTACAGGAAGCCTTCGAAAGCCAGTTCGTAGACGACTTCGGCGAGGATGGTGGCCGTCAGCAGCACGAAGATGCGGTCGCGCCAGACCACCGCCAGGACCGCGGAGATGACGGCCATCGCCAGCATCGCGCCTGCCAGCAGCATGTGCACGATCGCTTCGCGCAATTGCGCGTCCTGGAATGCGCCCGGCTCCCATATCTGCAGCGACAGGAACAGGGCCGAGCGGCTCTGCACACGGACCAGGTACCGCATCTGCTCGCCCGGGGCGAGCGTGACCGGGAATGCGATCTGCGCGGACCCGATAGGCCGTGCCGCCAGCGGCGCGCCGATGCCGGAGCGGTAGCGTTTCACGGCCGCGGTGCCGGCCTCATCGACCACGTAGAAGGCGACGTCTTCGAGCCGTACCGGATCGAGCGCCAGCCAGCGCGTGACGGGCTGCCTGCCACGGTTGACGAAGGTGCCGCCTATCCACACGGCCGAGCGGGTAAAGCCGCGTGACAGCGTGCGCGGCGTCACCGCTTGCCAGTCCGGCTGGCGCAGCACCGCGGCGGCATCCAGGCTGTGCGAGGGATCATCGAACAGCATGAGCTCCGTCGCCAGCGGGCGCTGCGCATCGATCGGGGCGATATCGACCGCCTGCGGCCACGGTACCTTGCCTGCCGCCAGCGCCTGGTGTGGGCCGAGCATCGTGAACAAAGCGAACAAAGCGAACAGCGCGAGCATCGCGAACGACGCGAACGACGCGAACGACGGTCGCAGCAGGCACAGCAGGCGCGACAGCCGGCCGCCGGCGCGGAAGCGGGGCAGGATCACGGAGTTCCCCGCGCGGCGCCCTGGCGGTCGCGCGCGTTCCGCATGTCGGTCGGCGAGATGCCGAAGCGCGCCTTGAAGGCGGTCGCGAAGTTCGCGCCGCTCGTATAGCCGACCCGCATGGCGATCGTCGCAATATCGCTATCGCTTTCGAACAGCAAGCGCTTCGACTCCCGCAAACGCTCTTCGCGCACGTAATCGAACACCGTCAAGCCGGTGCAGCGCTTCATGGCCAGCGACAGCCGCCGTGCCGACGTGCTGGTCTGGCGCGCCAGCGCTTCCACATCGGGCACATCGACGAAGTTCGCCAGCACGATGGCCCGCACCTGGCGGCAGAGGGCGACGTCGAAGCTGCTGGCCTCGGTGCCCGGCGCGGTGATGTCGGCCGCCGGCGCGGGCGTGCTCGGTTCGACCTCGAGCGTCAGGTGGATGGCGACGCGCAGGCGCACCTCATCGAAGTGGAAAGGCTTCGTGATGTAGTCGATCGCGCCCGCCTCGAGCCCGGCGACGCGTTCTTCCGGATGCCCGGACGCCGTCAGGAAGATGACCGGGATATCGCGCGTGGCCGGGTCCTCCTTCAGCTGCCGGCAGGCGCTCATGCCGTCGCAGCGCGGCATCGCGATGTCCATCAGGATCAGGTCGGGCCGGCTGGCACGCGCTTTGTTCACGCCATCCAGGCCGTCGCTCGCCATGTACACGCGAAAACCCTGCTGCCCGAGAAAATCGGCAAGCAGGCTGCGATCACTGGGCTGGTCATCGACGACGAGGATACGGGTCATGGCGCAGGGGGAGGGGCAATGGACGAATGGCGGACGCGAGGGCGAGGCGCCGCCGGCAGGCCGTTGCCGGCACGGCGGAAGACAGCGCGAGCCGGCGGCGACCGGTGCAAAAACATGGCCGTCGCCCCCTCCCTTCGGGTGGGGCGGCGGGCATGGGCTCGGTACGATACCGGAATGCCGGCCGGGCCTGCAGCGCTGCCGCCGCGTGCCCGGAAAAAAGATCGTCCGAGAAACAAGATCGACCGATTCGCAAAGCTCGCCGCACGGTCAGTTCCGCACCGCCTCGACAGCGGCGGCCTCGACATATTGCTGGCGGGATTCGTTCGGTGACATGCCGAAGCGCCGGCGATAAGCCGTCGAGAAGTTCTGCCGGGTCGTGTACCCGGTGGCGCTGGCGACTGCCTGGATGTCGATGGTGGTGCGGGTCAGCAGGCTGGCGGCATACTGCATGCGCGCCTCGAAGAGGAAATCCAGGACCGTCACGCCCGCGCAGCGCTTGAACGCCAAGTTCAGGCGCAAGGCGTTCGTGCTGAGCGCGCTCGCCAGGGACGGCAGCGCCGGCGTCTCGTGGAGCCGCGACAGCAGATGGCGGCGCGCATCGCGGAACAGGTGCGCATCGAGTGCGCTGCTGCCCGCCGTGCCGGTGTCCGCGCCGGCATCCCGGTTGGGATCGGCCTCCCGGCCGTGGCGGCCCGCCCGCGCATGGATGCTCAGGCGCAGCGACACTTCTTTCAGCTCGAAGGGCTTGACGATGTAATCGATCGCGCCCGACTGAAGACCCTGGACCCGCTCGGCCGGCCGCCCCGCCGCGGTCAGGAAGATGATCGGGATCGCGCGCGTGTCGGGTGCCGATTTCAGCAGCCGCGACGCCGTCAGGCCGTCGCAGACCGGCATGCCGACATCCAGCAGGATCAGGTCGGGAAGAATCGCCAGCGCCTTCCTGAAGCCATCGTGCCCGTCCTCGGCGAGATAGACGCGGCTGCCCTTGGCGCCGAGATACTCCGCCAGCAGCCGGCGATCGTCGGGATTGTCGTCGACGACCAGGATGCGCAGCCCCACAAGAGCGTCGCAGCGCGCCTGTGCAACAGCGTTAGACATGGCAACTCCCGTGTTCGGTCTGGGTTCAGGGTGGGGGAAAGATGCCCGCCGGGGAGGCGGAATACCGCCCTGCGGCGTTGGCCGGTTCAGGGTGGTATTTGGCGACAACCTGGGTTATCGGCCGGATTTGGACCACCTTGAGGGGTGGTCGTCCGTCAATATCGGCCCGGCTCGGCGGGCCCGCCCCGTGTCCTGCCGGGCGGCCTTGCGTGGCGCGGTTCCGCGCCGGGTTCGCCGTCCGTCAAGCACCCCCTGCGCGCGCCCAAAAAAGTTTGTCCTGAGCAAACTCCGCATGCAGTTGCGCAAAGACGCGCGCTTTCCGGCGGGATGGCCGCTTCATAGCATTGGCACCTCATTCCGACTTTACCGAGCTCCGTCAATGAAACGGCCATCTTTGAATCACGTATTTCGTTTGGTTTGGAACGCTGCCTCGAGCAGCTGGGTGGCCGTTGCGGAAACGGCCCGGGGACGCGGCAAGCCTGGGCGTTCGCGCTCGGCGCGCCTCGGCACGCTCGCCGCGATCGCGCTGACGTCGGCCGGCGGGGCGCACGCTGTCACGCAGAGCATCGTGGACGGCAATGGCGCCGGCGGCTGGATGGTCGGCGTGGCCGGCCAGGCGGCCCCGGCGGTCACCAGCAACGCCATCTTCACCAACTTCGTGACGCAGGGCGGCGCCGGCAGCGGCGGCGGCGGCGGCCTGGGTGGCGTGTTCTTCGTCAACAGCGGCGCCAACCTGACCCTCAACAACGTGAGCTTCGTGCAGAACGTTGCCCGGGGCGGCGACGGCGGCAGCACGCCGGACGTCAGCATCAGCGCGCAGACGATCGCGCTGTCGGACAAGAGCGCCTCCGTGTCGTCGGTGACCGCGTTCCAGCTGACCCCGACGCTGGTGAACAACAACGGCACCATCATGGTGACGGGCGCGACCATGAGCGCGGCCAACCCGCTGGTCCAGGCCGGCGAGGTGGTCAGCGTCGGCGGCACCGGGTCCAACACCACCACCATCTCCAGCGTCAGCGGCAACGCCGTCACCTTCGCGCAGCCCGTCGCCGTCGACAGCCAGTCGATCAAGTCGCTGACCAGCGCACAGCTGGCCGCGGGCACCAACGTCATCAGTTCGGCCAACTTCGGCGCACTGGCCATCTCGGATGTCGCGGTCGGCATGTCGGTGCTGGGCACCGGCATCCCCGCCGGCACGACCATCACCAACGTGACGCGCGACCAGAACAACGCCGTCACCGGCATCACGCTGAGCAACGCCGTCACCGTCAGCGGCAGCCAGTCGCTCAGCCTGGTCAACGTCACGCAGTTCTCCGCCTCGCAGTTCGCCGTTTCCGGCGGCGGGCAGGTCCTGACCCTGCCGGCGACCGGCCTGGGCCTGTCGGTCGGCATGACGCTCACCGGCGACGGCATCCCGGCCGGGACCAAGATCGTCGCCATCAACGGCAACCAGGTCACGCTGTCGCAGGCGATCTCCTCGTCGGCCCTGCAGTTCTCGGCCAGCCTGCCGGCGACCACGGTCGGCCAGTCGACCATCCAGCTGACGGCGGTGGACAGCCACCTGAAGGTCGGCTCGGTGGTGACGGGCACGGGCATTCCGCCCAATACCACCGTGGTCGCCATCGACCCGGCGTCGGGCGTGGTGACGCTGAGCAATGCGCTCACCGGCAACCCGACCGCGCTGATCGTCCAGAGCATCACCGCGCAAGGCGCGCGCAGCCTCACGCTGACCAGCACGTCGGGCCTTCAGGTCGGCATGCAGGTGAGCGGCTCGGGCATCCCCGACGGCACCACCATCACCAGCATCAGCGGCAATGTGGTCACCCTCAGCAATAACCTGACCCCGGGCGCGACCGTCACCGGCTTCCTCGCCAGCTCGCCCTACAGCGTGGGCGGCTCGCTCAACAATATCGCTGCCACCGGTACCGTGGGCGCCAACGGCGGCAACGGCGTGTCCGGCCCGCAGGCCATCGTCTACGTGACCGATGGCGAAGGGCGCAGCGGCACCAACGGCGGTTCCGGCAAGAGCGGCAACGGCGCGGCGGGCGGCAAGGGCGGCAATGCGGGTTCCGGCAGCAACGGCATCCCCTTCAACTACGAGATGACCGAGGCCGTCATCAGCGCCACCGTCGACGCCGTCACCAATACCTCGGAGGCAGCGGCGGCGCTCGCCACCTTCCCGCCCGCGGCAGCCTTGTCCGCGGCGCACGTCGCGGCAGCGGCCAAGTCCTATGTCGATCTCGGCGTCGCCATCGCCAACCTGGCGCAATGGGGCGTCGACCTCGCCAACGGCACCGCCGGGCGTGGCGGCGACGGCGGCACCGGTGGCGGCGGCGGCAACGGGTCCACCTTCTACGGCGGCGGCGCCGGCGGTGCCGGCGGCAATGGCGGCACCGGCGCGCTCAGCATCACCGACGGCGGCAATGGCGGTGACGGCGGCGCCGGTGGCGCCGGTGGCTTCGGTGCCGGCGGCGGCTCGGGCGGCGCAGCCGGGCTGGGCGGCGGCACCGGGAACGCGGCCGACGGCAGCGCCGGCGCCGGCGGCAAGGCCGGCTTCGGCGGCGGCGTGGGCAGCGACGGCGACGGCACCGGCGGCGGTGGCGGTTCGGGCTACGGCGGCGCCATCTTCGTGCGCTCGGGCGGCAGCCTGACGCTGACGGGCAACGTGCTGTTCCGCGACAACACCGTGCTCGCCGGCTCCAGCAACAACGGCGGGCAGGCCGGCCAGGCCGCGGGCTCGGACATCTTCATGATGAAGGGCTCCAATGTGCTGCTGGCGCCCGGCGTCGGCAATACCATCCGCATCGAGGGCCAGATCGCCGACGACAGCTCGGCCAGCATCGGCAGCGGCGGCTATGCCCCCGGCGCTGGCGCCGACCTGCAGATCGGCGGCGGCGGCCTGGTGCAGCTGGTCGGCAACAACACCTACTCCGGCAAGACCATCCTGACGGGCGGCACGCTGCAGGCAGACCTGGGCGTGGGCATCAACGCGGCCAGCAGCGTCGTCTTCAACGGCGCCGGCAACCTGGCGTCCGGCCTCACCACCAGCAACGCCGGCACCCTGCTGCTGAGCTCGGACGTGACCCAGCGCGCCGGCTCGGCCGTGCCCGGACAGTTCATCTGGAATGGTGCCGGCGGCTTCGCAGCCGGCACTTCCGCCGGCATCACGGTGGCGCTCGGCCTGACGCCGTCCGGCACGAGCCAGACCCTGCAATGGGGCAGCTCCTATCTGTCGGCAAACTCGACGCTGGTGTTCGGCTCGGAATACAGCCAGGGCGCGGTGCGCTTCCAGAACAACATCGACCTGGCCGGCAACCAGGGCAATGTCGCCGTCTACGGCCAGTACCTCGGCAGCCAGGGCAATATCGCCCCCGATGCGCGCTACACCGCCTACCTGTCCGGCAACATCGCCAACGGCGGCCTGAACGTCGGCGCCGCCGGCTACAACGGCACGCTCTACCTGACCGGCCAGAACCAGCTTAGCGCCTTCGTCCTGAACGGCGGCCTGGTCTCGACCATCGATGACCACGCCAATCTCGGCCACCTGATGCAGTCCGCAGGCGGCAGCGTCACCATCAACGGCGGCACCCTGGTCCTCGGCGGCGCCGAAACGATGACCACCGTCGACGTCAAGGCCGGCGGCCAGATGGTGGCCGGCGGCGCGCTGACGGCGGGCGATGTCAGCAACCGCGGCGTGATCTCGCTGGTCGACGGCGGCACCATGCAAAGCGTGACCAACAATGCCGGCGCGACCTTCGCCACGGCCGGCGCGCTGGCGGTGACCGGGGCAGTGGCCAACAACGCCACCGCCACCGTGGTGCAATCGGGCGACCTAACCGCGGCCAGCGTGGTGAACAACGGCAACTGGACGGTCAGCGGCGCGCAGGCCATCCACACCCCGACCCTGACCGGCAACGGCAGCTTCGCCATGGCCAACGCGGCCGACACGGCCACCATCGACCAGAGCGGCAATTCCACCTTCGCCGGCACCTTCACCGGCAACGGCGCCTTCGCCAAGGACGGCGCCGGCACCCTGACGCTGACCGGAGCCAGCACCAACCTGGGCGGCACCCTGGTGAACGCCGGCACGCTGGACACCACCGGCGGCGGCACCCTGGCCGACACCGGGGCGGTGACGATCGCCAGCGGCGCCACCTTCACGGCGGGCACGGCCGATGTCATCGGCGCGGTGACCAACCACGGCACCTTCAACGTCAATGCGGTGCAGGCCGTGGCGTCGGTGGCCAACGACGGCACCACCAACCTGAACGCCGACCTGGCGAGCGCGGGCGCGGTGACCAACAACGGCACCGTCAATGTCTCCGGCGACCGCTCCGTGGCGACGACCGGCCTGGCCGGCAGCGCCTCGGGCGTGATCAACCTGGCGCAGGCCACCGACGTGCTGCACCTGACCCAGAGCGGGGCCAGCACCTATGCGGGCACCCTCGCCGGCAACGGCGGGCTGGAAAAGCTCGGCGCGGGAACGTTGACGCTGACCGGCGCCAATACCTACACCGGCGGCACCCTGGTGAGCGCGGGCACGCTCGACACCACCGGCGGCGGCACCCTGGCCGACACCGGCGCGGTAACGATCGCCAGCGGCGCCACCTTCACGGCGGGCACGGCCGATACCATCGGCGCGGTGAACAACTACGGCACCTTCCATATCAATGCGGCACAGACCGCGGCAGCCGTAGCGAACAACAGCGGAGCAGCGGTTACGCAATCGAGCGGCTTGAGCGCGGGCAGCGTGGTGAACAACGGCAACTGGACGGTCAGCGGTGCGCAGGCCATCCACACCCCGACCCTGATCGGCAACGGCAGCTTCGCCATGGCCAACGCGGCCGACACGGTCACCATCGACCAGAGCGGCAGCTCCCTCTTCGCCGGCACCTTCACCGGCAACGGCGCCTTCGCCAAGAACGGCGCCGGCACGCTGATGCTGACGGGAGCCAGCACCAACCTGGGTGGCACCCTGGTGAACGCAGGGACGCTGGACACCACCGGCGGCGGCACCCTGGCCGATACCGGCGCGGTGAAGATCGCCAGCGGCGCCACCTTCACGGCAGGCACGGCCGATACCATCGGCGCGGTGACCAACAGCGGCACCTTCAACGTCAATGCGGTACAAACCGTAGCGTCGGTGACGAACAACGGCACCACCAACCTGAATGCCAACCTGGCGAGCACCGGCACGGTGACCAACAACGGCACCGTCAACGTGGCTGGCGATCGCACCGTCGCCACGGCCGGTCTGGCCGGCAACGCCTCGGGTGTCGTCAACGTGCAGTCGGGCAGCGTGCTGCACCTGGCGCAGTCGGGTGACTCCCGCTACGCGGGCGCCATCGTCGGCGCCGGCTCCGTGGTGAAGGAAGGCACCGGCACGCTCACGCTGACCCGTGCGGCGGGCAGCCCGGCCGGCGCCGTCAACCTCGGCGGCACCCTGGTCATCAACCAAGGCACGGTCGCGCTCGATGGCGACTCCATCCTCAGCCAGACGATGAACGTGGCCGTCAACAGCAAGCAGGGCACGGTCGGCACCCTGAAGCTGGTCAGCGGGAACGAGAGCATCAACGCGCTGAGCGGCGCCGGCAACATCGACCTGGGCTCGAACCGCCTGACCGTCCAGCAAGGCGGCGACTTCTCCGGCACGGTGACCGGCTCCGGCATCTTCGACGTGCGCGGCGGCAGCTTCAACGTCAGCAACACGCTGGCGTCGACCGATACCAACAGCGCCTTCACGCTGGGCAGCAGCACCGGCACCGTCTCCGCGACGGTCACCTCGGGCAGCACGCTGTCCTTCCCGCTGATCCAGCTGAACCAGGGCGCCATGCTGTCGGTGGCCTCCGGCGGCACCGCCAAGGCAAGCACCATCGCGCTCAACTCGAACGCGCTGCTCACGGTGAACACGCAAGCCAACGTCAGCGCCGGCACCGTCAACGTCAACGACAGTGCCAAGCTGGACGTGCAAGGCTCGCTGGCCGCCAATACCATCTCCGTGGTCTCGAACAACGCGGACGCGGTCCCGACGCTGCACCTCGGCAATGCCACCGACCACTCGGTCCTGGGCACGGTCACCGCCTCCAACACGGAAATCATCGGCGGCGTCCTGTCCGGCAACGGCTCGCTGTCGGGCAACGTGACGATGGGCGCCAACGCGCTGCTGTCCCCGGGTAACTCCCCCGGCCGCCTGCAGGTGGAGAACCTGACCCTGGGCAGCGGTTCCACCAGCAAGATGGAAATCGCCAACGCCGCCTTCAACCGGGTGGCCGGCACGGACTTCGACCAGGTCAAGGTGACCGGCGCGCTCAAGATCCAGAACGGCACCACGCTCAACATCGCCAACTACAACGGCGGCGCGGATGTCGCGTTCGGTGAAGTGATCCCGCTGTTCTCCTACACCCCGGGGCAGCTGACCGGCGCCTTCTCCACCGTGCAGAAGAACTACGGGCAAGAAGCCCTGTTCAGCCTGGGCACCGGCAGCGTGATCGGCCTGGGCAGCGGCGGCTACAGCGGCTTCTACCAAGCCGTGGTGAAGAACGGCAACGAGAACGCCATCCTGAGCGGACTGCAGGTCAACTCGGCCGGCAACGTCAAGCAGTTCAACGGCGGCAGCCTGCTCGACCGCCTGGTCACCACGCTCGCGGCCGGCGGCAGCACCGAGACCGTGTTCGCCAAGTTCTCGCCCGAGGCCTACACCAGCCTGACCGAGCAAGGCAAGCAAGCCCTGTTCTTCTCGCCCGGCACGGACATCGCCGGCGATATCGGCAGGACGCAGCAAGGCGTCGACGCCAGCGTGTTCGGCGGCCGCCGCAATGCCGACAACGGCGGCTATGCCTCCTATGCGCTGAAGACCGACGGCCTGCAAGGCAGCTACACCGGCGTGGTGAAGAGCACGGTATGGAAGGCCAATGTGGTGGTCAACGACGTCTCCACCAGCAGCAACTACCTGAACGGCCGGTCCAACGGCGTCACCGGCTCACTGTCGGCCGCCACCGAACTGCCCGGCGGGCTGGGACTGCACGCACTGGCCCGCGCCGCGTTCAGCTACTACCGCAGCGACATGAACCGCCAGACCGGCAACGGATCCGCCAAGGCCGACGGCGTCTCGTCCGACGCCTGGCTGGGCGCCATCGGCCTGGCCCACGTGTACAACGGCAGCAAGCTGCGCCTGCAGACCACGCTGGAAGTCGCCCCGTACTCGGTGCGCACCAGCGGCTTCACCGAAGTCAACGCCGCCTCGCCGTCCGACGCGCTGTCCGTGCAGCAGATGAAGCAAAGCGGCACCGCCTTCGTACTGGGCGTGGGCCTGAGCGGCAACCTGACCGACCGCTTCGGCTTCGACACCGGCGTCAAGGTCATCCGCGACAGCCGCCGCGACCATTCGGTGATGGCCAGCGTCGCCACGGAAAACGCCAGCTTCTCGGTGCGCAACCCGGGCTTCGGGCAGACGCAGTTCAGCGTGAAGGGTGCGCTGAACTACCGCCTGGCCAGCGATATGCAGGTGGGGCTGGGGGTCTACTACTTTGGTGGCAGCGACGTGCAAGGGAAGTTGTCGTTTGATAAGCGGTTCTGATCGCCTCGGCATCCAGTTGCCGTCGTTGTCCGGGAGGATGGAGGGCGGCCAGTGCTTGAAGGTTGCACTGGCTGTCCGTCGTCCGCCTGGCGTGGGGACCGGGGCGCTGATGAGGCGGTTCGGATCGACGGTAAGTGGACTGTTGCGATAGTGTGCCCCCGCCTTTGGCGGGGGTATTTTTTTGCCAATCTTTGGGGGGATCGATCGTCGCAGAACGACCTACAAGGGGCGTTCGCGTTGACGCAAGGAGACTTTAAATAGTCGAGCGCACGACCTTAGAAGCGTCAACAACATAATCAATCGGCGACGCCCTTCGACAGCGCCAGATGACAGCAAGGAATGCGATGGCTACAAGGGGGAGAGATCGACGGTTCCGAAAAGGACGCCGCCCCCAAGCCCAACAACAGACAGTGGGTTTCAGGTACGGAAGCTATACCGTGACGAATATGCTGCAGCAAAGAGGACTCAAGGCGATTCCTGCTCTGGCGATGGCCAATGCTATGTCGCTTCCGTGGCTGACGAGTCGGGAAGATCAGAGCAAAAAATGGGGGCTGGGCTCTATCTATCCTACAGATGTGGGATGGCACCCCCCTATCTGAGCGACTAGTGTAGTTACTTTGCAGGCCACCCACCACGTGGAGGTTCAGATGCGGCGGTGCGCAACCATCCTGCTGACGGCATGCGCCCTGACGCCTGGTGCCAGAGGCCAAGATGTTCCGTGTCCTGACGTAGCGTCGGCGCCCGACGAAATCGCGTTCAACGTACGCAAGGGAGTCCCTCCTTCGGTTGCATCTAAGCCAGCGCCTCATCTGGGCGCAACCGGGACTCTTTCCCCCCTTGCGGCGACGGTCGGTACATCCACCGCTGCAGCCTTCTTTGGTTCAAGCGTGTTAGGGCGCGGTAACTCCACACTGAGTGCGAGCTCATTGGATGACTTCCACCCTAGCGCTGGCGACATCCCCCATTTGGGTATTTCCAGTCCTGGTCACGATCAGGCGAAAACCCTCCTTGAACAGCTTCGTCGTCAACAGCTGCCGCCAATCTATGGTGGCATCACCCCTAGTCCACCTATCTTCGGACAGTGGGAGCCGTCTGGCCCTCACATTGCTGTCTCCGCCGGACCGACAATCCCCAAACGCTGGAGCGGCACCGAGATGACTATCGAAAAACCGGGGCAAGAGGGGGAGCTACAGAGGGTCCTAGGGCCGGAGCCCATTTCCACGGCTCAGAAAAAGAATTTGGAAGCGTTGGCGAGCAATCCCGAATGTCCGCTGCTCACCTTGTCGACGATGAACAGTAAGCGTCAAGCCTTGGGGGACTCCTACCCTACCTACAAAGACCAGACTGAACTCCAGAAGGATAGTCGCCTATACCTAGCCGACCGGGGTGCCTACGTTGCGCGTGGATCGAGAAACAGCGCAATGTTCGACGATTACTTTGCCGCTACTCAGGCGGCACTCTCTAAATGCCTGCTTCCTGCTACGGAGAGTCGCGCTTATAGCGAACTGGAGATACCTAAGCGGCTCGGGTTCATCTCACTGAACTCAACGACCGTCTGCGAAGCGTGGCTTCTATCGCGCGACTTCATCTTGACAGCCCGTCACTGCTGGGCAGAGGACGGCCCGAGGCAAGACTTCCAGGCAGGGATGGGCTACTTCCGCCCGTCGGGTACAACGAAGCGTTATCAGATCTGTGGCGCCCAGACCCAGAATCGGAAGTTGAGCGACAAGACGCTAGCCGAGGAGCAGCTTGTACTCCGAATAGCACCGGTTGAATACTCGGTCAGAGCCATCTCAGTCGCTGCTCCTGCGGAGGTCAAGTCGTGGAAAGACTTGAATGGCTCTAAGACTCCTGATTCGATCGTGCTTTTCTCCTGGCTCGACGAATCCGCAAAATACGACGCCTCTTACCCGAATGATCTGTTCCTACCCCGTAAGTCTTGCTACGTGGTGAACTATGGTACCGACGGGTGCTTTTCGCACTTCTGTCCAACGTTCGGCGGAACGAGTGGCGCCCCTATCTTCGCCAAGACTGCCGGCACTTGGAAGCTCCTCGGCGTCCATATCGGAGCGGCGCAAGCGACGGGCTCACCGCCTCCCTATCCTGCGTGCAAGGACGCCTCACCCAACGTCAATGGGGGGCTAGTGGCCAATGGAGATCTCATCAAGAAATTCTCACCTAAGGAGTGAATGATGGTTCTGAGTCGTCGCACCGTTCTGGGTCTACTCGGTGTGTTGTGCTTCGCCTCCACTGCACACGCGCGAGATCCTCAAGTACGAGTTGGCTTGTCAGCAGTCTGCCCGTCGCAATTCACCGGTGGTACAGCACAGGGCGAAAGTGTCTTCCTCGCGGCCGGTGTCGCCATAGCTACCTCTGCGGCCGCGAATATTGCGGGTCATCTCGTCGACAAAGCAGCTACCTATCTGACAGCAGAAGATGCCATCAAGGCGACTGATGTGATGCCGGTCAGCGCGCTTCTCACGTCCAGTACAGGCTCGGGTGATAAGAAGGTCTTTATCGCCTCCCCGGCGAAATGTGTTTGGGTAGCAGTCGCTGACGAATTCAGCGAGCCGGGCATCGACGGGGGAGGTGCAAGCATAAAGGGCTCAACGTGGGCTGAACCCACGTCTGATCAAGCTCGTGCGATCGTTCCGTTTCCAATCGCATCAAACGCTCCGGCCATGATGCTCGGCATGGTGGGAGCCAAGTCTCCCTTGCGCTTCTACTTTGAAGGTAAGTGGGTATCGCACGACAAGGAGCCCCTTTGGCGCCTTGCGCCGCAACTCGCGTGGTATCCGCGTTTCATCGCGCAAAACAATATCTTCAAGAGCCAACACGATCTGGCCATGACGCTGACATTGACGGAGCCGGGTAAGGACACCGCTATCGCGTCGTTTCCGCTCGTCCAGAACGCCATCGAAGAAGGCGACCTGACGACAGAACGAGTTCGGTCGATCCGATACCCGTGGGTTCCCATCCCCAAGCCAGCGACCATACCTGCCGACGGGGGGGCGTTCTATCCAGTCAACCTCACGGTGAACTTCATCGAAACTCGTAAGCCAAATGCGTTCGCAAACGCTTTAGGTAAGGCTCTTGCGGACAACAAGAGTTCGGTGACAGGTGCCGTCAGTAGCGAGACGAACAAAGCGCTTGGGGGAGGCTCTAGTAGCGCTGGGAACAAGTAGCGACGGAAGATAAAACGTCCCGTGCAATGCGTGCGAATAGGTAAGTTGCACCAACGAGCAAGGCTCTTGCTGCATGCATGGGACTAGTTCTCCAATTACTGGCTCTGCTTCGTCCCAGAGGTCATATGGACCGCTTCTGGCCGGCCTCGGCCGACTGCTCTACCGGCAAGCCCGGCGGCCTCTACGTGGAACTGCCGTGGCCAGAGCGTACGTGCTGTGCATACCCGAATCGACCGAGGGCCCTGCTGCCTGATGACTCTCACACCCGACGACGCCCCTCGTACACTGCGACACCCGGAGGCTATCGCCAGCCGCCGCGCCATGCTCGCGGAGCCCCATATCGCTCCCTTGGCGTTGTACGTTCAGGGGCTGCGGGCAAAGCACCCGACCTGGGAGTTCCAGGACTTCGACCCGCTCGACGGGGGCATCCACGCGGACATGCTGTTCCTGCTCGAAAAGCCGGGTCCTATGACCTCGCCCAACGGCAAGAAGCGAGGTTCGGGGTTCATCTCGCGGAACAATGATGATCCGACGGCCGAGGCCGTGTTCGACTTCATGAAGGAGGCGGGCATCCCCCGGAAGCGGGCGGTGCTCTGGAACGTCATCCCGGGGTGGAATGAGACGATCAAGTTCAACGGAGCGGAGGTCCGTCGAGGGATCGAGGAACTGCGCGACCTGCTCCCGTTGCTCCCCAAGGTGCGGACCGTCGTGTTGGTCGGTGGGCAGGCGAGGCGTGCGCTTCCGCTGTTGCGGACGGTGCGCCCGGACCTGCGGATCTGTACGTCGGCGCATCCGGGGCGCCAGGTCCTTCGGTTCAACCCTGATCAATGGCACGCCATCCCGGAGCAGTGGAAGGACGCGGGGTTGGTACAGGAGGAAGCTTGGGCCGAACCGGCAGGCGGCAATGGACAGCCCAACGCCTCCGGCGTGTAACTCACGCGGCGCCCTGTTCGTCCCGATAGCGCGCTCGCGCCATCTGTACCACGGCTGCGATGGGGCGCACGGGGTCCGCAACCCACTGCGCCGGCGTGAGGTCTTGCAGGGCGTCTTGCGGGCGGTGCATGAAGCTGTGGATGACCCAGCAACTGGCACCGGCTTCCACGAAAGGCCCCAATGCTGCCGCGAGTCGGTTGCCATCGACAGTCAATTGCCACGACGGGTAGCGGAACCCGCGCTCGCGTCCGGGCAGGACCAACGCGTACACGCGGCCGGCCTGGCGGTCGAGGTTCAGCATGCGGTCGGAGCGGCCGGCCAGTGCGGCGGCTTCCTTCAGTGGCAGATTGGTCGGGCTCTCCCACTCCCGGATGGCTGCGAGCCGCCCGCGTTCTCGGGCGGAATCCAGCGGGTGAGCCAGATCGGATGGCTTGCTAACCGGCAGAGGGGTTGAGTAGCTGCCGGTCTCTCCTCCCGGTATCCCGGCGGCAGCGGCAAGGTCTGCCACGGCGCGGACGGCGGCTGCGTTCAGGTGGCCTGTGTTGGCGAGGATGCGCACCATCTTGCCGAGCAGTTCGTCGAATTCGCGTTCACTGTTTGCGAGCGGGGCGGTGCTGGCGAACGGCTCGTGCGCGTGGAGGATGGTGGTGCGAGGTGGTTCGTCGTAGGTCGGGTGGAGCTCGGATGAAGCTGCTTCGAACGGCGAATCTTCCTCTTCGAATGGGGGCTGCCCCTTGTTCGCCGTGGGCGAAGCTGCGACATCTGCTTGGTGCGTAAGGCGCGCGCCCGAGCGTGTGTCGCGCGGGCTTGGCGCTGAGGCGGGTAGGGCGCTCGGCGTGAGGTGCTTGAGGCTCTTCCGAGAGGGGCGTTTTGCGCTGGTCATGAGATCATGGTAGTTCATGAACTTCATGACTTCAAAGCTAAAGGGCATTCCTTTTTGGATGACTGGCTGCTCAGTACTCGTTCTGGTTGGTTGTCCCGAGCGGATGCTGGAGGCGGTCGAATAGCCAAATTGGCCGATGTCCAGCTGTTTGTTTGTCAGAGGCGGCGACCGACTTCGACCAAGTGCAGCCATACAGCCGCGCTACTGAGTTGTAATTTGAACTGCTGGTCCACCCCGAAACTCGCGACACGGCCTACGCGTGGAACTCGGCCGAAGCGGACGTTTAGGGGTTAAGCCATATCGGTCAGCAACGGGTGGGATACTTGCCGTTCCCATCCGATTGGGCATGCAATGGTTGATATGCTTAACAGATTGCGGAAGTACTTCCGGCTAGGGGCGCGCAAAAACTGCCGGCAGCGTGGGAAGTCCTACAAGCTGTTCGCGCGACTCAGGTAAGGGGTACACCACCCCCGATAGCGGCTTTCGAGCACCCACGAAAAAGCATGTTAGCAACCTGATAGGGGACGTGAATGAATCGGAACACCTACACAACCGCACAGCTAGCTGCAATTGATCACCTGGCGGGCAATCTCCAGCTGATTGCCTGCGCCGGATCCGGCAAAACCGAGGTGGTGGCACAGCGCGTGGTGAGTCTTCTCCGACCGGCGGCAGAAGGCGGTGGCGGCTGCAGGCCTGAAAACATTATCGCCTTCACCTTCACCGACAAGGCGGCCGCCGAGCTCAAGGAACGTATCCACCAGCGCTGTGCCGAGGCGTTTGATAGCCTTACTGGGCTGGCCGACATGTACGTGGGAACGATTCATGGCTTCTGCCTTGAGCTGCTGAAGTCCGAAGTGCCCGAGTACATGAAGTACGAGGTGCTCAACGAAGTGCAACAGACACTGTTTGTCGATCGCCATTCCCGGGCCTCGGGGCTGACGCAAAGCTCTACCCTTACGGGCATCGCACTCAAGCGCTATACCGACACCCGGCACTACGTGTCCTCCCTTTCCATCCTGCGCGAGGACAAGGCGGTCGATCCGACCAAGCTTCAGGGGAACACGGTGGTGAAGGGGCTCGGGACCTACGAGCAACTGCTGCACAACAAGGGTTACTTCGACTACTCGAGCATCCTCAGGGAGGCGGTCAATGAGTTGGGTAGCAATGGCGGGTTGCGTCAGCGCCTCGCGGATCGCGTCCAGCATGTAATCGTGGACGAATATCAGGACGTCAATCCGATCCAGGAGGCCGTGGTGAGCACGCTGCACACGCTTGGTGCCGATGTCTGTGTGGTGGGGGATGACGACCAGACGATCTACCAGTGGCGCGGCAGCGACGTACGCAACATCCTCGGTTTTGAGAATCGCTATAAGGACGTGACGCAGGTCAAGCTGGAAAAGAACTTCCGTTCAAGTGAAGGCGTTGTGGCAGTTGCACGCGATTTCATTCGGCAATTATTGCGACGTCTGCCGAAGGAGATGAAGCCGACAGCGGCGCAAGACTATGAAGCGGGGGATATTGTTGCGCTCGGCTTCGACTCGCCGGAGGACGAGGCCCGCTACATCGCCGAAACCTGCAAGACGCTGCATGGCTTGGCAATTCGCGAGGGCGATGAGACGCGCGGCATTTCCTGGTCGGACATGGCGATCCTGCTGCGATCGGTGCGACGTGACGGCGGCGCCCTTATGGCGGCGCTGGATGCGGCGGGCGTGCCCTACGTAATCACCGGCATGGACAACCTCTTCGCCAAGCCGGAGGCGGAGGCGGCGCGGCAGTTGTTCTATTTCCTCGCCGGGGAGATCGACGACAAAGCCCTGCGAACCAGCTGGCAGGCGGCCGATCTCGGGATTGCGAAGAAAGCCCTCGATCAGGCGGTCCAGGCCGCCGCGCAGGCCAGGAAGGACATGCAGGACGCCCAAATCGGACAGTTCAAGGTCTACAACCTACAGCGCCAGTACATGGCTTTTCTCGAGAGTGCCGGCATCAGAGAGGAGAGGGTGCCCAACGGTCGGGGCGAGGTGGTGTTCTACAACCTTGGCAAGTTCAGCCAAGTGATCTCGGATTTCGAAAGTATCCATTTCCACTCGAACCCGGTCGAGAAGTATCAGAGCTTTGCCGGCTTCCTGCGCCACCATGCCGAGAATGCCTACCCTGAGGGCTGGCAAGACAACGCCTTCGTCAGTCCCGACGCAGTCCGCATCATGACCGTGCACCAGGCCAAGGGGCTGCAATGGCCAGTGGTATTCATCCCGCAACTGGTGAGGAACCGATTCCCGGCCAAGGGCGGCGGCGGACGGACTGCCTGGCACCTGCTGCCAGACGCCGCCTTCGACAATGCAGTGCGCTACAAGGGAGGCGTCGAGGACGAGCGGCGCCTGTTCTACGTGGCACTGACGCGGGCGCAGAAGTTCCTGCACCTGAGCTGGGCGCCGCATGACGGCAACAAACTCGCGCAGCAACCGTCTGATTTCTTCAACGAAGTGCTGGCCTCGAAATTCGTCAAGCGCCGTGCTCAGGATTACGCCGGCCGCAGGCGACTCGCCGCCCGGCCGAAAGCCTCAGTCGCCAACGTCACGTTATCGTTCTCGGACCTCAAGTATTTCTTCGCTTGTCCCTATCAATTCAAGCTGCGCATTCTCTACGGCTTCAACGCGCCGCTGGATGAGGCGCTGGGTTTCGGCAAGTCGTTGCACGATGCGCTGGCGGAAGTTCATGCCCGAGCACTGCAGGGCGAGCAGATCAAACCCGAGGAAGCTGAAGTCCTCGTCGCGCGGCACCTGCGGGCGCCCTATGCCTACCCGGCCCTACGCGAGAAGCTCGAGGGGGCGGCCAAGCGGATCGTCGAGGGTTACATCAAGAGGAACGCGGCCGAGTTCAAGAACCTAGAGTTCTCCGAGAAAGCGATCGAGATCGCGCTCGGTGATGGCGTATCAGTGGCCGGCCGGATCGACCTCGTGCGCCGGATCGACAACGGCGAGGTGACGATTGTCGATTTGAAATCGAACGACCGCGCCCAGGCCGAGGCGGTCACCGAGACCCAGCTCCATATCTACTCGCTCGGCTACCAGGAGCTCACCGGCCGGCCGGCGGATTACGTCGAGATCTACGAACTCGATGAACAAAAACGGAAGCGTCGCTCGGTGGATGATGAATTCATCGCCGTCGTGAAGCGCGACGTGCGGACGGCAGCAACGGCGCTGCGAAGCAATGCGCTGCCGCCCAAAGCTCACAAGAAGACCTGCGGTCAGTGCGATTATTGCAACCTGTGCTCGGCCGCCATCGTGAAGTGATAACGGAGAATTCCATGAATCTCAAGCAAGCCCTGCTCGCCGCGTTGGATAAGGAACAATTTAAGGCACTCTGCGAGACATTCGAGCTTGAAGCCGATCGCCAATCTTTCTCATAGAGGTGGCCTCACACCGCGCCGTTATTTGCATAGTGACCAACTTTTTCTGGAGCAGCCGACGGGGCTGCTCCAATCACTTGCCGAAGCGCTCCATCTTCACGTTGAGAAGGTCATTTGCGAAGCTCCTGACGAGCAAAGCCTCCAACTCGTTAATCAGCGCATCGTCCACCTTATAAGCGGAAAAATATGTGGCGAGGTGACTCAGATGGCGTCTCGTCAGCCTAACCTGGCGGGCGTATTCATCCGAGGTCTTGAACTCGCCGCGTTCTGGATGCTGAACGCGGTACACGCGTTGGGTCGTGTCGCGGTCCCGATTGAATGCAAGATTCATCTCCTTCCACAGACTCTGGCGTTGCGCCTTGCCTACGTACAAACCACGCCCCCGCGAGTCGTAAAAAATGTAGATTCCGTGACTATTCTCCAAAGCGCTCTTGAGGCCAAGTAGCGCCTTGGTTGTGTTCGGCGCACGCGTTGGAAACAGCTCAGCAGTCCCGTTAGCTGATCTTCGGTAAGCCGAAAGCAGGAAATACTCAACGACCGGCGCAATCGCGCATTCATGCGCCGACTTGACTGCGCGTTGCCTTGCCTTCAGTAGCCCATCGGATAACTTCCTACCTGTTAGACCGTACTTCAACCAGTTGTTTACCGTCCCGGCGGAGATACCGAGTTCGTGACTGAATCGCCCGTTCGTGCCGACGTCGAACTTGTTGCGTAGGCTGGCAATTGCATCTGTCGCTATCTTGATGCGCTCATTCTGCTCACTGGACCGTAACGTTTTTACGATGGCACGCGCTAATTTTTCTTCAGTCAGCCCATTTGATTCCCAATCGCGGAAATTTGCCTGACTAAGACCTAATAGTTTCCCGAGTTCCTGTGTGCTTTGAACGTCAAGTTTGCGCTTGAGCGCGATAATAAGACGCTGTGCGTCTATCGAATTATTCTTCACTTTCTCGATTCTCGTCTGATCTCGGGTTTCTGGTGAATGCGAAGTGCGTCAACCGTCTTGTCATCGGTAAATTCCAGATGAAATTTAGAGAATGCTAAAAAACTTTTTCAATTACCTACTTCCAGCGCGTCCGGGTACGGGTGTTCGGTCAATTCTGATCTGGATCGAACGGCTGGTGAGGTTCGCAATCGAGTCGTTCACTTTTCTGCGCTCGACCAGCGGCTTCGGGGTGATCAGAGACGGTTGCAGGTGCGGCTATGCGACGATGGCCGCTAGCAGCCGGTCAAATGCTGGGGTAGGTACTCTCGGAGTATTGGATAGAGAGGCTGGCGTCGGTCTCTCAATAATCTAGCG
The DNA here is from genome assembly GCF_001854325.1 of Cupriavidus malaysiensis. NCBI lineage: Bacteria > Pseudomonadati > Pseudomonadota > Betaproteobacteria > Burkholderiales > Burkholderiaceae > Cupriavidus > Cupriavidus malaysiensis. The sequence goes on from NZ_CP017755.1 coordinate 516,719, forward strand.
CGGCGACGTTTGCTGCAATGATTTCGCGCCTCTTCTCATTTGCTGAGCGCGCGAGTTGGTCGATCAGTACAGGAAGTTTTGTGTGGTTTTCTGAGGCATCATACTTTATCATTGAGAGTTTTCGCAGTTTTTTATTGATTTCAGCAATATTCTCTCGACCACCTTCCGGTGCAAATATATAGTGTGGCCTTGCCCCTGGATAGTTGAGTGCATACATTTCCATTAATGATGATATCGCGGGGTCATCCATGGAAAAGCCAACAAACAAGATCGTGTAGTTGAGAAGAATTGCATCCAAGAATGTTGCGTATCTATTGTTTCCGAATGCAAGTCGAATATACTCGGAGCGCGAGAAGATTAGGCTCGATGTATTGTCAACGGACCCGTGTAACTTAATTAAGTAGGGTGTATCGTGATCTTTTAGGCATCTAAATACACTTTCTTCGATCTGCGAGATGACCTTAAAGCTTCTATTTCCTGTGGGGACGCATTGTGCCCAGGCAGTCTCCAGTAACTTATCGAAATTTGTGGTAATGAGGAGTCGCTGCTTGAGCGATATAAGTGACTTGTGGAGGCGAGATGGTTCGGCGGCTTTGCCATATTCTTCGGTTATCAGTTCTTGCCATTCGTCTTCGTAATCGTCTTGCAGCAACTGACAAGCTAGCAAGTAGTCTTTTGATTTAACTAAATCGATAACCTGGTCTCGCAGATGTTCCTGCCTAGATTTTGCTGCATCCTTTAGAAACTCGGGCCACCCCTTAAAAGCTGGGCTGCCGTCGATTGCCGAACTTGCGGAAACCCCAGCTCCCAAGAACAACACAACTCTTTGCTCGGCCAGATCGCGTAGAAGGTCATTGTTGAATATCACGATTATTAGTCGCCAAGATTTTCCAGATAGCGTAAAGCAATACCTCGATAGAGCTCACGAGCCTGCTTTCTCAATCTCGTGTAACTACCGGTGCCCCTAACGGAAATCATGGGGACGTGCTGAGTTTGTGACATCGGGGCCAAACTTCCAAGATGCCGAATATCCCCGAGGTGCGCGTTCATGTCATTGTTGACGAACATGCTTCCCAAACTATTAGAGACCTTCTCTGGGAAGGTTGCGCCGATACTTTCATATGCCTGTACACGGCGCCTAATTTTTACTTGCTCGCCTGTATCTTCCGATATTTCCTCGTCATATCCCGCCCTTTCTTTATGCTGTTGCGTGACGTAGCCAAGAAAGGCTAGCTTTCCCTTAGGTGACAGTTCGGATATCTCTCCGGGGTCTTCTGCCAAAGAGCAGCCAGTTTCAAGTTCCTTTTGCCATATTGTGACAGTTGTTCCAATATTTCGAATCGCCCAAAGTGAAAACACGTCGATGGACATCGGGACAACAAAGAAATCCATTGCGAGCAATACGGCACGGTTGATAGCACCTAGGGATGGCCCCATATCGAAAAATACGAAATCGTATTTTAGCTCTTTTGCGCGTCTTACTAGTTCTGCAAAAACGAATGTGGTGCGAATTCCGCGCATCCCCCCTCCTTTTGCATCTCGCCAATCGCCTGCTAGTAAATCCTCTTGTAACGCTAGGCGGGGGTCACCGATAATGATGTCAAAGCCAAAGTCCTGGGATTTACGGATCGGAAGATCGCTCTCGTAGCCTTTTCCAAGAGAGAGCGGTCGAATAACGCTATATATAGAATCCGGATTGTCGGATGAATATATTTCGTTGGTAAGATCCTCTGGAAGGACATATTGGGTCAGGTTGCATTGGGGGTCGGCATCCACTACCAACACTTTTGCCTGAAAACTTAATGCGAGTTCTGCTGCAAGATTTGCAACAAGCGTCGTCTTTCCTACTCCCCCTTTATTATTAAAAAAACATGTGGTCTTTGTGCCGACCTTCTTTACGTTGGCGAACAGCGTGAGCTGCTCTTTTGATGGCTTTGGATTGGGACTTACAGATCTTTTCCGCATTGAAAGCTGATGAATGATGCTAAATGGTTGTGCTGTCTAAACATGAAACGCAACTACTGCTGCATTCGAGCGTTCCCAAGCTTTTGGGGGGTGCGAGTTTTAGGTGGAAGATCTAAAAAATAAAACAAAGACTTTCGGATCTGTATTTTATAGCGGCTTGGCGTATAGATGCCTGATTTTAGAGTGATCAAAGCCCCCGCTCAAGGCTATCTGCCTCCGCACGATATTTCCACAGCAAAGGATCATGCTTTGGTTCGCTGGCCCTTGATTCGGCCAATGTTGCCCTGGCTAGCGCCTTGTTGGGCGGAGTGTCACGCATATGAGCGGACGCCATCTGAAGGAGGCACAGGTGTTTGGCTTTTCCAAGCGACATAGCGCGAGCGAGTGATATTAATGCATCTGTCACGTGCCTCTCACGCCCTTCAATGATTCCTCGAGTAAACCAAGCGTCGGCGTCAGATGGGATCAATTGCGTGGCTTTCTTTGCCCAATCTAGTGCTTCGGCTCGTCGTGCTGGATACTTCGCTGAAAGAAAAACGGCGTATCTATCGAAAAGCCATCCGTTATTGTTATCGGCGCCGACGGCCAATTCATAGAAAACCGCGCAATCCTCGTCTCGGCCTTCTCGGTAGGCTGTATATGCTGCACGAGCTAGAGCATGGCGATAGGCGCGATCGATACGGTCCGATATTTTCGCCGCACGACTTCGAAGAAACTCATTATATCGTGTTCGTACTTTATCCACCGAATTTGATGTCGGTACATCTGTGCCATCTACGTTGATTGTGCGACCACCACAGAATTTGAGAAACTCCGGTGAGAAGAGAATTTGCGTGTCGTTCTCGAATGTGGAGATTTGTGCAATCCCTCTACTTTCTTCGAGCGCTTCATATGCGGCGACGACGGCAACGCCAGTTTGTGCGCAGCACAATTTAAGTAGTGTATCATCGTGTATTTCCGACACCCGTGTCATCAGCAATAAAAGGTGCTGCATTGATGTCGAAATGCGCTGCCATGCATCTGCGTATAAAAATTCCCCGAGATCCTGAGAGTGCATCCGCTGAACTCTTTGGAAAGCATTTTCAAGCCCAATGCCATGCTCACCAAGTGCACCGACGAAAACCTCTAAGACGAGTGGCTTATTCCCAAGATTGTTCGAGTATTTTATCAACGTACGATCACCCGCATCGAGAATTGGCCTTCGATTGAGCACGGCGGCGCGCGCTCGAAGAAATTTAACGGAGTCGATTTCACTCAACTTCTTTATCTCTATCTGATGGGCCTCGATGGCTTCCCTTCGTCTCGACGTCAACAAGACACGGCCAACGCGCCGTGATAGTTCGCGCAGCTGACGCGCGAGAATTTTCACTTCCTCCGCATTGGAGGCCATCGTTTCCGTGTTGTCTATAACCAGTAGATGTGTGTCCCTGGTAATGCCCCACTCTGTTACCAGATAATTGGAAAGCTTTTGAATGACCTGTTCTGCATCCTTTGAGAACCAAGTCTTGTCGAGTGGTTGACCATCGAGTGCTCTCGGAATCAGTGTCGCTACATCAGCAATGCCAACTTCACTGAGGCGGATTATCTCAAGTCCATTTATTCCCCACCGAGTTTTCTTTGCTGTGTAGAAGGTAATTACTTCCGGGCGATAATTGGAGCGCAGAGATCCATCCAAGAGTCGATGAACAAACTCCACTGCCAAAGTTGTTTTTCCCATGCCGCCGTCGCCATATAGCATGCACGCGCGGGAATCGGTGTCGTTCGCCCAGTCTGCTAGCTCTTCAAGCTCTCCCTCCCTGCCTGTGAACTCAGCGGTAAGACGTCCTGGGAATAGGATAAAAGGCGACCAGTCGTCAAAGTAAGTCTTTGTTATTTCATATTTTTGTCCGGCGCCGTAACGAATCGAGTCAAACGGGTCATCAATCTCATATGAGATTTCCTGTCTACCAAAGGGGCCTTTTTCTATCTGAGCTACGACCATGCATTTCCCGGTCGCCACTCTCCTGATACTTCGATAGCAAATCAAATGACCAGAATAAGGCCTTAACGTCTTGATCGAGTACGCTGCCCCATCCGGCAGTGTCATGTAGAAAGAATCTCCCGAATCAGCAATGTTCGGTAAGACTGCTGATAAGGCGTCTAAGAGCAATCCAATACAATCACTTTCTGCTTCAGTGTCATTTTCTCCAAGTAGCCCATGTCCTTCGAGACCATCATTTCGGTGACTAACGAAACGGCTTAGGAGCCTCTCGACGGTTCGACTATCTGTTGGTTCAAGAAGGCGCCAGCAAGGTCTCTCGTCACTATGAACTTTCCAAAGAGGTCGACTAATTCCTTGGAAAAGTTCGTTCTCTGCAAGGATGGAAAGATCGCATAGCGTGGAAACTAAGGTGCCATCAGAAGGCGCAAGCAAATTCGCAATAGGTGGCTGCGCTGTACTATTGTCCCCTCTGTTGCGCCGGCCCATTGTAACGATTTCCGCCAGCACAATGCTTGCGTGCTGCAGAATTATACGAAAGAGGCCAACATATGCCATGTGACGTTCGATGACGGATTCCGCTGCGTCAACCTCGGCCCGGATAGCTTGAATTCGCTTCTTCACGTTTATAGATCTCCTTTGAACGTAAAGATGCCAGAGTTACTCTTCTTTTCTGCATCTTTCACAACGGATTTCGTGGATTTGTATCAGGAAATCCTGCTGGCACGCTCTTGACAACGTTTGAATCCTTTCGAACGCGGTCATCGACTGCTTGACGTGTTCATGGAGCTTAACGGACCGATTGCACAGCCATTTAGTCCTGCTAGGATGGTGCTGCACATCAAGTGGAGGTCATTGCCACGCCGATTTTTGGATACCACAGTGCATTCGCCAAGGCGTGAACTCCTTGTGCTGGCGCTTGCGGATCTTCTGCGTGAAGGCCCAACAATGCGAGTCGGTAGCGCCCTACTAGAAGAATGGCGTAGTATCGCAATCTGTTCCATCATCAAGCGACTCTCAATTTCGTGAAGCACATGCGATGACGTTGCATTATTGTTGATACGCATCGCGGTGGCGCACGCAACTCTGGTCGTGTGGGGTGCTTGGATTTGGGATTCCTAGGCTCGCTACCGCGGCAAACATCCGTGTCTGGAGCTCGCTTTCGCTGTAGCGGCACGCCTTTGAATCCTATCGATGGGGAGTCCAAGAATTGGACCCCAAGGAGGAGGGGCTTGACAAGCTGCGGCCATCCTTGCTTAGCCTTAATGGGTGTTCTAGCCGGAGCCAACCAGGGACCGGCTGATGCAGAGTGCATGCGGGCCGCCCGGTCAGAGGGGGCTTGATGTCCGAGAAGGCGGGCTGCCTTCCGGGCCTTCCAGCATCGGCGCCTAGTCGCTTCTTGGAAGAAGTCTATCGCGGGGTAGTTAGCTGCTGGCCATATCTTCTAGACGGCAACGGCCCTCTGCTGCGCATCTGGTTACTGGCTGTCCTGTCCGGCGAAGCTGATAGCAGGCAGCGGAGGTAGCGAGTTGTGGATCAGATTCGCCCGATTGACACCATATGACCCCTCCCCCAGACTCCCCAAGCCACCGCCAACAACGGTGACCGGGCGTGGAAACCCGAGATATCCAGACGGACTGCTACACTCGTAGCGATTTTGTGTCCGACGCGTTCGCGCGCGCCAATTTTTTCTACGGCGGGCCGGACGGGGCAGCCTTCGGGCTGGCCGATATCCTGGATCTCGGTTTCCACCCCCGTCGCGGGCCCGCCACCCTCACGTGGAAATGAGCGGCGGGTCTTTGATTTGATCCAGGAGGCCGCTATGACCAACAGCACGGCTCACTTCGAGCCAGATTCTCGTTCTACCCCACCGGCGCACCAATTCGCCATCACCCGCCAATCCCCCCTCATCGCCGACCTGATCGCGCTGACCTACCCCGCCAACGCCAGCGCCAAGGACAGCCTCCGCGCCCAGGAACTCGCCTACGAGCTCGGCGCACTCAGCAACACCATCCTCGACGTGACCCAGCAGGGCTGCGTGGAGCTTTGGCGCGTCAGCGCCGGCCTCGCGGCGGTGCTGCGCTTGCTGGAGGCCGATGAGGAAGCCGACATGGATACGGTGGGCATCCATTGCCTGCTGGCGCCGCTGAAGGCGCAACTGGATGAGGTGGTCAGCCGCGTGCAAGCGATGATCTGAGCGGCAAGCCGCGAGGGCCGCTTGCGGGCGGCCCTCGTGGGATCTTGGTGGCGGGGCGAGGGCGTCCGGTGTTTCAGATCCAGATGTCGTTGGCTGCTGTGCGCTCGCCGCCTTCGTCACCCGTATTCAGCACGCCGCGCGGTTCGATCAGCAACAGCTTGACCTCGGCCGCGGCGTACGGTTTGTGTTCCACGCCTTTCGGTATCACGGCCATTTCCCCGGCGCGCAGCAGCAGGTTGCGGTCGCGCAGGTCGATGCGCAGTTCGCCTTCCAGCACGATGAAGGTTTCGTCGGTGTCGGCGTGCTGGTGCCAGACGAAGTCGCCTTCGATCTTCACGACCTTGAACTGGTAGTCGTTCATCTCGGCGACTACGCGTGGTTGCCAGTGCCCGTCGATGCGGCGGGCCTTGTCCAGCAGGGGGATGGCGATGCCTTGGCCGCGCGTGGCGGGGGCTTGGGTGCAGGTGTCGATGTTGGTGTCGGACATGGGCTTCTCCTTGGTGGGGGATGGATGAAGCCAAGGCTACGCCGGGGCGCGGCGCCGGTCTTGAACGATCTTGCGTGGGCTCAGCGCCGGCGCGGCGCGCTGGCGATCTGCAGCCAGCGTGCGGGGGTGTGGCCGTAGGTCTTGGTGAAGTGGCGGGTCATGTGGCTCTGGTCGGCGAAGCCGGCGGATGCGGCCGCGTCGGCCAGGCTGAGGCCGTGCAGCATCAGCCGGCGCGCGGTGTCCATTGAACACCTTCATCCAGAACTTGGCGCCTTCGGTGGTCTCGATCCACAGGCCCAGGATGTCGCGCGTGCCGTCTGGCAGTACGCCCAAGGCCAGGTAGACGGCCTTGTTGCGCACCACCCCGTCCTCGCGCATCTTGACACGCAGTGCGTCGAAGAACACCACCGGGTACATCACCTCAAGCGGACGGGCCTGCCAGGCGGTCACCTCGTCCATGACCGCATCGGTCACCGAACTGATGAACTCCGGCGAGACCTCGGTGCCGTACTGTTCGGCCAGAAACGCCTGGATCTCTCGCACGGTCATGCCCCGGGCGTACATGGCGATGGTCTTGTCGTCGAAGTCGGTGAGGCGCCGCTCGTGCTCGGGGATCAGGATCGGGGCAAAGCTGCCGTCCCGATCGCGCGGAATCTCCACCCGCAGCGGGTCATCGTCGGTCAGGACGGTCTTGGCGGTCTTGCCGTTGCGCTGATTGGCCGTGCCGGCCGGGCGCTCAGCGCCCGGCGGATAGCCCAGATGATGGCCAAGTTCGGCGCCCAGAGCTCGCTCGATCAGGGCCTTCTTGAACGCCATCGAGGCATCCTGAACCGCCTCGGCGGTCATCGGGCCCTTTACGAAATGGGCAATCAGGTCCTCGGGAATGCTCGGCAGCTCGCGCTCAGCAGCCTGGTTGGTCTTGGTTTTGCGTGGCATACATGCTCGTTAGCGACATGTTATGCCCTAAACACAAAATTTCTGACATGCCCCCGGCATCGATCATGATCCGGCGAACACAAGCCTTGGAAATCTCAATGCTGTGCCGCTCGCGCAGCGTCTCGGCCTCCAGGGCCGGGCCGAAGTCGGCGTAGCTGTCGCGGGTCAGCCCGCGCACGCGCGACTCTCCACTCGTTTCGGCACGCCCGTCACGATCGTCGCAACCGCGATGGCCAGTACGACGGCGGCCCCGACGAACACACCAGCCGCGCCGTTTGCATCAAACATGACGCCACCTGCCGCTGCGCCGGTCGCGATCGCGAGCTGCACGGCCGCGACGATCAGGCCGCCCGCGCTCTCGGCTTCATCGGGTACGGTGCGCGTGACCCATGTCGACCATGCGACCGGCACGCCGCCGAAAGCCATCCCCCAAAGCGCGACAAGCACCGCATCGATCATCGGCGCGCGGCCGAGCGCTACGAGCCCGATCCCGAGCACGACCATTAGCGCGGGCATTGCGATCAGCATGGGCCGCAGCCGGTGCTCAAGCACGCGGCCGGCGAGCGACGTGCCGACGAAGTTCGCGACGCCGTAGCCGAGCAGGATCGCCGATAGCCCGTTTACGCCAACGCCCGCGACCTGTTCGAGGAACGGCCGCAGGTACGTGAAGAACGCAAAATGTCCCGTGAACACGAGCGTCGTCGCGAACATTCCGAGGCCGACGGTCGGCCGGCGCAGCACGTCGATCAGCGTGCGCAGGCGCGTCGTTCCACTCGGCGGCATCGACGGCAGCGTCGCGACCTGCGACAGAAACGCGACGCCGCCAAGCGTGGCTGCTAACAGGAACACGTTGCGCCAGCCGATCAGGTGGCCGAAGTAGCTGCCGAGCGGGGCTGCTGCGATCGTCGCAACGGCCACGCCGCTGAAGATAATCGACAGTGCGCGCGGCACCATCGCAGCAGGCACGAGCCGCATCGCGGTGGCCGTCGCCATCGTCCAGAAGCCTCCGAGCGCGATGCCAAGCACAATGCGGCCAATCAGAATCGCCATGAGGTTGGTCGCAAACGCAACCGCGAGATTCGACGCGACCAACAGCACCGAAAACGCGAGCAGCACGCTCCGCCGGTCGATCGTACGCGTCACGGCAGCGGTCAGCAGGCTCGCGACGAGCGCGACCATTGCGGTGGCCGTCACCGTCTGTCCGGCGACACCTTCGGTCACACCGAGGCTGCCAGCCATCGGTGTGAGCAGGCTCGCGGGCAGGAATTCGGCCGTGACGAGGCCGAACACGCCAAGCGACATTGCGAAGACCGCACCCCAGGCGGGTTCGCTGGGGGCCGCTAGCGGGGCGGCCTTGGAAATTCCGGGATTCATGCGTCGTTCCGTGAGAGGAAAAATCGGGAAAAGTGCAATGACGGCATATCGTAAGCAGCGATGGCAAGACGGTATATGACATACAATCCGCAATCATTGATCAATCGTCCGGATCCAATGTCCGCTTCCCTTCCTGCTCCCGTTCCCGACGTGCGCGATCTCGTCAGCGAGCTGCTGCTGGGGATGCGCCTGAGCGGCGTCCAATATCGCCGCATCCAGGTCCCGCGCCCGTTCGGGTTGAGCTTCGGGCACGTCCCGGGACGCGCGCAGTTCCATTTCGTCGGACGCGGGCCGGTCCTGCTGCGCGAAGCGGCTGGCGCAACGATGAGGCTTGAAACCGGTGACGCGATCCTGTTGCCGCACGGCAGCATGCACGCACTTGTGTCCGATCCAGACGCGCTGTGCCGTCCCATCGGTGCCTTCGAGACCGAGAAGATCTGCGACTCGATCGCGTCGGTCGGTACGCCACCGCCGTGCACGGGATCTGATCCGACGGGCGGCGACGCGCTGATCTTCAGCGCGTGCATGGAGTTTGATCTTGGCGGAATGCAGCCGCTCGTCGGCACGATGCCGGAGTTCATGCACGTCGGCACACTGCTCGCGCGCTACCCCGAAATCCGTCCGATGCTCGATGCGATGGAGCGCGAATCCTGCTCGGAGCGCGCAGGCTTCGCGGGGATCCTCGCGCGGCTCGCGGACGTAGTCGCCTCGTTCATCGTGCGCGGCTGGGTCGAGTGCGGCTGCGGCGACGCAACGGGCTGGGTGCAAGCGCTGCTCGACCCGAAGCTCGGCCGCGCGATCGTCGCGCTGCACCGCGATCCGGGCCAAAACTGGAGCGTCGCGGAATTGGCCGCCGAAGCGGGCGTGTCGCGTTCGGTGTTCGCCGAGCGATTTCTCGCGGCGACTGGGATGACGCCCGTGCGCTACCTGACCGAGCTGAGGATGCGGCTCGCCGCGCAATGGATCGCACGTGATCGCGAGGCGATCGAATCCGTTGCGTACCGGCTTGGCTACGGGTCGCTCGCCGCGTTCAGCCGCGCATTCAAGCGGGTGGTCGGGCGGCCACCGGGGGCGGTGCGTGCGGAGGCTGACGCGGCCTACGCCACGCGTGCCGTGCCGTAGGCCGAGCAGCCAGAGCAGCCAGCGGATACGGATGACGGCTGCGCGCCTCCGGCTCAGTGCCTGTTTTCGAGCCTGGAGCGGCGCTTGATGACGTGCCAACGGCTGTCGGATACTGACCGTCAGTCGCCATCTAAGGTGTCCGGCCAATCCGGTCGGAGTCAGCGAAAATGCCCGTCGCGCACCTTCTCCAGCGATGCCTTGTCGCCCGTCTCTGCTTCGATTTCTCCGATGCATACCCAACAATCGCCACTGCGACTCGCTGACAATCGGTCACCGTCTCGATTCAGCTCGCGCCCGCAAATCTGGCATTTCATGGTCAAACTCCCCTGGTGGGGACGCTTGGCTCCGATCGGTGGCGACCGGTCGGGTGCCGGCCGGGTTCGGCCACTAGCAGACATTGAAATGCTGATCTGCTACCGTAGACATTTCGCAGGAGGAAAGATGAATTTCTATGATGAAATTTCACCGTTATATCATCTGATTTATCCAAACTGGACGCGCAGTGTGGAGCTTCAAGGGAGGCAATTAGACAACATCATTCAGCAAAATTGGCCTGGCAGTACGCGATTGCTTGATGTGTCTTGTGGCATTGGGACCCAGGCTCTTGGACTGGCTGAATTAGGCTACTCAATTAGTGCGTCAGACCTTTCGGAAAAAGAGATTGAGCGAGCAAAAAAAGAAGCTGAGCGGCGCAAACTAGCCATTCAATTTTCTGTGGCTGACATGCTAAACGCTCATGCGCAACACGGGGCTGGATTCGATGTACTAATTTCCTGCGACAACAGCGTTCCACATTTGCTGACAGACGATGATTTGCTTAGCGCATTTCGGCAATTCTTTGACTGTCTGAAGCCGGGGGGAGGGTGCCTAATCACCGTTAGAGACTACGAAAAAGAAGAGCGAGGCAAGAATCTGGTGAAGCACTACGGAGCTCGCATAGAGGATGGCAAACGCTATGTGCTATTTCAGGTCTGGGACTTCACTGGAGTCCACTATGACCTGGCGTTCTTCATCGTGGAAGAGGAACTGACAACCGGCATCATCCATACTCACGTTATGCGCTCAAGGTACTACGCTGTATCCGCAACTCGACTGTGTGAATTGATGTTGAATGCTGGCTTCGAAGACGTTCAGCGATTGGATGGGCAGTACTTTCAACCCGTCATTGTTGGTACAAAGCCATCGGAAGATTTGCTTGGGATTTGACTGACTGTTTAGGGTCGATCTGTATGAAATCCGTTAATTGTGGTGCCCCAGAAACGTCTCTGGTACGTACTTGGCTGGTCCACGTGATGCGTGCGTTGTGCGCGACCGCAAGTCTGCTAAGCTGCCAGGAGTTTCGTTCTCGTGGATCTTCATAATGCGTCGCGCATCGATTGCAATCCGGATATTTTTCGCGTTGTGCTTGCTCGGCGCAACGTTCAATCATCTCAGAACGATCGTGCAACATGGGTTGCTTTGGGATTACGGCTACGGAGCCACAATTTCCCCACTCAGTAAGGTCTACTGGGATACATTGGCAGTCCTCGATCCGTTGGCTGCCTTACTTTTATTTCTCAAACCACGAGCGGGTGTGTGGCTGACGGTACTCATAATCGTGAGCGACGTTCTGCACAACACCTATTACGTTGCCGTGCACAATCAGTGGTCCGCTTCGTTCTATCTAGCGCAAGTCGGATTTCTTGTTGTTGTGCTTTGTCTCGCGCCTGTTGCAGCGCGAGGCGTATCGCCGCGTAGCCGAGTGACGGCGTTCAAGTATTCAACTGGTCGACGCTCCAGGGCGCACTAGCGTCCGACGACCGAGTCCGGCCAAGCTGCGACACCCAACCGGCAGCGATAGGTGGCTGAAACTCGACAAGTTCCAGCCATCCAAGCCGGAGCGCATCCGACAGCCTGTCGCCGCACCTTAACTCGTCGTCAGGATGATTTTCCCCACATTCCCCGCAGATTCCATGCGTCGATGGGCGTCGGCAGCTCGCGCCAGAGGAAACGTACTGTCGACAACGGGCTCGAGGCACCGGCCACCGGAAAAGCGGTTGAGCCAATGGTCACGGAAACGCCGCACCATAGCGTGCTTTTCAGCCGGGGCGCGCGACTTCATGACCGTGCCGATAATCTGGATGTGGCGGTACAGAATAGTCTCCATGTCGACACTTACCTGCCCGCCTCCACCCAGAATCCCAACTTGCACAAGACGCCCCCCGTGCGCGAGGGAAGCGATATTGCGTGCAAAATACGGCTCCCCGATGAAATCAATCACAACGTCGACGCCCCGTCCACCTGTCTTCTGGGCCACGACAGCTGCAAAATCCTGCGTGCGGTAGTCGATCACATGGTCGGCGCCCAGTTGAACAACGCGTTCGTGCTTCGTTGCCTCGGCGGTCGCGAACACAGTCGCTCCGGTCGCGTATGCGAGCTGAACCGCGGCGGAACCCACGCCGCCCGCCGCCGCATGGATGAGCACGGAATCGCCTTGCTTAAGCCGTCCGAGATGCATCATCGCTTCATGCGCCGTGACGAACACTTCGGGGATGGCCGCCGCGTGCACGTAATCGAGCGGCTCCGGAATCGGCATCGCCATGCGCCAGTCGATGCGCGCTAGTTCAGCATACGCGCCGCCGCCGACGACACCCATCACACGGTCGCCGACCTTGTAGCCTTCGACCAATGTGCCTACTTCCAGCACCTCACCGGCGATTTCCAGCCCCATGATGGTCGAGTCTCCGAAATTCGGGCGGCCATAACCGCCGCGTCGATGCGTGAGGTCAGCGCGGTTCACGCCTGCTGCGTGTACACGGACCAGAAGATCGTCGGGGCGCAGCTCCGGGTCGGGAACGTTGGCGAGTTTGAGAACATCGGCGTCGCCGAATTCGTTGAAGGTGATGGCTTTCATGAATGCCTGTCCTTTTATGCCTGTACTTCGCCGAAGGTCGATTGCGCAACGGCAGAAGCCGAGATAGCGGCCGGAAAACCTGCGTAGAACGCGAGGTGGGTAATGGTTGCTGCGAGTTCCTCACGCGTGACGTGGTTACTCAGGGCACGTCGCAGGTGTGCGGGAAGTTCGTCGTGGTGGCCTCCCATAATCAATGCGGCGACGGTCACAAGGCTGCGATCGCGCGGCGAGAGCGCTGGGTCTGCCCAGACCTGCGGAAACAGCACGTCGTCGATGAGTGCAGCGAGCTTCGGCGTGAACGCACGCGCGGCTTCGCGCGGGCTGTCGAAATTGACCTTTGACATGATTGGGCGCTTCTCACACTTGGCTGATGAATTTGTTCGTGAGATAGAACTCGATACCTTCGGCGCCACCTTCGGAGCCGATTCCACTTTCCTTGAGCCCGCCGAACGGAAGCTCGGTGGACACGATGCGGTACTGGTTAATGCCGATCATGCCGGCTTCCAGCCCGTCGCCCACGTCGATGGCGGTGCGCGCATTGCTCGTGAACGCATAGGCCGAGAGGCCGTACGGCAGGCGGTTCGCTTCGGCGAGACCGTCTTCCAGTTCGTCGAAACGCATCAGCACCGCAATGGGACCGAACGGCTCCTCGTGCATCACGCGGGCGTCCATCGGCACGTCGGCGAGCACGGTCGGTTCGAAGAAGTAACCATCGCCCGCAATGCGCTTGCCGCCGGCGAGCACCTTCGCACCGCGCGCAATCGCATCGGCGACGAGTTCTTCCATCTTGGCAATCTGGCGCGCGTTCGCGAGCGGGCCGACCTGCGTGCCGGGCTGCATCCCGTCGCCCACCTTGAGCGCCTGGGTGGCCGACACGAAGTGGCCGACGAACTCGTCGTAGACCTCGCGCTGAATCAGGAAGCGAGTCGACGAGATGCAGACCTGGCCGGTGCCACGGAAGCGGTTCGCAGCGCCTTCGACTGCGGCCCGTTCGACGTCTGCGTCCTTGAACACGAGCACAGGGCCGTGGCCGCCAAGTTCGAGCGTAATCGGCTTGACGCCTTCGGCGGCACGCGCGGCAAGCAGTCGGCCGATGGGAACGGAGCCGGTGAATGTCACCTTGCGGATAACCGGCGACGCAATCAGCGTCTTCGACACCTCATCGGGCACGCCGAAGACCACCTGCAGCACGCCCTTGGGCAAACCTGCATCGTCGAGTGCGCGGGCGAGCGCGAGCGCAGTCGCGGGGCTTTCCTCGCCCGGCTTGATGATGACGCTACAACCGGCAGCCAGCGCTGCCGAGAGCTTCCGGGCAGGCGTGATAGCCGGGAAATTCCACGGCGTAAAGGCGGCCACCGGCCCGATGGCCTGCTTCTTCACCAGTTGTTGGACGCCAGGGCGATTCGACGGGACAACGCGACCGTCGATACGACGCGCTTCTTCCGCGAACCATTCGAAGTACTCGGCAGCACGCAGCACTTCATCGCGGCTCTCGGCGAGCGGCTTGCCCTCTTCAAGCGTCAGCAGTTCCGCAATGCGAGCGGCGCGCTCGCGAATCAGGTCCGCGCCGCCTTTAAGAATACGTGCGCGTTCCGCCGGCACCGTATTGCGCCATACGTCGAACGCGCGCTTTGCCGTCCGCAGCGCATGGTCGAGGTCAGCCGCCGTTGCAAGCGGCACCCGGCCCAGTTCCTGCAGCGTAGCGGGATTGACGACCGGGGCAGTGCTGCGTTCGCTGGCAGCAATCCATTCTCCGTTGATGAAAAGATAGAGGGAGTCGTAATGAGCGTTCATTTTCCCAACCTCAATATAGTCAGTAAATCGAAGCAATCAGCTTTCATGCCCAGGCCGAGAACTGAGCTGGTCAGGCCCGGCGACACTGGAGGAAGCGGCCTTGGCTTGCGGCTGTCAGTAAATGTCTGTCTGCGGAACGCAGTCTAAGCGGGAAGCCCGGCCGGTTTTAGCCTGGGTAGAAGGAATGACTCTTTCCGTGAGAGGGAAAATCCGTGCGCTCCGACCGGTTACGCTTACCAACACACAAGGCGGCGATCGCCTATGATGGCCGGACGCCCGCGCACCATGGCGCGTGGACCGCGCGGCGCGGGGCCGAGACGATGAATTCAGACGAGTGGGACAGGTGGGATGGATAAGTTATATACCATGTCGGTATTTGCAAAAGTCGTCGAAATGGGGAGCTTCACTGCGGTTGCGAACCACCTCGATACGACTGTGGGAAACATCTCTCGCGCCGTTTCGGTGCTTGAGGGGTCACTCGACACCCGGCTCATGCAACGCTCGACCCGCCGCCTCGTCATCACCGACGCAGGACGGCGGTTCTACGACCGATGCGTGAGCATCCTGGCCGACTTGGAGCATGCTGAGGCCGAGGCGCGCGACGCGCTGCTCGAGCCCCGCGGCACGCTGCGCGTCCACTCGGTCCCTGGACTAGGACGCAATCTGGTGACTCGCGCCGTCATGGCGTACCGCAAGTCGTATCCTGAGGTCTCGGTCGACCTTCTGCTGTCCCAGCGCATGCCGAATCTGCTCGAAGAACAACTCGACGTCGGAATCGTGATTACACGGGCGCTACCCGACTCCGGATACATCAGCCAGAACATCGGCGCCAGTCATTGCATTCTCGCGGCATCACCGGCCTATCTGTCTGCGCATCCAGCGCCAGAATGTCCAGAGGACCTCATCGACCACCAGTGCGTTCAACTCGGGACCGTCGACTACGCGCCGGACGAGTGGCATCTCGAGAGTCCTGCCGGTAACGCGGTCTTTCGCGCTACGGGGCCGCACTTCAGCGTCAACGATATGGACTCGATGTCACAGGCGCTGCGTGACGGTGCGGGCATCGGCTTGCTCGCCGCGTTCTCGGCAATCGACGACCTGCGCAGCGGCGCGCTCGTTCGCGTGCTGCCGGAGTACCACACACATGTCCGCAATGTCTACGCCGTCTATCCGTCGCGCCAGTTCGTTGACGCGAAAATCAAGCGATTCGTCGAGACGTTGAAGGCCCATGTAGGAGAGCATCTAGACGCTTACGCGAGAGAACTCGACCTCGCTCCGGCCACGATTCCGCCCTCGGGTCGCTAGTTTCAGGTATGGCGAATCTGCGCGAAAGCCGCACATCGATTCGAAGCAGATGTGCAGCCCGATAACCAGGCGCCGATCGCCTTGGTGCGCCGAGTCGGACTCGAGAAGGAAGGACTTTCGTCGCGCTATCTTTGCATCAACGGTGAATGGCGAGATCACGAGCGACGAGCGTTGCTCCCCGACATGCCCATGCCCGCTGAGACCTTGACTTTGAATACATGCAGGTAGGTTCCTATACTGTGGCCGCAGTTCGCCAACTGGGGGGCTACTCAATCCAGGCACGCGCGCCGACGTTCTGGAATCGGCGTCGAAATGCCAATGGCGTCGATCCTACGATTTGCCGAAACCGCTTGGCAAAGCTATTCGGCTCGTCGAATTCCATGCTTTGCCCGATTTTGGCGGCGGAGGAGATACTGAAGTCCTAAGAGGCCAATTGATAGAGCCTGCTCGCTACGTCTGAACACGTTCCGAGCCACCGAGTTTCAAGAATGCCTCGCAATGTCTGTGCGACGATCAGACACTGGCGGACCGCTGCTATGGTCGACCCGGGACACCGGAAGATGCAGCGTGATGAGCGTCGAGCCCGGCGCAGATTGGATCTCGAACGTGCCGCCCAATCGGCCAACGCGCGCCCGCATGCTCTGCATGCCGGTTCCCCGGTGTGCCGGATTCGCTTGCGCGGAGAAGCCTGTGCCGTTGTCATGGACTGTCATTCGCAGGCCCTGCTTGTCATAGCACACCCCAACGTCGACATGGCTTGCGCGGCTGTGCTTGAACACGTTGGTCAGCGCTTCCTGCAGGATGCGCATGATCTCCAGGCTCTTTGCCGCCGGCAGCATGCAGGCTTCGATACCGATTGGGTGCCAGCGGCATTCAATGCCCCGTGTCTCGAGCAGGCGCGTGAGGCGGTGGCGTAGCGGTGCGATCTGATCTGCCAGCGTGGTTTCGCCGTAGTGCTGGCTGGTGGCCGAATCGATGATGATGCGCAGATCGTCGCGCAACTCCTTCAGGATGGACAGGAATCGCTGGGGCGGAACCTCCTGCGGCGCGCGTTCCAGCGCCACGATGCTGCTGACCAGCGTGCCGCCCAGGCCGTCATGCAGGTCATGCGCAAGATTGAGCCGCTCGCCGAGGCGCGCGTTGGCAATCTCCAGCTCGTGCTGGCGGTGCAAGGTGCGTGTGAGTTCGGATCTCGCGTCTTCGATGCCTCGGGTCAGGTCCTTGTTGAACCCTTCGATGCGGCGCAGGTTTGTGACAAATTGCCGGCCAAGCACGAGCGCCATGCCAATCACCAGCACTTGCGACATCAGCGCCGTGTAGTAGGTGTTGTCGTGGAGGACCGTGAGAAAGGCGAGCAGGTCATGCACGCCCGCCGCCACGAAGACCAGCACGCAATAGGCGAGGATCCGGTGTTCAGTACGCCCGTATCGGAATGCAAAGACCACGAAGGCCAGGCTGACCGCAAAGAACTGGCCGGCCTGCGCGATAAACAGCAGCGATCGCACGTCGTCGATCCGCTGGTGTGGTGTGCAGATCAGTACGACGCTGGACAGGGCGACGAACAGCCACAGCCCACGTTCAGCGCGTGGCCAGCTCCGCTCACAGAAACGCAGGATAAAGAGGGTGTGCGCGGTGCAGTACACCGAGAACGCGACGGCGTTGGCGATCTCCCAGCCGTCGGTACTGCCAAACGGCCACGTGCTGGCCGCAATCTGGTTGTAGCCGACCGCCCACCACGCGAGCGTTGAGAAGGCAAACCAGCTATGGACGGTTTCCCGACGCCGCATCATCCACATCGCCAGGAAGAAGCAGCCCAGCGTGGCGTTGACCGCCAGGCTCACCAACTGAATGTCGAGCCGGAGCCAGCGTGCATCGTCAAAGCGGGCCCGCATCAGCGCGGGCGGCCCGAGTGCCGTGGGGCCAAGACCGGCCTGGTACATGGCCATGCCCGACACACGCACCAGCAGCGTATTGGTGCCTTGGTGCAGCAGGGCCGCCGGCAGCAGCAGATAGCGCGGAGTATTCCAGGCGCGCGTCAGCGGCTCGGCGAGATTCGTATCGCGATTGAGCAGCGTACCGTTCAGGTAGATCGCGCCTGCCATATTGAGATAGTCGAGCAGGGCCGCGACGGGCGTATCAGCGCGCGCTTGCTGCCAGCTCAGGCGATACCACACGACGCCGTCGAAACCAGGCCAGCGTGTCGCCCAGAAATCGGGCAGCTTGACGTCGACCCAGCCCGTGGCTGGTGGTTGATCTTGCTCGATGGGGAGGGCGGGTTGCGCGTCCAGTACGTGGGCGCGAACGGCCTGGACGCTGGAAAACGGCAGTTCCGTGGCGGGCGCAGCCGGTGCGGCAGCCCACGCGGAGGATGCGAGCATCCACGCGCAGACTAGGGCAGCCAACCATTCGAGCGCGCTTCGAAAATCGCTTGCGTGCGTGAATTGACGGCGAGCTTCTTGTAGATATTTCTGATGTGGCATCCGACCGTCAGCTTCGACAATGACAGGACATCGGCGATTTCGCGGTTGGTCAGCCCCTTGGACACCAGCGAGAGAATCTCGATTTCACGCCCGCTCAACGGTGACGCGCCACCTTCCCGCGATGCCGTGGGCGCTTGATTTGCCAGCAGCGTCCCCCCGGTACCGATCAGTTCAAGAATGCGCTTGGCGACAAACGGATCGATCGGTGCACCGCCGCGCAATGCGCTGCGGATCGACAGCGAGATCTCGGCGTCGTCGCGTTCCTTGAGCAGGTAGCCGGTCGCGCCGGCCTGCAGCGCGGTCACGACGACCTGTTCGGTATTCCACGTCGAGATTACCAGAATCGGCAGGGTTGCATCCCGCTGATGCAGCACGCGGATGAGGTCGACTCCGTTGCCGTCAGGCAGGCCCACGTCGACCAAGGCCATGGCGATCGGCTGGTCGGCAAGAAGCGCCTTGGCCTGCGCGATGCTGCCCGCAAACAGCAACGCCTCGGGCGTGTATCCGAGCACCATCAGCAGGTCGCGCAGGCGCGCCTGCATCAGCAGATCGTCTTCCACGATCAGCATTGGGGCGGGCAGCAGCGAGTCGTCGGCGTTCGGGGCGGTGTTGGTCATGGGCGAGGGTGGCGGTGTCCGCCGGGGCGGTTTCGTAGTGTTTGCTCACTTGCGCAGCGTGCGCGTGTGCCGGCGGCAGGCAGGCTTTGCCTTGCCCGGTAGCAGCATAGCCACGGGCGCTCGGGGTGCAATACCTCGTTTGTGGGATGGGCAGGGCGCCGGCCTGCCCGCCGGCCGAGCGCTGGCAGATTCCTACCGTTTTTTAGGTATTCGCCGCCAGGGTTCCGTGTCCTACCATCGGGGCGCGCATCACGTTCGGAGGCTGGCTCGAAAGCAGCGGCGCCATTTCAGCGTGCCCTTCACGAGGTACGGGAATACGCGACCCTGCCAACCGAGCGCGATGGCCGGGGATTGGGGTCAAGGGTCAGTGTGCTGCAAAAGGCATTGCTTGCTTCGGGAAGCGAGCCAGGCCGTTCTTGAAGAAGGGCGCAGGATCGAGGTCTCTGCACGCGCAATGGGGGAGCGGTACGCCGCTGGAATGAAAGCCGGAATACAACGAGCACGAGCCAATGAACCGCATCTATCGAGTCGTCCGGAATCCCATCTCGGGGCTTTCTCAAGCCGTTTCGGAAATCACCCGCTTACGCGGTCGAGGTGGACGCCGCCGTGGATGCGTTGACGGCCGGAGGCTTGCCGGCGCGCTGGCGATGACGCTTGCGTCCGGCGTGGCGCTGGCAGATGGGGCTGGAGGCGCCGGCCTGGCTGCGCTCCCCGGCGCGAGTGGCGGTGCTGGAACCGGAGCCGGTACGCTCGGAAACGGTGGCGGTGGCGGCTATATCTCTGTCTATCCGGCTAGCGGCGGCACGGCCGGAACGTTTGGCGGGACGGGGGGCGCAGGGGGATTCGATGCAGAATCGACTAACGGTACCAGTACGCCAGCACAGGACGGTACAGCAGGTGGCGTTTCAGTCGCGGCTTCTGGCAGCGGCAGCAATTCCAGCGCCATCGTCGGCGGCGGTGGTGGTGGCGGGGGAACCAGCGCGGCCTTCAGTGGTGGGACATCTGGGTCTGCAAGCGGCGGCGCCGGTGGCGTGGGCCTGTCGCTGAGCGGAACGGGCGGCACCTACTCGAACAACGCGGCAGGCTCGATTGTCGGCGGTGGAGGCGGCGGGGGCGGATTCAGTGTGAACAACAGCACGACGAGCGTGATCGCCAATGGTGGGGCGGGAGGCGCCGGCGTTGCCTGGACAGGCAGCAATCAGACATTCAGCAACGCGGGCTCCATCGTGGGCGGCAGTGGTGGCGGCGGTGGGCTAGCCGAAAACAGGTCAACCCCGGTGGTCAATGCCAGCAACAACGGCGGGGATGCCGGCGCCGGCGTCATGGTTTCCGGTAGCAGCAATGCCCTGACGAATATAGGCGTGATCGCAGGGGGAAACGGCGGGGCTAGAGGGTCCGCATATTCTTCGGGGGGAGACGGCGCAGGAGGCGCCGGCGTCATCGGTGCGGGGCTCACGATCACCAACGGCGGCACGATCTCCGGCGGCATGTCGGGCGACGGTCAAACGCGGGCGGATGCCGTTACCTTCACCGGCGGCGCCAATTTCCTCACGCTGAACAGCGGTTCGGTGCTCAACGGCGTCGTGGATGTGACAAGCGGTGCTACCGCGACGATCACGGCAGGTGCCAGCGGTCTGAATATCACGGGCGGTGCGTCCGGCGGTCTTGCGCTGATCGTGAACGGTGCGACCACGATCGATACCGGCACCAACGGACTCACCGTTTCTGGCGCCATCACCGGCAGCGCGGCGCTGACAACGACGGGGGGCAACCCGTTGACGCTTGGCACGGTCAATGTGGGTTCGCTGACCAGCAACGCACCGACCACGCTGACCGGCAATGTCACAACCGCCGGTGCGCAGACCTTCAACGAAAGCGTCATGCTGGGCCCGGCGTCGAGCATCACCTTGCAAAGCACTGGCGGCGGCGCGATTACCGCTGCCAATCTGGGGAACAGTCTTGCTGGCACGGTGAGCTTGATTGGCGGCGACACACAGTTGACCAACCACGGTGACACGACGCTGGGCACCCTGAGCACTGGCGCACTGACGGTCAACAGCAGCGGTGCGCTCAACCTGGGCACCGGTACCATTGCCGGCAATCTCATGGCGACCAGCAGCGGTGCCATGATCCAAACGGGTGCCCTGTCGGTCAGTGGCACCAGCGCGTTCAATGCGGGCAGCGGTGCGATCACCCTGAGCAATGCAGGTAATGCGTTCAATAGTCCGGTCAGTCTGACCGGCGGCGACACGCAACTGACCAACAACGTCGACACAACGCTGGGCACCGTGAACACCGGTGCGCTGACGGTCAACAGCAGCGGCGCGCTCAACCTGGGCACCGGTACCGTTGCCGGCAATCTCAATGCGCTCAGCAGCGGCGCCATGACCCAAACGGGCGCCTTGTCGGTCACTGGCACCAGCACGCTCAATGCGGGTAGCGGCACGATCACGCTGATCAATGCAGCGAACAGTCTTGCCGGCGCCGTGAGTCTGACAGGCGGCAACACGCAACTGACCAACCACGGTGACACGACGCTGGGCACCGTGAACACTGGCGCGCTGACGGTCAACAGCAGCGGCGCGCTCAACCTGGGTACTGGCACCGTTGCCGGCAATCTCAATGCGTTCAGCAGCGGTGCCATGACCCAAACGGGCGCCGTGTCGGTCAGTGGTATCAGCACGCTCAATGCGGGAAGCAACGCCATCACGCTGACCAATGCCAACAACGTCTTCACCGGCACGGTATCTGCGACAGGACAGGGCATAGCGCTGACTGCCTCCGGAAATCTCAGCATCGCCACGCTGACCGACGTCAACAACGGCAACGTCAACCTGAGTGCAACCGGTGCATTGACACTACCCACAAGCGGTGTCAACACGGGCACCGGCGATCTGACGCTGCATTCCGGCAGCACGTTGACGGCAAGCGGCAACCTGAGCGGCGATGCGGTGGTGTTGTCCGCGGCGAATGGGATGACGCTGACCGGCACGGTTTCCGGCACCAGCGTGAATCTGTCTTCGTCGTCGGGTGCGGCGGTGCTGACGGGGACGCTGTCGGCCGGGAGTGGCGTCACGATCGGCGCAGGGACATTGCAGGTCGGCAATGGCAGTACGTCGGGCTCGATCACCGGCAACGTTGCAAACAGGGGCGCACTGGTGTTTGACCGCAGCGATGCCGTCGGATTCTCGGGCGTCGTCTCCGGGACGGGGTCGTTGACCCAACAGGGGGCGGGTACGTTGACGCTCAACAGCCTCAATACGTACTCCGGCACCACCACCATCAATGGCGGTACGCTGGCATTGGGCGCTGCGGGCAGCATTGCGGGCTCGAGCGGAGTTGTGAACAACGGCACGCTGGACATTTCCGCCGTGAGCGGCGGTGCGACGATCACCGCGCTTTCCGGCACCGGCGTGGTCAATCTCGGCAATCAGACGCTCACGCTGTCGAGCGCCAACGGCACGTTCAATGGTGGCATCAACGGTGCGGGTGGGTTGACGCTCGCGAGCGGTACCGAAACCCTGTCTGGCAACAACGCTTATCGCGGCACAACGACGATTCATGGCGGCACGCTAGCACTGGCGGGTGCGGGCAGCATCGCGAGTTCGAGCGGGGTGATCAACAACGGCACCCTGGATATCTCCAGCACGAGCAATGGCGCCACGATTACGAATCTTGCGGGCAACGGCACGGTCAACCTGGGCAGGCAGACGCTGACGCTATCGAATGCCAGCGGCACCTTCAACGGTAATCTTGCCGGTTCGGGCACGTTAGCCAAACAAGGGTCTGGCCTGCTGATCCTGAACGGCAACAGTTCAGCGTTCAGTGGGGCGACGCAGGTGGGGGCAGGCACGCTGGAGGTGGGCGATATCAATACGCCCACAGCCGTGCTGGGTGGCACGGTCAATGTCGGCGCGAATGGCACGCTGCGCGGCCATGGCACGGTGCTGGGCGATGTCACCAACGGTGGATCGGTTGCGCCGGGCGGCTCCATCGGCACGCTGAATGTGGGCGGCAACTACACGCAGGCGAGCACGGCAACGCTGACAGCCGAGGTCAGCCCGACGGCCGCTTCCCAGTTGCGGGTGGCAGGATCGGCCGCGCTTAACGGCACGTTGGCGATTGTCTACGCGCCGGGTACCTATGGGCCGACACAGTACACGCGTCCGGGCGCCTACGCGGGCACGCAATACACGCTGTTGACGGCCGCAAATGGGATCACCGGCACATTCCGCCAAGTGACCAGCGTTGGCGCACAAAACGTGGGCGTCCTGACGCCGTCGGTGGTCTACGGCGCGAATACAGTGCTGCTGACGTTGGCCGTCCCCGTGATCGCACCGACCAACACGAGCATCTACACCGCCGTCGGCACCGCTGCGATCCTGGGCGCGCAGGCGGACAATGCCGTGCTGCTCGACCGGCTCGACCGGCTCGACCGGCTCGATCGGCTCGATCGCGCATCGTCGGTTATTGCGGGGTCTTCGTCCGGCTGGGCAGTCGCCACCGGCAGCCATACCAAGGTGGGTGGATCGAGCGGGGCACCCGGCTTCCAATCCAACCGCTACGGCTTCCTGGCCGGGTTCGATCAACGCATGGGCGATAACACCGTGGGCGTGGCCGGCGGTTACGCACACACCGACATCAACGAAGCGACCACGGGCGACTCAGGGACCATCGATACGCTGCGTGCGGCGCTGTATGCAAGCCGCGCAGCGGGACCGGTGCAGCTTGCGGGAACCGTCGGCGCCGGGCTGGATTTCCTGTCGCAGAAGCGGCCGTTCGGCGCGCTGGGCACAGCCAAGGGCGACCATGTGGGGCAGGAGGTCACGGCAGGCGGCCAGGCAAGCCTGCCGATGCCGCTCGGCGGCGTGACCGTCACGCCGCGCGTTGGCGCACGCTTTGCATACTTCCACGCCAACGGGTTCGGCGAAAGCGGTGCGGGTGGGCAGAACCTGAACGTCGGCACCGACAACGTCCGCAGCTTGCAGCCGTATGTGGGCGTGACGTTCGACCGGACCTTTGGCGAGGTGCACCCGGTGGATGCACAGTTGCGGCTCAGCTATGCGCGCGAGGTGCTCGACGCCAACCGCGTGCTGAACGTGGCGTCGCAGGACGGCACGCTGTTCGCCGCACCGGGGACGAGCTTGCCTCGCAGCTATCTGACCACCGGCGTGAGCGTGAGCATGCAGACGACCAAGGCGTTGTCCGTCGCGTTGGGCTACAACGTGTTGTTCAATACCACGCATGTCTCGGCACAGGCGGCAAGCATCAAGCTCGGCTATCGGTTCTGATCTGGGGGGCGCTGCCACAAAGGCCCCTTGGTTTCACGACCAAGGGGCTTCTTGGCTTACCGTTCCAGCCACCACCAACGCTCGGCGCCGGCACATTCCCTTCGAAGTTTCCAGGCTACCGCCTGCTTCGCTCATCGCGTGCTGCGAGGGCGCACATGCGAGTAACGACTGCGGCAACCCGGTTGCTCCGGCCGAAGTCGCGGTGTGCGCTAACCACGAAAGTCTTGCGGTGGAGCAGAGGTTGATTGCGGTCTATTCGCAAGTTCTTGGGGGCCTTAAGATTGAAGCGGAGAACGTTCGCTCTATTTATCCTGCAGATGTGGGATGGCACCCCCCTATCTGAGCGACTAGTTGTGAAGCTTCAATACGTTGTATTCATGGTTCATCCGAACTGATTCTGGCCGGCCTCGGCCGACTGCTCTATCGGCAAGTCTCTATCGGCAAGTCCGGCGGCCTCTACGTGGAACTGCTGTGGCCGGAGCGTACGTGCTGTGCATAACAGAATCGACCGAGGGCCCTGCGTGAGGTCTTGCAGGGCGTCTTGCGGGAGGTGCATGAAGCTGTGGCTTAGGAGCGAACGAGATAGACCAGGTAGGCCGCCAGCATACTTCGGGATCATGAAATGGGCGACTCGTGCGTTTGAGCGCGGCTCAGCCGCTTGAGCGCCCGGAGCGACGCCTGCTCGGCTGCGGCGGCAGTACAGCGTCACGCAACATGAAGGGCTCAAGCTCGCGGATATCACGCTCACTGACGCCAGATTCGAGGAAAACCTCTCGCCAGCGTGACACGGTGTCCAGCAACTGCTCGGCCTCGGTGTATGCCTCAGCCGGCGTTAGCATGAACCGCCCTGCTTGCGAGAGCGCATTTGCCAAGCTCGGGTCCGTGCCCGCGTCGCCGACGATGAGCTGCTGGTAGGGAATTCCCTGTAGCTGCGGCTGGATGTCATAGACGGGCGACAGTCGCCAGCGATCGCCGCCGCTATGCAGGAACGCGTGATTCTTAGCGTGGTCGTCGGTATTCTCGATGAGGATGTTCAGGACCATCCGCCGGAACACCTCGCGACTGTCCTCGGCTGGCGTGGGTGAGAAGCGGCGGGCGAACTCGGCGATATCCGCATAAGCCATCTGGTCTTCTTGAATCCCTTCACCGAGCAGCATCGTCCGGGCACTGGCGAAGTGAATGCGGCTGCCGTCTGGCTCCCGGTCAAAGCGCTTCACCAGGAGGGTTTGACTGCGCCCCAATTGCAAATAGCGCGACTCCGGCGTCTCGATACCGCACAGGCGAGCCAGGCGTAACGAAGCATGCTCGATTGCGCAGAAGTCGACATCATCGCCTTCGGCGGGGAATTTCGCGATCCACGCAATACCGTCGTCTTCAATGACTGCCTTGGGGCGGGCTCCGCCGGCGGTGCCGCCCGGGCGAAGGAGGCGCCGAAGCCGATCGTCGATCGGCATCTGCAGTTCTACCGCGCGTGCGGCCTCGATGAGGCTCGGTAGATCCCCGCGGTGAAAGACCGGCGCGTGATTGACCTGGTAGACCCCATCCGACTCTGAGAAGCCAAGGGCACCGATCCGGTCCTCCCCTGCGAGAGCGAGATAGTCGATCGCGGCCCGCCGCCGGGGGTTGTACACCCGGTCGATGACGCGGCGCCCCCATCGATCCGGTCCGGCGTCCTCGAAAATCGGATGCAGTTCCAAGCTGGCAGGCGCGGTGTACTGGCCAGGGCGCAGTGGAAGGTCGGGGCAGAGAGCGGTAGCATCCTGCCGGCTCAAATACTCGGGCGCGTAGGAGAAGAGACATTGCCGCCCACCGATCAGATCCAGGCGGCCGCACAGGCGCGGCTCGTGGCCCTCGGGCGGATAGAGCCAGACATACAGGTGGTCACTCATGGCTTCGTCCACTTGGCTTGCGACTTGACCGCCGGCCGCTGCAGGCGCGAGAGCTCCAGGTCGAGCGCCACATCATCGGCGGCAGGGTTGGCGATCTCTGGAAGCCACTTCAAGCGGCCGACCAGCCAGAGCGCCATCGCATAGACAGCCACCGACACTGAAGGATCGCCTTGCTCCATCTTCCGGAGCGTGGGAACCGAGACTTGCATCCGCTCTGCAAAGGCGGCCATTGTCTCCTTGCGGCGCTTCCTGGCGACCTGAAGGTTGAGGCCGAGCTGAACCAGCGAGCGGCTGACCGGTCCAGGAAGGGTCGTGACGGCATTGGCTTTTCGAGGCATGATGCAAGAAATAATATCCATCTTGCTCAAAAACGGAAACTATTATTTGCTTTTTTTGCCATGGGGTGCGATCCATCAGGGGGGGCAGGACACTCTACACGTGCCCCGCAAGACGCACGGGACGGGTGGATAATGCGACGGGCCACCGTCCCGGCCATCGATCCGCGCCAGCTGGGTTTGCCCTCTCCTGCCAGAGTCGCGCTGGCGCACGCCGGGCGATTACAGGCCAGTGCCATCGCCGCGATAGAGGGTCGGGCCTCCAGGCCTGGCACGCCCGATACGGTTCTCGTCCGTATCGAAGGCAGCATGGCGACTTACCGCTGCCCGCATTCGATTCGCTTCGGATCGGTGATCAGGGCGGGACGCGCTCATCCCATTGTTGGGCGTCACCTGGGGCATGTGGGTACTGGCTCACATTCCGCCATATCTGGAAATCTCTGCCTGGGAACTCAGAGAGGTGAATGTGGCACTTTGGTGTTTCATCTGATATCTACATTGTAGATACATCGTCTTGATGCTCGGAGTATACGTATCTACAATGGATCTACACATGGGAGTGTAGCGATGGAACTGTCGATTCAGAAATGGGGTAACAGCGCGGCCGTGCGCCTGCCCACGACCTTGCTTGAACAACTCAAGGTGGCGTTGGGCGACAAACTGTCCGTGGAGGTGCGTCCGGATGGTGTCATGCTTAAACCAGCCAGGCACAAGTATTCACTCGATGAACTGCTTGCGCAGTGCGACTCCAAGGCGCCGACGCCTGAAGGGCTGGATGATTGGAGCGGGGCTAAGCCGGTTGGGCGCGAAGTATGGTGAGGCGCGCGAAGTTCGACCGGGGCGACATTGTGCGGGTGAGCCTGAACCCAACGGAGGGGCGTGAGCAGCAAGGGGATTTCCGTCCCGCGCTCGTGCTGTCACCGGCAGCATTCAACGCTCTGGGTGTTGCCCTGGTGGCACCGATTACGCAGGGCGGCGATTTCGCTCGATTCGCCGGATTTGCCGTACCGTTGTCCGGGGCGGGCACGGAGACTCAAGGCGTCGCGCTGGTGAACATGGTGCGCACTCTGGATCTTGAGGCTCGCGGTGCGAGGAAGATCGAACGGGCACCTGCCGAGGTCGTGGAAGATGCGCTCGCCCGTCTTCAAACCATCCTGGATTAGCGCCATTCCCTGTGGCATCCGTTGCCTGCTGGCGCCTCTGAAGGCGCAGTTGGATGAGGCGGTTAGCCGTGTGCAAGAGATGATCTGACCGGCAAGGCGCGAGGGCCGCTTGCGTGCGGCCCTAGTGGGATCTTGGTGGCGCGGCGGGGGCGTCCAGTGGTTCAGATCCAGATGTCGTTGGCTGCCGTGCGCTCGCCGCCTTCGTCGCCCGTATTCAGCACGCCGCGCGGTTCGATCAGCAGCAGCTTGGCCTCGGCCGCGGCATAGGTTTTGTGCTCCACGCCTTTCGGTACCACGGCCAATTCGCCGGCGCGCAGCAGCAGGCTGCGGTCGCGCAGGTCGATGCGCAGTTCGCCTTCCAGCACGATGAAGGTTTCGTCGGTGTCGGCGTGCTGGTGCCAGACGAAGTCGCCTTCGATCTTCACGACCTTGAACTGGTAGTCGTTCATCTCGGCGACTACGCGCGGTTGCCAGTGCCCGTCGATGCGGCGGGCCTTGTCCAGCAGGGGGATGGCGATGCCTTGGCCGCGCGTGGCGGGGGCTTGGGTGCAGGTGTCGATGTTGGTGTCGGACATGGGCTTCTCCTTGGTGGGGGATGGATGAAGCCAAGGCTACGCCGGGGCGTGGCGCCGGTCTTGAACGATCTTGCGTGGGCTCAGCGCCGGCGCGGCGCGCTGGCGATCTGCAGCCAGCGCGCGGGGGTGTGGCCGTAGGTCTTGCTGAAGTGGCGGGTCATGTGGCTCTGGTCGGCGAAGCCGGCGGATGCGGCCGCGTCGGCCAGGCTGAGGCCGTGCAGCATCAGCCGGCGTGCGGTGTCCAGGCGGCGCATGACCAGGTAGCGGTAGGGGGTGGTGCCGTAGAAGGTGCGGAAGTCGCGGCACAGGCTCCAGCGGTCGCGGCCGGTGGCGTGTTCCAGTTCTTCCAGTGTGACGACGCGGTGCGCTTGCGCGTGCAGGTACTCGCGCGCACGCCGGGCGCTGGGGAAGTCGCCGGTGGTGCGCATCGGGCGCTGGCCGGACACGGCGGCGAGCGCGTGGGCCAGTTCGGCCAGGGCGTCGCTTTGCTCCAGGGGTTCGAGCGGGTGGCTGACTTGCTGGAGCAGGGTGTCGGTGGCGGCCCGCAGGCGGGCGTCGGTGCTGATGCCGCCTTCGATGAAGGGCAGGGCCGTGCCGCCCAGCACGTCCTGGAACAGCGCGGGCTCGACGTAGATCATGCGGTAGCGGAAGCCGGCGTCGGTGCCGGCCTGCCCGTCGTGCGCTTCGTCGGGATGCAGCACCAGGGTCTGGCCGGGCAGGCTGTGGCGCATGCCGCGCCGGTACTGGAAGCTCTGCACCCCGGCCAGGGTGCGGCCGATGGCGTAGGTGTCATGCCGGTGCATGGCGTAGGCCTTGCCGTGGAAAAAGGCTTCGATGCGTTCCACGCCGGCGATGGGTGTGGCGCGGTGGACCCAGTCGGGGCGGGGTTGCGCTTGGCGGGCGGTCATGGTGGCGGGCTTGGCCGCGGGGAGACTGGCGGCGATGGGGCATGGTAGCGCACTGGCTGGCGCATTGTGCCGGGCGGGGGGCGGGCTGTACCCGGAACAACGCTAGGGCATCGTCGCGAGCCGCTCGGAGATGGTCGAGAGCGCATCGCGGAACAACCCATGCCATCGATCCGACGGCACCTGATCCAATGGGTGCCAGAAGAAGCGGAAGTCATGGCCACCATCGTCCTGCGTGTGATGCACCCAGGTGTCCGGCAGCGGATGGGCGACCTGGCAGAGGTGAAGCGACCAGACCTGGCCCTCATAGCCGGATTCCCACAGGCCCAGGTCGACCGCTGCCACGCCTTCAATGCCGGACTCCTCGTGCAATTCGCGGACGGCGGCATCCGCCGGGTGTTCGCCGGCCTCGATCGTGCCCTTGATCAGTTGCATGCCCGCCAGCGGATGTTCGAATGCGAGGATTTCGAGGTGGTTCTGCACGGCTCTCAGTACGATGGGGCAGGCTTTGGTGGGTGTCATGTCGGAATGGCTGCGGGAAGTTCGGGGGGGGCGATGGCGTGCATGAGCGGTGCGCCTGGCTGCGCCGCGCCCGAATGCCGATTAGTTCGCACGATGGGCATAAGCCGATGTGCGTGAGCGCCATCACCGCCTTTCTATTGGCTCAGAGCCAAGGCAACACGGATGGGGGCATCGCGGATGGATGGAGATGCCGGCAGTGTTGAGGTACTCAAGCACCTTCGGCCTCAGTTCGGCACTACGCAGATGGGCAGAGTCGATGGCCCGGTCCACGATGCCAGGCTTCTCCATCTCCTCTTCCGTGATGCCGAGATTTCGGAGGAGGCCAAGCAACGTGGCCAGCCTCGCCTCGGCCAGCTTGTGCGGTACCCCGGCTTCCGTGTTGGCTTGTACCTCGGCATGGATTTCGCCGCCATTCGGATAGCGCTCGCGCTGATCTGCGCGCCATTCTGCGAGCCGCAGTACCTCCGTGCCAGACAACTGCGATCGGCCGGGCTCGAATTTGGGCTCGAAGTCAAGATTTCCCGGAGTGCATGCCATTGAGGCAGTGGCGGTGATCGGGTTCAGGCAGAGCACAAGCCAACCCCAATGGGCCAACCATGACGTCGCAAGCGAACGGTAAGCCGCGCAGCGTGTCATTCCCCGACCCAGGTCCATAAGACCCTGGCTTCCTGCGCCGGCGAGCCGATCCCGACGGAAAGCATCTGCTGCCCCTTTTGGACCCGTTGGGCATAGGCCTCGTGGCGCTTGAAATACTCGGCATTGGGCACATCGTGCGGAATCGTCGGCTTCCACAGGCCCGACCGTGGTGCTGGTTGCCGGCTTCGGCATTGGGGCACGCGGCGCGCGCGCACCATGGTTTCTTCCGGGGTCATCCAGGCGCGCTCGATGAGGACCGGCCCCAGGTACTTTGCCTCCTGCTCCGCGCGCGGATCTAAGGTGGAGTAGGCTTCGTCCTTGAAATAATTCAGGAGTACGGTGACCGGATAGCAGGAGACCGAATCCATGCCGATTTTATATCCGAAATTAATATGGGATTGTCTGTCCAGGTTGATCGCCAAGTTTTTTTTTGCTAGCGGTAGATCCATCTGCTCTTCCAGTGCTTGCTTGTCGATGCCTGCTAGTCGTTTTCTTACTCCAATGTAAAATCGGATTGTCGATGTGGATGAGGAGGGGGCTGAACCGGATAATCTGATTGAAAATAGAATGCCATTGAGTTCTGGCCTGGCGTAGGTGTACTCGTTGTCATTCTTGTCATAAGAAACTTGCCGACCAAATATCTGCTTCACCTCATCAAAGGGCTCATCGTCGCGCACCAGCCGAATGCCGGCCTTAGCAATCTCCAGGTACAGCGCAACCTGCTCCGGGGTCAGATGATTGAGGTCTTCGGGCTTCGGCGTATGAAGCAGCGGCTGGCCGCACCAGGGGGCGGCATCGGCACTACAGGCTGGCATCGGGCTGTTCTCCTGCACGGAGGTCGTAGAAGCGGTTGCAGCGATCGGGCTCAGGCAGAGCACGAGCCAACCCCAACGGGCTAAGCACGACGTTGCAAGCGAACGGCAAGCTGCAAGGCGTGTCATTCCCCGACCCAGGTCCATAAGACCCTGGCTTCCTGCGCTGGCGAGCCGATCCCGACGGAAAGCATCGGCTGCCCCTTTTGGACCCGTTGGGCATAGGCCTCGTGGCGCTTGAAATACTCGGCATTGGGCACATCGTGCGGAATCGTCGGCTTCCACAGGCCCGACCGTGGTGCTGGTTGCCGGCTTCGGCATTGGGGCACGCGGCGCGCGCGCTCCATGGTTTCTTCCGGGGTCATCCAGGCGCGCTCGATGAGGACCGGCCCCAGGTACTTTGCCTCCCGCTCTGCACGTGAGTCCAACGTAGAATAGGCTTCGTCCTTAAAATAATTCAGAAGCACGGTGACCGGATAGCAGGAAACTGGGTCCATGCCAACCTCGTACTCAAAATTAATATAGGGTTGCCTGTCCAGGTTGATCGCCACGTAGTTTTCTGCTCGCTGCAACTGCAGCTGTTCCTCCAGTGCTTGCTTATCGATGCCTGCTAATCGTTTTCTTACCCCAATGTAAAAACGAATCACGGAATTAGATGATCCGTTTTCTGGTTTGGCTAGTCTGATTTTAATCGATACTCCGTTCAGCTCCGGTCTAGTATAAGTAAACTCATTGTGATGTTTGCCGTGAAATATTAGTTCTCCAAAGATCTCTTTTTCCTCATCAAACGGCGCAGCGTCCCGCACCAGCCGAATGCCGGTCTTGGCAATCTCCAGGTACAGCGCAACCTGCTCCGGGGTCAGATGATTGAGGTCTTCGGGCTTCGGCGTATGAAGCAGCGGCTGGCCGCACCAGGGGGCGGCATCGGCACTACAGGCTGGCATCGGGCTGTTCTCCTGCACGGAGGTCGTAGAAGCGGTTGCAGCGATCGGGCTCAGGCAGAGCACGAGCCAACCACAGTTGACTAACCACGAAATCGCACGCGAACGCATCGTCCTCCCAGGGGCGGATCCGGTATCCCACAGTGCTGGGCAACTGCTTGTAGTCGATCGGCCGTCCGTTCCTGCCGACGCGGAGGAGCAGTTCGGCCGCCTGCTTGTCGCAGATTTCCAGTTCGCGCTGATATTCAGCCAGTTGGCCTTGAGCATTGGACTGTTTCTCCAGATCTCGGATTTGCGTGACTAGCAGGGCGTAGTAGTACCCGATCACCATGCGCTTGATGGCAACGCGCGAAGTCGGTTCGTCGGGGAGCGGAGCGGTATCAGCGATACTGGGAAGAGATTTTTTGAAAATTTCCGGGAATACCGTCTGCAATAGCGCAAGACCCGGGTAATCCATCGGGAACTGCTTCACCATCGCCAACATCCAGAAGAACTGCTGGGCGTGCCGCGCCTCGTGATACAAGGTTGCGGCCAGCAGGGCCAGCTTCAGATCCCGGCTACTTGGCTCCCGGCTTTTGCAAATTTCCTCGATCAGTGAAGGATTGATTTGCAATTCCCAGTACTTGTAGTCGAGCGTGCCGGCTGCTGACGTCTGCTTCTTATCGTCGAAAAAGGCAATGGCAGGGATTGCCGGCGCCGGTAGCCGAAACGCCGTGGCTTGTAACGCAGCCTCTACAATGGGAACTATCGCCTCAATAAACGCATCTGTCTGTTTTCCAGTTACCGGCCAAGTCATCCTTATCCCGCTTGGCTTTGCCTTAGCCCTCAACCCTTCACGCCCAGCCGGCAAAAACGGCCCCTTCGCCCCAGGGATCGCCGGCCATTCGATGCCGAACGTCAACAGCGCCTGCATCGCATCCGTATAAGCCTCTGCCACCGGATACCGGTACTTGTGGAGACCTCCATCGGTGGCAGGCTCGGCCAGCCGCATCCCGAAGGTATAGGGTTCGCACAGGGCATAGCGGGGAGGCCTGCCTTCGGTGGTCAGTTGATCCGTGTCGAGCGGCATGGGCTTGCCGCCGATGGTGCGGGTTGGCGGGTTCTTGGCTTGTGGCCGCTTCTCGGCCTCGGGTGCGGATGGGGTCATTTCGGGGTGATCACCATCTGGGTCAGTACGGCGATGACGCTGTTCGGATCCGTATTGCGCAGGATTTCGATCTTGGCGATCTCGCTGGCGTTGCTGGTGGCTAATTCCGTTTCACCGTGGGCATTCGTCTTTCCCTCGATGACGCGGCCGCTGGTCAAGGTGATGCGATAGCACTGATTCACCAGGCGGGTGCCTGCGTGGTGGTCCGCCAGCACGAAATGCTCGACTTGCCGAAAGTCTCCATCGGGCATGACGGGTATCGCCTGCCCGGCGGTCTTCGGCCCTGGCATGGCGTGACTGGCGGCGTGAGCCGTCCATGTGCCTGCGGTGCCGAGTTCGATGCCGCTTTCGTTCAGGCGTACATAGCTGCCATTGCCGACGATCAGCACTTCCTTGGCGGCAGTGATCTCGACGCGGTCCTGCGCGCTGATGAGTCTCAGCACCTTCTGCGCGATGATCTCGATGGCGTCGTTCTGTGCCTGGATCTCGATCTTGCCTTTGGCGGCAAACAGCCGCATTCCCGCTTTGTGTGCGAACAGCACGATGCGGTCCATGGCGCTGGCTAACAGGCTTTTGGCGGTGGCCAATGACAGATGTTCTCCCGTCGTCAAGGCAGTGTGCCCTTGGCTGTGCAGGTGAATGTCCTGCGCGGCGGTGGCGGCGATCGCGGCCGGGGCCGCCAGCACCAGGTGTGGCGCGGCGAATTCTCCTTGTTCGCCTTGCCCTTGCAGGGTGTCGTGCTGTGCCGCCAGGGCCTTGGCTACATCCAATTGCTCGGATGCCTGGGCGCCCAGGTGGTCGGCGGCGTCACCCAATGCCTGGTGGACTTGGCAGGCGCCAGCCAGCCGCTTTGTCGTCTCGAAGATATCCTTGTGATAGCTGACCGCGTTCGGCCGCACTTCGGCAGTCAGCAGCATGCCGGAGCCAGCGCGCAGCACGCCCCAAGCATCGGTGCGCAGCTCGTATCCCTCGCCGCGCTTCTCGCGTCGCCCGCTGTGATCGGCCACTCGCACGATATGGCCCATGCTGAGCATCGTGGCCTGGTGGTCGCTGCCGATCTGGGTCTGGATCTGGCCCTGGGTGTCGTCTTGCAGGAAGGTGTTGTGGCGCTCGCCGAACAGTTCCTTGCTGCGGAATCCTGACAGCGCGTGCTGGTCGGGCAGGTGCCATGGCGACTGGTTGACACGGTTCGCCAGCCGCCCGGTGACGAGCGGGCAGTCCGGATCGCCGTGCGTGAAATGGACAATGACCTCCTGCCCGATACGCGGCAGGTGGCTGGCGCCGTACTGATCCCCTTGCCAGGCCTGTGCCACGCGCACCCAGCATGAGCTGTTGGCATTGCGCTGGCCGATCCGGTCCCAGTGGAACTGGATCTTGACGCGGCCGAACTCATCGACCCAGAGTTCCTGTTCATCCGGCCCCACGACCGTGGCGGTATGCGGGCCGAAGGCGAGCGGCTTTGGCAGGGTGAGGTCGGGCCGGAAAATCTCGGTGCTCGACTGGGCCTGGAAGGCGGCCACACAATGCCACGAGTGACCCTGGCCGGAGGCCTCGGCCACGTCTTCCAGTGTCAGTTCCGTGGCGATGACCAGGTACTCGCGGTTGGCGGCGGCCTGGGCAAAGCCTTGGAGGGCGAAAGTGGTACCCGCCACAATGCATCGCACATTACCGGCGCCGGCGACGCGGCTGCCGTGCTGCCGGATCGCTTCCATGCGGATACGGGCAAGCATGTCGCCTTCGCGCCAGGGATCGTTGCCCGTGGCAGGCTGGGCATGGTCGCCAGGATAGCGGTAGATCTCTCCGCCGGCATGGGCCGTGTCGCGCGGATCGTCCGTGGCCACGGCCAGGTCGGCCCTCGGCTTGACGAAGTCGTAGTCATTGCTGCACCACTTGCCGGAAACCAACTGGTCATGCACGTGAAAGTCGTACAGGTGTTCGGCGTCGGCGCGGTCCGGCGAGGGACGCCAGAGGAGCGTGTGATAAGCAGGGCTGGCGCAGCGACGGAATGCTCCATTGCCATCGGTCAGTACCAGTCGGTGGCGGCGTTCCGAATGCGCGAAGAAGAAGGTAATCCCCCATTCTTCAGTGAGGCGCTTGAAGAAGGCGTAGTCGGTTTCACCGTACTGGACCTGATATTCGCGCTTGGGATAGCGCGCAACGTCCAGGCGATTGTCCACCGGGAATATGTAGTCCGCCAGCAGCTCGCTCAGGATCTCTACAACAGTCTTCTGCTGGAAGAGCCTGTAGTCGGAGGTGAGCGTCGCCAGGAACAGCCATGGCTGCAGCGTGAGGCGATAGACATAGTGCCGCCCTTCTGAGATCGGCCCGATGACCTGGGTAACGATGCCGGTGATCTCCCTCGTGCCGGCACCGACGTTGCCGGCAAGGCCCCTGCCGTAGCCCTCCAGTTGAATCTCCAGCGTCAGTTCCTTGCCCTGGAGGGACGGCAGATCGAGGTTCGCTGCCGGCCCACCGGGGCCCCACTGAGTATCGGGGGTCTTGAGATCGATGTCGTAGGAGAACAGGTCGTTCAAGCTTTCCTTGCCCGTGACGCGTGCAACTGTCAAGGTGGCTTGTTCGAGAATCTCGGACAACCCGTCACTACGCAGGGTGACGGTGCGGGGACTCAAGAACGGCAGTCGATGGCTCATGCGGTGGCGCTCCAGCGAGAGTCAAAAGGACTAGCGAAGGGTCCGCACATACCGATGCATCAAGCAGGGTCAAGCACGGGATAGGCAAGGAGGCTACCCCGGTGAAAGCGAGATTCCTATTGGATGATTCCGGAAACGGCCTATTTCAGCAAACACTCGCTGTTTTGCGGAATCAGCCGACGGAGGATTCTTGGTATGACGGCTGGCATGTCGTTCGCCACCCGGTCGAGCAACCGGCCGCGCGTCATGGCCGCTTGCGCCGGGTCGTTGTCGAAGGCGATGGTGACTTCGGGCTGGGCCAGCTGCATGTGCGGGAAGTGGACGATGTCGCCCCAGACCAGCAGCGCGTGCGCGCCGTCGCCGAGCAGATAGCCGGCATGGCCGGGTGTGTGGCCGGCAGCGGCACGGCCTGGATGCCCGGCAGGATCGCTTCCTGGCAGAACGGCACCGGCTTGTCGCCGTAGGCGTCCAACGCGTTGCGGGCTACGTCGAAGAAGGGGCGGAAGGCGTCCGGTGCGCTGGTGTAGACGGAGATGGCATCGTCGCGCCGGAAGGCGAGTTCGATCTCGTGCACGAGCAGTTGCTGCACGTTGGGCGGGCTGCGCAGGGCCGGCGCGGCGATTGCCCGCCGCCCGCCCTCATTCCGCCAGGGCTTCCAGCACCTCGCCGGACTGCCGCACCCGGCCCAGCCGCGGGAAGATGAAGTCCAGCGATGCCTGGTGCTGCTCCGTCGCGGCGCAGCTCATGGCGTCTTCGACCAGCACCAGCGAGTAGCCGAGTTCGTACGCGGCGCGGGCCGTCGACTCGACGCCGATATTGGTCGAGATCCCGCCGAGCACGATGGTCTGGATGCCACGGCGCCGCAGTTGCAGGTCGAGCTCGGTGCCGTGGAAGGCGTTCCACTGGCGCTTCGTGATCTGGATGTCGCGCGCTTCCGGCGCGAGTTCGGCGGGGTAGTCCCACCAGTTCGCCGGCAGGCCGCCGGGGGGCAGCGGCGTGGGCTGGTCGATGGGCTGCTTGAGCGCGTCGCCGAAGTCTGCGCTCCAGCCGACCCGGACCAGCACGACGGGCGCGTTCACTGCGCGGAAGCGCCTGGCCAGCGTGGCCGCGGTGGCGACGACGGCACTGCCGGGGCGCGGCGCCTTGCCGAAGCCAAGGATGCCTTGCTGGAGATCGATCAGGACGAGGGCGGTGGTGTTGGGGTCGAGTTTCGGCAGCACGATGCGGCTCCGTGAAGGGGGAGAAGGCGCCTGGCGTGGCGCCTGGGTGGGGATGGCTTGCTGGTATATTGTGAGGGTATGCTCACAAATAGTATATGAGGATGAACTCACAAAAGTCAACGCAGAAGCCAACGCCGCTACCGGGTGAGCCCAAGGCGCCGCGCCGCGCGCGCGGCCATGCGCGCGTCGCCACCTTGCTGGAAGCCGCCAGCGCCGAGTTTGCCGACAAGGGGTTCGAGGCCACGACGATGACGGCGATCGCCGCGCGCGCGCAGTCGTCGATCGGTTCGCTCTACCAGTTCTTCCCGACCAAGGAGCAGGTCGCCGCGACACTGCTGGAGCAGTACGTGGGCGAGCTGGAAGCGGTGCTCGACAGATTGCGCGAGGAGGTGCCGTCGCTCGACGTGGCCATCGTGGCGGGGCGGCTGGCGACGCTGTTCCTGGCCTTCCGCGCCACGCATCCGGCCTTCGTGGCGCTGGCCGATGTGCCGGCCCTCGTTTCGGCCGAGGCGACGGGCGCGGCCGGCGTACGCGAGCGCATGCGCGGCGGCATCGCCGCGGTGCTGGCGGCCCTCGCGCCGGGTTTGCCGGCGCCGGAGGCCTGGTTGCGCGCGGTGATCGTCCAGCACCTGATGAAGGCGGCCGTCACGTTGGGACTGGATGCGACGGTGGATGATCCCGGCGCGGCGATGGCCGAGTTCCAGCGCGTGGTCCAGGGCTACCTGGAGGATGCGATGGCGGCCGGCCGCGCCGCGCAGGCCGGCGCCGCGCGGCGCGGCGCGGCATCCAAGGGGCGCGCCGCGTCAGGGGGGGGCGCGAGGCGCCAGGGCAAGTCGGGCGAGTCGGCTTGAAGATAGCGTTGGGGCCGTGCTGTGGCCTTCGGCGCCATCCACGTGCGACGCCGTGCGGCAGCTATGCGTGGCACGGACCTGAGTGCCACGTCGCCCATGGCCGGCTTCAGCGCGAGATGGCCGCGTAGATGGCCTGGATCGCCGCGATGAAGGTTGTCTCGGATTCCAACGACCGGTTGTTGGCCGCCGCGTTGGCCGCCACGCTTCCTGCTTCCGCCGTGGCGGCGCGCGGGGCCGAATCCGGGCTCGACGAGAACTTCACCACCGTCAGTTCCCGCTTCGGGTTGATGTAGATCTTCTGCCCGAAGCGCCCGCCGGCCTCGACCGAGCCGTCGCTGTCATTGACCTGGTACCAGTAGTCGCCATAGGTGTAGCCGGGCCGGCCGGCCGCGAGACGGCCTTTGGCGAAGCCCGCCTGGTTGGCGCGCGGCCGCAGGGCGCGGCGCACGGCGGCCACCGGCAGGCCCGCGCCGGCATCGCCGGCCTCGGCGCGGCGCACGGCTTCGGCGAAACGGGCCGCGTCGCGCAGCGTCGTGCTGAGGCCGCCGCTGGCCATCTCCGTGCCCAGCGGATCGACCTGGATATAGGCGTCGTCTTCCGCCAGCCTGGACCAGATCCGTTCCTGCGCCAGCTCCGCCCACGATTGCCCGGCGATGCGGCGCAGCGCCCAGGCGACGGCTTCCGGCGATCCGTTCTGGTAGAACCAGTAGTCCGGCGCGGCAGGCGCCTGGGCAGCCGAGACCGTCTTGAGGAACGCGTAGATATTGTCCGGCGCGCCGGCGCGGCGCGGGATCAGCCCGACCGCGCCAAACAGCCCCAGGTCGGGCGGAAGCTCCGGCGCGTAGGCGACCGCCACTTCCATGTCGAGGTTCTTCTGCAGCGTCGCGTCGCCGAAGGGGGTGCCGGCCAGCTCGGGCACGTAGGCGGACAGCCTGGCGTCCGGGTCGAGCCTGCCGTCGACCATCAGCATGGCCGCCATCAGGCCCGTGACCGACTTGGTCATGGAAGCCCAGATGTGCGGCTGCGCCGGTCCGAAACCTTCCAGGTAGCGCTCGAAGACGATGCGGCCCTGGTGCAGCACGATGAAGCCGTCGGTGTGAGTGTCGCGGAGGTAGTCGGCCAGTTTCACCGGCTGCCCGTCCAGCGGGAATTGCAGATCGTCGAGATCACGCGCGGGACGCTCCGGCAGCGGCATGGGCGTGCGGGCATGCCGGAGTCCCGCGGTCGGCGAGGTTTCGCGGGCATGGCGGAAGGACCAGCGCAGATAGGGCGGCAGGAAGGCGTTGGCCTTGTTCACGCGCATCGGCGGCGGAGGAGGAAAGCCCTGCATGACGCCGCCCGCCTGCGGGCCGATCCCATTACCGGCAGTGGCAGTGGGAACGGCAGCGGCAGCGGGATCGGGGGCCGGCGACTGCGCCACCGCCGCCCCGCCAAGCGCCATCAGGAATGCCATGGCGGCCGCTGCCCGGTCCTTGCGCGGCCGATGCGCGCGGCGGCGGGATGTCTTTTCCTTCTCCATGCGTTGTCTCCTCCTGTGCCAAGGACGCTCAGGAGTGTGGGGGGCGGGGATCGGTTCCGGCAATGCGCTCCTGGGCATCGGGCCATAACCGGCGGGAATCCCTCCGCCCGCTTCTCCCTCAACGCGTCGTTGCGGCAAGCGACTGCGGGCACTTCATCATGGAGGAGGCAGCCGACGCCTTCATCGGGCACCTGCTGCCCTTCCTCCAAGGCGGGGTGTGACCATGCCGCTCGATGCCGGGATAGAAGGCCTGCTGCGCCAGTGGGCGGCGGCAGGCGAGAGCGCGGCGCCGGCGGATATCGCGCGCCTGCGCGCCGATACCGATGCCGGCCTGCGCCAGCTGCACGGGCCGCAGGCGAGCGTTGGGCGCGTGGCGGTGTTCGAGGTGCCGGCGCGGGACGGGGCCACGCTGCGCGTGCACGGCTATTGGCCCGAGGCCTGCATGGCGCGCGGCATGGCGCAGCCGGCGCTGGTGTTCGCGCACGGCGGCGGCTGGTGCCTCGGCTCGGCCGAGGTCTACGACAACCCCTGCCGCGAGCTGGCCAACGCGACCGCCAGCGTGGTGCTGTCGGTGGACTACCGGCTCGCGCCGGAGCACCGCTATCCGGTGCCCCTGCACGATGTGTTCGACGCCCTGCGCTGGGTCTTCGACAACGCCGCGCGGCTCGGCCTCGATCCCGGCCGCATCGGCGTGGCCGGCGATAGCGCGGGCGGCAATCTTGCCGCTGCCTCGTGCCTGCTGGCGCGCGACGACGGCCGCATCGCCATCGCCCACCAGCTGCTGATCTATCCGGTGCTGAGCCACCGGATGGATGGCACGTCCTACCAGCGCTTCGGCGAGGGCTACTACCTGACGCGCGAACTGATGCGGTACTGCTTCGCGATGTATCTCGCCGACCCGGGCGACGGCGAGGCCCCGACCGTGTCGCCGCTGCTCGCGCCGCGGCTGCAGGGGCTGCCCGAGGCCACCATCCTGACGGCGGAATTCGATCCGCTGCGCAGCGAGGCGGAGGACTACGGCGCGCGCCTGGCCGCCGCCGGCGTCAAGGCGAGCGTGCGGCAGCTCGATGGCATGATTCATGGCTGCCTCCACATGAAGGGGCTGACGCCCGCGGCCGGCGCGGTGTTCGAGGCGGCGGGGCGGGGCGTGCGGGAGGCCTTCGGGACGCGGCGTTGAGTGAGACGGGAGCCGAGACCGGCTTGATGGCACCGGCTGGCCGATGTACGGCGCGAGTCAGGATGTCCGGGGCCATCCGGTGGTTCAGTCGCTGGCTCTACCGTGCGGGTCCTGATGAAGCGGCGGCATTCGCGCTGGGGCCGGATCGGCCGGCGGCGCAATCTTCATCCGCACGTCTGGCGAGATCTTGCCCTGTCCCCTTTGCTGCGGGATATATGCGCCGGAAAACCCAGGGCCGCCATCGGTGCGCTGGCAGATCACGACGTCCATCGAATTCGGGCCGGGCGTCGGTTCTCCCTGGTGCGTGACGTCGATGCCGCCATGCTTCCGGCACCAGCGCGCGCGCCGCGCGTCGTCTTCCGGCGATGACGGCATGCCCGGCTTCGCGCGGGCGCCGTCCGCCTGCTGGCTGCCGGGGTCCGGGGCCGGCTGGCCCTGTGCCGTGGCCAGCGGGAGCAGGGTGGCGAGCAGGCCGATGATGGCGTGAGGCAGGGAGGACATCCGATCTCCTTCGAGTACGCGGTCAGCGCATGGGCGCAAGCAGGCGGGATGGCGCTGTCCTGTGGCCGGGACGGCGCTGCGCCCGCCTCAGGCCATCCCCACCCCGCCACGGCCGGCAAACCACACCGGCACATGCTCCACCGCCTCATCCAGCCGCCCCAGCAGGCGGAAGCTCATCCCCGCGACTTCCTCGGTCGGTACCTTCAGGTCGGGCACGGTGACCACCCGCATGCCGGCGCGATCCGCCGCGCGCGCGCCGTTCTCGCTGTCTTCGAAGGCCAGGCAGGTGGCCGGCGCAGCCTGCAGCCGGCTGGCGGCGAGCTGGTAGACGGCGGGGTCGGGCTTGCCGCGCGGCACTTCGTTGCCGCCGGCCAGGGCGCGGAAGAAGCCGAGCACGCCGACCTGGTCGAGGCGGGACTCGATCTCCTGGCGGTTCGACGATGAGGCCACGGCGCAGGGGATGCCGGCCTCGGCCAGGGTGGTCAGCAGGGTGTGCGCGCCGGGCTTGAGCGGGAACAGCGGTGTGTCGGTCGGCGCGTGCAGGCGCTGGCGCACGCGCGCCTGGGCCTCGCGGAAGAGGCTTTCGCTGCCGAGCATGGTGGTCAGCATGGCGAAGCATTCGGGCGCGGCGCGGCCGACGATCTCGAGGTAGCGCGCCGGCGCGATGTCGACGCCGAAGTCGCGCGCGACGGACAGCCAGGTGTCCATGATCGTGCGCTCGGAGTCGATCAGCAGGCCGTCCATGTCGAAGATTGCTGCAGAGAACATTGGGTCCAACCGTGAGGCTCGATGGGTTGCGCGGCGCATGGCCGCGAGGGTTTGCCGTGATGCCGCGGCCGCCCTGCCGCGGCCAAGCCTAGCGCTTTGCCGCGCGGGTCGCGGGCGAGGTTGCCGCCGCCCTTGCTGTTTCGACGCCGATGGCTTCCCTGACGTTCCGCACATGGGCCGTTCCCGCCGCATCGGCCGCCTCGGCCCGTCCCGCCAGCACGGCCTCCGCGATCACCCGGTAGTCCCGCAGGCGCAGGGCCTGCAGGGAGCCCAGCCGGTGTTGGGCGTAGACGATGGGCATCTGGATGGCCGGGAACAGGCGCCGCAGTTCGCGGTTGCCGCTCATCTCCAGCAGGGTGCGGTAGAAGCGCCGTCGCGCCGAGGCGAAGGCGGCGCTGTCATGCGCGGCGTCGGCGTCGGCGAGATCGTCGATGGCCTGGCGCAGGGCCGCGGCGCAGTCCGCGTCGGCGCTGCCGCGCGCGGCGCTGCGGGCGAGCAGGCCGGTGATGCGTTCGGCCACGTCGAGCACGTCGAGGGTGTCCTGCGGGCTCAGCGCGCGGATGGCGGCGCTGCGGTGGCGCGGCAGCTCGACGATGCCTTCGGCGGCCAGGCGCTGCAGGGCTTCGCGCACGGAGTTGCGGCCCACGCCGAAGTGGGCGGCGAGGTCGGTTTCGACCAGGCGCTGGCCGGGCACGAAGCGCTGCAGTTCCAGGCCGTTGACGATGCCGTAGAAGACGGTGTCGGAGGCGCTGCCGTCGCCGGCCGGATCGAGCCCGGGGGCGGTGGTGTGGTCGCTGGCCGGACGGGGTTCCTGGGGTGGTGCGGAGGTGGGGAGGCGGCGCGGAGGCATCGGGGCATTGTAGCCGAGGGCCGGATGGGGCTGGCTTCTTCCTATTAAATCGTCCTACAATCTGAGGGAACAATTGTCAGGAGGCAGGCATGCCGGTGGTGTCGGAGCAACTTCGGGGCAAGCGCGCCCTGGTGACGGGGGCGTCGAGCGGGCTGGGGGCGCATTTCGCGCGCGTGCTGGCCGCGCACGGTGCGGAGGTGGTGTTGGCGGCACGCCGGGCGGAGGCGCTGGAGGCGCTGGCGCGCGAGATCGGGGCCGCCGGCGTCGTCGGCGCCGATGGCGCGGTGCGCTGCGTGGCGCTGGATGTGACCGATGCGGC
This sequence comes from Cupriavidus malaysiensis, assembly GCF_001854325.1. NCBI lineage: Bacteria > Pseudomonadati > Pseudomonadota > Betaproteobacteria > Burkholderiales > Burkholderiaceae > Cupriavidus > Cupriavidus malaysiensis. The sequence goes on from NZ_CP017755.1 coordinate 559,939, forward strand.
ATCGCGTGCCACGCTGGCCGACGCGGCCGGGCCGGTGGATATCCTGGTCAACAATGCCGGGGTGGCGCGCGAGGGCGCGGCCCTGCGCCATCCGGAGGCCGACTGGGATGCGGTGATGGACACCAACCTCAAGGGCCTGTTCTACGTGGCGCAGGCGCTGGCGCCCGGCATGCGCGAGCGCGGCGGCGGCAGCATCGTCAACGTGGCGTCCATCCTGGGGCTGCGGCAGGCCGGCGGGGTGGTGTCCTACGCGGTGTCCAAGGCCGGCGTGGTGCAGCTGACCAAGACGCTGGCGCTGGAGTGGGCGCGCTATGGCATCCGCGTCAATGCGCTGGCACCCGGCTACTTCGACACCGACATCAACCGCGGCCTGTGGGAGACCGAAGCCGGCAAGGCGATGATCCAGCGCATTCCGCAGCGGCGCCTGGGGCAGCTGGAGGACCTGGACGGTCCGTTGCTGCTGCTGGCTTCCGACGCCTCGCGCTACATGACCGGCTCGGTGCTCGCCGTCGATGGCGGTCACCTGGTCAACACGCTCTGAGCCGGGATAGGACCCGATCTCCGCTCCCCCATCCCTGTTTCCTATCGTGAAGACAGACATCGAGAGAAGGACAGCCATGTTCACCCCTTGCCCCACCGAACGCAGCCGCATCATCGCGGACCGTGTCGAAGCCTTTGTGCGCGACGTCGTCATTCCCTACGAGCGCGATGCGCGCCTGGGCGCGCACGGTCCCTCCGAGGACCTGGTGCACGAGCTGCGCGCCAAGGCGCGCGCGGCCGGCGTGCTGACGCCGCATATCCTGGCCGACGGCAGCCACCTGAACCAGCTCGAGACGGCCGCCGTGCTCAAGCGCTCGGGCCTGTCGCCGCTGGGCCCGGTGGCGGTCAATACGATGGCGCCCGACGAGGGCAATATGTTCCTGCTGGGCAAGGTGGGCACGCCCGCGCAGAAGCAGCGCTTCCTCGAACCGCTGGTGCGCGGCGAGGCGCGCTCGGCCTTCTTCATGACCGAGCCGGCCGAGGAGGGTGGCGCCGGGTCCGATCCGTCGATGCTGCAGACCACCGCCGTGCTCGACGGTGATACCTGGGTGGTCAACGGCCGCAAGATGTTCATCACCGGGGCGGAAGGCGCCGCGGTGGGCATCGTGATGGCGCGCACCGGCAGCCTGGACAAGGTGCAGGCGACCATGTTCCTGGTCGACCTGCCGCATCCCGCCATCCGCATCGAGCGCGTGCTCGATACCATCGACAGCTCGATGCCGGGCGGCCATGCGCTGATCGCCATCGATAAGCTGCGCGTGCCGCAGGACCAGGTGCTGGGCGAGGTCAACGAAGGGCTGCGCTATGCCCAGGTGCGGCTGTCGCCGGCGCGGCTGTCGCACTGCATGCGCTGGTTCGGCGCCACCGCGCGCGCCCATGAGATCGCCGCCGGCTACGCCACCACGCGCAAGGCCTTCGGCAAGCTGCTGATCGACCATGAAGGCGTGGGCTTCATGCTGGCCGACAACCTGATCGACCTGCAGCAGGCCGCGCTGATGATCGACTGGTGCGCCGGCGTGCTCGACGGCGGCTCGCTGGGCACCGCCGAAAGCTCGATGGCCAAGGTGGCGGTGTCGGACGCGTTGTTCCGCGTGGCCGACCGCTGCGTGCAGATCCTGGGCGGCCTGGGCGTGTCGCGCGATACGGTGGTCGAGCAGGTGTTCCGCGAAGTGCGCGCCTTCCGCATCTACGACGGCCCGACCGAGGTGCACAAGTGGTCGCTGGCGAAGAAGCTCAAGCGCGAGTTGCTGGCGGGGACGGGGCATTGAGGGGGGCTTGCCCCTTCCCGTCCCCACGGCGCTAGCGGATTTCCGGCTCGGCCGCAGGCGGCCATTGTCCTGTCGCCTGCAGTTCGCCGAACCATGCGTGCATGGCGGCATCGTCCGCCGAGTACTCCCCTCGTGCCGACTTCCAGATCAGCGCCGGCGTCCGCGCCCGCAGGCTTTCGAGCGCGGCCTGCACTTTCTGCGCGGTGATGCTGAGACCGGCGCACTGCTGGCGGTAGAACGCCAGCGCGTCTGCATCATAGGGACGGAAATTCTGGCCGACGGCCAGGATGCGCCACAGCACGGCTTGCTCCAGCGGCTTCAGGCCCAGGTAGTCTGAGCGCATCTGCGCCGCATCTTGCGCCCGCTTTTCCTTTGCCGCGGCCAGCACGCCTTGCTCGAACCCCTCGCCGCTCGTGGACTCCAGGGGGTTCAAGGCTTGGCCGATGGCTGCGTGGAAGAACTGGGGGCGCTGGCCGAAGAGCTGGAAGGCTTCGAGCAGCGTGAGGTGGTCGACGGGTTTCAGCTCAGGCCGCTGGGCTTCGATCAGCGCGGTCACATGGTCGACATAGCCCTTGCCCAGCGTTGGCATCTTGTGGATGGACGAACCGTAGAACGGCGCTCCATTGGTATTGACCAGGCGTAGCAGCTTGTCGCGATCCGAGCCGGACATGACCAGCATGAGGGCGACCTCCGCGGGCGTATTGAGCTGGTCGCGCGCTGACTTCAGCGCTGCCATGGCCGTCTCCCCCGCCTCGCTGGTCAGGGCATGCTGTGCTTCGTCGATGATCAGCGCGATGGGGCGTCCGGCGGTTTCGTGCAAGGTGCGCAGTGCCTGGACCAGGGTTGTGCCGTCGATCTTCCCAATACCCGAGGTGTCGACCTTGAGCGTGCCGGCGATGGTCACGCTTGCCAGGCCGGCCTTCCTGGCGGTTTTCGCCACGACGCCCAGATGCTGTTGGAGTTCGCGCGCAATGGCTTCGGCGATCAGGTCGCCCGGGTCGCGGCGCTGGTCGGACCAGAGATCGGTGTAGATCACGAGCACGTTGCGTGACGCCAGTTCGGGTTTGAGATCGTGTTGCAGGAACATCGACTTGCCCGTGCGGCGGGGTGCGGCCAGGAACAGCCCGTTCTGGGCGTCGCCGAACACAGCCCTGCCTTCGAGCTGGTCCGCCAGCTCTGCCGCCAGCGATGGCCGTGCGAAGTAGAGCATGCTTTTATCCTCTTTTATCCAAGGTTCAATAATTTATTATTCTGAGGATAAAAGTCAATAAATGCATTGTTAAGTTATCTATAAGGCATATTTATGCGATGCGGCCCTTTGCCCGACGAGGAGCCAAGGGGGCAGTGCACGGATCGGGGCGCCAGCCGGGGCGGCGGCTGCCTTCCCCTGTCCGCCCTGCCTCAGGCCCCCGCGCCGAATACCCGCCGAATACCCGCTGCATCACCCCCTCAGGCCTCCCCATGCCCCTCGAAGCCGATGCCAGGCGCCTGCGGCAGCTTCGCCATGCCGGCGTCGACACAGCTGCCGTCGGCCGCGCCGCGGAAGGGCGCGAAGGCGAGTGGATTGACCTCCGCCCCCCAGCCCCAGGGCTGCCACCACGTGCAGCGCGAACAGGTGCCGCCGTGCGGCCAGAAGGCGTGGCGCGGCCAGCCGCCGGTGGCGAGGCGGGCGTCGAGGATGCGCAGGTGGCCCGGCAGGCCGTAGCAGTGCGCCGGGTCGAACACCAGCACGCCGTGCGCGCGGCGCAGGCCGCCGTGGCGGTCGAACAGGTGAGCCTCGGCGTCCGAGAAGAGGGCCTCGCCGGCGGCGATGGGATGAGGGTGACACGCGGCCACAGCGGCCTGGGTGTCAAAGTCGAGCGGGTCGCAGAGGTCCTCGAACCACCAGAGTCCGTACTCACATAGCGCATCGGCCGCGGCCGGCGCGGTGTCGGCGCGATAGCTGTTCATGGCGTCCAGCGCCAGACAGGCGCTGCCGGCCAGGCGGGCGGCCGTCGCGCACCGCGTCGGTGGTGATGGCGAGCAGGTTGGTGGTCAGGCCGCCGGCGGGCAGGAGGGATCGTCGTAGCGTGAGACCGGGATGGGGTGCTCGCGGATCTCGGTGATGCGCATCGGAGCCCTCGGGTCCGGAGGCTAGGTCGCTCGGGCGCGTCCAAGCAGAGCGGTCACCGTTGCGGCTGGGACATGGAATGACTTCAGTGCTAGTGATGCCGGCGAGCGGGCTCTGGCGAGGTGGGTCGTGATTTGGACGTTGGCACCGATGGTGCTCCCCTGGGTAAGGATCTCCCCGACCCTGGCCTTGGGGATCAGGAAGAACACGTACGGCGCATCGTCCAGGTACTGATTCGGATAGCGCATGTCCTTTTCGCCGACGAGAACGAGGAAGTCGAAGCTTTTCCCCTTGTCTTTCCAGCCGAGGGGTTTGCTCCAGTTCCAGCGCCTGGTTGCCGCTCGCGCGACCGGTGTGTTCAGTTTGCTGAATTTCACCTCGACGGTGACGGAGCCACCCACGACGATATCGTGCTCAGCCGCAAAGTCCGTCAGTTCTCCGCCTGTAAGGTCGGCGACCAGCGTTTCCCCCTTCATGCCCTGCAGGACGGCCGTATGCATGCGCAGGAAGGACAGCTCGCTTTCCAGCGCAGAGACGCGCGCCCGTAGCGCGCGGTTCTCGGTTTCCAGGTCGCTTGTCATGATCGTCACGATGGGCACGCATGGGAGCGGGGGCGCCTGGCGTGGCCGGCCCGGCCACGCGGGGATCCTGCTTCAGGCGTGGCCGCCCAGCGGCCCGCCGGGCTTGCCGGCCGGCAGGTTGTCCTGCGGCATGTCGGTCGGCGCCGCCAGGATGGCGCCGGGCTTGAACGGCAGGTCGGGACGGATGCCCAGCAGCGGCAGCGCCTGCGAGGCGATCTCGGCGAAGGCCGGGCCGGCGGCCTGGCCGCCGAAGTGCTGCGAGGCCTTGGGTTCGTCGATGGACACGGCGATCACCAGGCGCGGCGCGGACAGCGGCGCGAGGCCGACGAAGGAGGCGCGGTACTTGGAGTGGTCGTAGCCGTGGGCGCCGGCCTTGTAGGCGGTGCCGGTCTTGCCGCCGATGCTGTAGCCGTCGACCTGGGCGGTGGTGGCGGTGCCGCCCACGCTGACCACGCCGGCCAGCATCTGGCGCATCTCGGCGGCGGTCTTGCTGTCGATCACGCGCACGCCCTTGGTTTGCGCGGCGGGGTCGCCCTGGAGGATGGTGATCGGGGCCAGCATGCCGTCGTTGGCGAAGATGGTGTAGGCGCGCGCGAGCTGGAACAGCGAGGCCGAGATGCCGTAGCCGTAGGCCATGGTGGCCTGTTCGATGGGGCGCCATTTCTTGAACGGCCGCACGCGGCCGGTGACCGCGCCGGGGAAGCCGAGCTTGGGCGCCTGGCCCAGGCCGATCTCGGTGAACATGTCCCACATCTCTTCGGCGTGCAGCATCGTCGAGACCTTGGTCATGCCGATATTGCTGGACTTCTGGATCACGCCGGCCGCCGTCAGCACGCCGTTGGCGCTGTCGTCGGTGATGGTGGCGCCCTCGAACACGTAGCGGCCCGGGCCGGTGTCGATCAGGGTGGCAGGCGTGAGGCGGTGCAGGTCCAGCGCCAGCGCCATGGTGAAGGGCTTGAGGATGGAGCCCGGCTCGAACACATCGGTGAAGACGCGGTTGCGCAGCTGCTCGCCGGTCAGGTGCTCGCGGTCGTTGGGGTTGTAGGTGGGCAGGTTGGCCAGCGCCAGCACCTGGCCGGCCTTGACGTCGATCACCACCGCCATGCCGGCCTTGGCGCCGGTGCGCTCCAGCGCGTTCTTCAGCGCCTGGTAAGCGACGTACTGCACGCGCGTGTCGAGCGTCAGGCGGACGTCGGCGCCCACGCGCGCCGGCGTGGAATCGTCCAGGTCCTCGATGGTGTGGCCGATGCGGTCCTTGATGACGTGGCGCACGCCCGAGCGGCCTTCGAGCTGGGTTTCCTCGCCCAGTTCCATGCCTTCCTGGCCCTTGTCCTCGACATTGGTGAAGCCGACCACGTGGGCGGTCACTTCGCCTTCGGGGTAGAAGCGCTTGTACTCGCTGCTTTCGTAGACGCCCGGAATGCCGAGCGCCTCGATCTGCTTGCCGACCTCGGGCGAGACCTGGCGCTTGACGTAGACGAACTTGCGCTCGCCGATCAGCTTGCTGCGCAGTTCGTGCACCGGCATCTCGAGCAGCTTGCCGGCCTGGGCCAGCTGCTGGTCGGGCAGGTCGGCGGGGACTTCGGCGGGCACCGCCCAGATGGTGCGCATGGGCAGGCTGGTGGCCAGCACGTGGCCGTCGCGGTCCTCGATCTTGCCGCGCACGGCGGGCATCACGATGGCGTGCTCGTAGCGCTTTTCGCCCTGGGCGATGAAGAAGCTGTTGCCGGGGCCGGCGATCCAGAAGGCGCGGGAGACCAGTCCGCCGAAGGCGAGGGTGATGAAGCCGACCACCAGCTTGGAGCGCCAGAGCGATGTACGGGTCTGCAGCACGGGGCTGGCTGAGAACTTGACGTTCCTGTTCGGGCGGTTCCTGTGCATGGCGATCGCGGGGAGGCGGCTACGGCATTGTATTTTCGCGAGATCGTAGCATGCGGGCAGGCCGCGTGGCCGCGCCATCGGCCGCTTTGCGCGCAGTGGCGTGCGAAGTCGGCTGGGCGCCGCCCTGCGCGGCGCCCAGGGCTGCCGGGGCGTTGCGTTATTGCCATGCAAGGTGCGCCGGGACGGGCCGCCCGCGCCGGCGCGCCGGACTCAAGCCGGGCCGCTTCCTGCCGTTAGACGATGGTGCGCCGATGATGTGCGGTACATGTGCCGAGCATGTGTTGAACATGTGTTGAACATGTGTTGAACATGTGTTGAACATGTGCTCCGTATGTACCGAGCATGTGCTGCCCATGTTGCGGGTACGCACCATGCATGCGCGGACCGGTGGCGTCCCGGTCCCGCCTTTTCGTTCACCAAGACCACCTTACGATGTCCAAAGCTGCCACTCTCCAATCGAAGCCGACGTCCACCGCACCGGGTGCCGGCAAGACCGGCACGCGCCTGCTGCTGGCCGTCCTGGCCGTGCTGCTGGTCGTCGCGGCCGCCGGCGCGGGCTACTGGTGGTGGGGGCTGCGCGGCAAGGCGGCGGGCGCCGCGCCGGCACCGGCCGCGGCGCCGGCCTACCTGCCGCTCGATCCGCTGGTGGTGAACCTGAGCGACGACGGCTCGGCGGCCCACCTGCTGCGCATCGCCATCACCCTCAAGCTGGCCGGCCCCGACGCCAAGGAGGCGCTGACCGCCCGCATGCCGGAGATCCGCGACCGCGTCCTCAACACGCTGGCGAGCCAGCATGCCGACCGCATCGTCTCCGCCGAGGGCAAGGCGGCGCTGCGCGAGGCGCTGCTGGCGCAGGTCGCTGCCGTGGCCAAGGGCAGCCGCGCCGACGGGCAGGTCGGCGAGGTGTTGTTCACGGAATTCGTGGTGCAGTGACGGACGCTCCCGCGGGGCGCCGGCCGGCCGGGGACAACGCCGTCCTGTGCAGCGCCCCGCGGCGTCCTAGAATGGCCCTATCGCTGCCTCGGAATCGCCGCGCCGCCTGATCGCGATCGCGCGGCACCCGGCGCGGCACCCGGCGCGGCGCGGGCCGGCCTGGCGTACCGGTGCGCCGATGCGCCGGTGCGCCGATGCGGCCGCGGATCCTGGATCCTGCAAGAGCAAGAACAAGCGGAGGTGCCGGCATGGACCGTTCCGACCTGAGCGGCGCCGCGCGGCGCTGGCTGCCGGGCCTCATCCGGCGGTCGCTGTTGTCCCTGGCGTTCCTACTGCCTGCTGCGCACGGCAGCGAGATCACCGGCGCGGGCTCGACCTTCGTCTACCCGGTGCTGGCCAAGTGGGCTGCCTCCTATTACTCCAAGACCGGCAAGGCGGTGGACTACCAGCCGATCGGCTCGGGCGGCGGCATCCAGCAGGTCAAGGCCGGCTCGGTGACCTTCGGCGCGACCGACATGCCGCTCAGGCCGGAGGAACTGCACAGCGCCGGGCTGGCGCAGTTCCCGCTCGTGGTCGGGGGCGTGGTGCCGGTGGTGAACCTGGACGGCATCCAGCCCGGCCAGCTCCACCTCACGGGGCCGCTGCTGGCCCGCATCTACCTGGGCACGATCAGCAACTGGAACGATCCGGCCATCGCCGCCGACAATCCCGGCCTGGTCCTGCCCGACCGCAAGATCGTGGTGGTCCACCGCAGCGACCTGTCGGGCACCACCTTCAACTGGACCGATTACCTGTCCAAGGTCAGCGATGGCTGGCAACGCCAGGTCGGCGCCGGCACCACGGTACGCTGGCCGGTCGGCTTCGGCGCCAGCGGCAGCGATGGTGTGTCGCTCTACATCCGTAACGTCAAGGGGGCGATCGGCTATGTCGAGCTGACCTATGCGTTGCAGCGCAAGCTGGCCTACGCCGCGGTGCGCAACCAGGCGGGCGTCTTCGTGCAGCCGACCTGGGATAGCTTCAGCGCGGCGGTGGCGTCGGCGCAGTGGACGCCGCAGCAGGACTTCTACCAGGTCATCACCAACGCCTCCGGGGACAAGGCCTGGCCCATCACCGGGGTGGTCTACGTGCTGATGCAACGCCGCGGCAAGAGCGCGGGCGATGCCAGGGACGCGCTAGCCTTCTTCCGCTAGGTGCTGCAGGAGGGGCAGGCGGACGCCGACCGCGAGCACTATGTGGCGTTGCCCGAGCCGCTGGTCAGGCAGGTGGAAGGGTATTGGAGCGAGGCGTTCCGCTGAGGGCGGCGGGCACGCGCAAGGCGCGCCGGTATGCGGCCTGCCGCGCCGCGCCTTACAGCGGTGCGCGGTCGGTCGTTTCGTAACGGGCGCCGTCGCTGTAGCTGTCGAACCTGGCGGACTTGGCGCCGTCGACGAAGGTGTCGAACTTCGCGCCGCTCTTGGCGCCGTCGGTGTAGACGTCATAGCGGGCGGTACGGGCGCCGTCGCTGTAAGTGTCGAATCTGCCACTCTTGGCCAGCGCCGGAGCGGCCGTCAGGGCGGCGGCGATGGCGGTGACGACGATCAGGGCGTATTGGTAGGTCTTCATGGCTCACTCACTCCGTTTCTTCAACGGGATGCCGCGTCTTGTATTTGGTCTGCTGCATTGCGACATCCGATGGCGGAATATTAGGCGTTTCCCTTATTTCAATAAATGCTGGCGGCGGAAATGATTGGTTTTGTTTTTGACAATAAATAGGCCGCGCTACGGAAAGAATTCCGGGACAGGCCGGGGGACTGTGCCATGGATCGTCTGCAATCGATGCGTGTCTTCACCAAGGTGGTGGAACTGGGCAGCTTCGCCCGTGCGGCGCAGCAGCTCGAAATGTCCAACGCCGTCGTGACCCGCTACGTGGCCGACCTGGAGAGCCACCTCGGCACCCGCCTGCTGAACCGCACCACGCGCAGCCTGTCCCTGACCGACGCCGGCGAGACCTATCTGCAGCGCTGCCAGCAGATCCTGGAAGACCTCGACGAGGCGGAAGGCCTGGTCACCGCGCGCAGCCAGTCGCTGTCGGGCACGCTGCGGCTGGTCACACCGGTGATGTTCGGCCTGCACCTGCTGCCGGCCTTGATGGCGCGTTTCCAGCAGCGCTACCCCGAGGTGGTCTTCGACGTGATGCTGTCCGACCGCAATGTCGACATCGTGGAGGAGGGGCGCGACGTTGCCGTGATGCTGTCGGACCTGGGCCTGGGCCCGCACCTGGTGGCGCGGCCGCTGGTCTCGGCGGAGATCGTGATGTGCGCTTCGCCCGGCTACCTGCGCGCCCACCCGCCCTTGACCCACCCGCGCGAACTGAGCCAGCACAGCTGCATCGCCATGCGCCTGACAGGCCTGGATACCGAGTGGACCCTGACCGGCCCGGAAGGCGAGCTGACGGTGCCGGTTCGGGCCAGCCTGCTTTGCAGCAATGCCGAACTGGCCCACCAGGCTGCCCTGGCCGACCTGGGCGTGGCGATGCTGGGCTCCTACGTGGTGCGGCCCGAGATCGAAGCCGGGCGGCTGGTGCATGTCCTGCCGCAATACCAGCTGCCGCGCCGCGACGTCAGCGTGGTCTACCCCAGCCGCAAGTTCCTGCCGACCAAGGTGCGGGCCTTCATCGATTTCCTGGTCGACGAGGCGCGCGTCGGCGCCAAGATGGGCGTGCGCGCGGCGGTGCCGGACGTAGCCTGAGCGCTCTTCCTTTCCTTCTCCCTGACAGCCTGATTACCTGGCTGCCTGGCTGCCTGGCTGCCTGGCTGCCTGATTGCCGTGGCTGGCTTGCCCGAGGCCTGGAGCAAGTGCTTTGTCATGCGCAAAGATGCTATCATTCTATTTTTAGAATGACTTGATGCGGCAGCAACGTGCGCCGGAGCGCGAGGGGGCATCCGTCTCCTTCCGTCCGTTTCCCGTTCGTTCGGGCCGGTGCCAGCACAGAACACAGGAGAAACACAGATGACCAAGGCAGAGCGACTGGGGTTTTCGGCCGGACGGCTGGCGGCGTTCGATGCGTGGCTGGATGCGCGCTACGTGGCGCCCGGCCGGCTACCGGGCGCGGTCACGCTGGTGCACCGGCGCGGCGAGCTCGTGCACCGCAACGTAGTCGGCTCGATGGACCTGGAGCGCGCCCGGCCCATGCGCGAGGACGCCATCTTCCGCATCTACTCCATGAGCAAGCCGGTCACCAGCGTGGCGTTCATGACACTGGTCGAGCAAGGCCTGGTTGCTCTCGACGATCCGGTCTCCCGCTTCATCCCGGCGTGGAAGCATCTCGGCGTGGCCGTGGCCGGCGCGCGCAGCCTCGGCGGTTTCCACACCCGCCCGCTTAACCGCGAGATGCTGGTGGTGGACCTGCTGCGCCATACCGCGGGCCTGACCTATTATTTCCAGGCCCGCACCAATGTCGACGCGGCCTATCGCGAGCTCGCCCTCGGCGAACCGGACAATCCGACCGGGCTGGCCGGCATGATCGAGAGCCTGAGCCAGCTCCCGCTCGACTACTCGCCGGGTGAAGCGTGGAACTATTCGGTGGCGACGCATGTGCTGGGCTATCTGGTCGAGACGATCTCCGGGCGGCCCTTCGCCGACTACCTGCAGGAGGCGGTCTTCGGCCCGGTCGGCATGCCCGACACGGGCTTCTTCGTGCCGGACAGCAAGGCCGAGCGCCTGTGCGCCTGCTACAGCCCGGCGCCCGGAGGCGGGCTGGCGCTGCAGGACGACCCCGCGCACAGCAGCTTCCGCCGCGTTCCGGCCCTGGCCTCGGGCGGCAGCGGCCTGGTGTCGACCGCTCACGACTATCTTCGCTTCTGCCGCATGCTGCTGGCAGGCGGCTCGATCGACGGGCAGCAGGTACTGAGCCCCAAGACGGTGGAGCTGATGACGATGAACCATCTGCCCGGCGGCAACACGCTGGACAGGATGTCGCGCTCCAGCTTCAGCGAGGCGGTCTATCCGGGGCTGGGTTTCGGCCTCGGCTTCGCTGTCACGCAGGATGTGGCCGCCACCATGATGCCGGGCAGCGCGGGGGATTATTTCTGGGGCGGCGGCGCCAGCACCAGCTTCTGGATCGATCCGGTGGAGGACCTGGCGGTGGTGTTCATGACCCAGCTGCTGCCGTCGACCGCCAGCCAGATCCGCCGGGACCTGCGCCACTGGATCTACGGCGCGCTGAGCGAGAGCGAAAGCGACGGCGGGGCGCGCCGGCGGCCGGCTGCCTGACGCCGGCCGTCCCGGGCTCGATCGGATAAGATACGGCCCGCCGCGCCACGCGGCGTGACAAATCCATGGAGTGAATTCAGTGACTGCAGTGATCCAGCCGAGCCATGTGTTCAAGGACAACCTCGCCCAGCTTCCCGCCATCGACGGCATCGAGCGCATCGAACTGGTCGACGCCGGCGGCGCGGTGAGCGCCAGCATCGAGAACGTGCCGGGCAAGCAGGGCTCGCTGGCCGTGTACCACTACCTGCAGCAGGCCTTCGGCGCGCTCGACGCCAAGGCGGCCGAACACGGCCTCGCCGTGTTCGCCGAGCACACCGCCGACGCGCGCAACCGCCCGGGCGCACACCCGAACGTCGATCGCCTGCTGGCTATCGTGGCCGGCGGCGAGCCGCTGGGCCTGCGCGTCGTCGCCAAGGCCTGAGCGTGACCCGGGGCGCTTGCGCCCTGCCGGTCCCGTCCGCAGCAGCCTGCCGGCGCGCCGGCAGGCCGGGAATCCGGCCGGCGGCGGCGCCCAGGCGTGAATCCGGGAGCTTGTGATCTTGAGCACATTGCAGAAGTCCGGGCGCAAGGGTGTCGCCCTCTACCTCCAGATCGCCAGCCTGCTGCGAGGACGCATCCTGCAGGGCGAATGGAAGCGCGGCGACCAGCTGCCGACCATCCCGGAACTGTGCGCCGCTCACGGCGTGGGTACCATCACCGTGCGCCAGGCGCTGGCCCGCCTGAGCGACGAGGGACTGGTGAGCAGTGCCCAGGGCCGCGGCACCTTCGTCACCGCCGACGTGGTCTCGCCGGCGGACAACGAACGCTTGCGCCACGCCATCAATGACCCGCTGCGCCTGGCGCCGGGCCAGGCCATCCGTGTGCTGCTGCGCGAGCCGGTCGACGCCTTGCCCGCGGCGCTGCGCACCGGCCAGCCCGAGCACCCGCCTTATCTGCGCATCCGCGCCCTGCACCTGCACGACGGCGAGCCCTACGGCGTGATGGATAGCTATGTCGCGCGGGAAACCTATGCGCGCTTCCCGGCGGGCAGCGACGAGCGGCACAAGATCGGCTACCTGGTCCGCCAGTACAACCGCATCCCGCTGGACAAGGCCCGCCAGGAAATCACCGCCGCCTATGCCGACCAGGAAACGGCCGACCTGCTGGCCGGCGGCGCAGACTGCAGCATGGCCGACATGCTGGTGCGCGTCCGGCGCTGGTGGACTGCGCGCGACGGGCGCATCGCCTATGCCGGCCTCTACCTCTATCGCGCCGACCGCTTCGTGCTCGACGTGACCCACGACCTCACCGACGGTGACGGCGGCCATGAGGCCGGCCGCAGCATCGACCTGGTGCCCGCCCCGCGCCAGGACAAGCCGCCGGCGCGCACCGCCGCCGCAAAGCCCCGGCGCAGGCTCGGGAACTAGCCTGCCGGGTCTTCCGCTTCTTCCGTTCGCGCAAGACCCATCGGGCCAGCTGCCTTCGTGGCAGGCCTTCTTCCCCCACACATTTTCTTGCTCCCCATTTCGGTCCGCATTGCGGACCATTCATTGTTCTAAGGGCTGCGCCAGCGCCTCCATCGCATGGAGGCTGCAGCACATGGATAGCGGGGTTTCGCCTTAATATTGCCTATTTCGATGGTTATCGGACCTATTGTTGCGGGATGGATCGATATACGCCGGCATTCGCAGGCATTTCCTTCGCGGCAGTGTCTCCGTTATGATGGTCCGCTATGCGAACCGAAAATTGAAATTCGTTGACATGGAGTTTTTCGCTATGACAGCATCCGGTCCAAGCAAGGGATCCACCGGCAGCCGGGTGGCGGGTGGCCGCCGACGTGGCGCCGAGGCGGCGCCGAAGCCGAACTACGAGCAGCGGGACATCACCCGTTTCGACGACGCCGCGGACAAGGACCGCCAGTTCGTCACCGCGCTGGCGCGCGGACTGGAACTGCTGCGTTGCTTCGGCGCGGGCGAGCGCCACCTCGGCCTGTCGGAGCTGGCGCGCCGCGCGGGCCTGCCGAAGGCCACGGTGGCGCGGCTGGCGGGCACGCTGGCCAAGCTGGGCTACCTGCGCTACAGCGAGGCGCTGGGCAAGTACAGCCTCGGCACGGGCGTGCTGTCGCTCGGCTACGCGATGCTGTCGAACCTCGACATCCGCGACGTGGCGCGGCCGCTGATGCAGGAGCTGGCCGAGCACGCGCGCGCCTCGGTGTCGATCGGCGTGCGTGACCGGCTCTCGGTGGTCTACATCGAATGGGTACGCAGCAGCGCGCCGATCACGGTGATGCGCGGGATCGGCGTGCGCCTGCCGATCGCCACCACGTCGATGGGGCGCGCCTACCTGGCCGCGGCCGGCGACGCCGAGCGCGACGAGGTGCTGGAACAGGTGCGCCTGCAGGACGCCGAGGCGTGGCCGCGTATCCGCCAAGGGCTGGAGCAGGCCCGGCAGGAATACGCGGAGCGCGGCTTCTGCCTGTCGGTCGGCGACTGGGACAAGGACATCGCCAGCGTCGGCGTGCCGTTCACCGCGCCGGATGGCACCCGCATGGCATTCAATTGCGGCGGCCCGGCCTTCGTGGTCAGCCGCGAGATGCTGGAGAACGAGATCGGCCCGCGCCTCGTGGCGCTGGTCAAGCGCGTGGGCACGGCCCTGGGCCGGTGACACGCGCAGCAGTGCAGGACAGCAGGCGATCGGCGCCTCCTGGCAGCCCCTTGCCCCGTGCGGGCAGGGCGGAGGCGGGGCGCCGCCCGCAGCAGAGGAACGGACGCCGCACGCGTACCGGTCCCGCCGCCGGGTCATGGTGATGACACGTGCCGCAGTCCGCCCGCATCGTCGGATCCGCTGGATCTGGCCGATCGGGAGGCAGGCGCGTCCTTTGGAGGAGTAGATGGAAGTGGGTTTGACCGGCCAGCGCGAACTGGCCGCACGCGACCGGGTATGGATCGCGGTGTTCGTTTTCGCCTTTCTCGGGCTGATGGTCGATGGCGCCGACCTGATGTTCCTGTCCTATAGCCTGTCCAGCCTCAAGCAGGAGTTCGGCCTGTCCAACGTGCAGGCGGGGGCGCTCGGCAGCATCACGCTGGCGGGCATGGCCTTCGGCGGCATCTATGGCGGCTGGGCCGCCGACCGCTTCGGCCGCGTGCGCACGGTGGTCTGGACCATCCTCGTCTTCTCGCTCGGCACGGCGGCGCTCGGCCTGACCCATGACTTCTGGCAGTTCGCGGTGTTCCGCTTCATCGCCTCGCTCGGCCTCGGCGCGCAGTACGTGGTGTGCAACACGCTGATGGCCGAATACGTGCCCACGGCGCGCCGCACCACGGTGCTCGGCACGCTCCAGGCCGGCTGGTCGGTCGGCTACGTGGTGGCGACGCTGCTGGCCGGCTGGATCCTGCCGTCCTTCGGCTGGCGCTGGCTGTTCTTCCTCGCCATCGTGCCGGTGGTGCTGGCGGTGCTGATGCAGCGCTATATCCCCGAGCCCGCGAGCTACCTCGCCGCGCGCGCCAGGGGCGATCTCGCGCGGCGCCGCGGCAACGCCGGGCCGAGCGCGATGCAGCGCATCTTCGGCAATCCGGCGCATCGCCGCATGTTCCTGCTGTGGTCGCTCACGGCGGGCCTGCTGCAGTTCGGCTACTACGGCGTCAACAACTGGATGCCGACCTACCTCGAGAAGGAACTGCACGTGAAGTTCTCCTCGATGACCGGCTATATGGTGGGCACCTACCTGGCGATGATCTTCGGCAAGATCGCGGCCGGATGGCTGGCCGACAGGTTTGGCCGCCGCGCGGTGTTCGCCATCGGCGCGTTCGGCTCGGCGGTCTTCCTGCCGGTCATCGTGCTGTATCACTCGCCGGCGAACATCGTCTACCTGATGACGATCTTCGGCTTTCTCTACGGCATTCCGTACGGCGTGAACGCTACCTACATGACGGAGAGCTTCGAGGCCAGCATCCGCGGTTCGGCGGTGGGCGGTGCCTATAACGTCGGCCGCCTCGGCGCGGCGATCGCTCCGGCGGCGATCGGCTTCATCGCGACCGACGGGTCGATCGGGCTCGGCTTCCTGGTGATGGGCGGTGCCTACTTCCTGTGCGGCCTGCTGCCGGCGCTCTGCATCAAGGAAAAGCTCTACGATCCGCAGCAGGCCTGACGGCACTGCGGGCGGGACGCATCCGCTTCGGGCGGGGCATCCGGGCATCGGAACATCGGGCCGGCGCGGCGCCGGACGGCTTCACTCAAGCCGTGCGGCGCCGAGGCCGTAAAATCCTGCGGATACCGATTGGAGATGTTCCCGAATGAAGAAGGCATTTTTCCTCGCCGCCGTGCTCGCCACCTCGCTGGCCCAGGCCGCCACCGGCCATGCCGCCGGTAACACGGTTGGCAATGCGACCGCCAATGCGACCGGTCGTGCGGCAGGCAATGCGGCCGGCACCGCCGCGCCGGCCAGGGGCGCCGTCGCCTCGGCCGCCTCGGCCGCCGTCGCCGGCAACGTGGCGGCACCGCTCGGCCTGGAACTCGGCAAGACCAAGTGCGCGCGCCTGACCTCCACGCAGAACCACGTGCGCAGCGGCAAGACGCCCTGGGCCGGCGGCGACGCGATCGAGATCAAGAACCTGGCCCGCTTCAACCTGCCGGGCCTGACCCGCGCCATCGTCAACTGCGACGACCAGGACAACGTGGCCCTGGTGACGCTGACCTTCGAGCGCACGGTGCTGGACGAGGTGAGCGGCAAGCTGGATGGCCGCTACGAGGCGAAGCGCAAGACCGAGTCCGGCGCACAGAACGGCTATGCCGAGTGGACGGCCGCCAACGGCAGCCTGGAATTGCTCTCCGCGCGCGATGGCCGGCAGTTCACCGTGGCCTACTGGGCCAAGAATGCCAAGGCCAGGTATTTCGCCTACAGCGCCGCCGCCGACAAGAAGCAACCGGCCGCCTCCGCGCCGGCGGCGAAGGCGCCGGCCCAGCCTGCACCACTCTGACGCCGGCGCCAACGCCCGACATCAACGCTAGGCACTAGCGCCCGACGTACTGCCCGTTGACGAAGCGGCAGTTCGCGCTGGGCCCGTAGAGCTGTGACAGCGGGAGGAACTGCATGCCATTCATGGTCTGCACGCCGACCATCGGCAGGCGTACCTCGAACACCGCACCGCAGTTGGTCTGGGTGCCGATACGCACGCGCGCGCGCATCTGCGCGGCTTCCTTCTGGATCGCTTCCTCGCGCGCCTGGCGCGCGGCGCGCTCGGCCGCCTGCTGCTGCTCGCGGCGCTGCAGCACCTGCTTCCAGCGCTCGTCCAGGCGGTCCAGCTTCGCCACGAGCTCGGCCTTGCCCGGCTCGTCCAGGAACACCACTTCACGCAGATTGCTGCCCGCGCTCGGAATGGCACGGTAGTCGTTCATCAGATCGGAGCCGGGAGCGCGGCCCGGCTCGCTGCGCGTCAGGTCGGCATCCGTGATGGCGGTAAGTATCCCGCCCAGGTCGCGCCGGTAATCGCTGCTGCCGAACGGGGAGCGCTGCGTGCAGGCCTTGCGCGTATCGCAGGCCAGCCAAGCCACGTTGTTGCCATTGAAGTCGACGTCGTCGGTGATGCTCTGCCCGGATTTCAGTACCAGGGTGACGCGGTAGGTGGTGCTGCGGCTGGGGCGCACTTCCACCACCGTGACGCGGGCGATGTCGCGGGCGTTGTAGGCCTGGCCGCGCATCTCGAGCGCCAGCACCGCCTGCTTGTCCTTGCTCCAGCCCCAGCTGCTCCAGGAACCGCCGCGGGCCTGGTAGGCGATGCGGTTGTCCTCGTAGACGTTCAGTGTCGAAGCCAGCCTCGCGGCCTTCTCCTGCGGCGTCGGGGCCACCGTGCAGCCCTGCAGCCAGACCATGGCAGCGCCACACGCGGCTGCCGTCAACATTCTCTTTGCCATACCTTGATGCCAGATGTTCGGGAGGGCCGGCAGCCTTTGCCGGCGTGAGGGGCTACCGTTGCGCGCAAGGCCGGGCATCCCGCTCGGTTATCGGCCGGCCGGATCGCATCTTGAGGACGCCGCGCTGCGGCGAGGGCGGGTGTCGCTTCGCGGTCCGCGGCCGTCAGCGCGGGCGGGCGAGGATGTCGCGCGCGGCGCCGGCGATCGCCTCGGGCTGCAGCGGACGCTCTGCGAAGCGTTCCCTGACGCGCTGCCCCCCGACGGCCAGGTCGATGCCGCAGGCATCCAGGCCGAGCACGCATACACCATCCGGCACCTGCGTGGCCAGCGTGGCGAGCAGGTCCGCTTCCACGCCGGCGTCCAGGCCCGGCAGCGCATCGAGTTCGGCCTGCTCGACCCAGCCCATGCGGCCGAAGCCGGCGATATACCGCACGCGGCGCGCGTTGAGGCGGTAGAAGTGGAAGTCGAGCGAGAGCAGCGCCTCGGTGTTCGGCGCATAGCGCAGGTAGCGCGCGCGCAGGCCGCCGTCCGGCTCGATCCGCTCGGCCTCGCCCAGCAGCGTCAGCCGGCTCGCGGTCTGGACGTCGGCGGCGCCCGGCTGCAGGACCGACAGGCTCGCGCGCGGATCGGCCAGCAGGTTGCGGGTGTGCTCGGCCAGCGCGCTGAGGCAGAGGACCGGACGATGGGCCGCGTCGGTGACATAGGGCACCACCGTCGCATAGGGATACCCGGGCGCGCTGGTCGAGTGGGTGGCGAGGGTGCCGTAGGCGGCTTCGTGCAAGAGATCGATGACGAGTTCGGCGGACATCTTTCACCTGGTTGCGGATCTGGAACGGGCGCGCTGCATGCCGCCGGCGGCGCGCAGCGCCTCTGCCATCGCGCCGCGGATCGGTGCCGACGCCGGGGCGGGCCGCTTCGATTGTAGGCGGGCCCGGCCCGGCGCACCACGCGCGCCTCTTCCGTCTCCCGTGGCTGCCCGGCAAGCGCCGACAGTCCCGTGGCCGCGGCGGGTGCCGTCCATCGCGCTGCCGGCAGAGCCTTCCTTGCGCAGGGCGCCGGGCGCGCCTTACAGCAGCCCGAGCGCGCGCAGCTTGGCGTCGGCCGAGGTGTAGGGACGCTCGCACACGATCTTGTCGGAACCGGGGGCGAATTCGAAGGTGGCGGCCATGCGCACGCGGAAGGTGCGCCCGGTCGGCGCGAAGGTCCTGCCGGCGGCCTGCAGCGGGCCGAGGTGGGTACCCTGCAGCCAGAACTCGACCAGCACCGTGTCGCCGGCGGCGGCGATGGCGATGATCTCGTTGCTCAGGTCGGGGAAGGCGGCGCGCGAGGCGGCGAAGTAGCCGCGCACCGCCTCTTCGCCGTCGTAGACCAGGCCACTGCCGTGCATCTCGTAACGCGGATGCGCGAAGGTGCCGATGACGGCGTCCCAGTCATGCACGCATTCGAGGGCCATATGGTCCCGCACGGTCTGCAGGCGGGCGTCGTTCAGCGGGTTGGACATGATGTGGCGTTCCTTTCCGTGGAGGGGGATGCTGAAGCCTGCGGGCGGGCGCAAGGCCTGCCCGCATGGGTGTGGTGGCGCGGCGCTTCAATCGAGCGAGATGTGCGCCTGTTGCGCGATGGCCTTCCAGGCGGGGATATCGCGCGCGTTGTTCTCCTGCTGCTGCGCGCCGGAGGCGTACCTGGCGGTGATGCCGAGCGCCAGCAGCCTGCCGATCACGTCGGGATCCTTCAGCGTGGTCTCCAGCACCGCGGAGAGCTTGTCGACGATGGGCCTGGGCGTCTTCGCCGGCACGTACATGGCCCAGCTCAGTTCGCGGTCGAAGTCGATGCCCTGTTCCTTGTAGCTGGCCACCTGCGGCAGGCTGGGCGAGCGCCGCGTGCAGACCGCCAGTGCCTTGAGCTTGCCGTCCTTGACGAAAGGCGTGGCGGTGACCATGTCGACGAAGGCCAGCGGGATGTGGTTGCCGAGCAGGTCGGTGATGATCTGCGAGGTGCCCTTGTAGGGCACGTGCTGCATCGGGATGCCGGCTTTCTGGCTGAGCACCTCGCCGCAGAAGTGGCCGGTCGAGCCCGCGCCCCAGCTCGCGTACTGCATGGGCGCGGCCTGCTTGCGGGCCAGCGCCGCCAGTTCCTTGAGGTTGTCGGCAGGAAAGGGATTGGCCGCCAGCATCACGATGGACGAGCTGCCGATGGTGCCCAGGCTCTGGAAATCCTTGACCGGGTCGTAGGGCAGCCGGGAGTAGACGGCCGGTGCCAGCGGATGCGTCGACATGCCGCCGATCATGATGGTGTAGCCGTCCGGAGCCGCGGTGGCCACCGCATGGGTGCCGATGGTGCCGGCGGCGCCGGGCCGGTTTTCCACCACCACCGGCTGTTTGAGCTGGAGCGCGAAGCGCTCGGCCAGGAAGCGGCCGAGGATATCGCCGCCGCCGCCGGCGGCGAATGGCAGCAGCATGCGGATGGGGCGTTCGGGGTAGCCGGCGGTGCCGGCCGCGGCGGCCGGCGCGGCCGGCACCGCCAGCAGCGCGGCGGCCACGGCGGGCAGCCAGGTGCGCAGCGGGCCGGCGAGGCGGCGCGCGCAGCCGGTGGCCGGGTGGGGCTGTCTCATGCTTGTCTCCTTCGGGCGGCACCCCTTCCAGGCGGGGGGGTGGGGGAACGTCTCCCGCTCCGGCTGGGGTGGCAGCCTCGGCTCCAGGGTCTTCTTTTTTAAAATAGTGGAAACGTTTCCATAAGAGTCTCGGCGACCATTGATGACATAACAATCATGGTTAACGCTAGGAAAACAGTACCTCGCAATTCCTCTAGACTGCTTGAATGGAATCGTTTCCATATCACATCAGACCATCGGACAAGGAGAGCGGAATGAGCCTGCGGTTCGGCGCGGTACGCCAGATCGGCTACGTGGTGCACGACATCGAGAAGGCGATGCGGCATTGGAGCGAGGTGCTGGGCGTGGGGCCCTGGTTCTACAAGGAAGAGGTCGGCACCACGGAGTTCCGCTACTACGGCGCGCCGTCGGCATTGCCGGCGCTGTCGATCGCGCTGGCCAACTCCGGCGGCGTGCAGATCGAGTTGATCCAGCAGCGCAACGATGCGCCCTCGCTCTACCTGGATTCGCTCGCGCGCGGCGCCGAGGGCATGCAGCACATCGCCTATTGGACCGACGACGGCTTCGATGCCGATGGCGCTGCGCTGCGCGCGCGCGGTTATGTCGAGGGCCACGGCGGGCGCATGGGCGCGCGCGGGCGCTTTGCCTACTACGTGCATCCGGACCTGCCGGGCAATATCGTCGAGATCTCGGAGATGGCGGGCGGCAAGGGCGAGTACTTCGCCATGATCGCGCAGGCAGCGCAGGGCTGGGACGGCAGCGAGCCGATCCGCCGCATCGGAGTGGCACGATGAGCGCGCCTGCCGAGCGGGTCCTCGCACCGGTGCCGGTGCCAAGGGTGGCCGTGGTCACGGGCGCGGCGCGCGGCATCGGGCTGGCGATCGCCGGCCGGCTCGCCGCCGAGGGCCATGCCGTGGCCTTGTGGGACCTCGACCCCGCGGCCGTGGAAGCGGCCGCCGCCGTGTTGCGTGCGCAGCATCGCGCCGTGGCCGCGGTGGCGGTCGACATCAGCAGCGCCGCACAGGTGCGGGCCGCGCTGGATGACACCGTCGCCGCGCTCGGCCGGCCCGCCCTGCTGGTGAACAACGCGGCCATCCTGGGGCCGAACGGTCCCACCGTACAGGTGGCTCCCGCTGCATGGCAGCGCGTCTTCGACATCAATGTGCTGGGCGCGCTGCACTGCGTGCAGGCCGTGGTGCCAATGATGGTGGCCGACGGCTGGGGGCGCGTGGTCAACGTGGCCTCGATCGCCGGCAAGGAAGGCAATCCCTTCGCCGGTGCCTACGCGGCCTCGAAAGCGGCGCTGATCTCTCTGACCAAGAGCCTGGGCAAGGAGCTGGCGGCCAGCGGCGTGCTGCTCAACTGCATCACGCCGAGCGCGGCCGATACCGAGATCTTCGGCACGCACGACGCGGCGCAGCGCGAGCTGCTGCGCCAGCGCCTGCTGGAGCGCGTGCCCATGCAGCGCTTCGTGCGCGTCGAGGAGGTGGCGGAGATGGCGGCCTGGTTGTGCTCCCCGTCATGCAGCTTCAGCACGGGCGCGGTGTTCGATATCAGTGGCGGACGGGCGGTCTACTAGACCACTGAATCATTGAATTGGCATGGCAGGTACCGACCGATTTCAGCGATTCCGTGGACTAGTTCAGTGGACCGGGCATCGCCCGCGCAACCGCATCGGCCTGCGCAGCCGCTTCGGCGATAATGGCCGGCCGGGCAAGACATGGCCCCCGAGCTGCGCCAGGCCAGTCTCTCCCCTCCAAGAATCCCCGGCAACCGCCCACCGGCCCCTGAGCACGATATGAGCAGTCCACCGCGCAGCCAACGCGCCGACCCGCCCGCGCGGGTCACGATCCGAGACGTCGCCCGCGCCGCCGGCGTTTCCGTCGGCACCGCTTCGCGCGCGCTCAACCGCAGCGGGCCGGTCAGCGAAGCCGCGGTACAGGCGGTCGAGCGTGCTGCCAAGGCGCTCGCCTACGCGCCCGACCCGATCGCGCAGAGCATGCGCACCGGCACTTCCGGCGTCATTGGCGTGCTGGTCTCGGACCTCGCCAACCCGCTCTACGGCCGCATCATCACCGCGGTCGAGACCCGCCTGCAGCGCGAGGGCTACGCCATGGTGGTCGGCAACACGCACAACAGCAAGGCACAGGAGCGGATGATGGTGGACCTGTTCCGCCGGCGCCGCGTGGACGGCCTGATCCTGGGACCGTGCGAGGAAGAGCGGCCGGCCTATCTCGAACAGATCGCGCGCGACCTGCCGGTGGTGGCACTGGACCGCGACTTCGGCGCGCACGGCGCCGGCGTGCACGTCGATCATCGCCGTGGTGCCGGCGAGGCCACGCGCTACCTGCTGGATCTCGGCCACACCCGCATCGCGCTGATGTCGTCCGATGGCGCGCTGCGCCCCGGGCGCGAGCGCATCGAGGGCTACCGCGCGGCCCTCGCCGAGCGCGGCCTGCCGGCCGATGAGGCGCTGGTGCGTACCAGCCGTTCGGCCATGGATCTCTCGTTCAGCGATGCGCTGGCCCTGCTGTCGGCGCCGGCACGTCCCACTGCCTTTCTCTGCCTCGGCACGCGCATCCTCTCCGGCGTGCTGCAGGCGCTCAAGCAGAGCGGACTGCGCGTGCCGCGCGATGTCAGCCTGATCTGCATCGGCGACGGTGACCTGCCGCAGCTCTTCTCGCCGGCCATCACCGCGGTGAGCTGGGACCTGGAGGCGGCAGGCACGTCGTCCGCCGAGATGGTGCTGCGTGCCATCGACGGCGCGGCACAGGGCAAGGAAGGCGCCGCGCCTGCGCGCCGGGAGGTCAGCTTGACGCCGCATCTCGTGGTGCGCGAGTCGTGCGCGCCGCCGCCGGCTGCGGCCGCGCGCTGACGCCCTTTGATCAGGCCGTTTCCGCCCGGCGAGGCCCGCTCATCGCCGGCCGGCCGGGGCGGAAATACAGTACGAAGATCAACGCGGCAAGCACCAGGGCCGAACTGAGCAACAGCAGGCTCAACGTGAAGCCGCCGGTCGCCGCCTTGATGGCGCCGACCGCCACCGGCGCCACCATGCCCGCGCTGCCGCCGACCGTGCTGACGATGGCGATGCCGGCGGCCGCGCTGCGTCCCGACAGCAGGCTGCCCGGCATGGACCACAGCACGGTGAACGCGCTGGAGGTGCCGGCCGCGGCCAGCGCGAGGCACAGGATCGCCGGCAAGGCATCGTGCTGGAAGCGCGTGGTCAGCATCAGGCCGGCAGCACCGGCGAGGGCGCCCGCGGCGAAGTGCCAGCGGCGCTCGCCGGTGCGGTCCGAGTGCCGGCCGACGAGGAGCGAGGCGATCACGCCGGTAGTGGCGGGCACGATGGCGTAGAGGCCGACCTGCATCACTGTCAGCCCCATGCCCTTGAGCATGGTCGGTTGCCAGAAGGCGAGCGCGTAGATGCCGAGGATCAGCAGGAAGGAGACGAAGCCCAGTACCCAGACGCGCGCATCGCGCATGGCGGCGCCGAGGCCGCTGTGGGCATCGGCCGGCGGCGCGGGCGAGTCCGCGCGCAGCAGTGCCTGCAGCCTTGCCTTGTCGGCCTCGTGCAGCCAGGCGGCCTCGGCGGGCCGGTCCGGCAGCGTGCGGAAGGCCACGATGCCCAGCAGCACGCAGGGGATGCCCTCCAGCAGATAGAGCCATTGCCAGCCGCGCAGGCCGGCGGCGCCATCGAGGTAGGTCATGATCGCGCCGGCCATCGGACCGGCCAGGATCGGCGCCACGCTGAACGCCATGAAGAACAGCGCGGTGGCTTGCGCCAGCCGGCGGCGCGGGAACCACAGCGTCAGGTAGTAGAGCACGCCCGGCGCGAAGCCGGCCTCGAACACGCCGATGAGGAAGCGCAGTGCGTAGAACTGCGTCGGCGTGCGCACGAACATCATCGCCGCCGAGGCCAGGCCCCACAGGCACAGGATGCGCAGCAGCGTCGCGCGCACGCCGATGCGCGCCAGCAGCAGGTTGCTCGGCACCTCGAACACCGCGTAGCCGACGAAGAAGAGGCTTGCGCCCAGGCCGAACACGGCATCGCTGAAGGCCAGCTGTTCCTTCATCTGCAACTGCGCATAGCCGACGTTGGTGCGGTCGAGGTAGTTGAACACATAGCAGAGGCACAGCACCGGCAGCAGCCGCCAGCCGATGCGGTGGAACAGCGCAGCCTCGTCGCCCGCGCGTGCCGGGATCGATGTACGCCCGTTCATCGCGCCGCTCCCGTCGGGGCGGCATGGACGGCAGGCACGGTGGGGCCGGCATGGGCCGGTGCGGGCAGGCGTGCGCCTGTTGGCGTGGCGAGGCTCATTGGGGGATGTCTCCGTTCTGTTCTGTTCTGGTCTTGTCTCGGGTGGATGCCATCGCTGCGGGCGATCGGCGCGGGCGAGCGGTGTGACTTGTCGCGCCCGCATCGATTGTCGGCAGCGGGCGCGCGGGACACTGTCGCCTTTTGGCAGTCGCGGATGGGGGAATACCCTTCTCGCCGTCGCCGGCCATTCCGCGGCGCGGGGATGGCTTGGTATATTGCAGCGGTCGTTTTCCCGAAGTCGCGCGATGCCGTCCGACACCATGCGAGACCACTCCACCACCAGGCCGGAAGGTGCTCCTGCCGAACTGCTCTCACCGGAACTGGAAGCCCTGCTGCGCGCGCACGCCATCCGCAAGCGCCTGGCCCGGGGCGACGTGCTGTTCACCTACGGTTCGTCGCCCGATGCGCTGTTCTGCGTGGAGCGGGGCCAGATCCGCTTCAGCGTCACCGCGGCCAGCGGCAAGGAGGCGGTGCTCAGCATGCTGGAGTCGGGCCAATGGTTCGGTGAGGTGTCGCTCTTCATCGATGCGCCGCGTGTCTACGATGCGCGCGCGATGGTCGACAGCGAACTGCTGATGGTGCCGGCCACTTCCTTCCACGAGATCGTCGACGAGCGGCCGGCTTTCCTGCTGGAGTTCATGCGCCTGGTCTGCCGGCGCTACCGCTGGGCACTGGAGTGGATCGACGAGACCATGCTGCTGCCGCTGCCCATGCGGCTGGCGCGCCGGCTGCTGGCGGCAAAGCATGCGCACGACCTGTCCGCGACGGGCGTCCCGCAAGAGCCGGCGGCGCTGCGGCTGTCGCAGGAAGACCTGGGGCAGATGCTTGGCGTCTCGCGGCAGAGCGTGAACCGCCAGCTCAAGGAATGGGAGGCGCAGGGGATGCTCCGGCTCGACTACGGGCGTGTCACGCTGCTCGACCAGGAGGCCTTGCGCCGCCTGGCCTGAGGCTTGGCTCGATGTCGGGCCGGCGCCGGGGCTCGCATCCCGGCCGGTGCCTCAGCCGACCGAGAATTCCGCACCGCCCCTGGGGCGGATATAGCGCGGCATCGGCATCATGCCGGCCTGCACCGCGCCGAGGATCGCCGCTTCGATCGCGCCCGCGTCCATGATGCTGTGGTATTCGCCGCCGACGAAATTGATGTTGGCGCCGTGCACGACCATGATGCCCTCCGCCGCCTCGCTTGCCTCCGCCGGCACCGAGAAGGTGTGGATCGAGCCGCCCGGCTCGTACAGGTAGCTGCCGGCGGTCTGCGGGTCGCCGGGATACTCCACGTAGTTCCACCGTCCCTTGGTCGTGTAGAAATGCACGGTACCGGTGTGGAAATGCGTCGGCAGCACGGTGCCGGGGGCGAAGCAGCCGTACAGTACCCAGACGCCATTCTCGCGGTCGAGGAACAATGGCGTGATGGTCACGCCCGGCACTTCGGTGGGCAGGCGCGGCGCCGTCTCGACATTGAGGGTCAGCAGGCGATCCTGGTGGGTGGTGGCTTCTGGCAGGGTCATGGTCGATGTCTCCGGATTTCGGTGGGGAACATGCCGCTCAGGCGGTGGCCGTCGCGGGCGCCCGGGCGTCGCCCAGCAAGGCCTCGATGGCCTGGTGCCTGCGCTCGGCCGGCAGGCCGGCCAGCAGTTGCCGCAGCATGGACAGGCTGTCGTAGTAGATGCGCTCGCAGGCCAGCCTGTCGCCGTCGAACAGGAAGAAGGCCGTCATGCGGCAGCGGAACGGGTTGCCGGTGGGCGGCAGCCCGTTCAGGTTGCCCCGGTGCGTGCCGAGCAGCCAGAACTCCACCACCACGGCATCGTCGGCGTGGCGCAGCTGGATGATCTCGCTGCGCTGGTCGGGGAAGGCCTGGCGGCTCTGCGCGTAGTAGCGCCGGACATCGTCATGGCCGTCGAAGACGTGCCCGGTGGCGATCAGTTCGTAGCGCGGGTGCGGGAAGGTCGACAGCACCGCGTCGAAATCCTGCCGGACCTCGTCGGCGAAGTGGTCCAGCACGATGCGCTCACGGCGGGCGCGCAGTTCGGCGTCGGGGATTGGGGTGTGCATTGCGGTCTCCATGCTCGATATCGTTGTGCGCGGATCGCGCCCGGCTGCGCAAGGGGCGTGCCGTGGATGCGATCGCGGGACGATTATCGGCAGGACGTGCGCGCAAGACTGTCGCGGATTGGCGGTTGCCGTTCAGGAGTTTCCTGGGGGAGCGGACCGGCGCGGCGTGCCGGCTCAGGCGTCCGCCGCCTCGCCGCGGATATGCGAGGCTGCCGCTTTCTGCAGGTCGAGGTCGTACTCGAGCTGCGCCGGATCTTTGACATGTAATTAGGCGCCATATAATATGGCGACTATGATTGAGCTTGAGCAAAAATACCGGGCCCTGCTGGACGAGGCGGAACGCCGTGGGCTGCCGGACGTGGACAATATCCGCCTGTGTTTCCAGGCGCTGTCGCTGGCCGCCGCGATCGACCGCGATTGCGCGGCGATGCTGGCGCCGCATGGATTATCCGAAGGACGCTTCGTGCTGCTGTTCCTGCTGGACGCGGCCGGCGCGGGCATCGCGCCCAAGGTGCTGGCCGAGCAGGCCGGCGTGACGCGCGCCACGGTCACGGGCCTGCTCGATGGCCTGGAGCGCGAGGCCCTGGTCGAGCGGCGGGCCGATGCCGAGGACCGTCGCGGCGTGCAGGTCCGGCTCACGCGCAAGGGCAAGCAACTGGCCGCGACTGTGTTCGCGCAGCATGGCGGCTGGATCGCCGGCCTGTTCGGCGGCCTGTCCGAGCCGGAGCGGCACCAGCTCTCGGCGCTGCTCGCCAAGGTGGCAGCGGACCTGGCCGCCCGTACGGCGGAGCGGGGCGCATGAACGCGGCGAACGCGGCGGCAACCCGCAAGGGCGCGAGCCGCGCCGCCGATATCGCCCCCGACGTGCTTGCCGCCCTGTCGCGCGGCGAGTTGCAGAGCGCGACGCTGGCGGAGTGCCTGGCGGTGGACCAGGCGCGCTTGCTGGGCGCGGTATTCCCGGCGCTGCCGCCGCCCTTGCACGAGGCCGCCGGGATGGCGTGCCGGCAGGGCATCCTGCAGCGCATGCGCTGCATCGCCGACCTGCTGTGGGCGGAACTGGGAGGCGCCGGCATCGACACCTGCGCCCGGCACGGCTCCGACACGGTGCGGGGCTGGTCCTGCTTCATGATCGGCGCGCAGCCCGGCCTGGACCTGGACGCGCGCCTGGACGCGATCCGTCAGCTGGCGGACGATCCGCACTTCGGTGTGCGCGAATGGGCCTGGCTGGCACTGCGGCCTCACCTGGCTGCGGCGCTGCCCGCCGCGATCGAGCGGCTGGCGGGATGGACTTCGCTGCCCTCGGAGCGCCTGCGCCGCTTCGCCTGCGAGGCGCTGCGTCCGCGCGGTGTCTGGTGCGCGCACCTGGCACCGCTGAAGAAGGATCCCGCCATGGCCCTGCCGGTGTTGTCGCCATTGCGGGCCGATCCGTCAGGTTATGTGCAGGACTCGGTGGCCAACTGGCTCAACGACGCGGCCAAGGACCAGCCGCGCTGGGTCAGTGCGCTGTGCGAGCAGTGGTCGGCACAGAGCCCGGCGCAGGCCACCGCGCGCATCTGCAAGCGTGCCTTGCGCAACGTGAAGTAGGGATGCCGTGAATCGGCCCAGCAACTCAGCAGCGCAGCAGCGCAACAACGCAACCGCGGAACCGCGGAACCGCAACAAGGAGAACGACATGACCACATCCGGCCATCACTATCTCGTCGAGCTGTACACGCCGAAGCCGGCGTGGCGGACGCTGGCACCGGAACAGCGCGAGCGCTTCCTGGCCGGCATCGCCCAGGGCATGCAAGGCCTTGGAGCGCTCGGGATCGAGATCCTGTCTCTGGGCCGGGCCGATGCCGGGGTCGAGCGTGCCGCGGGCCATCGCTACCTGGGCATCTGGCGCTGTGCTGACGCGGCGGCCCGGGATGCCTTGCTGGCGGGTATCGAGGCGTCGGGGTGGTACGGCTACTTCGAGCACGTCAATGCCGCCGGCGGCGGTGGCGGCCTGGCATCCCACCTGGCGGAGCTGGCCGGGGACTGAGGACGGGTTGGCGCGCCCGGCCGCCGCGCGCTCAGTCCGCCGAGATCTTGCCGACCTCGACGACCTTCTTCCAGCGCGCGAATTCACCGGCCTGGAGGACCGAGAACTGCTCCGGCGTGTTGGCCACGATCTCGAAGCCCGCCTCCAGCAGCTTGGGCCTGATGGCCGGATCGCGCACCTGAGCCCGTCGCTGACCATGGTGCAGGTCGACGGCGCCGGCATCGGCACCCGGGCGGCGCAGTTGCTGCTGGCGCGCTGCCGGGGAGAGTCGGTGGCGCCGGCGGTGGTGGATGTCGGTTTCCGTGTCGTCGAGCGCGGCTCGACCTAGTCCCTGCATTGGCCGCCGGGCGCCGGCCCGCGGTGCGGCAGGCCTACATCTCGCGGCCGGCCGTCTCGAAACGGTAGACCAGGCGCTGCAGGAAGGTCCGCTGCGCCGGGTCCAGGGCGAGGAAGCGGCAGCCGACCAGGTGCTGGACCAGCGCATGGCGCCGGATGATGCCGTGTCCGGTGGCCTGCAATGTTGCTTCCATCATGCCGTGCACGCCGAAGTGCAGTTCGCAGCGCTCCACCACGGTACCCGTGGGCAGCACGTCCTGCTGCGCCGCGCTCGAGCGCAGGCCGACGCCCGTCTGCGACAGGTTGTCGATGCCCAGCCGCTGCACGCGCCCGTCCCGCGCCGGCAGCGTGCAGGAAAAGTTGTACTCCGGCGCGATCTGCACGCGCGGCTGCTCGCGGCGCTCGTCGAAGTCGAGCCGGGTGGGGAATTCGGCGGCACAGGCCAGCCCGCCCCGGTAGCGCACCGTGCGCGGGTTCAGGATCGGGAAGCCGATCGGTACGTCGCGCAGCCGGGCGGAAAACCGCACCTCGCCCGAGGCCAGCAGGAAATCCTGTTCGGCTGGCGTGCGGCAGCCTTCGAAGAAAAACAGCCGCGCCACCGGATCGACGCCGAGCAGGATGGTCGACATCGCCGCGCCGCCGCGCCCGAGCAGCTGGCCCCGGCACTGCAGCCAGGCCAGGTCCTGCAGCGCCAGGCTGATGCGTGCCGGATCGAGGGCGGATTCCCGCCCGGCCGCCGGCAGGGAATCTGCCTGTGCCTCCGCGTCGGCGCCATGGCCCTGGCTGGGGTCGGGGTGATCCATGAGATATCCATCGGGAAGCGCCTGCCGCCCCGGGGAAGGCGGGCGGCAGGGCGCAAGATCGAACCAATCCGAAGGATAACGGCGCGCGGAGCTCCGGGCTGAAGTCGCCCTGGACGATTCCTTGCCGGAACGGGACGCCGCGGCGGACCGCGCGGCCGCCGCCGGCTGGGGCCGGACCCGGCTCCAAGCCGGCCCCGACGTGGTCTTAGCCGGCCGTCACCGCTTGACCGGGCTCGCCGTGCGCGGGTTCCCTCACCTGGCGATCCTGCTCTTGCATGTTTGGCTTCCTGACTTCCGGGGGGGAGGGGGGGAGCGCATCATCTCATGGCCCCGCCGGGCCGTTCCCTCGATGGAGTCGTGCGCCGGGGGGCGGCGTGGCCAGGCGCGCGCGGCGCGCCGGCGCCCTGCCCCGGGGAGCCGCCCGCGCCGCCGCGCCCGCCTTCGCGGCCTCTCCCTCAGCGGCGCCGTCCCGCCAGCCGCCGGACCGTGGCCACCATCGCGTCGACCTCGTCGCAGGTGTTGTAGAACGCCAGCGAGGGCCGCACCGTGGCTTCCAGGCCGAAGCGGCGCAGGATCGGCTGGGCGCAGTGGTGGCCGGAGCGCACCGCGATGCCGTCTTCGTTGAGCGCGCGGCCGACCTCCTCGGTGGTGTAGCCGTGCAGCACGAAGGACAGCACGCTGGCCTTGTCGCGCGCGGTGCCGACCAGGCGTACGCCGGGCACCGGGGCCAGCACGCTGGTGGCGTAGGCCAGCAGTTCGTGCTCGTAGTGCGCGATGCGCTCGATGCCGAGACGCGACACGTAGTCGAGCGCCGCGCCCAGGCCGACTGCATCGGCGATGTTGCCGGTGCCGGCCTCGAAGCGCGCCGGCGGCGGCTGGAACACCGTGCGCTCGAAGGTGACGTCGGCGATCATGTTGCCGCCGCCTTGCCAGGGCGGCATGCCTTCGAGGACCGCGCGCTTGCCGTAGACCACGCCGATGCCGGTCGGGCCGTAGATCTTGTGGCCCGAGAAGACGAAGAAGTCGGCGTCCAGCGCCTGCACGTCGACCCGCAGGTGCGAGATCGACTGCGCGCCGTCGACCAGGGCCAGCGCGCCGGCGCGGTGGGCCAGCTCCACGATCTCCGCCACCGGCACCACGGTGCCGAGCGCGTTCGAGACCTGCGTCACCGATACCAGCCGCGTGCGCGGGCCGAGCAGCTTGCGGTACGCATCCAGCAGGACCTGGCCGCTGTCGTCCACCGGGATCACGCGCAGCACGGCGCCCTTGCGCGCGGCCAGCTGCTGCCACGGCACGATGTTGGCGTGGTGCTCCAGGTGCGAGACGATGATCTCGTCGCCGGCGCCGATGTTCTGCTCGCCCCAGGAGTTGGCGATCAGGTTGATCGCTTCGGTGGTGCCGCGCACGAAGATGATCTCCTCGGGCGAGGCGGCGCCGATGAAGCCCCGCACCGTTTCACGCGCGTGTTCGTAGGCATCGGTGGCGCGGCCGGCCAGCGCATGGGCCGCGCGGTGGATGTTGGAGTTCTCGTGCGCGTAGAAGTAGGCCAGGCGGTCGATCACCGCCTGCGGCTTGTGCGTGGTGGCGGCGTTGTCGAACCACACCAGCGGCTTGCCGTTGACGCGTTCGGCCAGGATGGGGAAGTCGCGCCGCACGGCCTCGATGTCGAACGGCGGGCGCGCCGGCGCGAACGGTGTGCCGCGCCGCGCTTCGCGCGGGTGCGCGGCGGCGCGTGCCTCTTCCAGCGCGTAGTGGGCGTGCGGGCCGTGGCCCGCGGCCGGCGCCGCGGACGGTTCGAAGCGCCGCAGCGGCAGCAGGTCGCGCAGCGCGTGCTCGTCCGGCAGGCCGAAGGCGCGCGGGTCGACGGTGGTGCCCGGCAAGGTGGCCGGCGCGGTCGTTGCAGGCCCGCGGGCGGCGTGGTCGAGGAAGTAGTAGGGCGAGGGCGTGGCTGGCGTCGCGGCGGTGGCGCCCAGGCCGTCGGCCTCGGGCACGCCGAGCGCGGTGCCGCCGGCACGCGGCTCCAGCGCCGGCGCGATCGCCACCACGTTGTCGGGCAGGCCGTTCTGCGCCGTGCCGTGCGGCACCAGCGCGGGGGCGCGGTTGCCCAGCGACAGCACGTGCGTGGGGGCGCCCGGCAGCAGGTTGGCGCCGGGCACGCGGCCCTGCAGCGCGTCCTGCGGCGGCAGGCCGGGCACGCCGGTGCCACTGCCGCCCGGCCCGGCCAGCGGCGAGCCGGCGGGGGCCGGGTTGCTGAGCGAGGACAGCAGCGGCGCGGCCGCCGGCAGCGCCGAGGGCAGGCCGCCCACCGCGCCGCTGCCGGCGTTCACTTCGGGCGCGGCGGCGTGGCCGGGCAGCGCGCGGAAGAACCCGGCCGCCAGCCGTGCCAGCGTGGCGGGGTCGGGCAGGCCGGCCGGCAGCGTGGCTGCCGGCACCTCCGGCAGCGCGCCGCCCGCGGCGGCATTACCGGTAGGTGTCTGCATAGTCATGGTACTTGCCGATCTCCACGTCATCGAGCACGGCCAGCGCGTCGGGCGAGTGCACCGCCAGCGAGCAGTACAGCGAGATCAGGTAGGACGCGATGGCCTGGTTGTTGATGCCCATGAAGCGCACCGACAGGCCCGGGCCCTGCTCGCCGGCCACGCCGGGCTGGTACAGGCCGACCACGCCCTGGCGCTTGTCGCCCACGCGCAGCAGCAGGATCTTGGTCTTGCCGTCGGCCACCGGCACCTTGTCGGACGGGATCAGCGGGATGCCGCGCCAGGTGATGAACTGCGAGCCGAACAGGCTGACCGTGGGCGGCGGCACGCCGCGCCGCGTGCATTCGCGGCCGAAGGCGGCGATCGCCAGCGGGTGGGTGAGGAAGAAGGCGGGCTCCTTCCACACCTTGCTCAGCAGTTCGTCCATGTCGTCGGGCGTGGGCGCGCCGGTGAGCGGGAAGATGCGCTGGCTGTCGTCGACGTTGGCCAGCAGGCCGTAGTCGGCATTGTTGATGAGCTGGCTTTCCTGCAGCTCCTTGATGGTCTCGATGGTGAGCCGCAGCTGCTCCTTGATCTGGTCGTGCGGGCTGCTGTAGAGGTCGGAGATGCGGGTGTGCACGTCCAGCACGGTGCTGACCGCGTTGAGGAAGTACTCGCGCGGCTGCTCTTCGTAGGGCACGAAGGTGGTCGGCAGCACGCCCTCGTCCTCGCGCGCGGTGCAGGTGGCCTGCACGGCTTCCGGATCCTTGACGCGGTTCAGGCGGTAGATGCCGGCTTCCACCGGGACCCACTGCAGCAGGTGCGTGAGCCAGCGCGGCGTGATGGTGGAAAGCTGCGGGACGGTCTTGGTGGCATTGGCAAGTTGCCTTGCGGCGTTGTCGCCGAGCGCCGTCTGGCCGCTCACTTGTGTCGACATGGGAGACTCCGGTGGCTTAGAAGAAGAACACAGATGCTTATGACGAAACGGATTATCGGGAGCGCGCCGCGGCGGCTCAACATGCTATAGCCATCAAGCGGGCGCTCGCGGAGGGGGGCGCCGCCGCGCTCAGGACAGCAGCGCGGCGCCGGGCAGCAGTGTCGCGATGGGCACGTGCAGGGCGCGCGCCAGCTTCTCCGCGGTGACGATGGATGCGATCACGGTGCCGCGCTCGATCTCGCCCACGTAGGAGCGGTTGAGCCCGGCGCGCTCGGCCAGCTGTTCCTGCGACCACGCGTGGGTCTCGCGCAGGCGGCGCACCCGGGCGCCGAAGTCGCGGATCAGCGCACTCATGGCGAGGGCCCCGCCAGTGCTCCGGCCGCGTTGCCGAGGGTATGCGCGGCCGCGCCATCGCCGCTGCCGTGCCGCGCTTCATGGCGAGTTTCGTGGCGCGTTTCGTGGCGCGACACCGCCTGCGTCACGTGCGCGCCGGCCGGCACGTTCTCGGTCAGCCACACATTGCCGCCGATCACCGCGCCGCGGCCGAGCGTGACGCGTCCGAGGATGGTGGCGCCGGCATAGATGACCACATCGTCCTCGACGATGGGATGGCGCGGGTAGCCCTTCTCCAGGTGCCCGGCGGCGTCGCGCGGGAAGCGCTTGGCACCCAGCGTCACCGCCTGGTAGACCCGCACGCGGTCGCCGATCACGGCGGTCTCGCCGATCACCACGCCGGTGCCATGGTCGATGAAGAAGCCCGCGCCGATGCGGGCGCCGGGATGGATGTCGATGCCGGTGGCCGCATGCGCCAGCTCCGACAGGATGCGTGCCAGCAGCGGCAGCCCGAGCCCGTACAGTTCGTGCGCGATGCGGTGGTGGATCATGGCGAGGATGCCCGGGTAGCACAGCAGTACCTCGTCCACGCTGCCCGCGGCGGGGTCGCCGTGGTAGGCGGCCAGCACATCGCTGTCGAGCAGCACGCGGATGGCCGGCAGCCGGCCGGCGAACGCGTGCACCGCCGCGACCGCGCGCGC
This sequence comes from Cupriavidus malaysiensis, assembly GCF_001854325.1. NCBI lineage: Bacteria > Pseudomonadati > Pseudomonadota > Betaproteobacteria > Burkholderiales > Burkholderiaceae > Cupriavidus > Cupriavidus malaysiensis. The sequence continues at coordinate 593,959 of NZ_CP017755.1, forward strand.
TTCGATGCCGGCCGGGTCGGCGTTGTCGTGGCGCGCCTTGTGGTGCAGCTCCAGGCGGGCCTGCGCCAGCAGGCCGTGCAGCGCGGCGTCGAGCGCATGGCCGACGTAGAAGTTCTCGGTCTGCTGGCGCAGGTCGGGCGGGCCCAGCCGCATCGGGAACAGCACCCCCTTCAGGGTGTCGATGATGTGGGACAGCGTCTCGCGCGCCGGCAGCTCACGCCCGCCGGGTTCCAGCGAGCGCCGCTGCGCCTCGCGCCAGCGCTGGCGCAGATCCTGCAGGTCGTCGACCACCTTGGCCACATCGAACACCGTCACAGCACTTCCTCCGTCTGGTTGGTCCTTGCGTCGATTCCTGCGATGCCTGCTGCGGTGCTTACTGCAGTGTTTACTGCGGTGCCGCCACCGCTGCGGCCGCCGCGCCAGCCGGCGCGGCCGGGCAGGCTCAGTCCTGCAGCCAGGGCAGGCGGTGGAAGCGCCAGCCGTTGCGGGTGCCGCGCTGGCCGGCCTCGTCGAGGTCGCCCTCGAAGCCTTCCAGCACGTTGAAGACCTGTGTGAAGCCGGCCTTGGCCGCGGCCTCGGCGGCCAGCGCGGAGCGCTTGCCGCTGCGGCACAGCAGCACGATCGCGGCCTCCTTGCCGGTCTTGGCTTCCAGTTCGCGCACGAAGCGCGGGTTGCGCGTCAGGCTGGTGCCGCTGGCCCAGGCCACGTGCAGGGTGCCGGGCACCTGCCCGACGAATTTGCGTTCCTCCGCCGAGCGGACGTCCACCAGCACCGCCTCGCCGGCGCTGTGCAGCGCCCACGCCTGTTGCGGCGTGACGCTGCCGGCATAGGGCAGGCCGGCGGCCGCGCCGGCGCGGCGTGCCGCTTCGAGGTCGGCGTGCAAGGGCTTGTCGAGAAGTTCGGCCGTCATGGGGGTCTCCTTGGTTGGCGGCGGCGCCGGGGGGCATTGCCGTCTATAGCCATCAGGAGCCCACTATGCGGGGGCGGCCGGCAAAAGCGAACCAATAAAAACGGCTATCGACATGCGCCGCCGGACGCCGGCGTCACATGCGCAGGGACACCGTGGCGCCGCAGCGCGCCAGCGGCCGGGCTGCCGGATCGCCGGGGAAGGCGCAGGCGATCCGCAGGCGTGCCCGTGCGGTGCGCCGGCATCCCCGTGCGCCTCGGCTGTGCCGCCGGGCGGCATCCCGAACGAAGCAATACGCATATCCATCACCTGTGGCGGCGCATAAGCAAGCACGGAATGCTTCGTTCCGCCGAGGCCGGCCGCGCGTCTAAGCTGGCCCGGCTTCCTGCGCGGCGCGGCGGCTCGCCACCGTGTCCGCCGGCAGGGCGCCGCCGTCTCGTCGTTCCCCTCTGCAAGGCGCGTCGCGTGCCTCCGTGCGGTCTCGCCGGGGCGCCGGCGCTTTCCGCTGTCGCGGTCCCGGTCGAGTGCGCGGCCCCGCCGTGCCCGCGCGCAGGCCCATCCTTCCCATCACACTCTGCGACATGCACGCACAAGATTCCCTGCCGGACGGCGCCGGCATCCGGCTGGCCGTCGACGTCGGCGGCACTTTCACCGATACCGTGCTGCTGGCCGGCGCGCGCCGCTACACCAGCAAGGTGCTGACCACGCCCGAGGCGCCCGAGAACGGCGTCATCCAGGGGGTGCAGGAGCTGCTCGCCAGCGCCGGCCTGACGCTGGCCCAGGTCGATCTGTTCATCCTCGGCACCACCCTTGCCACCAATGCGCTGATCGAGCGCAAGGGCGCCCGCACCGCGCTGATCACCACCGAGGGCTTCCGCGACCTGGTCGAGATCGGATGGGAGGACCGTTTCGCCCAGTACGACATCTTTCTCGACAAGCCCGCGCCGCTGGTGCCGCGCTACCTGCGCTTCGGCGTGCCCGAGCGCATCGACGGCAAGGGGCGCACCCTGCTGCCGCTGGACGAGGCGGCGGTGGCGGCGCTGGTGCCGCAGCTGCTCGAGGCGCAGGTCGAGAGCGTGGCGGTGACGCTGCTGCACGGCTACGCCAATCCCATCCACGAGCAGCGCATCCGCGCCATCCTGGGCGAGCTGGCGCCGCGGCTGTGGGTGTCGCTGTCTTCCGAGGTGTGCCCGGAGATCCGCGAGTACGAGCGTCTTTCCACCACCTGCGCCAACGCCTATGTGCAGCCGCAGGTGGCCGGCTACCTGGAGCGGCTGCGCGCGCGCGTGGCCGCGCTGGGCCTGCGCAGTCCGCTGTTCCTGATGACCTCGGGCGGCGCCATCACCAATATCGAGGCGGGCATCGCCCAGCCGGTGCGCCTGGTCGAGTCCGGCCCCGCCGGCGGCGCGGTGCTGTCGCGCCGCGTGGCCGAGCAGTCCGGTATCGCGCGCGCGCTGTCCTTCGACATGGGCGGCACCACCGCCAAGATCTGCTTCATCGACGACTACCAGCCGCAGATCACGCGCAGCTTCGAATTCGGCCGCGTGCACCGGCACCTGAAAGGCTCCGGCCTGCCGATCCGCATCCCCGTCATCGAGATGGTGGAGATCGGCGCGGGGGGCGGTTCGGTGGCGCGCATCGATGCGCTCGGCCGGGTGCAGGTGGGCCCGGACAGCGCCGGCTCGGATCCCGGCCCGGCCAGCTATGGCCTGGGCGGCGCCGAGCCGACCGTGACCGACGCCAACGCCGTGCTCGGCGTGCTCGATCCGGCCCGCTTCGCCGCCGGCAAGGTGGCCCTGCAGCCGGAGCTGGCGCGCCGCGCGCTGCAGGCGCGCATCGCGCCGGCGCTGGAGGCGGCGCCGGAGTATGCGGCGCTGGCGGTGGCCGAGATCGTCACCGAGAACATGGCCAATGCCGCGCGCGTGCATGCCAGCGAGCTGGGCAAGACGGTGGAGGACTATACGCTGGTCGCCTTCGGCGGCGCCGCCCCGCTGCACGCGGCGGCGCTGGCGCGGCGCCTCGGCATCCGCCGCGTGGTGGTGCCGCAGTCGGCCGGGGTCGGCTCGGCGCTGGGCTTCCTGTGGGCGCCGATCGCCTACCAGGCGGTGCGCAGCTTCTACCAGCGCCTCGATGCCTTCGACGCGGACGCCGCCAATGCGGTGCTCGAACAGCTCGCCGGCAGCGCGCGCGCCATCGTGGCGCAGGCGGCGCCGGGCCAGGCGCTGGCAGTGCAACGCCTGGCTTATATGCGCTATGCGGGGCAGGGCCACGAGATTCCGGTGGAGGTGCCGGCCGGCGCGCTCGGCAGCGCCGATGCCCAGGTGCTGGCCGCCGCCTTCGAGGCGGCCTACGCCGCGCTGTATGCGCGCACGCTGCCCGGCAATCCGGTCGAGGTGATCAGCTGGTCGGTCAACGTCAGCACGGCGGCGCCGCGGCTGGATGCCGCCGGGACTGCTGCCGCGGCCGGCACGCCGGCGCGCCATGCCGTCGCCCAGGGCGTGCGCGTGGTGGTCGAGGCCGGCAGCGGCGCGGCGCGCGGGATACCGGTGTACGAGCGTACCGTGCTGCCCCCGGGGGTGGCAGTGGACGGCCCGGCCCTGGTGGTCGAGGACGAGACCACCACGGTGGTGCCGGCGGGCTTCCGCTTCGTGCTGGACGGCGATGGCCACCTCGTGCTGGACGCCGTGGAAGCGGCGCAGGCGGCGGCCGCCGTGGCCGAGGCAACGGCTGGCGCGGAGGTGCTGCAATGAACGCCCCCCTGCCCGCATTCGCCTCCCGGCCCGGTCCCGGCGAGGGCGGCGCGCGCGACACGCTGCGCCACCAGCTGGTGTGGAACCGGCTGCTGTCGGTGGTCGAGGAACAGGCGCAGACCCTGATCCGCACCGCCTTCGGCACCTCCACGCGCGAAGCCGGCGACCTTTCGGCCGGCGTGTTCCTGCCCGACGGGCGCATGGTCGCCCAGGCCGTCACCGGCACGCCCGGCCACGTCAACTCCATGGCCGAGTCGGTCAGGCATTTCCTGCTGGCTTTTCCCACCGCGCAGATGCGCGCCGGCGACGTCTACCTGACCAACGACCCGTGGAAGGGCACCGGGCACCTGTTCGACATGACCATGGTGACGCCGGTGCTGCGCCAGGGCGAGGTGGTCGCGCTGTTCGCCTCGACGCTGCACGTGGTGGACATCGGCGGCATCGGCGCGGGCCCGGACGGCACGCAGGTGTACCACGAGGGCCTGTTCCTGCCGATCCTGAAGCTGTTCGAGGCGGGCGAGCCGAACCGGGCGGTGTTCGATATCGTGCGCGCCAATGTGCGCGAGCCGGTGCAGGTGGTGGGCGACCTGCACGCGCTGGTGGCCTGCAACGAGATCGGCGCGCGGCGCCTGCTGGCCTTGTTCGACGAGTTCGGCCTGGCCTCGCTGCAGCCGGCCGGCGAGTACATCATCGCGCGCTCGGCCCAGGCCATGCGCGAGGCCATCGCCGCCTGGCCGCAGGGCAGCTGGGAAACCAGCATGACCATCGACGGCTACGAGTCGCCGCTGACCCTGCGCGCGCGCCTGACCATCTCCGGCGAGGGTATCCGCGTCGATTTCGCCGGCTCGTCGCCGATGGTGGCACGCGGCATCAATGTGCCCAAGGCCTATACCGATGCCTATACCTCCTTCGGCGTGCGCTGCCTGATCGGCGCCGACATTCCCAACAACGCCGGCTCGCTGGCGCCGGTGCAGGTGCTGGCGCCGGAGGGCTCGATCCTCAACGCGCCCTTTCCCGCCGCCGTGACCGCGCGCCATATCGTCGGCCAGATGTTGCCCGACGTGGTGTTCGGCTGCCTGCGCCAGGCCCGTGCCGAGGCGGTGCCCGCCGAGGGCGCTTCCAGCTTGTGGAACCTGCAGCTCTCCGGCGGCCAGCCGCTGGCCGGTGACGCCGCCGGCGCGCTGATGCGCAGCCGGCCCTTCGCCATCACCAGCTTCTCCACCGGCGGCACCGGCGCGCGCCCCGGCAAGGACGGCCTGTCGACCACCTCGTTCCCGAGCGGCGTGCGCAATGTCTCGGTGGAGGTGCTGGAAACCGTAAGCCCGCTGGTGTTCTGGCGCAAGGAGTACCGCCCCGACTCGGGCGGCGCCGGGCAGTGGCGCGGCGGCCTGGGCCAGGTCATCGAGGTGGCGCACGGCGACGGCGAGCCGATGGTGCTGGCCGCCGCCTGGGACCGCCTGCTGTACCCGGCGCGCGGCGCCGATGGCGGCGAGGCCGGCGCGCCCGGCACGGTGGCGCTGGCCTCGGGCACGCCGCTGCGCGGCAAGGGCCGCCAGGTGGTGCCGGCCGGCGAGCGCCTGGTGGTGCAGACGCCGGGCGGCGGCGGCATCGGCGCGCCGGCCCGGCGCGAGCCGGCACGCCTGGCCGCAGACGTGCGCAACGGCCTGGTCAGCGCGGCCGCGGCGCACGCCCGCTACGGCGCGCCTGGTAGTGCCAGCGGCGCTGAGGCCGTGCCGCAGGGAGGCGCCTGACCCACGCTCCCACGCAAACCGATGCAGCGGCCGCGTGTTCCGCGGCCGCGCCGATCCGACTCACCCAGCCAGCCTTGCTGGCCCCAAGCGTGATTCCACGCATGGTCCCACGCTGAACTCTTGCCGATGACCCGAGTTTTCCTGCCCGCGCGCGCGCTGCGCCGCACCCTCCTGCCGCTGATCGCCGGCAGCTTCGCCGTCGCGGCCAGCGCCGCCACCGCTGCTACCACCGCCGCCGTGCCCGGCGCGCCCTCCGCCCAGCCGGTGCGCGGCGGCACCTTGACGCTGCTGCTGAACTACGAGCCACCGACCTTGGTGTCGCTGGCCAACGTGGCCACGCCGGCGCTGAGCGTCAGCGCCAAGGTGACCGAGGGCCTGCTGGCCTACGGCTACGACCTGACGCCGCGCCCGCAGCTTGCCACCGCCTGGCAGGTCAGCGCGGACGGCAAGCAGTACACCTTCCAGTTGCGCCGCGGCGTCAAGTGGCACGACGGCAAGGACTTCACGGCGGCCGACGTCGCCTTCTCCATCCAGTTGCTGAAGAAGGTGCACCCGCGCGGCAGCAGCACCTTCGCCAACGTCACCGAGGTGCGCACGCCCGATCCGTACACCGCGGTGATCGTGCTGTCCAGGCCCGCGCCCTACCTGATCAAGGCGCTCGCCGCGACCGAGTCGCCGATCGTGCCCAAGCACCTCTACGAGCACGCCGACCCGGTCTCCAACCCGTACAACGGCGCGCCGGTAGGCACCGGGCCCTATCGCTTCAAGGAGTGGGTGCGCGGCAGCCACATCGTCTACGAGCGCAACCCCGACTACTGGGACAAGCCCAAGCCCTACGTCGACCGCCTCGTGGTCAAGTTCATTCCCGACCCGGCCGCACGCGCCATCGCCTTCGAGACCGGCGCGGTCGACCTCGGCTACCGCACGCCGGTGCCGCTGTCGGACCTGGCGCGCCTGAAGACGGTGCCGGGCCTGGTCTTCGAGACCAAGGGCAACAGCTACTCGTTCAACGTGACGCGGCTGGAGTTCAACCTCGACAATCCCTACTTCAAGAACCTCAAGGTGCGCCAGGCGGTGGCGCAGGCGGTCAACCGCGACGTGGTGCTGAAGACCGTCTACTACGGCTACGGCACCCGCACCGCCTCGCCCATCGCGCCGGGCCTGTCGGCCTTCCACGACGGCGCGCCGACGCCTTACCCCTTCGACATCCAGGCCGCCAACCGCCTGCTCGACGAGGCCGGCTATGCACGCCAGGGTTCGGCGCCGCGCTTCCGCGTGACGCTCGACTACAACCCGATCGGCGAGGACGGCAAGCGCCTGGCGGACTATCTGCGCTCGGCGCTGGGGCGCGTGGGCATCGAGGTGGCGATCCGCTCGCAGGACCTGCCGGCCTTCGTCAAGCGCATCTACACCGACCGCGACTTCGACTTCACCGTCAACGGCGCCAGCAACCTGTTCGACCCCACGGTCGGCGTGCAGCGCCTGTACTGGTCGAAGAACTTCAAGAAGGGCGTGCCCTTCTCGAATGGCACGCACTATGCCAATGCGGAGGTGGACAAGCTGCTGGAAGAGGCTGCCGTGGAGAACGAGCCGGCGCGGCGCGTGACGCTGTTCCGCCAGTTCCAGCAGATCGTCGGACGCGAGGTGCCTGACCTGAACCTGGTCTCGCCGCAGTTCATCACCATCGCCAACAAGCGCGTGCACGACCACTCGCTGACCGCGGACGGCGTCGAGTCCAACCTGGCCGACGTCTACCTGGACAAGTAGGGCGGCCATGCCTAGCGAAGCGCAATCGCCGACCGCCGCGCCCGGCGCGCCTGCCGCGCCTGTCACCGCGCCCGCCACCCCGGCGCGCCGCGTCGCCGCGGTGCTGCGGCGGGTGCTGTGGCGCGCGCTGCCGACCGCACTGCTGGTGGTGGTGTTCAACTTCCTGCTGCTGCAGCTCGCCCCGGGCGACGCCGCCGACGTGCTGGCCGGCGAGTCCGGTTCGGCCACCGAGGCCACCATGGCCCTGCTGCGCGCGCGTTTCGGCCTGGACCAGCCCTTGCTGCACCGCCTGCTGGGCTACCTGTGGGGGCTGGCACATCTCGACCTGGGCTTCTCGCCGCGCTACAACATGCCGGTGGCGGACATGATCCTGGCCCGCCTGCCCAATACGCTGCTGCTGACCGGCGCCGCGCTGACCTTGGCGCTCGCGCTCGGCGTGGCCGCCGGCACCGTGATGGCGGCGCGCGCGGGCGGCTGGACCGATCGCCTGCTGTCCCTGTCCGCGCTGCTGCTGTACTCGGTGCCGGGCTTCTGGATCGGCCTGATGGCCATCGTGCTGTTCTCGGTGCGGCTGGGCTGGCTGCCGAGCGAGGGCACCGCCACCATCGGCGCCGGCCTGGGCGGGCTGGCGCACGCCGCCGACGTGGCGCGCCACCTGCTGCTGCCGGCGCTGGCCATGGCCTCCTTCTATATCGCCATCTACGCGCGCCTGACGCGTGCGGCCATGCTGGAGGTGCAGCGGCTGGACTTCGTGCGCACGGCGCAGGCCAAGGGCCTGCATCCGTGGCGCGTGACGCTGCGCCACGTGCTGCGCAACGCGCTGCTGCCGATCACCACCTTGGCCGGCATGCACTTCGGCGCGCTGCTGGGCGGCACGGTGGTGGTGGAGACCGTGTTCAGCTGGCCCGGCCTCGGCCGCCTGGCGCTGGAGGCGGTGCTGGCGCGCGATTTCCCTGTGCTGCTCGGCGTGCTGCTGCTGTCGTCCTTCCTGGTGGTGCTGGCCAATGTGCTGGTCGACCTGCTGCAGGCCTGGCTCGATCCGCGCATCAAGGCGGCGTGAGGCGCGCCGCCGCGCCCCTGCATCGCCACCATCCCCATCTCCATCCCCGTCACCGCAAGGAGCAAGACCCGATGGCGAAACCGATTCCTGTTCCCGCCGGCGCGGCCACCATCGCGGTGGCCGGCACCGCCCCGGCGCCGTTGCCCGCCGCGGCCGCGCGCAGCGGCGCGCTGCGCATCTTCCTGCGCAACCCGGCCGGCGTCGCCGGCCTGCTGGTGCTGCTGGCGCTGGGCCTGCTCGCGCTGCTGGCCGGGCACCTGTTCCCCGGCGATCCGCTCGACATGGTGGCGCAGCCCTTCCTGTGGCCGGGCGCCGATCCGGCCTATCCGCTCGGCACCGACTCGCTCGGGCGCGACGTGCTGGCCGGCATCGTGCACGGCGCGCGCGTGTCGCTGCTGGTCGGCCTGGCCGCGGCCGCGCTCAGCCTGGTCATCGGCACCGTGGTGGGCGCGCTGGCGGGCTACTTCGGCGGCCTCGCCGACGCGCTGCTGACACGCCTGGTCGAACTGGTGCAGACGGTGCCCGGCTTCCTGCTGGTGATCGTCATCGTGGCCATCGCCGGGCCCTCGGTGAGCACCATCGCGCTGGCGATCGGGCTGGCCTCATGGCCCACGGTGGCGCGCCTGGTGCGCGCCGAGTTCCGTACGCTGCGCGAGGCCGACTTCGTGCTGGCCGCGCGCAGCCTGGGCTATCGCAGCCGCCGCATCATCTTCGCCGAGATCCTGCCCAATGCGCTGCCGCCGGTGATCGTCACCATCTCGGTGATGGTGGCCAGCGCCATCCTGATCGAGTCGGCGCTGTCCTTCCTCGGCATGGGCGATCCGAACGTGGTGAGCTGGGGCAGCATGATCGGCGCCGGACGCGAGGTGCTGCGCAGCGCCTGGTACCTGACCGCCTTGCCGGGCGGCGCCATCATCGTCGCCGTGCTGTCGCTCAACCTGGTCGGCGATGCCCTCAACGACGCCCTCAATCCGCGCCTGCGCCAAGCATGAACCACACCATCGACCCCCATGGCGGCGCCCGCCGCCGCCCACTCCGGAGCCAGCGATGAGCGCGCTGCTGGAAGTCGAAGGCCTGCGCATCGCTTTCGGTGCGCAGCCGGTGGTGCATGCGCTGAACTTCGCCGTCGAGGCCGGGCAGACACTGGCCCTGGTCGGCGAGTCCGGCTGCGGCAAGTCGGCCACGGCACTGGCGCTGATGCAATTGCTGCCCCGGCCCGGACACATTGCCGCCGGCAGCGTGCGGCTCGACGGCCGCGAGCTGCTCGGGCTGCCGCCGGCGGCACTGCGCGCGCTGCGCGGGCGCGACATCGGCATGGTGTTCCAGGAGCCGATGAGCGCGCTCAATCCGGTGCAGACCATCGGCGCGCAGATCGCCGAGGTGCTGCATTGCCACCAGCGCCTGTCACGCCGCGCGGCGCGTGCCCGCGCGGTGGAGCTGCTCGACCTGGTGCGCCTGCCCGAGCCGGCGCGCCAGCACGATGCCTATCCGCACCAGCTCTCGGGCGGGCAGCGCCAACGCGCGATGATCGCCATGGCGATCGCCTGCGGGCCGCGCCTGCTGATCGCCGACGAGCCCACTACCGCGCTCGACGTCACCATCCAGGCGGAGATCCTCGGCCTGCTCGACCGGCTGCGCCGCGAGCTGTCGATGGCGCTGCTGCTGATCACGCACGATCTCGGCCTGGTGGCACAGTGGGCCGACCGCGTGGTGGTGATGTACGCCGGACGCAAGATGGAGGAGGGCGGGGCGCAGGCGCTGTTCGCCGCGCCCGCCCACCCCTATACGCGCGGCCTGCTGCGCGCCTCGCTGCGCCTGGCGCAGCAGCGCTTCTACCGCGACGGCCCGCTCGACGAGATCCCCGGCAGCGTTTCCTCGGCCGCGCAGGCCAGCGGCTGTCCGTTCGCGCCACGCTGTGCCCAGGCGGAGACCGGCTGCGGCGCGAGTCCGCCCGAGCCGCGGCCGCTGCCGGGCGGCGCGGCCGATGCCCGCCTGGTGGCCTGCGTGCCGGTCCTGCGCGCGGCGGCAGCGTCGGCGCCCGCGCCCGCGCCTGTACCTGTACCTGTACCGGCTGGCACATCCCTCTCCACTGCGCTGGCCTGACCTGCCTCTATGTCTTCCTTGCTCTCGGTGCAGGACCTGCACGTGCACCACATTCGCCGCGGCGAATCCATCCATGCCGTGCGCGGCGTGTCCTTCACGCTCGCGGCCGGCGAAACGCTCGGGCTGGTCGGCGAATCGGGCTGCGGCAAGTCCACGCTCGGCAAGGCCATCCTGCAGCTGCTGCCGGCCAGCGCCGGGCAGGTGCGGCTGGACGGCGCCGAGCTGGGCACGCTGGCACCCGCGGCGCTGCGCGCGCTGCGCCCGCGCATGCAGATGATCTTCCAGGATGCGCAGGCCTCGCTGAATCCGCGCCGCACCGTCGGCGACGCGCTCGACACCCTGCTGCGCGTGCACGGTGAGCGCGATGCGCGCCTGCGCCGGCAGGCCGTGCTGGCCATGCTCGACCGGGTCGGCCTGCCGGCCGGCGCGCTGGCGCGCTACCCGCATGAGTTTTCCGGCGGGCAGCGCCAGCGCATCGGCATCGCCCGCGCGCTGCTGCTGCGCCCGGCGCTGGTGGTCTGCGACGAACCGGTGTCGGCTCTCGACGTGTCGATCCAGGCGCAGATCCTCAACCTGCTGGTCGAGTTGAAGGCAGAGTTCGGCCTGGCCTACCTGTTCATCTCGCACGACCTGGCGGTGGTGCGCTACCTGGCCGACCGGGTGATGGTGATGCAGGCCGGGCGCATCGTCGACGGCGGCGCGCAGCCGGAGTTCTGGCAGGCGCCGTCGCATCCCTATACGCGCGCGCTGATCGCCGCCGCGCCCGATGCCGCCGGTCCATAGCCGCCGGTCCACAGCCGCCGATCCATAGCCGCCGGCCGCTGGCTGCAGGCCGGTGCGCGCCGGCATGAGCAAATCCGGAATCCTTCGTTGGGATGGCAGGCTTGTCTGCTTAGACTTTTCCCCACGTTATTGCAAAGGAGTCGAGGATCATGGCGGTTGGGTTGTTGTCGCGCATCGCGCGGGGCCTGCGCGCGCAGCGCGGCCGGCGCACGGGCCTGCGCCTGTCGGCGCTGGCGGGGGCCGGCTTGCTGGCGTGGGGTGTGGTGGCCGGTGGCACGGCGATGGCGCAGGCCAAGCCGAAGAGTGGCGGCACGCTGGTGGTGGGCCAGTACCAGGAGCCCACCGTCTACGACCCGAACCGGCAGTATTCTTGGGAGACCTACCGCGTCGACAAGCACATCTACGAGTCGCTGCTGGCCGAGGACCTGTCCCATCCGGCCAAGGCGGGACCGCCGCCGCTGGTGCCGGCGCTGGCCACCGCCTGGCAGGCCAGCCCCGATGCGCGCACCTTCACCTTCCAGTTGCGCCGCGGCGTCAAGTTCCATGATGGCACCGATTTCAATGCCCAGGCGGTGCGCTTCAACGTGCGCCGTTTCACCGATCCCGCCTTCGAGTACTACGACGTGCGCGCGGCGGCGACCATGAAGCCGGTCTACGGCAACCTGCAGGAGCTGAAGGTCGTCGACGACTACACCGTACAGTTCGTCTTCAAGGGACCGTTCACCGATTTCCCGCGGCTGCTGCCGCAAGGCAACTACGTTTCCGGCATCTTCAGCCCGGAGGCGCTGAAGAAGTACGGCCAGGACGGGCTGGCGCTGCACCCGACCGGCACCGGACCCTACAAGTTCGTCGAGCGCGTGCACGGCGAGAAGACCGTGCTGGTGCGCAACGAGCAGTATTGGGGCCCGCGTCCGCTGCTCGACCGCATCATCTTCCGTCCCATCCAGGACGACGCGACCCGCCTGGCGGCGCTGCGCTCGGGCGAGATCGATATCCTCACGCGCGTGCCGGCCGATGCCGCCGACGGCCTGGAGAAGAGTGGCTACACCGTACACGACAGCACCACCGCCGGCGAACTGTTCCTGAGCTGGAACTACCGCAATCCCTACACCAGCAAGCTCGCGGTGCGGCAGGCGGTGCTGCTGGCGATCGACCGCGAGGGATTGGCGCGCACCATCTTCAAGGGCCGCGCGCAGGCCGCCTACAGCCTCTACAACATCGGCAACAGCGCCTACGATCCGGCCCAGCGCGACTATCCCTACGATCCGGTGCGCGCGCGCAAGCTGCTGCAGCAGGCCGGCTACAAGGACGGCGAGGTCCACTTCACCATCATCACCGACGTGGCCAACCAGCCGTCGATCGAATGGATCCAGCGCGATCTCGCCAAGGTCGGTATCAAGGTCGACGTGGTCTCGCAGGAGTGGCTCACCTACACCAGCAAGCTGGCCAACCTGGCGCCGGAGACCGGCCTGTTCACCATGGAGTGGGGCTTCGTCACGCCCTACTGGTTGAAGCTGGCCTACGACGGCTACGTGGTCACGCGCGGCGGCGGCGAGAAGGTGGTCGACCCGGCGGTGGCGCAGGCGATCGCCAAGGCCACCGCGCAGACCAGCGAAGGCGCGGCGCTGGCGGCCTGGAAGCAGGCCAACGGGCTGGCGCAGCGCGAGGCCCTGTTCGTGCCGCTGGTGACTTTCCGCAACCACTTCGCCAGCAGCCCCAAGGTGCAGGGCTTCAACGTGCCGGCGCAGAACTTCTACGACCTGACCCGGGTCTCGCTGCAGAAATGAGCCGCGCCATCGTGCTGCGCCTGCTGCAGGCCCTGCCCATCTTCCTGGTGGTCTCGGTGCTGGTGTTCCTGGCTGCCCATGCCGGCGGCGGCGATCCCATCACCAATGCGCTGGGCGGCACGCTGACGCAGGATTCGCTCGACGCCATCCGGCGCGAGTACGGGCTCGACCGCCCGGTCTGGGTGCAGTACGGCCTCTGGCTGCAGCACCTGGCCGCCGGCGACTGGGGCACTTCGCTGGTGCTGCGCACGCCGGTGTTCGAGGTGCTGGGGCGCAGCTTCGCCAACACGCTGGTGCTGGCCGGGGCGGCGGTGCTGCTGTGCCTGGCCGGGGGCGTGGCGGTGGGGGTGGCCAGCGGCCTGCGGCGCGGCACCTGGCTGGACGGCGCCGCCATGCTGCTGATCCAGGTCGGGCACAACTTCCCGGTGTTCTGGTCGGGACTGCTGCTGATCTGGGTGTTCGGCGTCAAGCTGCAGTGGTTCCCGGTCTCGGGCATGTACGACATGCGCGGCGAGCAGGACTGGCCCGACCTGCTGCACCACCTGGTGCTGCCGGCGCTGTCGGCCGCGCTGATCTCCATGCTGGTGCTGGCGCAGCTGGTGCGCGCGCAGGTCATCGAGATCCTCGGCTCCGACTACCTGCGCACTTTCCGCGCCCAGGGGCTGCCGCGGCGCGTGCTGCTGGGGCGCCACCTGGGCCGCAACCTGCTGCCGCCGGTGCTCAATGTCACCGGGCTGCAGATCGGCTACCTGCTGTCCGGCGTGATCTTCGTCGAGAACGTCTTCAACTGGCCGGGCATCGGCACCCAGCTCTACAACGCCGCCGCCGGCAAGGACTATCCGATGATCCAGGCCGGCGTGATGCTGGTGACGGCGTGCTTCATCGCCGTCAACCTGGCCACCGACATCGCGCTCGACCTGCTCAATCCGCGCCTGCGCGGGGGCGTCGCACAGGGGCAGCCGTGAACATGCCGTCGACCGGGTTCACATCGGCGCCGACACCGGCACCAACATCGGCACCAACATCGGCACCCACACCGGCGCCGGACGCCGCCGGCGGTGCTCCGCGCCCGGCGTGGCGGCGCTTCGCCGGCAACCGGCTGGCGCTGGCCGGGCTCGCGCTGATCCTGCTGGTGCTGGCGGCCACGCTGCTCGCGCCCTGGCTGGCGCCCTTCGATCCGGACGCCGCCGATCCGCTGCAGCGGCTGGCGCCGCCCGGCACGGCGCACCACCTGCTCGGGCTGGACGCGCAGGGGCGCGACATCGCCAGCCGCCTGCTGTGGGGCGGCCGCCGCGCACTGCTCGGCAGCCTGCCGCCGGTGGTGCTGGCGGTGCTGCTGAGCCTGGCCCTGGGCCTGCTGGCGGGCTACTACCGCAATCCCTGGTCGGCGCTGATCATGCGGGTCATCGACATCCTGTTCGCCTTCCCCATGGTGCTGCTGGCCATCGGCCTGGCCACCGCGCTCGGGCCCGGCACCTGGGCGGTGGCGCTGACGGTGGTCGCGGCGGCCACGCCCTACCTGACGCGCGTGGTCTATGCCGCGGTACGGGCCGAGCGCGACAAGGAGTACCTGGAAGCGGCCCGCGCCGGCGGCGCCGGCGCCGCCGCCGTGCTGCTGCGCGAGCTGCTGCCCAATGTGGCCAGCGGTGCCGTGGTCTACGGCACCACGCTGGTGGGCGGCATGATCGTGTTCCAGGCCGGGCTCAGCTTCCTCGGCCTCGGCACGCAGCCGCCGCAGGCCGACTGGGGCCGTATGGCGGCCGAAGGCGTGCAGGTGATGGTGCTGGGCGCGCCGCACGTGGCGACCGCGCCGGCACTGGTGATCGTGGTGCTGGCGCTGTCATTCAACTGGCTGGGCAACGGCCTGCGCGATGCGCTGGATCCGCGCGACTGAGCCGGGCCCGGCCTCCATGACAACGCGAAACGCCGGCACGGGCCGGCAAGGAAGCCTGCGATGAGTCTCCTCAGCATCCGCCAGCTCGGCATCGAATTCACCGGCGCGCACGGGCCGCAGCGCGTGCTGCACGGGGTGGACCTGGAGGTCGGCGCCGGCGAGGTGGTGGCCGTGGTGGGCGAGTCGGGCTCGGGCAAGAGCCTGACCGCTGCCGCCGTGATGGGCCTGCTGCCGGCACGCGGCTGCCGCGCCTGGGGCCAGGTGCGCTTCGACGGGCGCGAACTGCTCGGGTTGCGCGAAGCCGAGCACAACACGGTGCGCGGGCAGGGCATCGGCATCGTCTTCCAGAATTCACTGTCTTCGCTCGACCCGTCCTTCCGCATCGGCGAGCAGATGGCCGAAGGGCTGCGCTACCGGCTCGGCCTGGGCCGCGCGCAGGCCGCCGCCACCGCGGGCAGCTGGCTGGAGCGGGTCGGCATACGCGAGCCGGGGCGGGTGCTGCGCGCCTACCCGCACGAGCTGTCGGGCGGCATGCGCCAGCGCATCCTGATCGCCATGGCAGTGATGGCGCGGCCGCGGCTGCTGATCGCCGACGAACCCACCACGGCGCTCGATCCGACCGTGCAGAAGCAGATCCTGGACCTGCTGCGTGATCTCCACCGCGAGGACGGCACCGCCATCCTGCTGATCACCCACGACTTCGGCGTGGTGTCCTACCTGAGCGAGCGCGTGGCGGTGCTGCGCGCCGGCCGCGTGGTCGAGCACGGCCGCACGGCCGACGTGCTGCGCGCGCCCGATCATCCTTACACGGCCGCCCTGCTGGCGGCCGTGCCGCAGAGCAGGGCGCCGGAGCCGGCGTCGGTGTCCGTGCCGGCGTACGAAGCGGGCGCGCCGGGGCAGGGCGAAAGCACGGTGCTCGCGCTGCGCGGTATCGGCCGCCGCTTCGGTAGCGCTGGCGGCGGCGGTGTCGGCGGCTGGCTGCGGCGTGGCGCGGACGAGGTGGTCGCCCTGCAGCCCACCGACCTGGCGCTGCGGCGTGGCGAGATCCTCGGCCTGATCGGTGAATCGGGCTCGGGCAAGTCGACCCTGGCACGTCTCGCGGCACGCCTGCTGGAACCCTCCGGCGGCAGCGTGCTGGCCGGCGGCCAGGACGTCACCGCCTTGCACGGGCGCGCGCTGGCGGGCTTCCGGCGCGACGTGCAGTTCGTCTTCCAGGACAGCGGTGCCTCGCTCAATCCGCGCCGCACCATCGGCGCGCAGATCGCCGATCCGCTGCTGCGCCTGGGCGTGGCGCGCAACGCCGCCCAGGCGCAGGCACTGGCCGCGCAGGCGCTGGAGCACGTCGGACTGCAGGCGCAGCACCTGGCGCGCTACCCGCACGAGTTCTCGGGCGGGCAGCGCCAGCGCATCGGCATCGCGCGGGCGCTGGCGCCGCGCCCGGCCTGCGTGATCCTGGACGAGCCGACCTCGGCGCTGGACGTCTCCATCCAGGCACAGGTGCTGGCACTGCTGCGGCGCCTGCGCGACGAGCTCGACCTGACCTATCTGTTCATCAGCCATGACCTCGGCGTGGTGGCCTCGTTCTGCGACCGCATCGCGGTGATGGAGCGCGGGCGCATCGTCGACCGCTTCGCCAGCGCCGCGCTGCACGATCCTGCCCGGCACGCGGCCACGCGCCGCCTGCTCGATGCGGTGCTGCCGTTGCCGGTGCCGCTTCAGGTGCCGCATCAGGTGCCGCATCAGGTGCCGCTTCATGCGCCGGTGATGCAGGACGCCACGGCGCCGGCCCGGCAGGCGGCCTGACCACCGTTCTTCGCCGCCGACCACTTCGAGCGGGCGGCCATATCCACAGGCCCCGGCGGGATGGCCGGCGGCGGCACCAGGAGCCATGACATGAACAAAGCAAGAGATCTCGACCAGCGCGCGCCGCGGCGCGCCGTCTCCAGCCACAACCCGCTGCGGCACAAGACGCAGGTGCCGGGTGCCCATGACCTGAACGGCGAGACCACCCGCCTGAAGGAAGGGCGCACCTTCTGAGTCCGGGCGTGGCGGCGGGCAGCCATGCCGCCGCCACGCCCGATCACATCCATCCTCGACCCAGTCCACCGCTATCACCGACCACCATGAGCCGCGACCGCCTTTTCCTGCTGGAACCCGGATTCACCGATGCCGCTCGTCCGGGCGAGCGCTTCGTCTGCCCCGACTGCCTGCCCATCGAAGGGCTGCTGGCCGCCGACCCGGCGCGCGCGGCGCGCCTGGAGATCGTGCGCGTGCCGTTCGCGCGGCCGCGCGCCGCCGTGGCGGCCGTGCTCGGCCCCGACAACCAGGGCCTGCCGGTACTGGTGCTGGATGGCGACGCCGCGCCGCCGGCCGACGCGCATGTCCATGGCGTGCTGCGCTTCGTCACCGATACGCGGCGCATCCTCGACCTGCTGGCCGAACGGCACGGCTTCCCGCGGGTGCATTGAGGACGCCTGCCCGGCCTGCCCCGCCCTGCGCTGCTCCTCCCTGCTTCAGGCTCTGGCGGCCAGCGGCCGCCGTCCGTGCCCCAGGTCGGGCACTGCCGCCAGCAGGCGGCGCGTATAGGGGTGGCGCGGCGTGTCCAGCACGGTTCCGGCCGGACCGCATTCGACCAGCTCGCCCGCCTGCATCACGCCCACCTGGTCGCACATCTGGCGAATCACCGCCAGGTTGTGGCTGATCAGCAGATAGGTCAGGCCCAGCTCATCCTGCAGGTCACGCATCAGGTTGAGGACCTGCGCCTGCACCGAGACATCGAGCGAGGAGGTGGGCTCGTCGCAGATCAGGAAGTCGGGCCGGCTGACCAGCGCGCGCGCCAGCGCGATGCGCTGGCGCTGGCCGCCGGAGAACTGGTGCGGGTAGCGCCGCGCCGCATCGGCCGGCAGGCGCACGCGCTGCAGCGCCTGGGCCACCCGCTCGCGTATCGCGCCGGCATCCAGCGCCGCGTCGCGTGCCCGCAGCGCCAGCAGCGGCTCGGCGACGATGCGCCCGACGCGCCAGCGCGGGTTGAGACTGGCGTAGGGATCCTGGAACACCATCTGGAAGCGCCCCAGCAGCGCGGCGGCGGCCTGCGTGCCGGACCAGGGATCGATGCCGTCCAGCGTCACGCTGCCGGCGCTCGGGCGCAGCAGGCCGGCGATCATGCGGGCGACGGTGCTCTTGCCCGAACCGGACTCGCCCACCAGCCCGAAGGTGGTGCCGCGCGGGATGGCGAAGCTGACTTCGCGCGCCGCCTGCAGCACGCGGCGCGGCTCGCGCGCCAGGGTGCGCAACAGCCACGGGGCGGACAGGTCGAAGCGGCGCGACAGGCCGCTCACCTGCAGCAGCGGCGCGGCGCCGGCCGGCATGTGCACGGTTGGCAAAGGCTGTGCGGCCTGTGCCTGCTGCGCGGCCACGGCGAGCGGCGCGGGCGGCACCGCGTCGTCGGGCGTGGGCAGTCGCCGCAGGCGCCGGTCCAGCGGCGGTATGGCGGCGACCAGTGCGCGCGTGTACGGCGCGCGCGGGTGCTCCAGCACCTCGGCCACCGGGCCGCTCTCGACCACGCGCCCGGCCCGCATCACCATCACGCGGTCGGCCACGCCCGCGATCACGCCCATGTCGTGGCTGACCAGCATCAGCGCGGTGCCGCGCTCGCGGCACAGGCGGCGCAGCACCTCGATCACCTGGGCCTGCACGATGACGTCGAGCGCGGTGGTGGGCTCGTCGGCGATCAGCAGGGCAGGGTCGGCGCACAGCGCCAGGGCGATGGCCACGCGCTGGCGCATGCCGCCCGAGAGCTGGTGCGGGTATTGGCGCAGCCGGGCCTCCGCCTGCGCGATGCCGACCGCCTGCAGCAGCGCCAGGGCGCGCTCGCGTGCTTGCGACGGCGTCAGCGGCAGGTGGGTGCGGATGGTCTCTTCCAGGTGGCGCCCGATGGTGAGCACCGGATTGAGGCTGGTCATCGGATCCTGGAACACCATGCCGATGTGCTTGCCACGCAGGCGGCGCCGGTCTTCGGCGCCGAGCGTGTCGATGCGCTCGCCGCGCAGCCATATGCTGCCGGCGCCGAGATGGCCGCCGGGGTCGAGCAGGCCGGCGATGGCCTTGCCCAGCATGGACTTGCCGGCGCCGGACTCGCCCACCACGCCGAGGATCTCGCCCGGCGCGAGCGTGCAGCCGACCTCGGCGAGGATGCTGAGCGGGCCGCGCGGGGTGTCGAAATGCACCGACAGGCCGTCGACGCGCAGCAGCGGTGGCGCGCTGCTGGAGGGCGGGGAAGGCAAGGAGGGCGCGGGGGGCGGCGGCGCGCACGGCGCCAGGGCTTCGGTGGTCATTGCAGCTTGGGGTCGAAGGCGTCGCGCAGCCAGTCGCCGAGCAGGTTGACCGACAGCGCCAGCGCGAGCAGGGTGAGGGCGGGGAACAGCAGGATCCACCATTCGCCGGAGAAGAGGAAGGCCTGGCCGATGCGGATCAGCGTGCCCAGCGAGGGCTGGGTCGCCGGCAGGCCGACGCCGAGGTAGGACAGGGTGGATTCCGCCACCACGGCCAGGGCGAAGCTGAGCGTGCCGATCACCAGCACGGGCGCCAGCATATTGGGCAGCAGGTGGCCCAGCAGGATGGCGTTGCGCGAGCGGCCGCTGATGCGCGCCGCGGCGATGTAGTCCTTCTGTTTCTCGACCAGGGTCACGCCGCGGATGGTGCGCGCGTACTGCACCCACTCGGACAGGGCGATGGCGAGGATGATGACGTACACCGCCATGTCGTCGCGATAGCCCTCCGGCAGCAGGCCGCGCGCGATGCCGAAGATCAGCAGCGCGACCAGCAGCACCGGGAAGGTGAGCTGGATGTCGGCCACGCGCATCACCAGGGCGTCGAACCAGCCGCCGGCATAGCCCGCCAGCAGCCCCAGCGCGACGCCGGCCAGCAGCGACAGCGCTACCGCGGCGGCGCCGACCAGCAGCGAGACGCGCAGGCCGTAGAGGATGGCCGACAGCAGGTCGCGTCCCTGGTCGTCGCTGCCGAGCGGGTAGAAGGCACCCGAAGGGCCGTGCCGCCACGGCGGGGTGAAGGCGTCGAGCAGTTCCAGCGCGGCCGGGTCGAAGGGATTCTGCCGTGCCAGCCAGGGCGCCAGCAGCGCTGCCAGCAGGAGCAGGCCCAGGGTCAGCAGCGCGGCCTGCACCGCGCGCGAGCGCGCCAGCGTGCGCAGTGCCGCGTGGTCGGACTGGCGCCAGCGGGCCAGCAGGCCCGGGCGTGGAAGAGGCGGTTGGCTCATGTCGGGGCGGGAAAGGTGGAGGGTGGAACGTTGGCGATGAGAGGACGGGGCGGCGCGTGCAGGCACGCTCGATCGCACAGGCACACTCAGGCGCGCCGCAGGCGCGGATCGGCCAGCGCGTAGACAAGGTCGACCACCAGGTTGATGACGACGTAGAGCAGCGCGATCAGCAGCAGGTAGGCGGCGATCACCGGCACGTCCACGGCCTGGATCGAGGCGATGAACAGCGCGCCCAGGCCGGGCCACTGGAACACCGTCTCGGTGACGATGGCGAAGGCCACCAGCGAGCCGACCTGCAGCCCGGCGATGGTGATCACCGGGATCAGGGTGTTGCGCAGCGCGTGGCCGTAGACGATGCGGCGCTCGCCGAGCCCGCGCGCGCGGGCGAAGCGCACGTAGTCGCTGCGCATCGCTTCCAGCATCTCCGCGCGCACCAGGCGCTGGATCAGGGTGAGCTTGAACAAGGCCAGCGTGGCCACCGGCAGGATCAGCGACAGCCAGCCCGAGGCGGTCAGCAGCCCGGTGCTCCAGCCCCCCAGCATGACCACCTCGCCGCGCCCGAACGAGGGCAGCCAGTGCAGCCGGACCGCGAACAGGTAGATCAGGCCGATGCCGATCAGGAAGGTGGGCAGCGACACGCCCACCAGCGAGGCGGCGGCCAGCAGCCGGCCGGTCCAGCCGTCGCGCCGCAGCGCGCCGCGCACGCCCAGCACGATGCCGCCGAGCAGGGCGACGAGCGCGGCCACTGCCGCCAGTTCCAGCGTGGCCGGCGCGCGCTCGGCGATGACCTCGGTGACCGGGCGCCGCACGCGGTAGGAAATGCCGAAGCGGCCGTGCAGCACGTTGTCGAGATAGCGCGCGAACTGCACCGGCACCGGCTGGTCGAAGCCGAGTTCGGCCACCAGGCGCTGGCGTTCCGCCAGCGAGGCATCTTCGCCCAGCAGGCTCACGGTGGGATCGCCGAGATGGCGGAACACCAGGAAGGAGAGGAAGGAGACGGCCAGCAGCACCAGCAGCGACTGGCCCAGGCGGCGCATCAGATGGACGAGCATCGGCGTAGCGTGTGGCGTGTGGGTTGTGCGGGAGCGGGCGGCGGCGTCATCCCTTGGCCAGCTTGAACAGCTTGAAATAAGGCGTGTTCGACGGATTCACCGGGATGTCGAGCTTGCGCACCATCGCATAGGTCTGGATCTGGTCGTGCAGCGGCAGGTAGATCAGCTCCTTCTGCACCGTGGTCCAGATGCTGCGGATGGTCTCGTCGCGCCGGCGCGCATCGCCCTCGGCGGCCAGCGAGACGATCTTGGCATCCAGCTCGGCATTGCTGTAGCGGGTGGCGTTGGTCGCCCCGCGCGAGTTCTTGCCGCGCGAATGCACCAGGTAGTCGAAGATGTAGGCCGAGTCGTAGGTCGGCACGCCCCAGCCGTACAGGTAGAAGTCGGTGTCCAGGTTGTTGATGGCCGCGGTCTGGAGCGCCAGCGGACGCGCGGCCACCGTGGTCCTGACGCCGATGCGGCCGAGGAAGCCGGCCGCGGCCTGGCAGATCGCCTCGTCGTTCAGGTAGCGGTCGTTGGTGCAATGCAGGGTGATGGCGAAGCCGTTGGGATAGCCGGCTTCGGCCAGCAGCGCCCTGGCGCGTGCCACGTCGCTCTTGCCGACCACGTCGAAGGCCTTGTCGTAGCCGTGCACGAAGGGCGGGGCGATGATGTTGGTCGGTACCGACAGGCCGCGCATGACCGCGGTCTTGATGGCGTTGCGGTCGATCGCGAGCTGGAAGGCCTCGCGCACGCGGCGGTCCGCCAGCGGGTTGCGGTCCTTGACGTCGGCGTACTTGAGCGGGGCGCTGCCCACGTTGAGGCCGAAGAAGATCACGCGGTTCTCGGCGGCCTGGTTGACCCGCAGGCGCGGCTCGGCGCGCAGGCGCGCCGCATCCTGGATGGGCAGGTCCTGCACGAAGTCGACCTCGCCCGACAGCAGCGCCGCCACGCGCGTGGCCGGCGACTTGATCGGCAGGTACACCAGTTCGTCGATCTCCAGCGGGAACTGGCCGCGTCCCCAGTACTGCGGGAACAGCTTCAGCACGGTGCGCACGTCCTGCTCGCGCGACGCGATCACATAAGGACCGGTGCCGTTCTCATGGCGGGTGGCGTAGGTCTCCTCCTTGGCGGAGGCGTTCTGCGGCTGCTCGACGTTGTGCGCCTTGGCCCAGGCCGCGCTCAGGATCTGGATATTGGTCAGGCTCTCGGGCAGCAGCGGGTTGGGGCCGGCGGTCTTGATGCGCACCACGAACGGCGAGACCTTGCTGACTTCGGTGATCGACACCAGCAGGGACTTCATGTCCGAAGTCGGGGCCCTGGCGCGCTGCAGGGAGAAGACCACGTCATCGGCGGTGAAGAGGCTGCCGTCGTGGAACTTGACGCCCTTGCGCAGCTGGAATTCCCACACGGTGGGATCGTCGGTGCGCTGCCAGGAGGCCGCCAGCGTCGGCAGCAGCTTGCCCTCGGCGGTGCGGATGATCAGCGGCTCGTAGACCTGATGCAGCAGGTTGTGGTTGGGGCCGTTGTTGAGCGCGTGCGGATCGAGCGTCGAGGCATCGGTCGAGCGCGCCCAGCGCACGGTCTCGGCGAGGGCCGGAGGCGCGGCGAGCAGGTTGGCGGCGAGGGTGGCGAAGGCGGCGGTGAGGGAGGCCGTGCGGGCCAGGCGTTGCAGCATCGGGAGGGTCTCCACGGGAAAGAGGGACAAGGTGGCAGGGCAGCGGGGCGCCCTGCGGAAAATCGGAACGCGCTGGTGGCGATGTTCAGTCGTAGTGCTCAGTCGCCCGGCGTGCCGCCGGTGCCGCCGAAGCGCTCGCACAGCCAGGCCGCCAGCGCGCGCAGGCCCTGCGCCTCGCCGCCGCGCGGACGGCCCGGGCGCGCCTCCGGGTTCCAGGCGAACAGGTCCAGGTGCAGCCAGGGCGTGCCGGCCGGCACGAAGCGCGACAGGAACAGCGCGGCGGTGATGGCGCCCGCGTGCGGGTTGGCGGCGGCGTTCTGCAGGTCGGCGCTGGAAGACTTGAGCATGGCCTGGTAGGGCTGCCACAGCGGCAGCCGCCACAGCGGGTCGGCCACGCGCCGGGCCTGCTCCAGCAGGCTGGCGGCCAGCGCATCGTCGTGGCAGAACAGGGCCGGCAGCTCGGGCCCGAGCGCCACGCGCGCGGCGCCCGTCAGGGTGGCGAAGTCAATCACCAGGGCGGTGGCGCCGTGCCGCGCGTCGAGCGCATGGGCCAGCGCGTCGGCCAGCACCAGGCGGCCTTCGGCATCGGTGTTCTCGATCTCCACCGAGAGGCCGTTGCCGGCGCGCACGACGTCGCCGGGGCGCAGCGCGCCGGCGCCGACGGCGTTCTCCACGGCCGGCACGAGCAGGGTCAGCTGTACCGGCAGGCGCGCCTGCATCAGCAGTTGCGCCAGCGCGATGGCGTGGGCGGCGCCGCCCATGTCCTTTTTCATCCAGCGCATGCCGGCGGCGGGCTTGAGGTCGAGCCCGCCGGAGTCGAAGCAGACGCCCTTGCCGACCAGCACCAGGCGCGGCGCGCCGGGCTCGCCCCAGTGCAGCGCGGCCACGCGCGGGGCCTGTGCCGCCGCGCGCCCGACCGCGTGCACCAGCGGGAAGCCCGCGCCGGGCAGCGCCTCGCCCGTCCATTGTTCGTAGCGCGCGCCATGCGCCCGCGCCAGCGTGCGCACCTCGTCGGCGAGCTGCTGCGGGCCGAGCACGTTGGCGGGGGTATTGACCAGGCGGCGCACCAGGCCGGTGGCGGCCGCCAGCGGGGCGACGGCGGCACGCTCGGCCGTGTCGCTGACCAGTTCGGCCACGGCGGAATCCGGGGCATCCTGGGTATCCGGTGTGCCGGCCTCCCAGCCGCCGGGCAGGGCGCCGATGGCCCAGCCCAGCGCAGCGAGCGGCCGCTCGGGCGCCACCGTGCCGGGTACGGCGGCCAGGGCGTAGCGGCGCGCGGGAAGCTGCGCCGGCAGGCCGGCGAGCTGCCACAGCGGCTGGGCCGGATCGGCGCCCGCCACGGCGCCGGCCAGCGCGCCGTCGGGTGCGGGCAGCAGCAGCGTGGTGCCGGCTTCGGCGGCGAAGCCGGTGGCGCGCACCCAGCGCGCCTGGGCCGCGGGCAGCACGTCGAGCAGCGCGGCGAGCCCGGCCGGCGTCACCACGTAGAGCGGCAGGGCGTCGTCGGCCGTGCCGGTGAGTCCGCGCGGCGGCGGGATCGGGGCGGAAGCGGTGCTCATGTCGAAGGCGAAGGCGCCGGTTGCGGGGCGGGAACGGCGGCTGGCGCGGCGGTGTCAGTGCAGCGAGATGCCGGCCGCGGCGATGACCGAGGCATAGCGGGGCAGGTCGCGTGTCAAGGTGGCGTCCAGCTCCTGCGGCGTCGAGCCGACCACGGCATAGCCGGCCTCTTCGAGCTGGGCGCGCACCGCCGGTGCCTGCAGCACGGCGGCGACGTCGCGGCTGAGCTTTTCCACCACGGCGGTGGGCGTGGCGGCCGGCGCGATCAGGCCCTGCCAGCTCTCCACGGCGAAGCCGGGCACGCCGGATTCGGCCAGGGTCGGCACCTGCGGCAGCGCCTTGGCGCGATAGGGCGTGGTGACCGCCAGCGCGGTCAGGCGGCCGCTGCGCACATAGTCGGTGACGGCCGCCAGCGTGATCAGCGTGGCGTCGATATGCCCGCCGAGCAGGTCCATGGTGGCGGGCGCGCCGCCGCCATAGGGGATGTAGTTGACGCGGATGCCGAGCTGGCGCGCCAGCATCTCGTGGGCGACATGGGCGATGCCGCCGTTGCCCGGCAGGCCCAGCGCGATCTCGCCGGGGCGCTTTTTCACCAGGGCCGCGTACTCGCCGAAGGTCTTCACGCCCAGGTCCGGGCGCACCACCAGGATCTGCGGGTTGACCACCGCCTTGGTGACGCCGCGGAAGGCGCGGCCCGAGTCATAGGGCAGGCTCTTGAACAGCACGGCGTTCAGGGTCACGCCCTCGCCGGCCAGCAGCAGCGTGCTGCCGTCCGGCCGCGCCTTGGCCACCTGGGCCGCGCCGAGCGTGCCGCTGGCACCGACCACGTTGTCCACCACCACCGGGCGCCCCCACTTCTCGCTCAAGCGTGGCGCCAGCGTGCGGGCCAGCTTGTCGGCGCTGCCGCCGGCGGCCACTGGCACCACGATGCGGATGGCCTGCGCGGTGTCGTTGGCCGCGGCCGCGGGGCTGGCCGCCGCGAGGCCGGCGAACACAACCGTGACAGCGGTGGCAGCCATGGTGGCCGCGGCGCTCATGTTGCCAAGGGCCGCACGCAGGGCGGAGCGCAACGGACGCAGGGAACGGAGGGAGCGGAGCGGAGTGCGGCGGAACATGGCTGGCCCATCGTGTCGAAAGGGCCAGCTTAGTCAGCGCGGCGGCGCGCTCAAACGAATGTTTCCTCGTAAGGATATGCGGGGGAAGCTTGCGTCATGCGCGCCGCGTGAAGCGTTGTTCGACCACCTTGGTCCCCCACTGCTCGCCTTCCGCTTCACTGTGCAAGACGAAGCCGAAGGCTTCGTACAAGTGGCGCGCGGAGTCGAGTCCCTTGAAGGTCCAGAGGTAGGTCTCGCGGAAGCGCGCGTCGACAAAGCGCATCGCGTGCGCGAGGAGCTGCCGCCCGATGCCGGCGCCGCGCAGGGCGTCGTCGACGATGAACCAGCGCAGGTGCGCGACCCCGGTGTCGAGGTCGCCGTCGATCGCCAGGGAGGCGAGGGCGCGCCCGTTCTCGACATACAGCCAGAGCGCCTTGCCGGCGGCGGGCAAGGCGCCGGCGAAGGCGGCGAGTTCCGTTGCGACCTTCTGTTCGAAGAAGGCGCCGAAGCCCCAGTGCTGCGCATAGAAGCGCGCGTGCAGGGCAGCGATGTCGCCGATGCAGCCGGGCTGGTAGCCCTCGACGATGCGGGCGGAGGCGGCGTCTGCCACGCTCGCCTTGCTGTCGTTGTCCTGCGCCAGCGCATCGGCATAGAGTGCCAGCGAGCGCAGCAGTGCCTGCTGGTCGGAGGGCAGCAGGCGCCGCAAGGCGCTCGACACCTGATCCGTGGCGAAGCGGTCGATCTTGCTGCGCAGGGTTTCGCCCGCCGGCGTCAGGTAGAGATTGGCGGAGCGCGCATCCTCCTGCGAGGCCCGCCGCGTCACCAGGCCATCGGCTTCCAGCCTGGCCAGTTGCCGGCTGGTGTTCGATTTATCGAGCCTGAGGATCTTGCCCAGGTCGCGCGCGCTGATGCCCGGCGCCATGCCGATCTCGAGAACGGCGTGGACGGCCGAGGGCGCCAGATCGCTTTCGGCCAGGGTCGCGCGCATGAAGCCCAGCTCGCGCACCAGTCGGCGGGAGAAGTCGCGCAGCTCCAGGATGGTGGTTTCGCGCGGGGTGGCGGGGACGTCGACGAGGTCCATGGTTGACTCGCTAAGGTGGCTCGGCTCGCACAGGTTGCGCTGCGCAACCCAATATAGTTGCGAGTCGCAACTTTGTCAAAGCGGGCGTTCCATCGGCGTTCCGTTGCCGTGACACCGGGCCCGGGAACTGCGGGGGCGCAGCGCCGGGCCCCGGCTCTCGTCTCTCGTCTCGCGTCTCCTCCCGGCTTCAGTCGACCGTGATGTGGTTGTCCTTCACCAGCTTCGCCCAGCGCGCCAGCTCGCCGTGCAGGAAGCGGGAGAACTCGTCCGGCGTGCCGCCGACCGGGACCACACCCAGCTCCGTCAGCCGTGCCTTGACCTTGGGGTCGTGCATGGCGGCGGCAACGGCCGCGGCGAGGCGCGCCACCACCGGAGCCGGCGTGCCCTTGGGCACGAAGACGCCGTTCCACTCCAGCACCTCGAACCCCGGCAGGCCGCTTTCGATCAGGGTCGGCACGTCCGGCAGCGCCGGCATGCGGCGGGCCGACGTCACCGCCAGCGCGCGCAGCTTGCCGCTCTTGACGTAGGGAATGCCGGAGGCGGCGTTGGCGAAGTAGGCATCGACCTGCCCGCCCATCAGATCGGTCAGCGCGGGCGCGCCGCCCTTGTAGGGGATGTGCACCAGGTCGACCTTGGCCTGGCTCTTCAGCAGCTCGCCGATCATGTGGGCCGGGCTGCCCGGCCCGTAGGAGGCATAGGTGATCTTGCCCGGCGCCTTGCGCACCGCGTCGAGGAAGGCCGCCAGCGTCTGGTAGGGGGCGCCGGGCGGCACCACCAGGATGTTCGGCGCGGTCACCGCCAGCGAGACCGGGATGAAGTCCTTGACCGGGTCGAACGGCAGCTTGCGCAGCGCCGGATTGACCGCGAAAGTCGACGCGTCGTACAGCACCGTGTAGCCGTCGGCGGGGGCCTGGGCCACCGCCATCGCGCCGATGGTGCCGCTGGCGCCGGGCTTGTTGTCGACGATCACCTGCTGCTTCAGCGACTGCGACAACTGCGCGGCGATGATGCGCGCGGCATTGTCGGCGCCGCCGCCGGCCGAATAGGGCACGACCAGCCGGATCGGCTTGGCCGGGTAGCCCGCTTCGCCCTGCGCGCCGGCCGGCGCGCAGAGGCCGAGCGCGGCGCAGGCCAGCAGGGCGCCGACCAGGGCGCGGCGCCGGGCCGGCGCGGCCCCGCTGCCTGCGCGTGGCGCTTTGCGGGGGCAATGAGTGGGGACGAGGGGGAAAGTCATGTCGATCCAGGGTGTCGGGACGCGGGAGATCCCGCGCCTTATTGGGTAGGGGCTGATTCGGTGGCGGCCTATTCGATGGTGGCGCCGGAAGCCTGCACGACGCGCTTCCATTTGGCCGCCTCGCGTGCCATCAGCTCGGCGTAGGCCGCCGGCGACGCGATCAGCGGGGAGGCGCCTTCGGCGCGCAGGCGCGCGGCGACGTCGGGCAGGCGCAGCACCTTGTCGATGCGCGCATGGAGGTCGTCGATCACCGCGCCGGGCGTGCCGCGCGGCGCGAGAATGCCGTAGCTGAGCGTGCTCTCGAAGCCCGGCAGCGCGGCCTGCGCCACCGTCGGCACCTTGGGCAGCAGTTCGCTGCGCTGCGCCCCGGTCACGGCCAGCGCGCGCAGCCTGCCGGCGCGGATGAAGGGCAGCACCGGCGGGATCACGCTGAAGGTGAAGTCGACCTGGCCGCCCAGCAGGTCGGTCAGCGCCGGCCCGGTGCCCTTGTAGGGCACGTGGGCCAGCCGGATGCCGGCGGTATTGGCGAACAGCACCGCGGTCAGGTGCGAGCCGGTGCCGTTGCCGCTGGAGGCATAGTTGAGCGCGCCGGGCCGTGCCCGGGCCGCAGCGATCAGGTCCTTGGCCGTATGCAGCGGCGAGTCGGCCCGCACCACCAGCACCAGCGGCGTGCTGGCGATCGGCGCGACCGGCACCAGATCGTGCCGGGGATCGAAGCCGAGGTCGGCGTAGAGGGCGGGATTGACCGCGAGCGTGCCGGTGTGGCCGAGCAGCAGCGTGTAGCCGTCGGCACGCGCGCGCGCCACCTGCTTGGTGCCGAGGTTGCCGCCGCCGCCCGGCCGGTTGTCGACCACGATCTGCTGCGGCAGGCCCTCGCTGACCTTCTGCGCGATCAGGCGCGCGAACACGTCGTTGCCGCCGGCCGGCGCGAACGGCACCACCAGCTTCACCGGGCGCTCCGGCCACGGCTCGGCGCGGGCGGTGCCGGCGGCCAGGGTGATGGCGCCGGCGGCGAGCCAGGCCAGCGCGCGGCAGGCCCTTTGGATTCTCACGTCTGTCTCCCTGGCGCTGGCGGCCTGTCCCGCGGGGCCGTCACGCCGATGTTCTATATAAGAACCGTTGTTCTTTCCTGGAACAAAGTCTAGCGAGGCGGCTTTGCCGGCCGGAATCGGGATATACCCCGAACACCGGTGCCGGAGCGGCCTTCCCGATCTCTCTCGGTCCCCCCTCGATCTCCCTCGATCCTTCTCCGGCCACGTCCGATCCTGTTCGTCCGGGACCGACCCTGCCCGATCTCCATTGGACGGTTCGGCACATGGTCCCGCGCCGCGCCCGCAATTCCACGCCATGGAATTGCGGGGGTGTGCCGCAGGGCCCCGCTGACTAAGCTGTCTCCCATAACGAAACGCAAAGAAACGCCCCCGCTTCCTGCCGCCGGCAGGGGCGCGGTGTCCCGCACCGTTCCCGCACCATTCCCGCACCGTTCCAGGAGACCAGCATGCCGTCATCCCGCGCCGTCCGCCTTCGCCTCAGGGCGACCGCGGCTTTCGCCTTCCTCGCCTTCCTCTGCGGTCTTGCCGCCGCGCTGCCGCGGCCGGCGCTGGCGGCGTTCCCCGACCATGCGCTGCGCCTGGTGGTGCCGTTTTCGCCGGGCGGCGGCACCTCCGCCCACCTCGCCGGCGAGCTGTTCAAGGCGCTGGCCAAGGTGGACCTCAACCACACCTCTACCGCGGCGCGGGGCCGGCCCTGACGGACCTGATGGCCGACGCGATCCGCGATTGCCTGCCCGCCAGCGACAAGCCGGTGATCGCTTACGTGAGCCCGCATGCGCCCGAGGCCGCGGCGCTGCTGAACCGGCTTCGGCGTGCCGGTCGCGCGCGAGGTGGTGGTGGGCGATGCCGAGGCGGCCCGCGCGGCCGCGCAGGGCCTGGGCGACAGCGTGGTGCTGAAGATCCTGTCGGCGCAGATCACGCACAAGAGCGATGTCGGCGGCGTCGCGGTCAATGTGGCACCGGCGGCCATCGCCGCGCGCATGGCGCGCATCGCGGCCGAGGTCGAGGCCGCCACCGGCGCGGCGCCGGCGCGCTACCTGGTGCAGGAGATGGTGCGCGGCGGCGTCGAGGTCATCCTCGGCATGCACCGCGATGCGCTGGGCACGGCCATCCTGCTCGGCATGGGCGGGGTGGCCGCCGAACTGTTCGGCGACACCGTGCTGCGCATGCTGCCCGAGGGCCGCGGCCTGGCCCGCGCCGACGCCATGGAGATGATCGGCGCGCTGAAGACCGCGCCGCTGCTGTACGGCTTCCGCGGGCGTCCACCGGCCGACGTGGCGGCACTGGCCGATGCCATCGTGGCCTTTTCGCGCATGGTGGCGTCGCTGGGCGGGCGCCTGCTCGAGGCGGAGATCAACCCGGCCTGTCGCGCTCCACGGTCAGCCGGCTGACGCAGTCGCTGATCGAGACCGGCATGCTCGAATACATCCCGCAGTTCCGTGCCTACCGCCTGGGCGCGCCGGTGCTCAGCATGGCGCACGCGATGCGCGACAGCTCGCAGGTGCTGAAGGTCGCCACGCCGATGATGGTGGAGGTGGCGATGCGGCACCGGATCAATGTGGGGCTGGCGGTGGCCGACGGCGACGAGATGATCTACCTGGAGTCGTTCCGCTACAACCGCCGCCAGTCGCTGCGCACCGTGGTGACGGGCCAGCGCATCCCGATGGCGCTGACCTCGCTGGGCCGCGCCTACCTGGCCACGCTGGCGCCGGTCGACCTCGCCGCCATGCTGGCCGGTTTCGCCGCGCGCGCCCGCGGGCGCGGCTGGCGCGAGCTGCGCCGCGAGATCGAAGCCGCGGTGGCATCGGTGCGCACGCGCGGCTACTGCGTGGCGTCGTGGCAGCCCCAGGTGGTGGCCCTGGCGGCGCCGGTGCATTGCGAAGGCTATGGCGTGCATGTGCTGAACGTCAGCGTGTCCAGCCAGCAGGAGGCGGCGGAAGTCGAGGCGGCGCTGGCGGGGCCGCTGCTGGCGCTGGCCCGGGACATCGAGGCGCGCGTGCGCTTGCCGGAGTGAGGCGTGGCTTCACGGGTGCCGGCGCATCCTTGAAGCCACGTTCGTGACGCCACGTGCCCCGGCACCTGCTGCCGCTCCGCCCGAAGCCTGAAGCCGGGCGATGCCGCCTTACGCGGCCTTACGCGGCTTCACGCAACTTCATGCCACCTCATGCTGCAGGAACGCCGTGGTCAGGCGGCAGCGCGGGTTCTGGCCGCGGTGGCGCCTCGGACGCGACGGCCGGCGCTTGCGCTGCCACCTGCCGGCGCGCGAAGGCCGCCAGCCCGCGCAGCGCCGCCCTGGCCGAAGGCAGGTAGAAAGCCTGCAAGTGGAAGACATGCCAGCGCCCCAGGTGGACTTCGAGCCGGCATGGCACGCCGCAGGCCTGTGCGTGCGCGGCGAGACGGGTGGCGTCCGCCAGCAGCACTTCCTGGTCGCCGGCCTGGACCAGCATCGGCGGCAGGCCGTGCAGGTCCGTTGCGAGCGGCCGCGCGGCGGAGCCGCTGCCGCCGGTGCCACCGTCATACCAGCGCAGGCCCTGTTCGAGCCAGGCCCGGCAGATCATCGGGTCCTGCTTGCGCCGCGAGGCCAAGGTGTCGCCGCCGAGCGTGGGGTCGGTCACCGGGGACAGCAGCAGCAGGGCCGCCGGCGCGGGATCGCCGCGCTCGCGCAGTGCCAGGGCGAGCGCCAGCGCCAGGGCACCGCCGGCGGAATCCCCGGCGATGACGATCTGCCCGGGAGCGTGGCCGGCCGCGCGCAGGGCCGCGTAGCTGGTCAGTGCGTCCTCCAGCGCGGCGGGATGCGGATGCTCGGGCGCGAGCCGGTAGTCGGGCACCCACACCGGCATGCCGGCGGCGGCGGCCAGCCGCGTGGTGATGCTGCGATGGGTGGCGGGGCTGCCCAGGCAGAAGGCGCCGCCATGCAGGTAGAGGATGGCGCCGGCAGAGGCCGCGCCGCTTGCGGGCGTCGCCACTGGCGCCATCACTGGTGCCACCACTTCGAGCGCGATGCCGCCGGCGCGGCGCCACGAGCGGGCGGTGCCGCCGGCGCCCGGCATCAGCGGCGTCAGCAGGGCCACGATGCACCGCTGCGCCCGCGCGCCCAGCGGCGGGCCGATCAGCGTGCGGAAGGCCACGCGCAGGAAGGCACGCAGGAACCCCGCGGCGGCTGCCTCGGGCCAGGCGCGCGCTTCGGCCACCTCGACGCCGCCGGCGGGTCCCGTCGGCCCGGGCAGCGGCCGCGTCAGGCGGTAGGCGGCCAGGCTGGAGTGGCGCGCCAGCCAGCGATAGGTCAGGGTGAAGCCCGGCCAGTTGGTGCTGTTGTGCCCGCTGGCGTCGACATACCAGCTGGTGCAGCCATTCCACACGGTGCCGGCCAGGCGTTGCTGCACGCGCGTGTTGAAGCGCCGGTAGGGTGCCTCGTCGACCTCGATGGCGCTCGCCCGCGCGTCGCGCATCGCCTGCAGGCAGCGCAGCACATGGGCGATCTGGCTTTCCAGCATGTAGACGATGGAGTTGTGGCCGAGATTGGTATTGGGCCCGTACAGCATGAAGAAATTGGGGAAGCCCGGCACCGTCAGGCCCAGGTAGGCCTGGGCGCCGTGGCGCCAGGCCTCGTTCAGGTCCTGTCCATCGCGGCCGGTGATGCGCATGGGCGAGAGGAACTCGGTGGCGGCGAAGCCGGTGCCGTAGACGATGGCATCGACCGCATGGTGCGCTCCGTCCGCGCACTCGATGCCATCCGCGGTGATGCGGCGGATGCCGGCGGTCACCAGGGTCACGTTGGGCTGGCTCATGGCGCGCAGGTATTCGCTCGACAGCAGGATGCGCTTGCAGCCGATCGGGTAGTCGGGTGTCAGCCTGGCGCGCAGCGCGGCATCGGGCACCTGCCGCGCCAGCAGCCGGCGGAAGGGCAGGCCCACCGCCAGCTTCATCAGCCAGCGGAAGCGGGTGAAGGCCAGCGCGCGCGATTCGTAGCGCAGGTAGATGCCGGCACGGTGCAGGCGCATCGCCCATGGCAGGCGACGGTACAGCAGCTTCTCCCAGCCCCGGTAGGCCCGGTCCGGGCGCGGCATCAGGTAGGCCGGCGAGCGCTGGAACACCGCCAGCGAACCGACGCTGCCGGCAATGGCCGGCACGAACTGGATGGCCGAGGCCCCCGTGCCGACGACGGCGACGCGCTTGCCCGAGAGGTCGTAGCCATGGTCCCAGTGCGCGGAATGGAAGCTGTGGCCACGGAAGTGCTCGATGCCCGGCAGTTTCGGCAGCGCCGGCCGGCTGAGCTGGCCGGTGGCGCTGACCAGCAGGCGCGTGTGCAGGGTGGCGCCGTCGGCCAGCGTCACCTGCCACAGCGCCCGCGCTTCGTCGTAGCGTGCCTGCGCCACCTCGGCGCCGAAACGCAGGTGCGGCGCCAGGCCGTACTTGCGGGCGCAGTGCTGCAGGTAGCGGTGGATCTCCGCCTGCGGCGCAAAGGTGCGTGACCAGTCCGGGTTGGGCTCGAAGGAGAAGGAGTACAGGTGGGACGGCACGTCGCAGGCGGCGCCGGGATAGCTGTTGTCGCGCCACACGCCGCCGACGTCGCGGCCGCGTTCGAGGATGAGGAAGTCCTCGATGCCGGCGCGCCGCAGGGCCACCGCCATGCCGATGCCGGCGAAGCCCGCACCGATGAGGATGGCGGCGAGCGGTTCGTCCGGCGTGGCGCCGGGTGCGGCGGGGGTGGGAGCGGTGGCGGGCATGGGCTGTCTCCTGTGGTTCTGTGCTGGCGCCAATGTTGCGGCCGTCTGGGGATTCCTCCAATGGCGCGCGGGGACAGTTGTTTTAGTATTCGGGCCACATCAGACCGTTTCCGGGTATCCCCTCATGCGCTTCTGGGAGTTCACGAGAAGTCCGGCGAGCGTCCACCTGCTGGTGGATTTCGGCGTGGCGCGCGGGCTGGCGCCGGCGCAACTGCTGGCCGGCACGCGCCTGTCGCCCGAACGGCTGGCCGACCCTAACCAGGGCGTGAGCGCCGCGCAGGAACTGCGCGTCGCCGGCAACCTGCTGCGCTGGCTGGAGCATCCGCCCGGACTGGGGCTGGAGGTGGGGCTGCAGTATCACTTCTCCGCCTACGGCGTGTGGGGCTACGGCCTGATCAGCAGTGCCACGGGAGCCGACGCCATGGCGCTGGCGCTGCGTTTCCTGCCGCTCACCTTCGCCTTCTGCGGGATTGCCTACCACGAGGAAGGCGAGCTCGGGGTGCTCGGCTTCGGCGAGCCGGCGCTCGCCGATGGCCTGCGCCAGTTCCTGCTGGAGCGCGACATGGCCGCCGCCGCGGTGCTGCTGCGCGAAATCGGCGGCGGCGACTTCCGCGTGCGGGCCTTCACGCTCACGGCCAGGGCGCCGGCGCGCGGGAACTCCCGGCGCGACCTGCCGACGGTGTTCGGTGCCACGCCCACCTACGGCGCCGCGCGCGACAGCCTGCTGTTCGACCGCGCCTGGCTGGCCAGGCCCCTGCCGCAGGCCAATCCGGTCACGGTGGCGATGTGCGAGCAGATGTGCGGCCGGCTGCTGGAAGAACGGCGCGCGCGCCTCGGCACCGCCGCGCTGGTGCGCCACTACCTGGACAGCGCCCCGGGCGGCCAGCCGCCGACGCTCGACGGCATGGCGCAGCGCATGCACACCAGCCCGCGCACCTTGAAGCGCCGCCTGCAGGAAGACGGCAGCTCCTTCCGCGCGCTGCTGGCCGAACACCGCTCCGCGCTGGCGCGGCAATGGCTGCAGGAGGGGAACCTGAGCCTGACCGAGATCGCGGCGCGGCTCGGCTTCAGCGACCTGTCGACCTTCTCGCAGGCCTTCAAGCGCTGGCACGGCGTGGCCCCCAGCGCTTACCGCGGCATGCGCGAGGGCGCCTGAGCGCCGGCCATCGTCGCTCAGCGCTTCCGGCGGCGCGCCCGGCGCGGCTCCCTGCAGGCTTCGGCGATTCCGGCTACGCTGTCGGCTTGAATATCCTGCGCTCCACCCGGAGCGCAGCTCACCGCACCCAGAAGCCAGGATCACCATGCCCGCTCCCCTCAAGATCGACTTCGTCTCCGATATCGCCTGCCCCTGGTGCGCGATCGGCCTGGCCTCGCTTCAGCAGGCGCTGGCGCGCCTGGATGGCGAGGTCGATGCCCGCATCGCCATGCATCCCTTCGAACTGAACCCGCAGATGGGTCCGCAGGGCGAGGCCATCGTCGACTACCTCGGCAAGAAATACGGCCGCACCCCGGCCCAGATCGCCGAAACCCAGGCCATGATCCGCGAGCGCGGCGCCAGCGTCGGCTTCGCCTTCGGCCCGCGCGAGTTCGTCTACAACACCTTCGACGCCCACCGGCTGCTGCACTGGGCCGGCCTGCAAGGCAAGCAGCTCGCGCTCAAGCAGGCGCTGCTGCAGGCCTACCACGGCGACGGCAAGGATCCCAGCAGCCACGACGTGCTGGTCGAGGCGGCCGCCTCGGTCGGGCTGGACGCCGAACAGGCGCGCGGCGTGCTGGCGCGCGGCGACTACGCCGACGAAGTGCGCGCGGAAGAGCGGGAATACCAGGCGATGGGCATCCAGTCGGTGCCGTCGATCATCTTCAACGACCGCTACCTGGTGAGCGGCGGCCAGCCGCCGGAAGCCTTCGAGCAGGCGATCCGGCAGATCCTGGCAGAGGGCTGAGCGGCGTCCCCGGGGCCGGCCCGCTCGAGGTGGGCCCTTCTCCGCCACGGCACGCCACGCCACGGCACGGATGCGGCTCGCATTCGTCGCCAACTTGCAGACTCGTCCTATGTACGCGCGATCCGCGAGGCCATAGCATTTTGCTCATCCCGCGCCGCCCCGCAGGGCGGTGCGGGCAGGCCCTGCGGCCCGGCCATCGCTTCCGTTCCTCCCTCGCTTCTCTCCCGCTTTCCCGCGACGGCCCCGCAGCCATGCGTTGCAATGTCCACCGAGACGATCGACCCATGACTCGCTTCCTGCAGACCCGCCCCGCGTCGCCGCGGCGGCCCGCACCGCGCTGGCTCGCCGCCCTGGCCCTGGCCGGCGCCCTCTGCGGCACCGGCGCGGCCAGCGCCGCCGACCTGGTGCTCGCCTATGACGAACTGGGCCGCCTGGTCCGCGTCACCGACAAGGCCAGCGGCGCCACCGTCACCTACGAATACGACGCGGCCGGCAACCTGGTCGCGATCCGCCGCACGTCCTAGCGCCGGGCACACCGGGTGAGCCGGCGCCGCCGCGCGGCGCCACGCCTTCCCCGCTCTCTCCGCTTCGCCGCCCGCTGCCGGGCCGGCCCTCCCGGGGCCGCGCCCGCGGCCCCCGTTCGCCCGGGCGCCGGCACGACCCGGCCGCCTCACCAAGGAGCATCGACCATGCTGTCCTGGTCTCGCCTGCACTGGAAGCCCCCGATCCTGCCGCGCCACTGGCTCGGCAGGCTGCTGCTGGCCTGCGTGATCGCCGGCCTCGCCCCCGCCGCGTGGGCCGAAGACTGCTACGACAAGTTCGCCGCGGCCGGCGCCTTTCCTGGCTCGAAGAACTGCCTGCTCTACGCCTCCACCGTCACCAGCGGGCTGGGCGGCCTGTGCAGCGCCACGCTCGCCACCGAGTACTGCGCCGGCGCGCCGCCCGGCGGCGGCAAGCCCTATAGGCCGGACGACACGCCACTGTCGCTGGATGCGCCCGACAACGTCGAATACATCGTCGGCGACGTCAGCATGGACGACGTCAGCGGCGGCTGCGGCGATGCCGATGCGGGCCAGTGCGCGGAAGCCAGCGGTGGCGACCCGGTCAACCTGTTCACCGGACAGTTCGACTACGCGGTGGTCGACCACACCGTGGCCGACCTGGTCCCGCTGCAGATGGGGCGCGTCTACCGCAGCTCGCTGCGCAATGCCGACGGCCAGGCCGTGCTGGGGGCCTTCGGCCTCGGCATGCAGCCCCACTACGACCTCTACCTGCGCGAGACGGAGGGCGGCGCGCGCCTGCAACTGGTGCTGCCCAGCGGCGTGGCGATCCCCTTCGCCCGCGTGGCGGACGGCCGCTGGCGCAACGGCAGGAGCCGCGGCAACCTGTACGGCACCGAGATCGCGCAGAACGGCGCCCGCGAGCGGGTGCTGACCCTGCACGACCGCCACCGCTGGACCTTCTCGCTGATCGGCCAGCGCTGGTACCTGAGCGAAGTGGCCGACCGCAACGGCAACCGCCTCACGCTGACCCGCGAGCAGACCGGCCTGCTGATCGCGGTGCAGGGCCCGAGCGGGCGCAGGCTGCAGATCGGCTACTCGGGCAGTGACGACGTGCGCGCGCGGCGCCTGATCTCCCGCATCACCGACCCGCTCGGCCGCACCACCACCTATGCCTACGACGCGCGCCTGCGCCTGGTCAAGGCGACCGCCCGCGACGGCGGCACCACCACCTACGAGTGGGACGGCCAGGACCGCCTGGTCGGCATTACCGACGCGCTTGGCATCAAGGCCCTGGTCAACGAGTACGATGGCGCGCAGCGCGTGGTGCGGCAGACCCTGGCCGACGGCAGCACCTTCCGCTTCGCCTACACGCCGTCCAGCGGCACCGTGACCCGCACCGAGGTGACGGACCGGCGCGGCGCCGTGCGCCAGGTCGACTTCGATGCGAACGGCAATGTGGTGGCCAACCAGCAGGCCGCCAACGGCAACATCCTCGAACGTAACGAGCACCGCTTCACCTACGACGCCGCCAGCGGCAAGCTGGTGCGCAGCGAGGACTACCGCGGCCGCGTCACGCTGTATGCCTACGACGCCAACGGCAACCTGGCCAGGCGCACCCAGGTGGCCGCCTTCAGCTACGGCGACCGCGTCACCGAAGCCACCTACGACCCGGTGTGGAACGTCCCCACCCGGCTCAAGCTGCCCAACGGCGGCGAATGGACCTACCAGTACGACGGCCGCGGCAACCTCGTGCGCGTGCGCGCGCCCGATGGCGGCGAATGGACCCAGGCCTACGACAGCCAGGGGCGGCGCACGCGTGCCGCCAATCCGCTCGGCCACGCCACCACCTACGGCTATAGCGGCGCCGACCTCGCCAGCGTGACCGATCCGCTCGGCCGCACCGTGCGCTACGCGACGGACGCCGCAGGCCGCCGCACGCGGGTAACCGACCCGCTGGGCCACGCCACCCAGGTGCGCTACGACGCCATGGACCGCGTGCTGGAAATCGTCAACGCCCGCAACGGCAAGATCGCCTTCGCCTACGATGCCGCCGGCCGCCTGACCGCGCGCACCGACGAACGCGGCAACACCACGCGCTTCACCCATACGCCGATCGGCCGCGTCGCCACCAGGACCGAAGCCGACGGCGCTCGCACTACCTACGGCTACGACCTGGCCGGGGCGCTGAGCGAGACGGTGGACCCGCGCGGCAAGCGCATGACCATCAAGCGCGACAAGCGGGGCCAGCCCGAGACGATCGAATACGGCGCGGCCACGGCGGACAACTGGCCATGGAAAAGCCAGCTGGACATCATCGACCTGGGGAATGGGTTCAACCTGGGTGACACCAATGTCGGCCTCAAACTGCTGCGCTACGACAACGCCGGCCGCCTGGTGTATGAGTGGATGTCCGGCATCACGCGGGTGTACCGTACCTACGAGGCCAGCACGCCCGGTCAGTTGACGACGATGCGCATGAAGGGCTCGAGCGTCATCCCGGACTCCCCCACGCTGCGCTATGCCTACGATCCGGTCGGCCGGGTGACCCGTATCAGCCAGGACGGCCGTGCCACCGCCCTGCAGTTCGAATGGGACCGCGCCGGCCGCCTCGTGCGCAGCACCGCCACCGGCCAGGGCGGCCGTGCCCGGCTCGTTACCGACTACAGCTATGACGCCGCCGGCCAGCTCACCGGGCTCGACTACCGCAGCGCGGGCGGCAAGCTGGGCGAGATCCGCTACAGCTACGACGCCGCCGGGCGCCGCACCGGCATCGGCGGCAGCCTCAACCCGATCGAGTTGCCCGGCGCCAGCGTGACCGACGCCCAGTACGACGCGCGCAACCGCCTGACACGCTGGGCCGGCCGCACCCTGCGCTACGACGCCAATGGCAACCTGATCGACGACGGCGTGCGTACCTACACCTGGAACGAGCGCGACCAGCTGCGCCGGGTCACCACTGCCGCCACGGGACTGGTGCAATTCGGCTACGACCCTGCGGGCCGGCGAACGATCCGCAACCAGGGCGACGAGTGGCTCGACTACATCCACGACGGCGCGAACCTGGCGCAAGAGTTTGACCGCCACAGCAAAATCACCACGCTCCACGGCCCGGCGGTGGACATGCCGCAGATCCGCCAGGATTCAGACGGCACCGAGCGCTTCCTGCTGCAGGACGGCAACGGCAACGTGATCGGCCTGAGCGACGGGCTGGGCACGACACTGGAGACGCAATACCGCTACGAGCCCTACGGCAAGACGCGGGTGCTGGGACAGGCCAGCCGCAATACCCAGCAGTACACGGGGCGGGAGAACGATGCCACCGGGCTGTACTACTACCGGGCACGTTACTACGATCCGGAGACGGGGCGCTTCGTCAGTCCGGATCCGATCGGGTGGGCGGCAGGGCAGACGAATGGGTATGCGTATGTGGGTGGGGATCCGCTGAATCTGGTGGATCCCGGAGGGGATGTACCGATCTATCGGGGTGACAACGTCACGATGCATGCCTACCCCGGTCCGCAGGCGGGGGGGACCGAGCATGCACGTTGGGGCCCTGGGCAGAGCTACCACGTGCACATGGTCGACAATCAGGGGCGCGAGGCGAGAATGTCTACGGAAACTTGGAAGCCTCTCACGGAGAAGGATGCGGCAGTGTTTAACCAGAGCAAGCAAATGCAACGTGCGTGCAACAGCCTGACAGACGGCGAGAAAAAGTTCCTTGATCGGGTAAACCGTCAGATTTTCCATCGGGGGGTGCCGACGGCTAACCAATTGTTGCGCATGGGCGGATGGCGGGGAAGAGGTAGCTCCGGCCGCTCAGACAATTGAGGGACCCTTGCTGGAGTTGACGGATGCGGAAGAGATCTCCCGAGTTCAAGAGGGCGATGGCAGCATACGACGCCGACGATGGCGCCCAAGCCTTTCAATTGATGGAGACCTGCGCCGAGGCGGGAGAGCCGATGGCCTGCGCCATGGCCGCCCTGTGGTGTCAGAAGGGGGAGGGCACTGCCGTGGATCCGGAGCGCTGTGCGCATTGGATCGAGCGCCTCCAAGCACTGGCCGACGATGGAAATCTGGAGGCACAGTGGGAACTGAGTTGCATGCAGCGCTGGGGTGACATAGTGTCCCTAGACATCAGGATCGCGAACCACTGGCTGGAACGTGCTGCGAAGGGCGGCTATGGCGAGGCGCAGCACCTTCTCGCTTGGTATTACCAGACAGGACAGTATGGCTACCCAGTCGATCTATCAAAGGCGAACGCTTGGTACGAGAAGGCGTTTGCACTCGGAAATCCGGAAACGCTGTATCTGTTCGCCTTGCGCGAGTTCCTTGATGGGAAGCCTACCGAGGCTGCGATCAGGCTGCTGAAGCAGGCAGCGGACAAGGGATTCAGTCAGGCCAGGTATGTGCTGGAGGACTTCGGGTATTGAGTGGCGGAGGCTTGGGCCATCGCGCATTCAATAAGGTGGGGAACCGAGCCTCACGCATGGGCTACCGACGCACTCCGGACATGGTGCTGTCGCAGACATAGCGCGGATCCGCGAGGACTGGTACCGCACCGAGCGAGGACGGCAACGGCAACGTGATCGGCCTGAGCGACGGGCTGGGCACGACGCTGGAGACGCAATACCGCTACGAGCCCTACGGCAAGACGCGAGTGCTGGGACAGGCCAGCCGCAACACCCAGCAGTACACGGGGCGGGAGAACGATGCCACCGGGCTGTACTGCTACCGGGCGCGCTACTACGATCCGGAGACGGGGCGCTTCGTCAGTCCGGATCCGATCGGGTGGGCGGCTGGGCAGACGAATGGGTATGCGTATGTGGGTGGGGATCCGATTGGCTACGTGGACCCTGACGGACTCGCGCCGGGAGATAAGAACTTTGGCATCAAAGACCCAGATTTCTGGAAGTGGTGGGAAGCGGAAAAGCGGAAAGGAAGCTGGTTTAGCGAGAACGAGCCGGGTTTCAATCCGAAGAAGCCGCTAGACATCCCGAATCAGCAATGTGCTGATGCCATGAAGCAAGACTACGATATGCAGAAGGGCCAAGCGCAGAGCAATGCTCGTCCTGGCCGGACAGGGCGAACCCTCGCGCTCGTGGTGGCGGAAGAGGCTGGGAGTAATCGTTAATGAACTGCTTTTGTACTCTATTCATCAACTCCAGGCATAACGCCGACTTGCCTGTCTCGATGTTCTCCTACCGGTCGATCAGCCAGTTCGATTTCACAGACAACGAATCGCCAGAGCGCCTCGCGATGCGTTCGCGGTTGGAGATGAAGGGAATACTCCAGTCGGCCGACAGACCACGATACTGGTGGAATATCAATACAGATGGGAAGGTGTCAGGGAGCGATATTGACGAGCATATCGCCTGGCTGGTCGCGAGAGTGCGACCTGGCAGGCTTCTCAATGAGCTTAGCGCTGCTGGATACGGGTATTTTTTCTCGGTGTTCTGGCCAGGCAACGGGACAGGCGGAGGGCCACTGATTACGCTGCGGACAGTTGAGATGCTGGCATCGCATCGAGCCGAGCTGGGCGTTGGTTTCTATTACGACGACGCATCTGGTGCAGGATGAGTCTGAGTCTTGATTCGCGGATATGAATCACGAAGATTGATGGCAGCCTCAAGTCTGTATTGCAACACCTTGCCATTCGGTAAGGCGGGTGACTTCACGTGCATCATGCGCAATCGCTGAAAGAGATCGAGCGGAGCGCCGATATAGATCTGATCACGGAATCCTTAAGGGGCGCACCGACAGGGCCGTCAGCCGGAGCGCAGGTGGTCGCGTCCCGTGCACTCTGATCTTGCTAGCTAGCAAAGTCAGACGCCGGTTCGCCGTCGGCTGAGAGCATCCAGTCCCTGGCCGGCATCTCCCCTGGCGGCAGACCAACACGGCACCCGCGTGCACCTAAGTTGCATCTTATGATAATGTGATTATCATTGTATGCAATTCATCGCAAAGCCTGCCTGCCGCGTTGTCATGGGTGACGTCGCGGCCACGTCCGCGCAGGCGCGATGCCGGGACGGCGGCCGGATGGGGCCGGATCCCGGGCGGCGCCGGCGCGGCCGGTGCCGGCGCTCCGTGTCCATCCATGACGAGGCTGGTAGATGGATTCTTCGCGCGCTTCCCTGGTTACCTATCTGAAGCTCCTGGCCGAGGCGCCGCACGACGGTACGCCGGTGGTGCTGGAGACGGAGCGGGCGTTGTCGCTGCATTTCGACCTGCATGCCACGCAAAGCCTGATGTCGCGGCGCGATCCCAATGCCTTGGTGCTGGGTTACACGCGGGCGATGATGGGCTTCCTGCTGCTGCATCCGGAGCCGGCGCGGATCGGGCGGATCTCGCTGATCGGGCTGGGGGGCGGTTCGCTGGCCAAGTATTGCTATCACCACTTGCCTGGGGCCAAGGTGGTGGCGGTCGAGATCGACCCGGCGGTGATCGCGCTGCGCGAGACCTTTCATATTCCGCCGGACGGCGAGCGCTTCGAGGTGGTTTGCGCCGATGGCGCCGACTACGTCCAGGGCCGGGAGGCGCGTCCGGACGTGATCCTGGTGGATGGCTTCCTGGCCGGCGGCATGCCGGCGCGGCTGGGCTCGCCGTCCTTCTACGAGGACTGCCTCGAGCGGCTGGCCGACGATGGCGTGCTGGTGGCGAATTTCCTCGAGGACGACGAGCAGATCCCGTTCTACCTGGACGCGGTCCGTGCCGCGTTCGGTGAGGGGGTCTCGCTGGCGTTGTCCGAAGATGGCTGCAACTACACGTTGTTCGCGTGGAAGGGCGGGGCGGCGCTGCCGCCCCTGGACACGCTGCTGGCCCGCGCGCAGGGGCTGGAGGCGGCCCATCCCTTGAAGCTGCGCGCCACGGCCAGGCGCTTGCGGCAAGGCCGGCGCTTCGCCACGGAGCGCGGCTGGTGGCAGGCGCCGGGCAGACGCCGTTAGCGCCGCCGCCCCGCCTGCCCGGGCGGCGCGCCGCTCCTTCCACGTTCGACGGACCCCATCATGCCAATCACCTACCTGCGCCAGCTGAGTGGTCGCGAGCGCAGCCCCGAGGCCAACCGGCGCCTGGCCTGCTTTCTCGCCTTCGTGGCGGGGGCGGCCAATGCGGGCGGCTTTCTCGCCGTGCACCAGTACACCTCGCATATGTCGGGCATCATCTCCGCGATGGCGGACAGCCTGGCGCTGGGCAGCATCGGCCTGCTGCTGGACGGCCTGGGTGCCTTGTTGTCCTTCATGGCCGGCGCGGCCTGCTCGGCGGTGCTGATCCACTGGGGCCGGCGCGAGCACCTGCACAGCGAGTACGCGCTGCCGCTGCTGCTGGAGGCTTTCCTGCTGCTGGTGTTCGGCCTGCTGGGCGGCAACCTGGAGCGGCTCGAGTGGTTGTTCGTGCCGGCCACGGTGATGGTGCTCTGCTTCATCATGGGCTTGCAGAACGCCATGGTGACCAAGGTGTCGAAGGCGGAGATCCGCACCACGCACGTGACCGGCATGATCACCGATATCGGTATCGAGCTGGGCAAGCTGTTCTACTGGAACCTGGGCCTGGCCGACGATGCCGGCCCGGCGGTGCGCGCCGACCGGCGCAAGCTGCGCGTGCTGGGCACGCTGGTGGGGCTGTTCTTCCTCGGCGGGGTCAGCGGGGCGCTCGGCTTCCATCGCTTCGGTTTCATCGCCACGCTGCCGCTGGCCGGCCTGCTGTTGATACTGGCCGCCGTGCCGGTGTTCGACGACGTGCGGCTGCGCGTCTGGCGGCGCGACCTGCCCGCGCGCCTGCAGGCGCGGCTGAAGCGCTGGGCGGCGGCGGCCGGCGCCGATGTGCATGCGCTCTGGCTGGCCGCGCGCGATCCGGGCACGCCGCGCCCGGTGCGCTGGCTGGCGCGGGCCGTGTCCGGCTATGCGCTGTCGCCCCTCGGCGTGGTCCCGGCGGCCGTGCCGGTGCTGGGCCCGCTGCATGGCCTGGTGCTGGTGCCGCTGGCCATCCTGGCGGTGCGGCGCCTGGTGCCGGCGGCGGTGCTGGAGGCCCAGCGGCGGGCGGCGGACGCAGCCGGCCCGGCGCCGGTGTGCTGGCCGGCGGCGCTGCTCGTGCTGGGATTGTGGGGATTGGGCGTGGTAGCGCTGGTGCGCTGGCTGACGCCTGCCGCTGCCTCGCTCCGGTGATCCGGTGATCCGGTGACGGGCGCGGGCGGCGCCGCGCCTCAGCCGTCGCGGCGCGGCGGCTGCTGCGGCCGGCTGTCTTCGCCGTGCGCGGCCTCGTGGCTGGCGTGCAGCGCGATCTCCCTGGCCACCCAGGCGCAGGCGCCGGCGATCAGCACGCTCAGGATGGCCACGGTGAAGGCCAGCGTGCGGCCATGCCACAGGCTGCCGAACCAGTTGGCGAAGTCCGCCGCCAGCACGGCGGCCTTGCCGCCGATCTTCTCCAGCTCGAATTCGTACTGGCGGCGCGCCGCGTCGTCGTCCAGCAGGCCGGCCTGGTCCGGGCCGGCGGTCATGA
Organism: Cupriavidus malaysiensis; assembly: GCF_001854325.1. Taxonomy (NCBI): domain Bacteria; kingdom Pseudomonadati; phylum Pseudomonadota; class Betaproteobacteria; order Burkholderiales; family Burkholderiaceae; genus Cupriavidus; species Cupriavidus malaysiensis. The sequence continues at coordinate 638,420 of NZ_CP017755.1, forward strand.
AGATGGCCACCGAAGCCAGCAGGCCGATGGCCAGCACGGCCACGGCGGCGCGGTTCAGCAGCACCGGCAGCGGCAGGCCGCCGGCGGCCGCGGGGCTCGGCTCGTCGTAGTCGCGCGGGGCTTGCGGGTGGTGGTCGCGCTCGCTCATGCCTGGTCGTCGTGCGGGGCCGGGTGGCCGGAGCGCACAGTATGGCAGATGGCGGGAGCGCGGTCAGGGCGGTCCAGGGCAGGCCGCCACGTGGCGGCGGGCGCTGCCGTGCAAATAAAACGGGCGCTTCCGCCAGGAAGCGCCCGTTTGTGTTTGTCTTTGTCTTTGCCTTTGCGCCTGCCTGCCGGCGCGTTTGGACCGCCGCCGGCCGGCTCCGGCCAGGCGGCGCCCACGCGCCCGCTCAGAACTGCGCTTCGTCCAGCGCCGTGGCCGCCGCGCCGCCCGCGGTGATGGCGTCGCGCAGCCCGCCGGCCTGCGACAGCACGTGCTCGGCGAAGAAGTGCGCGGTGGCGATCTTGGCCGAGTGGAAGGCCGGGTCCTCGGCGCGCCGGGCGTCGGCCGCCAGCATCGCGCGCGCCAGCTGCCAGCCGGAGAACACGATGCCGCACAGCTTCAGGTAGGGCACGCTGCCGGCGAACACCGCGTTCGGGTCCGCCTTGGCCTGCGACACCACGAACTCGCCCACCGCTTCCAGCGCCGCGCGGCCCTTGGCCAGCTGCGCCTGCACCGCCACGAAGGCCGCGCCGCCGTGCGCGCCCAGCGCCTGCTCGGTCTGCGCGATGCGCGCGCAGATCGCGCGCAGCACGGCGCCGCCGTCGCGCACCGTCTTGCGCCCCACCAGGTCATTGGCCTGGATCGCGGTGGTGCCTTCGTAGATCGGCAGGATGCGCGCGTCGCGATAGTGCTGCGCCGCACCGGTCTCCTCGATGAAGCCCATGCCGCCGTGCACCTGCACGCCCAGGCTGGTCACGTCGATCGACAGTTCGGTGCTCCAGCCCTTGACCACCGGCACCAGGAATTCGTAGAAGGCCTGGTTCTCGGCGCGCGCCGCGGCATCCGCATGCTGGTGCGCCGCGTCCGAGGCCGCCGCCGCCACGTAGGCCAGCGCCCGCGCGCCTTCGGTGAGCGCGCGCATGGTCATCAGCATGCGCTTGACGTCCGGGTGGTGGATGATGGCCACCGCCTCGCGCGCCGAACCGTCGACGGGGCGGCTCTGCACGCGTTCGCGCGCATAGGCCACCGCCTGCTGGTAGGCGCGCTCCGAGACCGCCACGCCCTGCATGCCCACCGAGAAGCGCGCCGAGTTCATCATGATGAACATGTACTCCAGGCCGCGGTTCTCCTCGCCCACCAGCGTGCCGATGGCGCCGCCGTGGTCGCCGAACTGCAGCACCGCCGTCGGGCTGGCCTTGATGCCCAGCTTGTGCTCGATCGACACGCAGTGCACGTCGTTGCGCGCGCCCGGCGAGCCGTCGGCGTTGACCAGGAACTTGGGCACGATGAACAGCGAGATGCCCTTGACGCCCTCGGGCGCGTCCGGCGTGCGTGCCAGCACCAGGTGGACGATGTTGTCCGCCATGTCGTGCTCGCCGTAGGTGATGAAGATCTTGGTGCCGAACACCTTGTAGGTGCCGTCGCCCTGCGGCTCGGCGCGCGTGCGCACCATTGCCAGGTCGGAGCCGGCCTGCGGCTCGGTCAGGTTCATGGTGCCGGTCCACTCGCCGGCGATCAGCTTGGGCAGGAACAGCGCCTTCTGCGCCTCGCTGCCGGCCGTCAGCAGCGCCTCGATGGCGCCGTCGGTGAGCAGCGGGCACAGCGCGAACGACAGGTTGGCGCTGTTGAGCATTTCGTTGCAGGCGGTGGCGATCAGCTTGGGCAGGCCCTGGCCGCCGTACTCGGCCGGGTGCAGCACGCCCTGCCAGCCGCCCTCGGCGAACTGGCGGAAGGCCGCCTTGAAGCCAGGCGTGGTGGTCACGGCGCCATCCTGCCAGCGGCTGGGATCGAGGTCGCCGGCGCGGTTCAGCGGCGCCACCACCTGCTCGTTGAACTTGGCCGCCTCTTCCAGCACGGCCTGCGCCGTCTCCGGGGTCGCCTCTTCGTAGCCCGGCAGCTGGCTGACGGCCTCCAGGCCGGCCAGCTCGTTCATCACGAAGAGCATGTCCTTGATCGGTGCGCGGTAGGTCATCGCGTGTCTCCTGTCGGGTTGTATCCAGCCAGCGGCCTTGCCCGCATGGCTGCTCAGAGGCGTGATCGTAGCTCCGGGGCACCTGTACAGGCTAACAAAAACTGCCCATTCATTGACAAAACCTGCCGAATTGCGCCGTGGCGGGGCAGGCGCGGCGGTTGGCAGGATTTGTCAGAAATTCGGCCGGTCCTGTCAATGCCCGCGCGCGGGCTTGTCCCTAGAATGGCCGCCACAGGCCACCGCGGGCCATTGCAAGCCAGCCCGCCGGACTGCCGGCATCCCGGCCCGCTCCGGGCCATGCCCGCACTCTTCCGCCCACTATATTCCCAGGAGACCCGCCCATGGACCATTTCGGCCAGATGATGTATGCGCCACTACTGTTGCCGTCGCTGCTGGAGCAGGCGGCGCGGCATGCCGGCCGGGTCGAGATCGTCTCGCGCCGGGTCGAGGGCGACATCCATCGCTACACCTACGCCGACTGCCACCGGCGCACGATGCAGCTTGCCAACGCGCTTACCGCCGCGGGCATCGCGCCCGGCGACCGCATCGGCACGCTGGCGTGGAACGGCTACCGGCACATGGAGATCTACTACGCCACGGCCGGCATCGGCGCCGTCTGCCACACCATCAACCCGCGCCTGTTCCCCGAGCAGGTGAGCTACATCATCAACCACGCGCGGGACCGTTTCCTCTGCTTCGATGCGACCTTCCTGCCGCTGGTCGCGCAGATCGCGCCGCAATGCCCGCACGTCGAGCGGTGGATCCTGCTGGGCGATGCGTCGGCGCTGCCGGACGATTTTCCGGTGCCGCTCGAAAGCTACGAGGCGCTGCTCGACGGCCAGCCGCAGTCGTTCGCCTGGCCCGAGCTGGACGAGCGGCAGGCGGCGCTGCTGTGCTACACCTCGGGCACCACCGGCAACCCGAAGGGCGTGCTGTATTCCCATCGCTCGACTTACCTGATGGCGTATGCCTCGGCCCTGCCGGACGCGCTCGACCTGCATGCCGCCGACACCGTCGCGCCGGTGGTGCCGATGTTCCATGTGAGCGCCTGGGGCCTGCCGTTCTCCGCCGCCCTGGTGGGCGCGAAGCTGGTGATGCCGGGGCCCCGGCTCGACGGCGCCTCGCTCACTGAACTGTTCACGCAGGAAGGGGTGACGGTGTCGGCCGGCGTGCCGACCGTCTGGCTCGGCATGGTCGACCACATGCGCCGCAGCGGCGAGCGCTGTGCCACGCTGGCGCGCGTGATCGTCGGCGGTGCCGCCTGCCCGCCGCAGCTGGCCGAAGCCCTGGGCGGCCTGGGCATCCGGGCGGTCCATGCCTGGGGCATGACGGAGTTGTCCCCGGTGGGGACGGTCTGCACGCCGTCGCACGGCTACGCGGAGAAGACGGCCGAGGAGCGCGCGCGCATCGACGCCAAGCAAGGCCGCGCCATCCCCGGCATCGACATGAAGCTGGTGGGGGCCGCGGGCGAGGAGCTGCCCTGGGACGGCCGCTCGGCCGGCGACCTGATGGTGCGCGGACACTGGGTGGTGGAGCGCTACTTCGGCGCCGAAGGCAGCGCGCTGGAGAACGGCTGGTTCGCCACCGGCGACGTGGCGACCATCGACGCCGACGGCTATATGCAGATCACCGACCGCAGCAAGGACGTGATCAAGTCGGGCGGGGAATGGATCTCGTCGATCGAGCTGGAGAACATCGCCCTTTCGCATCCCGAGATCGAGCTCGCCGCCTGCATCGCCGCCGCGCATCCGAAGTGGGACGAGCGCCCGCTGCTGATCGCGGTGCGCCGTGCCGGCAGCAGCCTGAGCGCCAAGGAGCTGCTGGACTTCTATGCCGGCAAGGTGGCGAAATGGTGGGTGCCGGACGACGTGGTGTTCGTGCCCGAGCTGCCGCTGACGGCGACCGGCAAGCTGCAGAAGCTGGTGCTGCGGCAGCGCTTCGGCCAGCATCTGGTCCGCTGAATCCCTGGAATCGGTCGGTGCCAGCCATGTCCTTCACCTCCCATTTCAAGGATTCAGCGGACTGGTGAGGCAGGGCGCCGCCGGCTGATCCGCTCAGTGCAGGCGCTCGGGCATGGTGCGGTAGGCCTTCGGCGTGCTGCCGGTCCAGTGCCGGAAGGCACGGTGGAAGGCGGTCGGGCTGTCGAAGCCGATGTCGTAGGCGATGGCGGCGATGGCATCGGTGGTGCGCGTCAGGCGCTGGATGGCGATGTCGCGCCGCATCTCGTCCTTGACCGCCTGGAAGGTCGTGCCCTCGGCCGTCAGCCGGCGGTACAGCGTGCGCACCGAACAGTGCAGCGCCTGCGCCACGGTCTCGATGGTGGGCGTGGCGGGCAGGCAGTCGGCCAGGTACTGGCGCACCCGGTAGCACATCATCTGCTCGGCGAAGGAGACGAAGATCCAGTCTTCCGGCGCGCGCGCCAGGAAGATCTTCAGGTCCGCCTTGCGGCGCCGGATCGGCAGGTCGAGGTAGGCCGCGTCGAAACTCAGGCGGGTGTGCCCGCCGCCGAACTGCACCGGCCCCGGAAAGAGGTAGAGAAAGTCGTCGGCGCGCGGCGGCCGGGGAAAGTCGAACTCCACCATGGCCAGCGGGATCCGCTTGCCGACCAGCCACGATGCCACGCCGTGCACCAGCTTCAGCATCAGCTCGCGGCCCAGTTCGCTGACCCCCGGGCCGGACGGCTCGGCGGTCAGTTCGACATGGCCGAGCGCCCCCGCGCGGCGTGATTCCAGCCGGAAGTCATCCAGGATCAGGTGGAAGAACTGGCCGAAGCGGTGCAGCGCCACCTCCAGCCGCGGGGCATCCAGCAGGCTCAGGCACAGGTACTTCAAGGTCCCGTTACGCAGCGGCCGGCGGAAGATGCCCGGCATCTCGTCATCCAGTTCGGTCGCCAGCAGGCGGTACAAGGTGGAGAACTGCTCCTCGGTGACGCGCGCGCCCGGGGTCTTCAGCAGCCCGTAGGCGATGCCGGAGCGGCCGGCCATGCGCTGCATGGCCGCAGGGTCGGCGCCGGCCAGGAAGCCGTTGACGAGGGAGATGGGAACGGTGGCGGAGAACGGATTCAAGGGCGTGGGAGCGCCGGGGCCGGGGCGGGCGGCCGCATCCGGACAGCGGCAGGCTGCATGCTGGGTGCGATTCTGCCAGTGGCGCGCGCCGGATGTCCAGCGCCGGGCCGGAGTACCGGGGCCGGCAAGGGGCCGCGCGAGGCGCGCGCAAGGGCCACTGGATGGGGGAATAATCCGAATGGAATCCATGCTTTTAATTCGCTTGGGGAATGCGTGGCGCAGGCGTAAGCTGAAGGCTCGGATACAGCATCGCGGCGCCGCAAGGTTCTGCCAGGCCATGTCCGGACGGCCTCCCCGTGGGCCGGCTCGTTTTTTTCACCGTGCTTCACCGTGCTTCACCGTTCTTCATCGTGCCTCCTGCAAGGCGCTTCCAGCCCGCACGTCATGCGTCGTGCGGGCTTTTTTTTCGAGCACGGCCGCCGCGACGGCTGGCGAACCGGCGCGCGGCGGGCGGGAGCGGTTGACGGCCTCTTCCGCCCGCCGATGTTTCAGAAGCGGGTGCGCAGGCCCACCCCCGCCCCCGTGCGGCAGCGGGTGCCGCCGAAGGAGCCCGAGGGGTTGTTGGGATCAGTGATGGAGCCGCCCGAGAGACGGCTGTAGTCCATCTCGAGATAGACCTCGGTGCGTTTGGACAGGCTGTACATCGCCACGCCATAGACCGTCTGCACCAGCCCGGCGACGCCCGGCCGGACCCCCGAGACGTTGTCCCGCATATACCCGGCGGTAAGCTTGAGCGCCCGCGTGGCCTGGTAGGTGACGCCGGCAGCGGCATATTGGTCGCGCCGCTCGGCCGTCTGCGTCCCGGCGCCGAGCACGGTATTGGCATTGCCGCCGATGCTGGTATTGGCCAGCGGCGTGCCGGAACCGTTGGCGCCGATGGCGAAGCCGGCCTGGCGCCAGGCGTCCAGGTAGTAGCCGTGCAGCGTGAAGGGACCGATGGCGTAGCGCGCGCCGGCGACCCACAGGCGCATCGCGTGGCCGTTCGCATCCTTGGACTGCTGGGCCACGGCGCCGCTGTGCAGGCTGTCCGTGTCATAGGTCAGCGCCAGTTGCACGGTGCTGCCGCTGGCCATGTCGCCGGCACGCTCGCCGAAGGCGTATTGCGCTTCCACGCCGAGTCCGGCCCACTGCTTGCTGTAGTCGACGGTGTTGTCGTAGCGCAGGCCCGTCAGCGATGTCTGCCAGCTCAACTCGCTGTAGTTGCCGATGCTGATGGGGTCGACGCCGATGACGAACAGATAGGCGGCGCCCATCTGCCGGCCCAGCTTGATCGTGCCCCAGGTGTCGTTGGCGAGCCCCAGCCACGCCTGGCGGCCGAACAGCTGGCCCTGCTGGGACGAACGGCCGGTGGTCGGGCTGAAGCCGCTCTCCAGCGTGAACAGGGCCTTGCTGCCTGCGCCCAGTTCCTCCACGCCGCGCAAGCCCCAGCGCGCGTTATTGAAGGCGCCGTCCTGCAGGCCGATCAGTGTCTGGGGACCGCTGCTGGTGGCCTGGTGGTTGGCAAAGCGGACACTCGTGTCGATGACGCCGTACAGCGTGACGCTGGACTGGGCCAGTGCGCCGCCGGACAGCAAGGACAAGCCTGCCAGCGGAATGATGCCGGGTTTCAAGATTCTCTCCCTTGGTGTGAAAAAGCGAACTCATCTGCGTCGTGTGTGGAGTGCGGAGTGGAAATCGCAGGGCATGCTTTGTGGACTCGCTTGTGCCGAGGCGCAGCGGGTGCGGTTCGGCACGGAGCAGAGGGTGGCCCTGTCGTGGTCTTTCATGGCTCAGGAACGGCGCTGGGAACGCCGAAGGGATGGGTGGCCCCGGCCCGGGTGGATTCGCGTTCAGCGAGGGGGCGTCCGGGTTTGCGTGGCCGTTTGGTGCGAGCGTCAGTGTAAGGACTGTGCGCTATGCGTGGGATGAATTAATTGCGCCGGATGGATTCGCTTTCTTCCTCTTGGGGCGGCGTGGCCCGGGCGCTTGCGGGGAGGAGGGAACAGGGAGCGGGGAGCGGGGACCGCCAGCGCGACACGAGCGGAGGCGCGCCGCTGCGGCGCGGCGGAGGGGCGCGGCGACGGCGCTCGCCTTGGTGTTCAGCGAGCGCCTTGCGCCGGGGCGGAAGAGCGGGGAGCGGAAGAGCGGGGAGCGGAGAGCGGGGAGAGCGCCCGGCGCGAGGGAGACGGCGGGCGCGGCCGCGCCCGCCGCCGGACGATTGCCGGACGATCGGGCTGTGCCTCAGCCCTGCGCGTCGCGCTGCCTGGCCACTTCCTGGTTGCGCAGGATGAAGCGCTGGACCTTGCCGCTCGGCGTCTTGGGCAGCTCCGCGACGAATTCGATTTCGCGCGGGTAGGCGTGGGCTGCCAGGCGATTGCGCACATGCAGGCGCAGTTCCTCGGCCAGCTCGGGGCTGGCGCGCTGCGCGGGGTCGAGTACGACGAAGGCCTTGATCAGTTCGGTGCGCTCGGGGTCGGGCTTGCCGATCACGGCGGTTTCCACCACGGCCGGATGCTCGATCAGCGCGCTTTCCACGTCGAAGGGGCCGACCCGGTAGCCGGAGGTGGTGATGACGTCGTCGGCGCGGCCGATGAAGCTGATGCTGCCGTCGTCGTTGAGTTCGGCGGTGTCGCCGGTCAGGTAGTAGTCGCCGACGAAGGCGCCGGTGCGGGTGCCGTGGTAGCCGGCGAACCAGCACATGGGCGACTGCGTCATGTCGATGGCCAGCGTGCCGGGCTGGCCGGGCGCCTGCTCGCGCGCTTCGTCGTCGACCACTACCACGCGGTGGCCCGGGCTGGCGAAGCCGGCCGCGCCCATGCGCACGGGGTGGCCGAGGGCGTGGTGGTTGCACAGCACCATGCCCAGCTCGGTCTGGCCGTAGTGGTCGTGGATGGTGGTGCCGAGTTCGTTGGCGAACCAGCGGATCACTTCGGGGTTGAGCGGCTCGCCGGCGCTGCTGACCGCGCGCAGCTTGCCGCGCAGCGGCCCGGCCGCGGCTTCGCCGGCGGCAATCAGCAGGCGGTAGGCGGTGGGCGAGCCGGCCAGGTTGGTGATGCCGTACTTGTTGATGACGCGGCAGGTGCTTTCGATGCTGAAGGGGCCGTCGTAGAAGGTGGTCGGGTGGCCCAGCGCCAGCGGCCCGGTCACGGCGTAGTACAGGCCGTAGGCCCAGCCGGGATCGGCCAGGTTCCAGAAGGCGTCCTCGGGGCGCAGGTCGACGGCGTCGCGCATGTAACCGGCGAAGGCGGCGATGGCCTTGAGCGGCACCAGCAGCGGCTTGGCCGGGCCGGTGGTGCCGGAGGTGAACATCATCAGGAAGGGGTCGTCGCCGCGGCGCATGACCGGCGCGAAATCGGCGGGACGGCGCTCGACCTCGGCCCAGAAGCTGAAGTCGCCGCGTACCAGGCCGCGGCCCTTGGCGCCGGCCACGGTCACCACGGCGGGGCAGCCCTCGACCTCGTCGAGCTTGGCGCGGTTGGCGCCGTCGGTCACCACCAGGCGCGCGCCCGAACTCTGCACGCGGTGCTCGATGGCCTTGGGCCCGAAGGCGGTGAACAGCGGCTGGTAGACCGCGCCGGCGCGCCAGGTGCCGAGGATGGTGACCAGCAGCTCGGGCGTGCGCGGCAGCAGGCCGGCCACGCGGTCGCCGGGCTGCACGCCCTGCTCCTGGAGGAAGTTGGCGAAGCGCGCCGAGAGCTGGTCGAGCTGGGTGAAGGTCCAGCTCTCGCTGCTGCCGTCGCGGCTTTCCCAGAACAGCGCGATACGCCCGGGCAGGGCATGGCGGCTGCAGCATTCGACGCAGGCATTGATGGCGTCGAGCGTGCCGCTCACCCGCTCGGCAAAGGCGTCCTGGTAATTGAAGCCGGCGATGGCCTCGGCGTAGTCGCGCATGATGGTCTCCACTGGGGTCGTCCCGGCCGCGGTCGGCGCGGGCGACTTGTCTGCTTTGTCGGTGGCCGACAGTGTGATTTAGCGCCGGATGGGGGGCAATGGCCGAAGGCTCCAGCTGTGGCGACCTGATTTGCCACTCCCGCTCCGCGCCGGCCGGCGGCCGTGGCGGCGCGGCGGTAAGATGCGGTATCCGGCGCCCCGCCGGCCCGGCCCGCCGTCCCCTGTGCCGGGTTTCATGTCCAGCCAGAGGAGAGTCTCCCCATGACCAGCAGCCAGCCCCCTTCCGACGCACGCCGCGTGGCGCCCGCGGCGGAGCGCAACCGGGATCCCATCCTGGAGGTGCTGCGGCGCGTGCTGCCGGCCTCCGGCCTGGTGCTGGAGATCGCCAGCGGCACCGGCCAGCATGCCGTGCATTGCGCCGGGGCGCTGCCGGGCCTGACCTGGCAGCCGAGCGATCCCGACGAGGCTGCGCGCGACTCGATCGCCGCCTGGACGGCGCATGCCGGCCTGGCCAATGTGCGCGCGCCGCTGGCACTGGACGTGCGGCTGCAGCCCTGGGGCGTGGAGTCGGCGCAGGCGGTGGTGTGCATCAACATGGTCCACATCTCGCCCTGGGCCTCCACGCAGGCGCTCTTCCTCGGCGCCGGCCGCCTGCTCGCGCCGGGCGGCGTGCTCTACCTGTACGGCCCCTACCGCCGCGACGGCGCGCATACGGCGCCCAGCAACGCGGCCTTCGACGCCCAGCTGCGCGCGGCCGACCCCGACTGGGGCGTGCGCGACATGGAGGCGGTGGTGGCGCTGGGCGAGGGCGCCGGCCTGCTGCTGGAGGAGGTGGTAGCGATGCCGGCCAACAACTTCAGCCTGGTGTTCCGGCGCGCCTAGTCCATTGCGTCAGGGACAGCGCATCCGGGCGGCGGTGCATGCCGCTCGCAGGCCGGGTGCAAAGAGCCCGGAGGCGCTGTCGATCGGGGGCTCTGGAATGACGCGGTGGACCAGGGACCGCGATGCGCCCATCCCCCCACACCGCGCCCGCTCGATCATGCGGCCCCGGCCTGCCGGTGGCGACCCGTTTGCTAGAGCGTGGTGGCGCCGTCGGATTGTCGGAGAGCCTTGGAGAGCCGCCCTGAACGGTTCGTTTGGCCGGCTCGTCGAACGCGGTTGCGGCCCTCCAGCAAGGACCGGGCGGGTTGGCCCTCTTCGTGCCAGCCCGCTGCGAAAAACCGCAAGATCTGCAAATCCAGCAAGGCTACATTGCTCCATAAGGAGCCCGCAATTGAAACCCCAGACCCGCACCCAATACGCCCGCCGCATGGACCCCGTCCTGCGCTGGCTGGCAAGCAACCCCGACGCCGCCCCGGATCTGTATCTGCTGGCCGACCTCGCCTGCTTGTCGCCGTATCACTTTCACCGCGTCTACCGTGCGATGATGGGTGAATCGGTGAACGCCACCGTGCAGCGCATCCGCATGCATCGTGCGGCGGTCGTGCTGGGCGGCACCGGGGTGCCATTGCGCGATGTCGCGCTGCGTGCCGGTTACGCGTCGGACGCCGCCTTCAACCGCGCGTTCGGCGCCACCTTCGGCATCTCGCCGGGGCGTTACCGCGCGGCCCGCTCCCGTCCCTTCAACCCCGAGGAGCTAGGCATGTACCCCATCACCATCGAAACCTTCCCCGGCACCGTGCTGGCCGCCTTGCCGCACCATGGCAGTTATCAGGAAATCGGTCCGGTCTTCACCCGCGTCTTCATGCTGGCCGCCGGCCGTGGCCTGGCCCGCCCCGATGCCATCGGCTTCGGCGTCTATTTCGACGATCCCGGGCAGGTGCCGGCTGGCCAGCTGCGTTCGATGGCGGGCATGCCGGTCGCGCCCGACGCAGACCTGGGCGACGAACTGGAACGCTTCGAGATCCCTGCCATCCGCTGCGCGATGCTGACCTACACCGGACCGTACAACGAGATGGACAAGCCGTACGGTTGGATGTTCTCCGAATGGCTGCCCCGCAGCGGCATGGAGCCCGCGGACTTCCCCATGTTCGAGCAATACCTGAACGACCCGCGTACCACACTGCCCGCCCAATTGCAGACGCGCATCTGCCTGCCACTGCGATAGGCTTCGCGCAGCCGGATGGATCCAGGCGGGGGGCAAGAGGACCTCCCGTTTGCATCCCGTTGCCATGAAGAGGAATAGGAAGACGAATGCGAACAGGGCCAGGAGGCGCCAGCCAGCGCCGGTCACACAGCCCTGGAGCCTCCTCGGCGGACGGGCGATGACGGATAGGTCCGGCCTGGCGGGGCGGGCCGCCGCTTCCCCGCGCCGGCGGCCCGCCCCGGCCGGAACGTGTCAGGCGCGGGCGTGGCGCGCCAGCGCCGCCACCGACTGCAGCACCGCCACGCGGGTCTGGCCGTAGACCTGGCCTTTCCAGTCGGGGCTGTCGCAGTAGAAGGCGTCGCGCAGGCCTTGGCGGATCTCCGCGCGGGTGTCGGCCGGCACGTCGGGATGGCGGTGCATCCAGTGGTCCGCGCGCAGGGCCTGCATCACTTGCATCGAATCGAGGGTGCCGAACTCGAGCGCCATGATGGTCTTCTCGATGCCCGGGTACTGCGTGTAGGCGAGATTCACCAGCGCCCCTTCCACCACCGACGAAACCGAGCCCGGCGCCGTGATCGGCAGCACGTCGGCGCCCCAGGTGGCGTTGGCGCGTGCCAGCTCGGCGGCGTCGCTGCCGACGAAGATCTTCTCGCCGTGGCCGTACGGGCCCAGGCCGGTATGGACGTCGATCCACACCATCGCGGCGAAGCGCGGCAGGTGGCGCGCCAGGAGCTCGCCCATCTGCCGGGTGCTCCAGCAGGGCGCGCTGCCGCCGTAGAACATGCCGTCGGGCACGCGGTACTGGCCGCCGGTCATGGCGTCGCGCAGCGCCTGCATGCCGCGCGTGGCGATGAACTGGTTGAGCGCGGCCTGGTCGGCCGGGCCGGGAGGCCAGGTCGCCGGCAGCAGCAGCGGGTCGACTTCCAGGTAGGCCGGGTTGCTGGCGGCCGCCGCGGCGAAGTCGGCGCTGTTGCGGTTCAGGTCGACGTTGTCCTCGTTGACGCGCCGCAGGTGGGCAAAGCCGTAGGGGTTGACCGCATGCACCAGCAGCAGCGCCACGCGCGCCTCGGTGAGCTTGGTGAACAGCAGATCGTCGCCGAGCAGGCCGACCTGGCAGCCCGAGCCGCAGAAGCCTTCGACGCCGTGCGTGCCCGAGGTGACGACCAGCACCGAGCGGGCGCCGTCCGGCGCGAACAGCGCGCTGTCGATCGACAGCGGCTCGCCGTCCGGGCCGGTTTGCCCGGGGTGGATGGCCCGTTCGATCTCCAGGCCGCGGGCGCGCGCGGCCGCGGTGAATTTCTCGCGCGCCTCGGCATAGGTCTCGGCGAAATGTCGTGCGACGTCCATCGGTCTGTCTCGCTTGTGTCGTGATGGGGAAGGGGCAGGGCTAAGGGGCAGGGCGGCGGCGCCGGAGTGCCGACGGCAATGATCGACCGGCACCGGCGCTTGCACAAGACAAGAATTCTGGAAGGCGATCAGGTTTTCTTATCACCCGCCGGGGCATGGCCTACACTGCGGCTTTGCCTTCTGTCTTCCGCCCGCCGCCTGCCGTATCCCTCCGACCGCCTCAGGCGGGATGCCGGCGAGCCAGCGAGCCAGCGCCAGCGATGAAGCCACAGCAACTGCAGGTCTTTCTCTCGGTCGTCGAACAGGGCAGCCTGCACGGCGCGGCACGCGCGCTCGGGCTGTCGCAGCCGGCGGTCACCTTCACCCTGCGCGAACTGGAAAAGAGCCTGGGCGTGCCGCTGCTGCTGCGTTCGGTGTCGGGCGTGCGGCTGACCGAGTATGGCGAGGCCTTCCTGGTGCGGGCGCGGCTGCTGGTGGAAGACATGCGGCGCGCGCGCGAGGACCTGATCGCGATGCGCGACGGCGCCGGCGGCCATGTCACCGCGACGGTGTCGTCGGCGGTGGCGCGCGCGATGATTCCACAGGCATTCGCGGCGTTCCGGCGCGCCGACGCCAAGACCACGGTGAGCTTCCGCGAGGCGGCCCTGTCCCAGGCGCTGCAGGCCCTGCGCGACGGCCAGACGGATTTCGCCGTGGTCAACAGCGTGCCGGGCATGCGCTGGCCGGACTATGCGCAGCACCGCACCCTGCTGCCGATGCGCCTGCTGGTGGCGGCACGGCGCGGCCATCCGCTGGCGCGCGTGCGCACGCTGGCCAGGCTGCAGGAGGCGGAGTGGCTGCTGGCCAGCGAGCCGGGCGACGATTTCGACCGCGGTTTCGCCCGTTTCTTCGCCGACAACGGGCTGGCCGCGCCGGAACGCATCTTGCGATGCCAGTCGCTGGCGCCGACCGTGGCCCTGCTGAAGACCACCGACGTGGTGGCGCTGGTGACCGAGCCGACCTTCGCGCTGGAACTGCGCCAGCAGCCGATCGTGGCGATCGGCGTGCGCGAGGCGCTGCCGGAGATCGAGGCCGGCATCGTGGTGCGGCGCGACCGCCCGCTGACCTCGGCAGCGGCGCGCCTGCTGGCCTGCATGGAGGCGGCGGCGCAGTCGTTCCGCGCCGGGTGAAGCGGGGCGCGGATGCGTGGATGCGCGGAGGGGAAGTCCTGCCCCTCCGGCCGGCATGAACTGCGCACTAACCGAGAATTAACCGCGCGCCAGGATCGACATCGTGATGCGCGAGATGCAGACCGGCTTGCCTTCCTCGTTGCGGATATCGATGGACCAGACGTGGGTGGAGCGTCCGACGTGGATCGGCGTGGCCTTGCCGATCACGTAGCCCGAGGTGACCGAGCGCAGGTGGTTGGCATTGATGTCGAGCCCGACGCAGTAGTGCGTCTGCGGATCCAGGCACAGGCTGGCGGCGCAGCTGCCGAGCGTTTCCGCCAGCAGTACCGAGGCGCCGCCGTGCAGGATGCCGAAGGGCTGCACGGTGCGCCGGTCGACCGGCATGCGGGCGGTGAGCGAGTCTTCGCCGATCTCGAGAAACTCGATGCCGAGATGCGTCACGGCGGTGTCCTTGTGCAGGGCCTGCAGGTCGGCCAGGTTCGGTGCTGCTTTCCAGAGCATTGTCTTTGTCTTCCTCATGGTGTCGGGATGTGCCGGCCGCGGCCGGCGCCGGCCCATTGTACTGGGGGGCCGCGCGCGCTGCAGGGGCGCCGCCGGGGTAGCCGGGCCGGCTCAGGCGGGCCGCGTCGCGGCGCCGCCGGCTTCCCCCCAGCGCTGCTTGTCGCGCAGCGGCGGCGCGCCGAACAGGCGGCTGTACTCGCGGCTGAACTGCGAGGCGCTTTCGTAGCCCACCGCGCGCGCGGCGCGCGCCACGCCCACGTCGCCGGTCAGCATCAGGCGGCGCGCTTCCTGCAGGCGCAGGTGCTTCTGGTACTGCAGCGGGCTCATGGCGGTGACTTCCTTGAAATGGAAATGCAGCGAAGAGACGCTCATGTGCACGTCGCGCGCGATCTCGTCGACGCGCAACGGCTGCGCGAAGCGCTCGCGCAGCAGGCGGATGGCCTTGGCCACGCGGCTGACCTGGCTGTCGTGCAGCGCCATCTGGCGCAGCCGCGCGCCCTGGCCGTTCATCAGCAGGCGGTAGAGGATCTCGCGCTTGATCATCGGCGCCAGGATGGGGATGTCGCGCGGGGTATCGAGCAGGCGCAGCAGCCGCAGCACCACATCGAGCAGTGCCGGGTCGAGCGGGTGCACGTACATGCCGCGCGCCGGCTCGCTGCGCTCCGGCGGCGGCAGCTTGGCGTCGCCGATGAGGGCCCGGATCGCCTCGGTGTCCAGTTCCAGGCGCAGTCCCAGGTAGGGTTCGCAGGCGCTGGCCGTGGACACCTGCGCCACCACCGGCAGGTCGACCGAGGAGACCAGGTAGTGCATGGGGTCGTACTCGTAGGCTTCGTCGGCGATCAGCAGGCGCTTGGAGCCCTGCGCGATCACGGCGAAGGCGGCGGTCTGGATCGCATGGTGGGGCCCGGTGGGGTGCTGCATGCGATGGATGCGCAGTCCCGGCACGGCGGTTTCCCGCGTGCCTTCGAGCGTGCCGGTGTGGCGCTCCAGCAGTGCGACCAGCTCGCGGCGCGGCAGTGCCAGCGGGTCATGCGCGGCTTGCGCGTCGTGCGCTTCATGCGGGGCTGGCCGGGTCTCCGGCGCAGTGGCGGGCTCGGCGATCGAGGCGGTGGCGGGGCGGTCGGGCAGGGCAGTCATGGCGCGGCGGCGGGACGGTACCGGTGCCAGCTTACTCCGTTCTTCCGGTTGCCTGTTTCTCCGGCGGCACAGGGTGGTGACAATCGGAGAATCAGGCAGGAATCCCGCAGGATCGGGTATGGCGCGGCGGGCGCCGGAAGCGCGCCTGAGCGCGGGGCAGGAGGAAACATCACAACGGAATGGCTGTCCGTGCACATGCGCCCGCCCATGACGGGCGAGGTTCGCGCCGGCGCTCATCCCGGTGCGTAGGAATAGGCAGGAAAGCGCGAGAATCCGGCAGCGCCGGATCGGCTGGCGGATTGCATAATCCTCCAGCGATGCAGCGGCCGCGGAACGCGCGGCACAGGCCGGCAGGCACCTGCCGGCACGCTGCCAGTCCTGCGCCCGGGCGAGCCCGTCCGGGCGCCAATCCTACGATCCAGGAGTCTCGACCATGCGTTACAGGAAACTCGGCAATACCGGCTTGTTCGTCTCGGAGCTGTGCCTGGGCACCATGACCTTCGGCGGGGAAGGGCAGCTCTGGAGCCAGATCGGCGACGTCCAGCAGGCCGACGCGGAGCGGCTGGTGGCGGCCGCGCTGGAGGCCGGCATCAACTTCATCGACACCGCCGATGTCTACTCCGAGGGCCGTTCGGAGATCATCACGGGGCAGGCCCTGAAGAACCTCAAGGTCAGGCGCGACGACGTGGTGGTGGCGACCAAGGTGTTCGGCGAGACCGGCAAGGGGCCCAATGCGCGCGGCTTGTCGCGCTACCACATCATGGAAGGCGTCAAGGCCAGCCTGTCGCGGCTGCAGCTCGACCATATCGACCTGTACCAGGTGCATGGCTTCGATCCGGCCACGCCGGTGGAAGAGACGCTGCGCGCGCTGGACACGCTGGTGCAGCAGGGGCACGTGCGCTACATCGGCGTGTCGAACTGGGCCGCCTGGCAGATCATGAAGGCGCTGGGCATCGCCGAGCGGCTCGGCCTGTCGCGCTTCGCCTCGCTGCAGGCCTACTACACCGTGGCCGGGCGCGACCTCGAGCGCGAGCTGGTGCCCATGCTGCAGAGCGAAGGCGTGGGGCTGATGGTGTGGAGCCCGCTGGCCGGCGGCCTGCTGAGCGGCAAGTACGGCCGCCAGGCGATGGGGGAGGCCGGCAGCCGCCGCACCGTGTTCGACTTCCCGCCGGTCGAGCTGGAGCGTGCCTATGACGTGATCGATGCCATGCAGGGCATGGCCAGCGTGCGCGGCGTCTCGGTGGCGCAGGTGGCGCTGGCATGGCTGCTGCACCAGAAGGTGGTCAGCAGCGTGATCATCGGCGCCAGGCGCCTGGAGCAGCTGCAGGACAACATCGCCGCCACCGGCATCGCGCTGAGCGCCGAGGAACTGGCCGTGCTGGACCAGGCCAGCGCCTTGCCGTCCGAGTACCCGGGCTGGATGTTCCGGCGCCAGGGCGAGGTGCGGCGCCGGCAGCTGGCCGAGGCCGGCCTGGCCTGAGGCGGCGGTCGGCGGGCAGCGGCGGTGCGGCGGGTGGCGTCGCCTGCACGGCTTGCTGCATCGCAATATAATGACCGGCCTGCACTGCGGGCCGACCCGGTCCGCAGCCGCCCCGCCGGCGGCCGCCTGACCGGCGGGCCCGCCACATTGCGTTTTCCACAAGGCCCACCCCCGATGCAGCCCCCCGCCCCAGCCCGCACCCCCGCCGATGTCCGACCCGAAGGCGCCACGGACCACGCGCCGCCGCAGCGGGTCGGCCTGGTGCTGTTCGCGCTGGCCGTGGGCGGCTTCGCCATCGGCACCACCGAGTTCGCCACCATGAGCCTGCTGCCTGCCTTCGCGCAGAGCCTGGGCATCGACGCGCCGACGGCCGGCCACGTCATCAGCGCCTACGCGCTGGGCGTGGTGGTGGGCGCGCCAGTGATGGCGGTGCTGGGCGCGCGGCTCGCCCGCCGCACCCAGCTGATCCTGCTGATGGCCATGTTCAGCGTCGGCAACGCCTTGAGCGCCGTCGCCCCGGACTACCACTGGATGTTGCTGTTCCGCTTCCTGAGCGGCCTGCCGCACGGCGCCTACTTCGGCATCGCCGCCTTGACGGCGGCCTCGCTGGTGCCGGCCCACCGGCGCACGCTGGTGGTGGGGCGCATCTTCCTCGGCCTCACCTGCGCCACCGTGATCGGCGTGCCGCTGGCCAACTGGCTGGGCCAGGCGGTCGGCTGGCGCTGGAGCTTCGGCCTGGTGGCCGCGCTGGGCGTGCTGACCATGACCTGCGTGCGGCTGTTCGCGCCCAGCACGCCGGCAGATCCGTCCGCGAGCCCGCTGCGCGAGCTGGGCGCGCTGACACGCCTGCAGGTGTGGCTGACGCTGGGCATCGGCGCCGTCGGCTTCGGCGGCCTGTTCGCGGTCTACACCTACCTGGCCGACATCCTGGCGCAAGTGACGCACGTCTCGGCGAGCACGGCGCCGCTGGTGCTGAGCGTGTTCGGCCTGGGGCTGACCGCCGGCAATATGGTGGTGCCGCTGTTCGCCGACCGCGCGCTGATGCGCACCGCCGGTGTGCTGCTGCTGTGGAGCGCCGCCATGCTGGCCTTGTTCCCGCTGATGGCCGGCAACGTCTGGGCCATCTCGCTGAGTGTCTTCCTGATCGGCCTCGGCGGCTCGCTGGCCACGGTGCTGCAGACACGCCTGATGGACGTGGCCGAAGACGCGCAGAGCCTGGCGGCGGCGCTGAACCACTCCGCCTTCAACATGGCCAATGCGCTCGGGCCCTTCCTCGGCGGCCTGGCCATTGCGGCCGGGCATGGCTGGACCTCGCCGGGCTGGGTCGGCAGCCTGCTGGCCCTGGGTGGCTTTGCGCTGTGGGCGGCTTCCGCGGCGCTGGCGCGCAAGGGCCGACGCGCCGTGCCGGCGGCAGGCGACACGGCCCGCTGAGCGCGGCAGCGAAGCGCTTGTCCAGAGCGTCACGCTTCACCGCCTTCTCCTTCTCTTTGCTGCGGGTGGGAACCCGCAAACATCCGCATCGCACGGGCGGCCCTCGACCGCCCCGCCCGGGCCGCCGAGCACAGTCTCGCGCACAGTCTCGCGCATGCAGCGGCAGCACGCCGCGTGCCGCGCCGGCCCTCAGAACCCCAGAACCCCAGAGCCCCAGAGCCCCAGAGCCCCAGAGCCCCTGAGCCCCTGAGCCCCTGAATCACTGAGACCGCCCGGTGCCCGCGACCTCATGCGGGCACGCCGAGCCGTTGCCTAGGCGCACGGCCATGGCGGCCCATGCGCGCGATGCCCGGCGCCGCCCCGCATCGCATCGACCGCCTCTCCCTCATCCCCGATCTCCATGATCCAGCGGCCGGCCGCCGATGCCGGCGCTGCGTCGGGCGAGCCGGTGCCAGCCGTACAAGGCAATGTCCGAAGGAGGCGAATTTCTTCCGAGTGATTTTCAGAATGTCCTGATGGACGCGCCCGGAGGCCATCGCTGACCATTGTCCCCAGAAACTCCACCGCCTTTTCCGGCCCGTCGGGCCGATCCACCGTACCCACATAGCAGCACTGGCGGGCATCGCCAGCGATTCCAGATGGTCGCATTCTTCACTCTCGAGCGGCCGCGCGTACCGCCTCACGGCAGGGATGATTCCGGTGTTTCCTGAACACTTCGAACGCGAACTCGCCGTTCCGCATCCCGCTGTCAGCGGTGCCGTCGGCACCATCTCATTCCGCGTGAGCCTGCGTGGCTACACGCCTTTGCGCCCCCCCGCGCGTGCCGCGCGTCCGCCGGGCCGTCCGCCGGGCCTGTCGCTGCTTTGGCGGGCCGGCGTGGCGCTGCTGCTTCCCTTGCCGGCGCACGCCCAGGTGCCGAACGCCGGGCAGGCGATGCGTGACATCGAAACCGCTCGGCCAGTCCTGCCGGCCGCGCCGGTGCCCGAGATCAAGATCACAACCCCCCAGCCCGATGCGGATGTCACGCCGGACAGCGGGCCGCGCATGTTCGTGCAGGCATTCACCCTCGAAGGCAACCAGGTGTTCCATGCCGATGAGCTGCTGCCGCAGCTGGCGGACCTCGCCGGCCGCGAGCTGGGCTTCGCCGACCTGCAGCAGGCCGCCGCACGGATCACCGCCTACTACCGCGAGCGTGGCTACGTGCTGGCCCGCGCCTACCTGCCCCACCAGGAGATCGACGGTGGTGTCGTGCGTATCGCGGTGGTGGAGGGGCGCTACGGCCGCATCGTGCTGAACAACCGCTCGCGCGTCAGCGACGGCGCGCTGCAGCAGCCGCTCTCCGCCCTCCGGCCGGGAGCAGTGGTGCGCGGCGCCGACCTCGAGCGCACCCTGCAGTTGCTCGACGACCTGGCCGGCGCCACCGCGCGCGGCACGCTGCGCGCGGGCATCGAGCCCGGCACGACCGACCTGGTGGTCGATGTCGAAGGCGGGCCCCTCGTTACCGGATCGCTCGACTTCGACAACTTCGGCGACACGTCGTCGGGCCGCTATCGCTTCAGCGGCAGCGTCAACCTCAATTCGCCGCTGGGGCTGGGCGACCAGCTGAGCCTGCGCGGCCTCGCCAGCGACGAGCGGCAGAGCTACTACCGCGCGGCCTACCAGTTGCCGCTGGGACCGGTGTCGACGCGCGTCGGCGTGGCCTATTCGGAGATGCGCTACCACCTCACCGGCAGCTTCGCGGAGCTCGACTACCGCGGCAGCGCGAGCGTGCAGAGCGCCTTCGTCGCGCAGCCGCTGCTGCGCAGCCGCAATCTGAACGTCACGGCGCAGGTCCAGTACGACAACAAGGACCTGAAGGATACCTACGGCCAGTTCGACGTGCGCAACGACAAGAACGTCGGCCTGTGGAGCGTCTCTGTCAGCGGCAATGGCGAGGACGGCTGGTTCGGCGGCGGCCGCAGCGCGTTGTCCTTGACGCTGGGCCTCGGCCGGTTACGTGGCAATGATGCACTCGGCTCGGACCGGTACACCAAGGCCATGGGCAGCTTCACCAAGCTGAACGTGAGCGCGCTGCGCCTGCAGGCGCTCGGCCGCCGCTTCCAGCTCTACACGCAGTTCAGCGGACAACTTGCCTCGCGCAACCTCGACGGCTCGGAGAAATTCAGCCTGGGCGGCCCCTACGGCGTGCGCGCCTACGCGCTAGGCGCCGGCAGCGGCGACCAGGGCTGGCAGGCGAGCGCCGAGCTGCGCTACCTGCCCGCGCCGCGCTGGCAGCTCAGTGCCTTCGTCGACGCCGGCCAGGTGCAGTTCAACAAGCATCCGTGGACGCGCGAGCGCAACACCCAGCAGCTGCAGGCGGCCGGCGTCGGCGCCGGCTGGAGCGACGGCAAGCGGCAGGCCACCCTGACCGCGGCCTGGCCGCTCAGTTCGGCTGCGGGCTCGCCGGCGCGCGCGCCCAGCGTATGGCTTCAGGCGACTCAGTACTTCTGAGGCGCTCTGTCGTACCTCGTCCTGTGGACGGGATTCCTACTGACGTGAATGACAAGAAGGGAAACCAGCATGAACAAGACCTACGCATTGGTGTGGAACGACGCCCAGGGTACCTGGGCGGTGGTCGGGGAAACCGCGCGCCGTCATGGCAAGTCGGGCGGCGGCAAGCGGCTCGCGGCCGCTTCCCTGTCGCTACTGGGGCTGGCGGCGCTGCCGGCCTTCGCGCTGCCGACCGGGGAAGCCATCGTGTCGGGGCAGGCGGATATCTCGCGCTCGGCGGACGGCAAGTCGATGTCGATCCAGCAGCAGACCGACCGCCTGGTCACCAACTGGCAGGACTTCAGCGTGGGCGGCGGTGAGCGCGTGGCGTTCCACCAGCCGACCAACCAGTCGATCGCGCTGAACCGCGTGATCGGCAACAACGGCAGCCAGATCCAGGGGCAGATCGACGCCAACGGCAAGGTGTTCCTGGTCAACCCGAACGGCGTGGTGTTCGGCGCGGGTTCGCAGGTGAACGTGGGCGGCCTGGTGGCGTCGACGAAGAACATCTCGGATGCGGATTTCCTGGCGGGCAACTACCGCTTCGCGGGTGCCTCGGGCCAGTCGGTGGAGAACGCCGGCACGATCACGGCGGCCGAAGGCGGCAGCGTGGCGCTGCTGGGCGCGCGCGTGTCGAACACGGGCGTGATCCGGGCGCAGGCGGGCCGCGTGGCGCTGGGCGCGGGTGAGGCGTTCCACGTGAACTTCGACGGCAAGGGCCTGCTGAACCTGCAGGTGGAAGGCGGCGCGATGGACGCGCAGGCCAGCAACGGCGGCCTGCTGAAGGCGGATGGCGGCGAGGTGCTGATGACGGCGCGCGCGGCCAACGGCCTGCTGAACGCGGTGGTGAACAACAGCGGCACCATCGAAGCGCAGGGCCTGAGCGCGCGTGACGGCAAGATCGTGCTGGACGGCGGCCTGGTGAAGGTCGGCGGCAAGCTGAACGCGGCCGGCGGCACGGTGGCGACGCGCGGCGAGCGCGTGCAGGTGGCGGACGATGCGCAGGTCGATACGCGCAGTGCCGCGGGCCGCACCGGCACGTGGACGATCGAGTCGGCGAACGCGAACGTCGAGGGCGCGGACAGCGCGATCGGCGCGCAGACGCTGTCGCGTGCGCTGGGCACGAGCAATGTGGCGCTGACCAACACATCGGGCGACCTGTCGGTGAACGGCGCGGTGAACTGGTCGAGCGACCACGCGCTGACGCTGACGTCGCAGCAGGGCGACGTGGCGCTGCAGCAGGCGCTGACGGCGAGCGGGGCGAAGGCGGGCGTGGCGGTGAACGCGGCCGGCGGCATCCGCGTGGACGACAAGCTGGCGCTGACGGGCGAGCAGGCCGCGCTGGCGCTGAACTCGGCGCAGGGCCACCGCTTCGCGCAGGACAAGGCGTCGGTGACGCTGTCGGGCCGCAACGCCTCGTTCTCGGCGAACGGTGACGCCTACCAGGTGATCCACGACGTGGCGGACCTGCGCAACGTGGACCGTGACCTGAAGGGACGCTACGTGCTGGGCAACGCGGTCGACGGCAAGGGCGCGGCGTTCCAGAGCATCGCTGCGAACAGCTCGTTCGACGGCGTGTTCGATGGTCTCGGCAACACGGTTTCCCGGCTGAAGGTCACCGGTGGCAGCCCGTCCGTCGGCCTGTTTGCCGCGAATCGCGGCCGTATCGCCAATCTTGCGCTCGATTCGCTTGCCGTGAGCGGTGCGGCAGGTCGCAGCGTTGCGGGAATCGGCGGTCTTGTCGGCTACAACCGGGGAACGGTTTCGAACGTGCGCGCGTCGGGAATGACCGTCTCGTCCATCGGCACGGGCTATAGCGTTGCCGGCGGACTCGTCGGCGTGAACGACGGCGGCGTCGTCGACAGCGCGCGCTTCCAGGGCCGTGTCAGCGGCAACGACAGGACGATGACGATCGGCGGGATTGCCGCCCAGAACGTCGCCGGCGCACGGATCGTGAACAGTCGCGCCGATGCCGAGATCACGACCCCGAAGGCACAGATTTCGGGCGGCATGTATATGGCGGGCGGCCTCGTTGGCATGAACTCGGATTCGACCGTGGCGAATTCGTCGAGCAGTGGCAGGCTCACGGTGGGCGACAACTTGATCGCGGGCGGTCTGGTCGGCTTCGCGGCCGGTGGTGCGATCGACCGCTCGGCTTCGTCGATGGCAGTGTCGGCCGGAAAAGCGAGCACGGTTGGCGGCGCGATCGGCTGGAGCGCCAATGCGGAGCTGTCGAACGTGTCGGCGAGCGGCAGCGTCAGCGCAACGACCGGAGCGACGGTCGGCGGGCTGGTCGGCAGCAATTCCGGCGGCACCATTCGCGACGCATCGGCAAGCGGCAACGTTGTTGCAGCGGCGGGCAGCACGATCGGCGGGTTTATCGGCAGCAACGACAGAGGCGAGATCGCCGCGTCGCACGCATCCGGCAACGTAAGCGGAAACGGTGCGACCACGGTGGGTGGCTTTGCGGGTGCGAATGCCGGCGCGATTCGCCAGAGTGCGGCGGAGGGCAGCGTGAGCGCAGGCAACACGAGCAAGGTCGGTGGGCTCGTGGCCGTCAACGACGGGACGATCGAAGATTCGCGGTCGAGCGGTACGGTGCGCGGCGGCCTGGACAACACGATCGGCGGCCTTGTCGGCGAGAACCACGGCACCATTGCATCGTCGAGTTCGACGTCGAACGTTTCCGCAGGGCGCGACAGCTATGTGGGCGGTGTGGTCGGCGTCAACAAGGGCCGGGGTGCCGTCGTGAGCGGCTCGAAGGCGTCCGGCAACGTGACGGTCGCCGGCGGGCGATTCATCGGCGGCTTTGCAGGCTGGAACGAGGCGCTGATCTCCGATTCGGAATCGTCGGGAACGGTGTCGAGCGCGGCTTCGTGGGGCGGCGGCTTCGTGGGCGGGAACGCCGGCACGATCCGTTCTTCCCGGACGAGCTCGAAGATCGAATACCCGACGCAGGCGCGGCCGGTGTTTACCGGCGGTTTCGCCGCGATCAACACCGGACGCATCGAATCGAGCCATACGACGGGCGCGGCATCGGCTGAACCGTTTGCCGATCTCAATATCGGGATGATCGACGGCAAGCGGTAATCCGCGTCAACGCGGGATGTGGCGCTGCTCGCCCATCCCGTTCTTCGAAGGCGGCAATCGAGTCGCGGCCGGTCCGATCAGGGCCGGCTTTTCCGTGTCGCATGACGCGATGCAGGCATGCCCGGCACCAGTCGTGTCGATATCCGCGATGCAGGCCGCGAATCGTTGCTTGCAGCCCTTCATTTTTCATTCAGGTATGCGAATCGATCGGCAACGGCGGGTCGATTCCGTTGCTCGGCCGCTTCGCGGTGCACCGGGTTCGACGGCCTGCCTGTCGGGCATCGGGGTTCGGGCCGCCCGGCCTTGCCGGACGGCCTGATCGGAGGTCCATCGCAGATGGACCTGTTTTAACGAAGTATGAAGAAGGATTGGAAATGAATAAGACCTATTCGCTGGTATGGAATGAGGCCCAGGGTGGCTGGTGCGTGGCGAGCGAAACCGCGCGCCGGCATGGCAAGTCGGGCGGCGGCAAGCGGCTCGCGGCCGCCTCCCTGTCGCTGCTGGGGCTGGCGGCGCTGCCGGCCTTCGCGCTGCCGACCGGGGAAGCCATCGTGTCGGGGCAGGCGGACATCTCGCGCTCGGCGGACGGCAAGTCGATGTCGATCCAGCAGCAGACCGACCGCCTGGTCACCAACTGGCAGGACTTCAGCGTGGGCGGCGGTGAGCGCGTGGCGTTCCACCAGCCGACCAACCAGTCGATCGCGCTGAACCGCGTGATCGGCAACAACGGCAGCCAGATCCAGGGGCAGATCGACGCTAACGGCAAGGTGTTCCTGGTCAACCCGAACGGCGTGGTGTTCGGCGCGGGTTCGCAGGTGAACGTGGGCGGCCTGGTGGCGTCGACGAAGGAGATCTCGGACGCGGATTTCCTGGCGGGCAACTACCGCTTCGCGGGTGCCTCGGGCCAGTCGGTGGAGAACGCCGGCACGATCACGGCGGCCGAAGGCGGCAGCGTGGCGCTGCTGGGCGCGCGCGTGTCGAACACGGGCGTGATCCGGGCGCAGGCGGGCCGCGTGGCGCTGGGCGCGGGTGAGGCGTTCCACGTGAACTTCGACGGCAAGGGCCTGCTGAACCTGCAGGTGGAAGGCGGCGCGATGGACGCGCAGGCCAGCAACGGCGGCCTGCTGAAGGCGGACGGCGGCGAGGTGCTGATGACGGCGCGCGCGGCCAACGGCCTGCTGAACGCGGTGGTGAACAACAGCGGCACCATCGAAGCGCAGGGCCTGAGCGCGCGTGACGGCAAGATCGTGCTGGACGGCGGCCTGGTGAAGGTCGGCGGCAAGCTGAACGCGGCCGGCGGCACGGTGGCGACGCGCGGCGAGCGCGTGCAGGTGGCGGACGATGCGCAGGTCGATACGCGCAGTGCCGCGGGCCGCACCGGCACGTGGACGATCGAGTCGGCGAACGCGAACGTCGAGGGCGCTGACAGCGCGATCGGTGCGCAGACGCTGTCGCGCGCGCTGGGCACGAGCAATGTGGCGCTGAGCAACACGTCGGGCGACCTGTCGGTGAACGGCGCGGTGAACTGGTCGAGCGACCACGCGCTGACGCTGACGTCGCAGCAGGGCGACGTGGCGCTGCAGCAGGCGCTGACGGCGAGCGGGGCGAAGGCGGGCGTGGCGGTGAACGCGGCCGGCGGCATCCGCGTGGACGACAAGCTGGCGCTGACGGGCGAGCAGGCCGCGCTGGCGCTGAACTCGGCGCAGGGCCACCGCTTCGCGCAGGACAAGGCATCGGTGACGCTGTCGGGCCGCAATGCCTCGTTCTCGGCGAACGGTGACGCCTACCAGGTGATCCACGACGTGGCGGACCTGCGCAACGTGGACCGTGACCTGAAGGGGCGCTACGTGCTGGGCAACGCGGTCGACGGCAAGGGCGCGGCGTTCCGGAGCATCGGCGCGCGCGGCGCCTTCGACGGCGTGTTCGATGGACTTGGCAACACCATCAGCGATCTGTCGGTTTCCAATCAGGGCAGCAATGCCGTCGGTCTCTTCGCCGTCAACTCCGGCCATATCGCCAACCTCGGTCTGGACAAGGTGTCGGCTCAAGCTGTCGTGCCGTACGGCTGGTCGCCGGCCAGCGTCGGCACGCTGGCCGGCTACAACACTGGCAGCATCTCGGATGTGAAGGCGACGAACGTCTATGTGGGAGGCGAGGGGCGCACCTTCGTCGGCGGGCTCGTCGGCAGCAACTGGGGTGGATCGATCGAGCGCGCAGCCGTGATGGGGCGCGTCGTCGGTGGCAGGGATGCGCAGGCCGTCGGAGGCCTGGTCGGTGAGAATATCTCGTTCATGGCGCCGGGCTCCGACGACGCGATGATCCGCAACAGCCGTGCCGACGTGCAGGTCGTCAGTTACTCGACCGGCAACGCAGGCGGGCTGGTCGGGGAAAACCGTGGTGTCGTCGATGCGTCGACGGTCACGGGCACCGTGGCAGCGCTCGGCGCCGGCGGCCGCATCGGTGGACTGGTCGGCAGCAACGCCGGCGGCGTGGTCAAGGGATCGACGGGCTTCGCGGACGTGGAGGCCAGGCACATTGCGACCGTGGGCGGTCTCGTCGGCCACAATGCCGGACGGGTGGATGCATCCGGGTTCAACGGGCTCGTGAAAGCTGGCGACATGGCTCGCGTGGGCGGCCTGGCCGGTGAGAATCGCGGCGTCATCCACGCATCGACGGCAGCCGGCAGGGTGACGGCCGGTGCGTCGAACGTCGGCGGCCTCGTCGGTGCCAATTTCGCGAGCCTGCGCGAGTTGACGTCCAGCGTCACCGTGGAGGCCGGTGCTGCCGGCGTGGCCGGGGGCCTGGTCGGGCATAACGCCGGCAAGGTCGACGCGTCGAGCGCAAGCGGCAACGTCATGGTGGGCAGGGGCGGCATCGCAGGCGGGCTGGTCGGCCGCAATGCGGCGAGCGGCGAAGTGCTCGCTTCGTCGGCTGGCGGCGAGGTGGTCGGGGGTGACTTCGCGACGGCGGGCGGTCTGGTCGGCGTGAACGACGGCGCGATCCGCGCATCGTCGTCGCAGGCCAGCGTGATGGCCGGCATGATGTCGCGGGCCGGCGGGCTGGTCGGTGCCAATGCGGGCACCGTGAAGGCATCGGCGTCGACGGGTTCGGTCACCGGCGATTTCGAGAGCGTCATCGGCGGCCTCGCGGCGACCAATAGCGGCACCGTCGACGGATCGACTGCGTCGGGCAAGGTCCTGGCCATGTTTGACAGCGTCGCCGGCGGGCTCGTCGGCCGCAACACGGGTTCGGTGCTCGGCTCCGATGCGAAGGGCTCGGTCACCGTGGTGGGCTCGGGCAAGGTCGGCGGCCTGGTCGGCTTGAACGCCGGCCGCGTGTCGTCGTCGAGCGCATCCGGTGACGTCGCGGGCGACCAGCGCGCCTATGTCGGCGGTCTGATCGGTGAGAACTACATGGGCGCATCGGTGGAGAAGTCCAGCTCGACCGGTTCGGCGAGCGGAAGCCACAGCAGCCAAGTCGGCGGCCTGGTCGGCTTCAACGGCGGGGCGATCGCATCGTCTTCGTCGGCCGGCACGGTTTCCGGTGGCTACTACGCACGGCTGGGTGGCCTGGCGGGCGCGAATTTCGGCACGATCGAGCGCTCGACGACGACGACCCGCGTCGCGCAGGTGCCGGCTTACGCCCAGCAATATGGCACGCTCGTTGGCTTGAACTTCGGCCTCGTGAAGAGCAGCAGCTCGAGCGGCAATGCCGCGTGGATGCCGCTTGCCGGCGTCAACTACGGCAGCATCCGCGACTGACCGGCGTCCGGCGTGCCGGACGCAGGGTGACGGCCTGAGCGGGACTGGCGGCCGTCGCCTTCGGGCACGTTGCCCGGCTGGAGCGGAGGCGGGCGAATCGCATCGCGCGCGCCGCTCCGGCCGGCCTCTTTCCCTGGGCCATTTCGTCCATTCGTCCATTCGTCCTTTCGCCCTTTCACCTTGTGGTCGCGGCAGGCTTCGTCGCGGCGTAAGCCGCTCGCATCGAGGCCTGCCCGCGCCACGCACGAACGGGGCCGCCGCTCCAGGCCGCCCCGTTCGCCTATTTCCCTTCGATCGCCCACAGCCGGGAGCCCGCAAGTCGGGCCGCCCGCTTCTTTCCGGGCAGCGCGTGGAGCGCAGGAAGATACAATGCGGCTGCGCGCGCTGCGCTCCTCCCGCAGCGCGGCCTTGTCGCTCCATTCCGCATCTCCCGCCATGTCCGATTCTTCCCGGGCCTTCCTGCTCGGTCCGCTCCTGAAAGGCGTCTCGCGCTCCTTCTACCTGACGCTGCGCGTCCTGCCGCATGGCATGCGCGATCCGGTCGGCCTGGCCTACCTGCTGGCGCGGGCCGCCGATACCATCGCCGACACCTCGCTGATTCCGCCGGAGCAACGGCTGGCCCTGCTGTTGTCGCTGCGCGAGCGGGTCAACGGCGCCGCCGACGACGGCACGCTGGTGCGGCGCCTGGCCGAGGAAGTCGGCGCCCAGCAGGCGCAGTCGGACGAGCGCGTCCTGCTGGAATCGCTGGGACCCGCGCTGGATGTGCTGGCGCAGCTCGATGCCGGCGACCGTCAGGCCGTGCGCGGGATCGTGTCCACACTCACCGAGGGCATGGAATTCGACCTGCGCACCTTTCCCGACGAGCGCTCGGGCCGCATCGTCGCGCTGCAGGCAGCGGCGGAACTCGATACCTACACTTACCTGGTGGCCGGCTGCGTGGGGGAGTTCTGGACCCGGATGACGTACGCTCACCTGCCCGGCACGCTCAAGGACGAACCGGCCGTCATGCTGGCGCGCGGTGTGCGCTTCGGCAAGGCGCTGCAGCTCGTCAACGTGCTGCGCGACTGCGGCAAGGACCTGCGCATCGGGCGCTGCTACCTGCCGCAGCCGATGCTGGCGCGCTGCGGCCTGCAGCCGCAGGACCTGCTGCAGCCGGAGGCGTCGCGGCAAGCCCGGCCCTTGCTGCAGGAGCTGCTGCGTACCGCGCTGGCGCATTTCCGCGCAGCGATCGACTACACGCTGGCCATTCCCGCCACCGCGCTGCGTCTGCGCCTGGCCTGCCTGTGGCCTATCCTGATCGGACTGGAGACCCTGGAGCTGCTGGCCGCCAATCCGGCCTGGCTGGATCCGGCCAGTGCATCCAAGCTGCCGCGCAGCGGCGTCTACCGCATCCTCGCCTGCTCGCTGCCGCTGGCGCCGCTGGATCCGGCCCTGCGCCTCTGGTTTTCCCGCCTGACGGCCCGCATCGAAGCGCAGCTGGACGACTGAGCGGCGCGCCGCTTCATACCAGATCGGGCGCGGCGCGGCGGCATGGCATAGTGTCGCCCTGTCCGTTGATGCACGCCGGAGTGCGCCGCGCCATGACCCTGCTCGATCAGTTCCTGCCCCGTTTCGATTTCCACGAGCGCCACGCCATCACCATCGACGCGCCGGCAGGCATCGTGCTGGACCATGCCGCGCGCCAGCGCGCCCAGGACGATCCCTTCATCCGCACGGCCATCCGCCTGCGCGAACTGCCGACGCGGCTGTTCGGGCTGTCGCAGCGGCAGCCGCTCGACCTGGACGATTTCACCTTTCTCGGTCGCGACGGTGACCGCGGGCTCGCCTTCGGCCTGACGGGGGCGTTCTGGCGCCCCGACTACGGCCTGGTGGAGATCCGTTCGCCCGAGCAGTTCCGCATGCACGGCCGCAACGATGTGTGCAGCCTGGTGATGGGCTTCGACACCGGCAGCGACGCCGCCGGGCGCACGGTGCTGCGTACCGAGACGCGCGTGTTCTGTCCGACGGCGGCGGTGCGGCGTCAGTTCGCGCCGTACTGGTACCTGATCCGGCCGGTCAGCGGGATGATCCGGCGCCGCATGCTGGCGCGCGTGCGGCAGCATGCCGAGAGCGAGGTGGCGCGGCGCGGGCGCGCCGGCTGAAACGGGGCAGGCGGGCGGGGAAGGCCGCGCCGGCATCCCCGCGGGGCACCGGCGCGGCCTCGCTGCCGTGCCTCAGTTCTCTCAGTTCTTCTTCTGGCCGGTCAGGCCGCCCAGCAGGTTGGTGACCGGCGCCAGCGGGCTGGCGGTCGAGCCACTGCTGCTGCCACTGCTGCCGCTGCCGCTCAGCCCGCTGGTCAGGCCGCCGACCAGGTTGGTGACCGGCGCCAGCAGGTTGGCGGGACTGTTGGTGCCGCCGCCGCTACCGCTACCGCTGCCGGCGCCGCTGCCGCCGGCCACCCCGCTGAGCAGGTTGGTGACGGGGGCGAGCGGATTGCTGCCGCTGCTGCCGCCGTTCTGCAGTCCGCCGGTCAGGCCTCCCAGCAGGTTGGTGACCGGCGCCAGCGGACCGCTGCTGCTGCCGCTGCTCCCGCCGAGCGTGCCGCCGAGGCTGCCGAGCAGGCTGGTGACCGGTGCCAGGGGATTGCTGCCGGTGCCGCCTGTACCACCGGTGCCGCCGGTGGGCGCATTGAGCAGGCCGCCGAGCGATGCCACCGTGGCGCCGGTGGTGCTGACGACACCGCCCAGGGTGGAGACGATCGGTGCATTGGTCTGGGTGAGCTGGTTGCCGACCTGGCCGACCGCGCCGCCCACGGTGGTGAGCAGGTTGTTGACCGGCGCACCCAGTCCGGTGGCCTGGCCCAGGGTCTGGGTGGTGCTGACCAGCGCGGAGGTGAGGGGCTCGATAGCCTTGCCGACCGTGGTGGTCAGCTGGGTGACCGGGGTGGTCACGGACTGCGGGCTCAGGTTGCCGACCAGGCCGCCGACCTGGCTGACCACCGAACCCACCGGCTGGGTGACCGGCGCCAGCGCGCCCTGGCCCAGGTTGCTGACCGCGCTGCCGACGCCGCCGATGGTGGTGCCGAGCTGGTTGAGCGCCGAGGGGCCGGTGGCGCCCGTGGCGCCGGTGGAGCCAGTGGATCCGGTCGTGCCGGTGGACCCGGTCGTGCCCGATGGCCCGGAGGGGCCGGTGGCGCCGGTGGACCCCGTGGCGCCGGTCGGTCCGGTGGCGCCGCTGCCACCCGTCGCGCCGGTGCCACCGGTGGCGCCGGTCCCGCCGGTGCTGCCCGACGGTCCGGTCGCTCCGGTCGAACCCGTGGTGCCGGTGGTGCCGGTCGCGCCCGAGGCACCGGTGGTGCCATTGCTGCCATTGCTGCCATTGTTGCCGGTGGCCCCGGTGGTGCCTTGCGGGCCTGCGTTGCCGGTGGCGCCGGTAGTGCCCTGGCTGCCGGCGGTGCCCGCCGTGCCGGCCGGGCCGGTTGCGCCCATGGCGCCGTCACTGCCGTTGGCGCAGCCGCCGAGCAGGACCAGGGTGCCGACAGTGATGCCGAGCAGGAGATGCGGATTGCGCACGGTAATTCCCCTCTAAGATCGTTGTTTGACTCGGAGAGGTCGGACTGCAATTGGCGTGCCCGTGCCCTCGGGCTGTCGCGCGGCGCCGGCCGCGCTGCCTTCGATTGCCCACAATCCCTTGTGGCGCAAGGATCCGCGGGTGGAGGCGGGGATTGGCACGGGCCGTCGCCGGAGCCCGTTCAGGGCGCTTCCCGCGTTACGGTGTCCGTAACGCGCCCGTAACGCCGTCCGCCATGCTGTCCGTTATCTCCCCTGTCCAGCGGAGCCTGCGTCACGTGGCGGCTCGGCCGGCCGGCTGGCGGCGCTGCGGCGCTTCCGTTCCCGCCCGCACTTGACAATGCCGGGGCGCGCTGACGGCCGCGAGCGGCGCCGGCGGCATCGCGCTCGGCACGCACCTGAGCGCCATCGCGCTGTCGCCTTGATGCCCTGAAATCCTGATGCCTTGATGTTCTTGATGTCTCCGGCGCGGCGGCCTGGGCTTCAGGGCCGCGCCTGCCCGGGACTCCCGCGATGTTCGCGGTATTCACTGGGGCTCAGGCCGGTGTGCGCGCGGAAGGCGCGGCTGAAGTGCGACAGGTTGCCGAAGCCCCAGGACAGCGCGATCTCGGTGATCGAGCGGCCCGCCAGCTGCGGGGCGCGCAGGTCGCGCATGCAGCCTTCCAGGCGCTGGCGCTGGATGCGCTCGGCGGGCGTCTCGCCGCTGCCGGAGAAGGCGTTGTACAGGTGGCGGCGGCTGCAGTTCAGCAGCTGCGCCAGCCGCTCGGGGGTGAAACCCGGGTCGCGCAGGTGCGCGCCGATGGCCTGGCGGATGCGGTCCAGCAGCAGCGCGCGCTGGCTGGGCGCGCTCTCCACGCCCTGCAGTTCCAGCAGCGACAGCTGCACCAGTTGCAGCAGCATTTCGCCGGCGCCGTGTGCGGCCGCATCGCTCATGTGCGGCAGCTCGCGGAAGGTGTGGCGCATCGATTCGAGCGCCACGCGCGAGATCCCGGCCGCGCCGCCGACCTGGCGCGCCATCAGCGCGTCGAGGCGCAGGCCAGAGGCGGCGATGCGTTCCTTGGGCACCATCACGACCAGGTGTTCGCACGCGAGCGGGTTCGAGACGGCGTAGGGCGCCGTGGTGTCATAGATGGCCCAGGCGCCGGCGCCCACCTGCGCGGTGCGTCCGGCCTGCTCGACCTCGGCCACGCCAAGCGCGGGCGCCACGATCTTCAGGTAAGGCTGCTCGCTCTGGCGGGCCAGGGCGCGGCTGCGCAGCACGCGGTGGCGGTCGGCGCGCAGGCGCGTGAGGATCACGCCGCCGGCGTGGCAGGCGCACAGGCTGCCGCGGAAGCCCGCGCTATCTGTGCGATCGGCGTGATCGGTGCTTTCGCCAGCGCCGTAGAGATCCGACTGCAGCCCGCCGAAATGCTCGTGCATCCACTGCCGCCACGCCGCAGCGCGCTCGCGCGGGGCGAGCGGTTCGGTGGTCAGGGTGGTGACGGTCTGCATGAGGATGGGCGTTCGTGGTGGCGTTCGTGGGGGCTGCCGTGCGTCCGGCCATGGCCGGATCCGCTGCATTATAGGGCTGCCCCGTGCACCGGCCGCGGCGGCCCGCTCGGGGTTAACCCCGGCCGGCTTGCACGCCGCGCACAGCCCGAAGTGCACGCCCGGCACAGCGGTGCGCGCGGGCCTTGCCTACCATCGCCTGCGTGGCACGGCACCGCCGGCCAGGGCCGGCGCAGCGTCGCGCCGCCATCACGGCGCCATCACGAACCAGGAGACGAGGACAGCCATGCAGGATATCCAGATGCTGATCGGCGGCGCCATGCGCGCGGCCGCCAACGGCGCCACCTTCGCGCGGCGCAATCCGCTCGACCAGAGCGTGGCCACGCGCGCGCCCGCCGCCACGCCCGAGGACGCGGTGGCGGCGGTCGAGGCTGCCGCGCAGGCGTTCCCGGCCTGGGCCGCGCTGGGCCCGGGCGAGCGGCGCGCGCTGCTGATGCGCGCCGCCAAGGCGCTGGAAGCGCGCGCCGAGGACTTCACCGCCGCCATGGCGGCCGAGACCGGCGCGTCCGCCATCTGGGCCGGCTTCAATGTGCACCTGGCCGCCGGCATGCTGCTGGAGGCCGCCGCCCTGACCACGCAGATCGCCGGCGAGGTGATTCCCTCCGACGTGCCCGGCAGCCTGGCCATGGCAGTGCGCCAGCCGGCCGGCGTGGTCCTCGGCATCGCGCCGTGGAACGCGCCGGTGATCCTCGCCGTGCGCGCCATCGCCACCCCGCTGGCCTGCGGCAATACCGTGGTGCTGAAAGGCTCGGAGCTGTGCCCGGCCACCCACGGGCTGATCATCGAAGCGCTGCAGGAGGCGGGCCTGCCGCCCGGCGTGGTCAACTTCGTCACCAACGCGCCGGCCGACGCCGGCGCCGTGGTCGAGGCCATGGTGGCCCACCCGGCGCTGCGCCGCGTCAACTTCACCGGCTCCACGCGCGTGGGCCGGCTGATCGCGCAGACCTGCGCCAAGTACTTGAAGCCGGTCGTGCTGGAACTGGGCGGCAAGGCGCCGATGGTGATCCTCGACGACGCCGACCTCGATGCCGCGGTGGCCGCGGCGGCCTTCGGCGCCTTCGCCAATTCCGGGCAGATCTGCATGTCCACCGAGCGCATCGTGGTCGATGAGGCGGTGGCCGATGCGTTTGTCGCCAGGTTCGCCGCCAAGGCGCGCAGCCTGCCGCTGGGCGACCCGCGCCAGGGCCCGGTGGTACTGGGCTCGGTGGTGGACCTGGCCACGGTGGAGCGCTGCAATGCCCTGATCGACGACGCGCTGGCGCAGGGCGCCACGCTGGTGTGCGGCGGCAAGGCCGACAGCACGCTGATGCCGGCCACCGTGCTCGACCATGTCACGCCGTCGATGCGGATCTTCCGCGAGGAGTCCTTCGCGCCGGTCAAGGCGGTGGTGCGCGTCAAGGGGGTGGAGGCCGCCATCGCCACGGCCAACGACAACGAGTTCGGCCTCTCCTCGGCCGTGTTCGGCCGCGATATCGCACGCGCCTGGCAGGTGGCGGCGCGCATCGAGGCGGGCATCTGCCATATCAACGGCCCCACCGTGCATGACGAAGCGCAGATGCCGTTCGGCGGCATGAAGCACTCCGGCTACGGCCGCTTCGGCGGCAAGGCCGGCATCGATGCCTTCACCGAACTGCGCTGGGTGACGGTGCAGACGGCGCCGCGCCACTACCCGTTCTGACGTCCGGTGCGTTCGGGGCCGCCACGGCGCGGCGGCCTCAGCCGCGCACCAGCATCACCAGCGCGATCGCCAGCAGGCACATGGCGAACAGCGCGCGCAGGCGCCGCTCGGGGAGCCGGTGCGCCAGCGCGACGCCCCAGGAGATGGTCAGCATGCCGCCCAGCGAGAGCGGCAGGCCCGCCGCCCAGTCGACCTGGCCGGCGTGCGCGTAGGCGGCCAGCGCCACCAGCGCGCCCGGCGTGACCAAGGCCAGCGCCAGCCCCTGCGCGGCGGCCTGGCGCTGGCCGAACAGCCCCACCAGGGCCGGGGCCGCCACCACGCCGCCGCCCACGCTGAAGAAACCGGAGAAGGCCCCGCCCACCACGCCGACCAGCGGCAGCCAGCGCGGCGACAGCCGCGCCCGCTGCGCCGTGGCGGCGCGCCCCGGCAGCAGGCGCCACCAGAAGTAGAGCGCCAGTCCGATCAGGAAGGCGGCGAAGATGCGGCGCAGCAGCGCGGCATCCAGCGCGGTGGCCAGGCGTGCCGCGGCGTAGGTGGCGAGCACGGCCGACATGCCCAGCAGCAGCGCGGTACGCAGCGGGATCTCGGCGCGCCGCCGGTACTGCCAGAAGCCGATCAGCACATTGGGCGCGATCATCACCAGCGCCGTGCCCTGCGCCAGCTGCTGGTCCATGCCGTACAGCAGCCCCAGCGCCGGGATGGCGATCAGCCCGCCGCCGATGCCGAACAGTCCGCCGACCGCGCCGAGCAGGCCGCCGAGGGTGAAGAGGGCGAGGAAGGGCAGTATTGAATAGGTGGACATCGTCGGGAGATCGAAGCGAGGGGGGGCGCGGGGGGCAGTGGACCGACATGGCCCCGGCGAGGTGGCGGGGCCGCCGGGCCGCGCGCTGAGCAGGGGCGCCGTTCGGCCTGGGTCAGGATCCAGGATTCAAAGTCTTAATCATAAAACATTGTTGCGCCGGAGCCGCTGCAGGCAAGCGCTGCGCTGATGCCGGGTGATGCCTGCTACCCGGATGACAGGCACCCGGCCGTGCTGCGGCCGGTGCGGCCGGTGCGGGAATGCGACGCGGCAACGTATTTCCTTGTCAGTTTGAAAGCTGTTTGTAATCATCTGCGGTTTAAATCTCGCAGGGACCGTCGGACGCAGTCCACTCTGGCGAAATCCGCCGGAATTCCATCGCGTAGCCGGCGGATGGCGGCAGCTGGATGAAAATTCACTGCGAAGTGCGCCATACATCTCTTTAGTTTTGCGCGATCCCGCATCCACCTTCTGATTCGAACCCAAGCCTTCTGATCGTGCGTTTTTCCCTGACTTGTGCGTCTTCCGCCGCCCTGATCGCCGTCGCCGCCAGCGCGCACGCGGGCAGCGGGCCCCTGCCGCCGGACGGCCCCTGCCTGCCGCCGCCGGCCAAGGCCGCCCTGACCCTGGCCCAGGCCAGGCTCGACGCCTTGCGCTGCAACCGCGACATCATCGCGGCGCGCCGCGGCGAGGAAGCCAGCCAGGCCGATATCCAGGTGGCTTCGCAGCGGCCCAATCCGGTCTTGAGCCTGGGCATGGCCAACATCAACCCGCACCTCGGGGTCGGCAGCGGCGGCCCGCGCAGCAAGACCGTGGATTCCACCTTCCGCATCGACCAGCTCATCGAGACCGCCAACAAGGGCGGCCTGCGCGAGCAGACCGCCCGGCGCGCCAGCGCCGCCGCCGGCGAGATGCTGCAGGCCGTCACCGCCCAGCAGTCCACGGCGGTGGAGCAGGCCTTCTACGATGCGGCGGCCAGCCAGGAGCGCGTGGCCGTGCTGACGGAAACGGTGGCGCTGTACGGCCGCACCCAGCAGGCCAACGAGACCCGCCTCAAGGCCGGCGACGTGTCGCGCGCCGACGTGACCAAGCTGCAGCTCGACGTGCTGCGCGCGCAGGCCGACCTGCGCCAGGCCAGCGCCGACCACCTGCGCGACAAGGCCATGCTGGCGCAGGCCATCGGCGTGCCCGGCACGCTGCAGAGCAATCGCCTGGTGCCCGACTGGCCCGCGCTGGACGCACCGGCGCCGGCGGTCGCCCCCGACACCCTGGAACGCCGCCCCGACGTCACCGCGGCCGAGGCCCGCCTGGCCGCCGCCGCGTCCGCGCGCGACCTGGCCCGCGCCGGCCGCGTGCCCGATGTCACCATCGGCGCCCAGGCCGAGCACTACCCGGTGTCCGAGACGAATACCACCGGCAGCGGCAACAGCTATGGCGTGTTCATCTCGATCCCGCTGTTCGTGCGCCACAGCTTCGGCGGCGAGGCGCGCCGCGCCGAGGTGGATTACTACGCCGCGCTCGACGATCGCAACCGCGTGCTGCTCGAGGCGCAGAACGAGATCGGGCGCCTGCACGACCAGGTCGAGGCGGCGCGCCAGTCGCTGCGCCAGATGCGCGAGGCGGTGCTGCCGGCCGCCGAGAGCGTGGCCGCCAGCGCCGAGTTCGCCTACAACAAGGGCGCCTCCGGGGTGCTCGACCTGCTCGATGCGCGCCGCGCGCTGCGCCAGACGCGCCTCGACGCGGTCGGCGTGCAGAGCGAGTTCGCCAAGGCGCTGTCGGCCTATCGCGCCGCGCTGCAGCGTTCCAGCACGCCCCCGGCGGAGGCCGCCGGCACCACCAGCCCCGCCAGCCTGCCGAGCCAGGCCCTTCCTTCCACGAATTCCCAGGTCAGTACCGATGCGCCGCGTCCTTGATCCGCAGTCCCTGTCCCAACGCCAGCTCCAGCCTCGGCTCCAGCCGCTGCCGCCGTCGGCGCCGAGCGCCGCCGCCCGGCTGGCCGCGCTGTCGCTGGCAGCCCTGGCCCTGACCCTGGCCGCCTGCGGCAAGGGCGAGGCGCCCAAGGCCGACGATGAGCCCAAGGTCAGCGGCGCCACCGTGACCTTCCCGGCCAGCGTCAAGGCCCTGCCCGGCATCGCCGGCGAGGCGGTCAAGCGCGGCGGCGAGCGCGTGGTGAGCCTGCCCGGCCGCCTGGTCTGGGACGAGGACCGCACCGTGCGCGTGGCCTCTCCCTTCGCCGGCCGCGTCACCGGGATCCTGGTCCAGCCCGGTACCACCGTGAAGGCCGGCGAGGCGCTCGCCACGCTGACCTCGCCGGATTTCGGCGCGGCCCAGGCCGACGCGCGCAAGGCCGCCGCGGATCATGCGGTGGCGGCCAAGGCGCTGACGCGCCAGCGCGAACTCTACGAGGCCGGCATCGTCGCCCAGAAGGAACTGGAGCAGAGCCAGGCCGACGCCGCGCGCGCCGCCGCCGACCTGCAGCGTACCCAGGCGGCCCTGCGCCAGTACGGCCAGGCCGGCGCCGACGTGGTCAACCAGCGCTTCGCGCTGCGCAGCCCGATCGCGGGCCTGGTGGTGGAGCGCAACATCAATCCCGGCATGGAACTGCGCCCCGACCAGCCCCCCGCCGCGCCGCTGTTCCTGGTGACCGACCCGACCGCGCTGTGGGCCCAGCTCGATGCCGCCGAGGCCGACATCGGCCTGTTCCAGCCCGGTGTCGACGTCAAGCTGGTGTCGGCCGCCTACCCTGGCGAGACCTTCACCGGCAAGGTGGTCAAGGTGGCCGACTATGTCGATCCCACCGCGCGCAGCGTCAAGGTGCGCCTGGCCGTGCCCAATCCGGACCGCCGCCTGAAGGCGGAGATGTTCGTCACCGCCAAGCTGCGCGCCGCCTCCTTCGACGGCATCGCGGTGCCCGCCAAGGCCGTGTTCCTGGCCGATAACCGCAACTATGTGTTCGTGCGCACCGCGCCGAATATCTTCGAGCGGCGCCAGATCCGCGTCGGCCTGTCGCTGCCCGGCATCACCGAGGTGCGCGAGGGCCTCAAGGACGGCGAGGTGGTGGTGACCGAAGGCAACCTCTACCTGCAGGACATCCTGCGCGACGCCACCGCGGTCAACGCCGCGCGCGCGGCGGAGCA
Source organism: Cupriavidus malaysiensis (assembly GCF_001854325.1). Classification (NCBI taxonomy): domain Bacteria; kingdom Pseudomonadati; phylum Pseudomonadota; class Betaproteobacteria; order Burkholderiales; family Burkholderiaceae; genus Cupriavidus; species Cupriavidus malaysiensis. Next base: position 676,770 of record NZ_CP017755.1, read on the forward strand.
GGGCCGGCCGGCCGCCGGCTCGGACGCGAAGCACTGAGGACGGCCGCCCCATGATTTCGCGCATCGTCAATTTCGCCCTGCACCAGAAGCTGTTCGTCTGGCTCGGCCTGCTGATCTTCGTCGGCGGCGGCCTGGCCGCCTTCAAGAACCTGCCCATCGAAGCCTTCCCGGACGTCTCCGACATCCAGGTCAACGTCATCACGCTCTATCCCGGCCGCGCCGCCGAGGAGGTCGAGCGCCAGGTCACCATCCCGATCGAGACCGCGCTGGCCGGCACCCCTAACTCGGTGCGGGTGTTCTCGCACACGCAGTTCGGGCTGTCCTTCCTGATGGTCACCTTCAACGACCGCGCCACCGACGTCACCGCGCGCCAGCAGGTGATCGAGCGCCTGCGCAGCGTCGACCTGCCGGACGGCGTGCATCCCGACCTGGCGCCGCTGTCCACCGCGATCGGCGAGATCTTCCGCTTCCGCCTGGCCGGCAAGGGCTATACGCCGCAGGAACTGCGCACGCTGCAGGACTGGGTGGTGGAGAAGAACCTGCGCCAGGTGCCCGGCGTGGCCGACGTGGTCACCATCGGCGGCAGCATCAAACAGTACGAGGTGAACCCCAACCTGGGCAAGATGCGCGATTACAAGATCTCGCTGGCCCAGCTCTTCACCGCGCTGCAGCGTGGCAACGCCAATGCCGGCGGCGGCGCCGTCGCGCACGGCCGCCAGCAGTACCTGCTGCGCTCGCTCGGCAGCTTCCGCACCTCGGCGGATATCGCCAACGTGGTGGTGGCGGAGAACAACGGCACGCCCATCCTGGTCAAGGACATCGCCGAGGTGAAGATCGGCGCGGCGCCGCCGCAGGGCCTGATGGGCCAGGACGACGAGGACGACATCGTCTCGGGCATCGTGGTGATGCGCAAGGGCGAGAACCCCTCGCTGGTGCTGGAAGCGCTGA